>DATCBY010000046.1:0-11392 GCA_036511595.1 Bauldia sp.
GGGAAGGCGATGTAGGCGAGGACGTCGTGTTCGGCCTCATCCATCAGCGCGGCGAGTTTTGGCCAGCGGGCTCGGAGCTGATCGGCGACGTGACGCCATGTCTGGCCAGCACCCTCGCGATCGGGCTGGATGAAGGCTTGCTGTATGGCTGCGGCGACGACCGTGTGCTGTCCCTTCGGCACATGCGCCAGGGCATTCCGCATGAAGTGAACCCGGCAGCGTTGCGAGCGCCACAAAGTCGGCGTCGTATTAGATCGAAGGTGGGCGAGACATTCGAGCGCGTTCACGCGCGTTCGCCAGTTCGAGACCGCAACCTGTTTCTCTTACCAATCAACGACAGTGCCGTCGGCCATCACCGCCTGACTTGAGTGGAACACCTCCTGCTTGAAGGGATGTTTCCCCGCGGCGATCTCATTCACTTCCACACCCAGGCCCGGTTCTTCAGGAATCTGCCAAGCACCGTCGACCATCCGGATCGGCGTATCGGCGACCTCCCCATACCAAGGGACCGACCCGCTCATCTCCTCCTGGATGACGAAGTTCGGCGTGGCGATATCGAAGTGGAGCGCCGCAACGCCAGCCAGTGGCCCGAGCGGATTGTGTGGGGCGATGCCGACGCCGGCGGTCTCTGCTGCAGCGGCGATCTTGCGTGCCTCGGCCAGTCCGCCGGTGTGAGCGATGTCGGGCTGCGCGATGTGGACGGCGTTCATTCGAAAGAGAGGCTCGAATTCACCGCGTCCGATAAGGCGCTCGCCGGTGGCGATGGCTACCGGTGAGCATTCGACCACAGCCTTCATGAGATGCGGGTCACCAGGGGGCACTGGCTCCTCGACGAACAGCGGCCGTCCCGGAGCAAGGGCGCGGATATAGTCGAGGGCGGCCGCGGCAGACGCTGGCCGTCCGTGGAAATCCACCATGATTTCGACATCGTCGCCGACCGCCTCACGAAGCGCCTGCATAAGCTTGCCCACGTGATCGACCCCGCGCAGCGTCGCGGTGTAGTGCGTGTAGGGAATGAAGACGACCTTCAGCGCACGGTAACCGCGCTCGATGACTTCTGCCGCGCGTGCGGCAAGATCCTCCGGCTGCATCGTCTCGTACACGGCGCGCATGTCGCCGAGACCGAGGTGCGTGTAGACAGGGACCCGCTCACGCGTCTTGCCGCCGAGAAGGCGCCAGACGGGCGCGCCGAGATCCTTGCCAAGGATGTCCCACAAGGCAACTTCGATGCCGGATATCGCCGTGGCGCCGATAACACCCATGCGCCAGAAGCCGTGCTTGTGCATGACGCGGACCGCCTGCTCGATGTCGCGCGGATCGCGGCCGATCATCAACGGGGCGATATCATCGATAGCGCCGACTACAGCGCGCGTCTTCCATTCTAGTGTCGCTTCGCCCCAGCCGTGGAGCCCGGCGACGTCGGTCTCGACCTTGACGAAGATCCAGTTGCGCATCTCGGCGTTGACGACGGTCGTCCTGATCGCGGTAATCTTCATGCTCAACCCTTGGGCGCGAGAATATTGTCGCCGTTGAGGCGGGCATTCTGCGCGGCACGGATGTCGCGTTCCGATTCACGCAAGTGGAGTCGCATCGCCTGCGCTGCGCCGCGTCCGTCGCCGGCCTTGACGCACTCGAAGATACGCTCGTGGGCGGCAATCGTCTCGTCGGGCGTCCGAGCGCGCAGTTGGTGTCCCTGCATCGAGAGGTGGAACGACGCGCGCAGCGGTGCCGCCATTGCCTCCAGCAGATAGGCGAGCAGACGGTTGCCGCTCGACAATGCCAGCGCTTCGTGGAAGCCGACGTCGTATTCGTGAAAGCGGTCCTCGGTGGCGCTGTCCCAGCGGTGTCCCATCTCGGCGGCCGTTTCGCGCATGCCCTGCAGGGCGGCCTCGATGGCTGCGATGCCGGCGCGGTTCTTGCGCTTGGCGGAGAGCTGGGCGGAATGGATCTCGAGGGCCTGGCGCACCTCGATCAGGTCGAACAGGCCCTTCGGGTCGTGCTTCATGACGGCGCCGAGGAAGTCGCCGAAAGTGGAACCGTCAGGCTCGCGCACCACGGCGCGACGGCCGCGCGCAAGCTCAAGCAGACCGCGGCCGGCGAGGACCTTGACCGCCTCGCGGACCGTCAATCGGCTGACCGAATAGGCGGTTGCGAGGTCGGCTTCGCTCGGCAACTGGGCGCCGGGGGTGAGCTCGCCAAAGACCATCTCAGTCAGCCCGGCGACGACGCGGTCGACGGCGGGGAGAGGACTGGATCGGGGGGAACCGGCCGGACGCATCCCGTCGGAGATATCAGATACGTTTGTTGAGTCAACCGACCTCAAGTTCTTGCCAGACGGCGTTGCAGCGGGCACGCCGACGATGTTGCAAGGCAGCGTCGCCACCCCCCTCGCGGATCAACCGTCACCGTGCGATATGGAGCGGGATGCCAATCGGATCAGCCGGCCGAAGGGCGCGGCGGCAACGGGCCCGGCTGGCGATTGCGGCGCCAAGGGGCCCACCCAGCTTTACACAGATATCTGATTCCCCTACGTTCCCCCATCGAGCGACAAGCTCAAGTGCAAGGGGAGGAATTCATGGAGAAGAGATTCCTGAAGACGGCGGTACTGGTCTCGGCAGCCGCTGCGGCTTTGACGGTCGGCGGCATAACCGCGGCGCTGGCTGCCGACCCGGTTGCGAAGTGGTGTTCGGGCGTCAAGATCGCGGCGTTCCCGGGCGGCCCGCAGGGCGGCGTGTTCGCCAACAACGTTTATAACGGCTTCAAGCAAGCCGAACTCGATCTGGGTCCGACGGTCACCTACTACTTCTCGAACTGGGATCCGAACATGATGCTGACCCAAATCAAGCAGGCGATCGCGACCAAGGTGGACGGCATCGCCACCTACGGCTTCGGCGGCGATGACGCCACCGACCCGCTGGTCGATCAGGCCTATGCGCAGGGCACGATCTTCACCAGCCTGAACACATCGCTGCCGGCCGCGCAGAAGAAGTATTCGGCGAACGGCTTCGGCTACGTCGGCGCTCCGAACTACGCCGCCGGCTTTGCGCTCGGCGCGGAAGCGGTAAAGCGGGCAAACCTCGCCAGCGGCGATCAGGTGTTCGTCTGGGGCCTCAAGGGCCAGGGTGGCGATCGCGGCCAGCGTACTGTCGGCGTGATCGACGCGTTTACCAAGGCGGGCGCGAAGGTGATCTACCAGGAGATCGACTCGGCGACCAACGCCGATCCGAACGCCGGCACCGCGACCTTCGTCGGCGTGATGAAGGCGAACCCGGGCATCAAGATCGTGGTCACCGACCACGGCGGGTTGACCTCCAACGTCGGCGTCTACGCCAAGGCCGCCTCGATCGAGCCCGGCAAGGTGTTCTTCGCCGGGTTCGACATGTCGCCGAATACTGCCCAGGCAATCAAGGACGGCTACCAGAGCCTGGTCATCGACCAGCAGCCCTTCCTGCAGGGCTACATTCCGATCCTCAACATCTGCCTGACCAAGAAGTACGGCTTCTCGGGTCTCGACATCAACACCGCAGGCGCCTTTGTTGACAAGACGAACGTCGATGCGGTGGCGCCACTGGCGGCGGTCGAGATCCGCTAGGCAGCGAACGGAAGGGTTACGATAACGGCGGGGCCTTCGCGGGCCCCGCTTCCTTGCGCGACGGATACGAAAATGGCGGACGAAAAAAAGGAGGCCGGCAAAGTTCCGGTCATCGAACTACGCGGCGTCTCGAAGACCTTCGGCGAGGTGCGCTCGCTTTCGGGTATCAACTTCAAGGTCTATCCCGGCGAGATCGTCGGACTGCTCGGCGACAATGGTGCCGGCAAGTCGACGCTGGTCAAGACGATCATGGGCTATCACCGCCCCGATGCCGGCGGCCAGATCTTCTTCAAGGGCAAACTGATCAAGGACTGGTCGGTGGCCCGCGCCCGCGAGCTCGGCATCGAGACGGTCTACCAGGAGCGGGCGCTCAGCGAGAAGCAGCCGATCTGGCGCAACATGTTCATGGGGCGCGAGCCGCGCACCAAATGGGGGCTGCTCGACGTCAAGCGGATGCGGGACGAATCGGCCCGCCTGATGAGCGAGCACATGGGCTTCACCTCGGCCGCCGTCCATCCCGACAACGTGGTGATGACCATGTCGGGCGGCGAGAAGCAGGGGGTCGCCATCACCCGCGCTCTCTACTTCGACGCCGAACTCGTCGTGCTCGACGAGCCGACCATGGGCCTGTCGCTCACCGAAACCCGCAAGGCGCTCGATTTCGTCGAGGGCATCAAGAAGGCGGGCAAGTCGGCGATCTTCATCGACCACAACATCTTCCACGTCTATCCGGTGGTCGATCGTCTCTACGTGCTCGATCGCGGCCGCGTGGCCGGCGTGTTCAGCAAGAGCGAGATTTCGATGGACGATCTGATCGCGCGCCTCTACCGCGTGGCGCGTTCGGGATCGATGGACGAAGCCGCGTCATGACCAGCGAGGCGATCTCCCCGGCGCGCGACAACCGGGTTGCGCCGCCCTCGTTCCTGCGCCGCTACGGTTCGCAGATCGGCATCATCGGCGTCGGGCTCGCCATGTGGGCGGGGTTCGTCATCGCCGCTCCGTTGGTCTTCCTCGACGTCGACATTTACAAGGCGTTCGCCGAGACCACGCCGCTCTTCGGCCTGATTGCGCTGGCGCTCACCTTCGTGGTCATCACCGGCGAGATCGACCTGTCGTTTCCCTCGATCATGGCGCTCGGCACGGCGGTCTTCTGCTTGCTGGTCAAGGCGGACGTGCCGCAGTGGCTGGCGCTTCTCGGCGGTTTCGCCACCGGGGCCGGCTGCGGCTGGGTCAACGGCGCGCTAGTCTCGCGGCTCAACATTCCCTCACTGGTTATCACCATCGGCACGCAGTTCCTCTACCGCGGCATCGAGCTCGTGCTGATGAACGGCACAGGCGTGCCGCTAACGCCCGACAAGTACCCGGTGCTGACCGCGGTCTTCACGTCGCATCCGTTCGGCGTGCCGATCGAGACGTTGTGGACGGTGCTGCTGGCCTTCGTGCTCTGGGTGACGCTCAACCGCACGCGCTTCGGCGCGCACGTGTTCCTCGTCGGCGACAATCCGACCAGCGCCCGGCTGATGGGCGTCAATGCGGTGCGGGTGAAGACGCTGGCCTTCATGCTGGTTGGCGTGATGGCGGTGTTCGCGGGCCTGATGACCTCGTTCGTCGGCTACTATTTCTGGCCGACTACCGGCGACGGCTTCCTGCTCAACAGCATCGCATCGGTGTTTCTGGGGGGCACGTCGGTATTCGGCGGCACCGGCAGCATCGTCGGCACGCTGGTCGCCTCGTACATCATCGGGGCCATCAATGCCGGAATCGTCTCCGCCGGAATCAATGCGTTCTACACGCAGCTCTGTTTCGGTCTCGTGATCGTTGTTTCCGTGGTCCTGCAGACGATCATCGAGCGCCGCGTCCGCCGCCAATCGATCGGCGGCCGCTAAGGCGTTGAGGAGAACTCCGATGGCGGGTCGCCTAGCCGGCGAGCACATTCTGATCACCGGCGGCAGCAATGGTATCGGCGCGGCGATTGTCGAGAAGAGCCTGACCGAAGAAGCCCGCGTTTCCTTCATCGACATCGACGAGGCCGGCGGGACGGCGCTCGTCCGCAAACTTGGCGCCAGACCGGACCGCCTCTTCTTCGGCAGCGGCGACGTACGCTCCGCCGAGAGCATCAGCCGCGTGCACGATGCCGCCGTCGCCGCCCTTGGCAAGGTTAGCGGCCTGGTGAACAACGCTGGCCGGAATACCTACGCGGATCCGGTCGCCATGACCGAATCGCAATGGGACGATGTGTTCGCTGTAGACTTGAAATCGGCGTGGCTGTGCAGCCGCGCGGTGCTGCCGGCGATGCTCGCCGCCGAGTATGGCTCAATCGTCAATATCGCGTCGCTACACGCCGACATGACTTATCCCGGCATGTTCCCTTACGCCGCGGCCAAATCCGGTCTGGTCGGTCTCACCCGCAGCCTCGCTCTGGAGGTCGGATCGAGACAGGTCCGCGTCAATGCACTAAGCCCCGGCTACACAGAGACACAGTTGGTCAAGGACTGGTTCGCCCGCAACCAGCCGAGCAAGCGGATGGAAGTCCTTGCGGTTCACCCGATGGGGCGCATGGCAACGCCGATGGAGGTCGCCAACTGCGTTGTCTTCTTGCTGTCAAACGAGGCGTCCTTCGTCACCGGCACAAACTGGCGCGTGGACGGAGGCCTTGGCGCGCGCTTCGCCTGATGGTCGACGACGGTCAGCAGTCTTGTCTGCCCGTCTAGATCCCAAGTGCGCTCTTGCTGACTTAAACGTCTGTGTTCGCGGCGGGGGCCATCATGTGACGCAAACTCTCTATCGCGCGCGCATTATTAGTAGGCGCCCGATGAAAGTGTGTGATCCCCTCAACTATATCGCGAAGAGCCAGAAATACGGGAGGCTCCTGCAGAATGATGCGGAGGACCTCGTTGAAGGCCGGGCCTTCGGTTGAAGTGCACAGCGTTTTCACGGCGACCTCACTTGCCACCCTTGCCGTAGAACACGGTGCCGGTGCGGCCTTCCACCTTGGCGCGGCGAACCGCGTGCAGGTGCATGTTGAGGCCGAAGGTGTTGGCCATGCTGTCCGGAGAACGGTCCGGGAATTTCTTCGCTGGGAGCGACCTGGCCCAGCTGCCGTGCAGCCGCAATATGAGTTCGATGACGTAGGCTACGACACCGGAGCGTTTAGTCGGCGCTTTCGAGAGAGTCCCAGTTATCTCGGTACGATGCCCATTTCCTAGCGAACCCGTAGTTCGGGCGCTCTTCGCCGCTGCGAGGTGCTGGCGTATTCCCGCAGAGCGTCAACTTTGCCATCAAAGCCAGCGTGGCAACGAGCTTCCTTGAAGCACAGCCGCAGAACCCGCATAGTGCCGTTGGTGGGGGTGAACTGACCGGCAAACGCATAGTACACTCAATATTCATTCATGATAGTGTTCTTTCGATCGATGGATCGGCTGGAAGTCCGGCCGCAACGACATTGAGACCTCGGGAGGAATCGGATGAAATCGAACGGGACGTTCACGCGTTCATTGATTCTGCGCGCCACCGTGGCGGCGGTGGCTGTCGTGCTGGGAACCGTCGGCGCCTCGGCCTCGGACAACAAGATCGCGCTCATTCCGGGTGGGCCGCACCCATATTTCGCGCCGTGGGAACAGGCCGCGGCCGACGCCAAGAAGGACTTCGGCATTGCCGCGGTCGACTTCAAGGTGCCGAGCGATTGGAAGCTCAACCTGCAGACTGAACTGATCGATAGCCTCGCCGCCCAGGGCTACAAGGCTTTCGGCATTTTCCCCGGCGACGCCGTCGGCATCAATTCGACCGTGTCGGAATTGAAGGGTAACGGACTGGTATCGGCGGCGCTTGCCGGCTGTGCGCAGGACCCGACCGACATGGCCTTCTGCCTCGGCACCGACGTCTACCACTCCGCCTACCTCGGCACCAAGGAGCTTATCACGGCGATGGGCGGCAAGGGCAATATCGTCCATATCGCCGGCCTGCTGGTCGATCCGAACACTACGCTGCGCGAGAGCGCGGTTCAGAAGGCGGTCGACGAGACCGGCGGCGCGGTGAAGCTGCTCCAGACCGTCGCCGACACTGATGCGCAGGAAGCCGCCGATCAGAAAATCAACGCGCTGCTTGCCGCCCAGAAGGATAAGATCGATGGCATGATCGCCACCGCTTACATCCCTTCGGTGGTCGCCTCCAAGTCGCTGCGCACGCTTGGCGATAAGCGCATCAAGTTCATCGGCATCGATGACGATCCGATCGTGCTCGGCGCCATCAAGGACGGCTTCGTCGCCGGCACGATGGCGCAGAATCCCTACGGTCAAGGCTACGTCGGCGCCTACGCTCTGGACCTGCTCGCCAGCGGCGGCTGCACTGTCAAGGCCGACGCGCCGTGGGTGAAGACTCCGCAGACCGCGCACTTCATCGACTCCGGCACATTGGTCATCAACACCGCGAACCTGACGACCTACAAGGACGATCTGAAGAAGCTGACTGCGGACTTGCAGAGCAAGTTCAAGGCGACCTATCTCGACTGCAAGTAACTGCCCGCGTGGTAGATTGATCTGGAGCGCCGCCCGGCGCTCCAGAGTGCCGCTGCCGCTGTCGTCGTGGGAGATGACCGGACGACGCAGTGCATCCGATGCCGCGGACCTCTTGTCATGAGCGAAGAAGCCATCAGCGAGGCGCCTGCCGCGAGGCGATTCAAGATCGGCGCGCTCTCCGGCCAGTTCGGGCTGGCTGTGATCATCTTGGTGTTCTGGGCGGTCTTCTCCTTCCACGCGCCCGGCTTTCTCTCGTCCTTCAACATCTTCAACCTCGGCCGGGCGCTGGCCGTCGACATTATCATCGGCTTCTCGCAGATGGTGGTGCTTGCGACCGGCGGCATGAATCTCGCGGTCGGGTCGATCGGAGTATGCGCCGTGATGACCAGCGGCTACCTCATGCAGACGCTCGGGCTGCCGGTCTGGGTGGCGGTCATCGGTTCGCTTGCCCTCGGCGGCGCGCTCGGCTGGCTGAACGGCTTCGCCATCGTCCGCACCGGCGTCAATTCCTTTATCATCACGCTGGCGAGCGCCAACCTGTTCTCCGGCGGAATGCTGATCCTGACGCGGGCGGTGCCACTGAACGCACTTCCGTTCTCGGTCGGGGCATTCGGCAGGATGAAGCTCGGCTTCGTCTCACCGATGCTGCTCATCGCGCTCGCTCTCGGCGTCGCGCTTTTCATTCTTTTTCGCTACTCGGTGCTTGGCAAGCAGATCCTCGCCGCCGGCGCCAATACGCGCGCGGCTGCCATGTCCGCAGTGCCGACCGGCCGGGTCATCGTCATCGCCCACACCCTGTCCGGCGTCCTCGCGGCCGTGGCCGGGCTGCTTGTCGTCGCCCGCCTCGGCGCCGCCATGCCGGCGGTCGGCGGCGAGGATTGGCTGCTGCCATCGTTCCTTGGGCCCGTTCTCGGCGGAACGCTGCTTTCCGGCGGCTTCGTCTCGGTCATCGGAACCGTGCTCGGCGCGCTCCTGGTCTCCACGATCAGAAGCGGCCTCCTCGTCCTCCAGATCGGCACGTTCTGGCTGCAGCTTTTCCTTGGCCTGATCCTTCTCTTCGCGGTTCTCGTCGATCGCTACCGCGGGCTCTACGTCGAGCGCCAGAAGATCGCCCGTCCATGAAAGTGCTTCGCAGCCTCCTGCTCGTCGAGTGGTCCGGCCTGCTTGCGGCGATCGTGATCGGCTCTGTGGCGCTGGCGCTGGTCTCGCCGAACTTCCTTTCCGAGTTCAACATCTACGTCCTGCTGCGGAGCCTGTGCGTCAGCCTGCTCGTCGGCTTCGCCCAGATGGTCACGCTCGGCGTCGGCCAGATGAACATCGCCGTCGGCGCGCTTGGCGGGCTCGTCGCCATCGCCTTCGGCGGCATGATGGAGGTCTACGGCGTGCCGATCGTCGTGGCCGTTCCGCTGGCGCTCCTCATCGGCGCGGCCGGGGGATTGCTCAACGGCGTTCTCACCGTGCGCACCGGCATCAATGGCTTCATCATCACGCTGGCGACCGCCTCGGCCTTCACCGGCATCGACTTCGGTATTACCGAGTCGATCCCGTTCTACAAGATGCCTCCGGCGCTGGTTGCCTTCGGCGACCAGCATTTCGGGGCGATCCCCGCGCTCTTGGTCGCGCCACTGATTGTAGCCGCGCTCCTCGGCCTCTTCTTCTCGCGCACCGTTCCCGGCCGGCAGATCCTGGCCTTCGGCGGCAACGCGCAGGCCGCGGAGCTTTCCGGCATTCCGCGCGGCCGCACGGTCGTGCTGGCGCATGTTCTCTCCGGCACGCTGGCCGCCATCGCCGCGGTTCTTGCCGTCGCGCAGCTCGGCTCAGCCCAGCCGACGATCGGCGCCGACTGGCTCCTGCTTTCCTTCGCCGCCCCGATCATCGGCGGCGCCGCGCTTACCGGCGGATACGTGTCGGTACTCGGCACCATGTTCGCCGTGGTTCTGATCGCGCTCATCCAGAATGGCATGGTGCTGGCGAAGGTCGATCCCTACTGGGTCCAGTTCCTCCTCGGCGCGCTCATCCTCGCCGCGGTTTGGCTGAACCGCTGGCGCGCCATTCGGACGGGGACCGGCGGATGAACCTCGCCGTCGAATCGGTCACCAAGTCTTTCCCCGGCGTCCGCGCACTCGATGGCGTTTCACTGACGCTGAAGAGTGGCGAGATCCATGCGCTGATGGGCGAGAACGGCGCCGGCAAGTCGACGCTCATTAAGATCATTACCGGCGTCCACCGGCCTGATGCCGGTCGCGTGCTCCTCGACGGCAAGCCGGTCGAATTCGGCGCTCCGCGGGATGCCCTCGCCGCCGGCATCGGGGCCGTGCATCAGGAGCGCAACCTCATCCCGCGTTTCTCAGTCGGCGAGAACATCCTCATCGAGCGCCTGCCGACCAGGCACGGCCTCGTCGACTACGCCACCATCGACCACGAAGCGCGCCGCTTCCTCGACATGCTCGACCGCGGCATCGACACGCGCGTCGAGGTGCGCACCCTCTCGGTCGCGCAGATGCAGATCGTTGAGATCGCCAAGGCGTTGTCGCTGGAAGCGAAGATTCTGCTCATGGACGAGCCGACCGCCTCGATCACCGAGCACGAGACGGCGGCGCTGTTCACGCTGCTTCGCAAGCTGCGGGACGACGGAGTCGCCATCGTCTTCGTCAGCCACAAGCTGGAGGAGGTCTTTGCGCTCGCCGACCGGGTGACGGTGCTCCGCGACGGCAAGATCGCGGCGGCCGACGAGCCGATGGCGACGATGAGCCGGCAAAGGCTGGTTTCCCTCATGATCGGCCGCGAGGAGCGCGTCGCTCGCCTCGGCAAGCGCACCGTCGACGCCAGCGAGGTCGTGCTCGAGATGCGTGGCCTCGCCACCTCGCTCGGCCATCGCGATGTTGATTTGTCCCTGCGTCGAGGTGAGATCCTCGGTCTTTACGGTCTCGTCGGCGCGGGGCGGAGCGAACTCGCCCGCGCGGTCCTCGGCGGCGCCGAGATGACCGCCGGCGAACTCCGCATCCGGGGGACGCCGGCGCGTATCCGCGATGTACACGAGGCGCTCGGCAAGTACCGTCTCGGCTACATCAGCGAGGATCGCAAGCAGGAGGGCCTCATCCTCATGCATTCGATCAAGGACAACGTCGCCATCACCATCTGGCAGCGCCTCGCCGGCGCCCTCGGCCTCATTGCGCCACGCAGCGAAATCAGTGCCGTGCAGCCGTTCGTGCGGAAACTCGAAGTGCGGGCTCCCTCCCTCGGCCAGTCGGTCGGCAATCTCTCCGGCGGCAACCAGCAGAAGGTC
>DATCBY010000047.1:0-8288 GCA_036511595.1 Bauldia sp.
TGACCTCGATGATCCAATCATCGCCGAGAACTGGCACTGAAACGTCGCCGACGTACCTGCCGCCGGCTGCACCGCTTAACGGCACTCGCTCCGCTGCGAAGCCGCAGTCCTGCAGGATGCGAACCACCTCGCGCTCGCCTCTGGCGCCCTTGTCGCGGGATCGACGGCCGCTCATGCTGCTACCTCCGCCATCGCGAGCGCCAACCGCTCAACCGCGATGTGGGCGACCACACCGATCGGCACGAAGTCGGTCCGCAGTGGGTCGAGGCTAGCCGCAGGCCCGAAATCGGCTTGAAGACGACAGGCTCTTTGGTTATTTGTGAGGGCGCTTGTTGAAGAGCAAATTCCTTCTAGAGCCGCTCCGGTCACCACCCGGGGCGGTTTCCTTTTATGGCGCATTGATCACCTCCGATCGTCGGAGGTTGAGGTGCAAGCGTGCTGCGCCTGCCAGCCGTCAAGATCAGCCGGGCGATAGGTGACTCGGCTGCCTATCTTGATGAAAGTTGGTCCGCCGCCAGTCGTGCGCAGGCGGTTGAGATAGGACGCGGAAACCCCGAGGTATTGAGCGGCGCGGGTCACGTCGACCGCATGCGGGGACGCTTCGCTGTTCCTTATTTCTTCGTGCAACGATGTCATTGATGTCGGCTCCGTGTAGACCCGCTACAGCGCGGGCATGGCCGACAAAGCATTATTTCGTAAGGCTATTCGCGGTGCGTATTGACGGTGTCTTCGCACCACGAGAATGATGTGAAGAGCCTATGTTCACTTAACACTTCTGCGAGTCAGAGAGCCGCCGTCCCTTTCCGAGGTCGGTCATGCCCCCCGCTTCTCTCTGGTGAGAGTTTGGAATCGCCTGCCAGCTTCTTGCAGTGCAACGTCGCCATATTTCTTTTCCCACGTCTCCATTTTACTGGAAGAGATTTCAGATCCGCCAGCCATCGCATTCGGGAGCGCGCGCCTGCGCCGGCCTGTTTGCCGTGCGGAGTCTTTTGCTCGGGTTACTTTTGCCTCCCCTAAATCATTTGCGACGCGTCGCCTCCAGCTTCTAACCGCGTCGGGACTAACGGAATAGTTGCGTGCTACATCCTCGGTGGCGTCCCCGACGCGCTGACCCAGACCAACGCGATATGAGATAAAGCCCAGCGCGGCTAGTTGGAGATTCACCTGCTCGCGGCCATAGCGCCGATACGCCTTGTCTGGAGCCAAGAGTGGGGCAACGTCGCCGTATTGAAGGCCCGTAATGGCGTCCCGCAGAGCAAAGTTTAGAAACATCGGTATCGCGCCCACGTTTGCGAAAAGAGCGTTCAGGAGAGCTTGCCGCTGAATGGGTACGGGAATGTCCTGAGAGAACCACATCCGCGCTCCCATGAGCTCGTGTCGATGGTCGTCAGCCTCTAACACTGCGTTGTCATAGGGCTCTGTGATATTACCCGCGAAGGGCCGGCTCGCAGCTGCCAGGCCGACTTGATGATCGATCGCCCAGCCAACCAGTTTGCGCACTAAGTCACCGGCCTCGGCCAGGGCCTCGTTCGCGCGATCATTCTTGTTCGCTGCCGCTGCCTCTCCACCTTCCGGGTTGGTCTCTTCGTAGAGAGTGACCAACCGATTCACGAGCACCATGGCGGAGTTGCGAAGGTCCCCCGCCCACTGAGCTCTGTGGCCAGATCCACGAACATCTTTCTTCATCGCGCACCTCACAACGCCGCACCTTGCTAGCGCGAGGAAACCGGAGGCGCATCCGGCTTGTCGGGAGCGACCCTATCCCCGCGCGTTTGTTGAAGCTGCTCAGCGGACCTCGGCGCGCAGCGGAATGACTTTGGCGCCGGCCTTGCCGTCGAGTGCATCGGCGATCGTAGCCGACACGCGGTCGGCCGCTGTCACAAGCGCAGCATCGAGATGCACATAGCCTGAGGTCACGCTGCCGGCGCTGTGGCCGAGCAAGCCGGCGATGACGAGCTCGCTGTAACCGAGCTCGGCGGCTACCGAGGCGAAGGTGTGCCTGAGGACATGAGCGGTGATGCCGGTCGGTCCGGCAAGTGCAGAAACCCTGGCGAGTGCCTTCGGCAGGCCGACGAAGTGACCATCGCCCCGATCCCCAGGGAAGGCCCAGGCTTCGTTGCTTTTTCGCAGCCTCGCATTGAGCAACTTCATCGCCGCACGGCCGATCGGACGGGCTTGAGGGCCTGATTTCGTGTCCGGGAAATCGACGCCGCCGCCAGGCATCACCCACTCTCGACGGATGCCCAAGGCTTCGCTGCGTCGGAAGCCGGTCAAAAGGATCAAGCGAATGGCCGCGAGCGCGGTGGGATTTTCCCCGTCGGCCGCGGCGGTTCGCATCGCGGCTCCGAACTTCCGGATCTCATCGAGGCTGAGACGTTTCTTGCGCTTCCCGTCGGCGAACTTGCGAGCGCCCTTTGCGGGATTGACAGTGACCATCCCTCGCCGGACGGCGTGCTCGAAAATCGTCCTCAACATGCCGAGTGTGCGTCCCGCCGTGCCCGCTCCTCCGCTGGCAATCCCCCCGCGCTTCCGCTTGCCTGATTTGGGCGTCTTGGCCGACGTTTTGCCGGCGGCGATGTCGGCCTGCATCTGCTCGATGTCCCTAAGGCCAAGCGACTGGACCGATTTCGAACCGAGCAGGGGTACGACGTGAGCGTTGATGCGCATCCGGTCGGTCGAAAGGGTGCTTGCCTTGATTGGCCTGCCCTTGCGGCCCAATAGCCGTCCGGCGCCGGTCTCTTTCAGGTACCAATCGCAGATCTCGGCGACGGTGATGCCCTTCTGGCGGGCGGCTTGTACTGCCCCGACCGGGTCACCCCCACTCGCTGCGGCGCCGAGGGTCTTTTTCGCTTTCGCCCGCGCCTGGTCGGGCGTCAGGGTGCCGAGGCGACCGATCGTTTCCTGTCGAAGGACACCGGAACGCCCTCCGCCGGCCCTGTAGCGCGCGACGAATGTCTTCCGGCCGCTGGGCTCCACCCGGAGACCGAACCCCGCCAAATCCGCATCCCAAATGACGTAGCGGCGATTCTTGTCGACCGGAGCCGCGTCGACCACGCGCTTGGTCAACTTCGCAACGTTTGCCGCCTTGACCATGGTGCCGCGCCGCCGGTTTTGGTCATCACCCGGTCATCACCGATGAGGGAGTCTCCGGGTAACGCTGGCTAACGTGGTATCACAGAACCCATGATTTGCAACGGTTTCATGCAACTCCGGCTATTCCCGGACAACCCCGGATAATGCCGTTTCCTGCCCTCCGAAGGCAGAGGTCACAGGTTCGACTCCTGTCGGGTGCGCCAGATTTCAACAACTTTTGGAACAGCGGTCGCGGCCTCAGCCGTCCGTTGCCGCCCGCGCGACGCTCGCCATGAATGTCTCGATGCCCTGAAGCGCGGCCGAGTGCCTCGACCCGAGGCGGTGACGGTTGGCCAACCACTCATCGTCATCGTAGGTCAGCCAGACCTCGCCATTCTCGTCCTCCCAGGCAAGCACTTTCAGCGGGAGATCGAGGCCGATTTCCTGCTGCTCCTGCATCAGGACGGTGCCGACCGCGGGGTTGCCGAATATCAGAAGTTCGGTCGGACGCAGCTTCAGCCCAACGGACGCCGCGTTGGCCGCGTGATCGATACGGGCGTAAACCGTGGCCCCCTTTGCCTGGACAAAATCCACTAGGCGATCGATGAGGTCGTGAACCGACCGGCGACTGATCGTCGTGTTCACGCCGTCTGCAGTGAATTCAGGCAAGGTTGGCTGTTCCCCGTCGTGCCAAAATGGGATTGCGCAGTTTGACGTCAAGCTATCGCGCAAATCACGGCCGGTGAGAAGCCCGGCTTCCCACCGCCTGCCTTCGGGACAACGGCTTTTCAGGTGTTCTACGTCACAGGCAAGCCGATTGACGGAGGCTCGGACTTGTCTATTCATAATTGGAATAGGTCGTCGTTTTCTTTCGGATGGTATCGGAACCCATCGTTCCGATAGATCTATCGCAGCCGCCACATCGCGCTCCCCTGTGCATTCACGGCCTCCAGAGCAGGGCCGTCTGGAAAGGAAACACGATGTCGATCCGCTCCCCGCTGCGCGCCGCGTTGGCCCTGTCTGGTGCTTTACTCGCGGGAATGCTCGTCGCCGCACCGGCGGCAGCACTGTCTTCATCCGCGGCGCCCATGCCGGCGGCCGTTGGCGAAGCGCCGGCGGGCGACGCCGACTTCACGGGCGCGGCGGACCTCCTGAAGGCCATTACGGGGAAGACACCCGACGCAAGCGACGATTTTTCCGACGCCGGCAGCGGATGGACGGTCAGCGACAGCGACACGCGGCACACGGGCTACGCCGACGGCGGCTATCATATGGCGGTCGATGGGACATCGGAGCCATGGAGCTTCGCCACCAATGGCACGAGCTTTGGCGACGGCGTCATCCAGGTCGGCGCCCAGGATCAGCCGCAGTCGACCGGCCACCCCTACGGCATCGTCGTGCGGGCCCAGGACGACAGCAACTATCACGGCTTCATCATCAGCGATGACGAATCCTACGCGGCCTTTCACGTCGAGAACGGTGAATTCGGGCTCGACGGGGCGGCCGATGCGCAACTGCCCGACGGAGTCTTCCGGCATGATGACGCCAATCGCATCGAGGCGGTGCTGAACGGCGATAACATCTTCTATTTCGTCAACGGCGTCGCCGTCGATCGGGCAACCGCGCTGTGGCCGGAGGGCGAGGCGGGGTTGATCTCCGGCAATGTCCGCGCCGGCAAGTCCGACGTGCTCTTCGAGCACTGGAAGATGTGGGACGCGAAGGGGGACATCGCGGCCCTCGCCGCACCGCCGACGCCGACGACACCCGTGGTCGTTCCGCCGAAGATCGAGGTGACGATCCCGTCGATCGATGCGGTGAACTCCAGCATGAGCGGCGACGTCCTCAAGACGATCTTCACGGGCGATCTTCCCAAGCACGCCGACGAACTCGCGGCGCTGCATGCCGACAGCATCCATATTCCGGAACTCAGGATCTCCTACGAGGCGCCGGCGGCTGACGGCTCGACCATCCGCGGCCTGGTCGTGTTTCGCGACATCGAAGCAACGAACGTCACCGGCGGCGTTGCGCAATCGATGTCGGTCGCCAGCAGCGAAGTGACCGCCAGCGACGGTGCCGCCGCCAAATTCGGCAAGATGTCGACCGGCACCTTCGATATTGGCGGGCTGCTCGGGTTCTACGGTCTGGTCAAGGCGCAGCCGACGGGCGAACTGCGGACCATCTACGAAAACCTGAAGGTCGAGGGCGGGACGGTGACGACGCCCAAGCTCAACTGCGCGATCGGGCCGGTAACCGCCGCCAGCTTCAAGGCGCGGCCCCTGAAGATGCCGTTCACCGAATTGATGACGCTTGCCCGCGCGGCGCAAGCCGAAGGCGAGAGCCCGTCGCCGGAAACCATCTCCAAGTTCGTCAACTTCTACGCCGATCTTTTTGATGCGTTCGAAACGTCGCCCGTCGAGATGTCGGGGTTCACCTGCTCGGGCACCGACGACAACGGCAAGCCGATCGCGGTCAATCTCGGCGGCGTGACGATGGGAGCGTTCGCCCATGGCGTCTATCCGCAGATTGCCATGCGCGACCTGGCCATCGCCGCCAGCGACGGGCAAATCAGCTTGGGCAGCCTTCTGTTCAAGGGCTTCGACCTGTCGGGGCCGCTCGCCACGTTGAAGAGCGCCTCCGGCACGCTCGATGCGGCGTGGTTCGAGGCGCACTATCGCCAGCTGATCCCGGCCTTCGATGGGTGGTCGTTTGCCAACCTGAAGATGGACGTTCCCGACGATAAAAATCCCGGGCAACGGATCAACGCGACGGTGGCAGCGTTCGATCTCTCCCTGAAGAGCTACGTCAATGGGATTCCGACTGACATCTCGAATTCGGCTTCCCACGTCATCTTCGCACTGCCGCCGACGAGCGGCGACGACACGGTGCAGAAGCTGCGCGCACTGGGCATCGACAAGGTCGACCTCGGCTATGAGCTTGCCGCCAATTGGGACGAAGCGTCGCAACAGATCAAGGTGAGCAAGCTGTCGTTAAGCGGGGCCAACATGGGCTCCATGCTGGCGACCGTCCTCATCGGCAAGGCGACCAGGGATCTCTACGCAACCGAGACCGACACGGCCTTGGCGGCGTCGCTCGGGATGACGCTGAAGCAGATCACGCTCGACGTCGAGGACGCGGGGCTTGCCGATCTCCTGCTGCAACACGCCGCGAAGGAGCAGGGCAAGAGCGTCGCCGACCTGAGGACGGCGATCTCCGGATTCGTCCAGGGCGGCATACTGGTGCTGCTCGGCGGCACGGACGGCGCCAAGAACCTCAGCGACGCGGTGGGTGCCTTCATCAACGGCGCCAAATCGATGAAAGTAACCGCCACCGCGAAGAATCCCGACGGACTGAGCGCCGAGGAGTTGCAGGGACTTCAGGCCAATCCGACGGCCCTCGACAATTTGCTCACCATAGACGCCACGGCCAGGTAGCCGGCGGCGTCGGCTTCAGGCGGGCAGCGGACCGCCGGCGCGGATGGCATCGTCGACCTGCTCTTCGAACTGCTGGAAATTCTTCCGGAACATGTCGACGAGACGATCGGCCTGACGCTCGTAGGCGGCCTTGTCCTGCCATGTCTCGCGCGGGTCGAGCGCCTCGGAGGGGACGCTCTCTGCGGCCAACGGAACCGCGAAGCCGAAGTAGCGATCGCGACGCGACGGGGCGTCGGCGAGGCGGCCGGAAAGCGCGCTGGCGAGCAGCCCGCGCGTCCACGCGATAGGCATGCGGCGACCGACGCCGAAGGGGCCGCCCGTCCAGCCGGTGTTGACCAGCCAGCAGTCGACATCGTTCTCGGCGATCATGCGGCGAAGGAGATTGCCGTATTCGACCGCCGGGCGCGGCATGAAGGGGGCGCCGAAGCAGGCGGAGAACGTCGGCTGGGGATCCTTCACGCCCTTCTCGGTTCCGGCGATCTTGGCGGTGAAGCCGGATAGGAAATGATAGATCGCCTGCTCGGGCGACAGGCGCGCGATCGGCGGCATGACGCCGAAGGCATCGGCGGTCAACATGACCAACGTCTTCGGGTGCCCGGCCATGCCCGTCTCCGAAGCATTGGCGATGAACGGCAGCGGATAGGCGGCCCGCATGTTCTCGGTGCGGCGATCGTCGTCAAAGTCGGCGACGCCGTTCTCGGCGATGACGACGTTTTCCAGGACGGTGCCGAAACGACGGCTGGCCGCGTAGATTTCCGGTTCGGCGGTGGGCGACAAGCGCAGCGTCTTGGCGTAGCAACCGCCTTCGAAATTGAAAATGCCTTCCGGCCCCCAACCGTGTTCGTCATCCCCGACAAGCATGCGATCGGTGGTGGCGGAGAGCGTCGTCTTGCCGGTGCCGGAGAGGCCGAAGAAAAGGGCGGTGTCGCCGCCGGCGCCTACATTCGCCGAGCAATGCATCGGCGTCACGCCACGCTCCGGCAGGATGTAGTTGAGGAAAGTGAAAACCGCCTTCTTCATCTCGCCGGCGTAGCTGGTGCCGAGGATGATGATGACGCGATTGGTGAAATCGCACGCGATGACGGTCTCCGAGCGCACGCCATACCTGGCTGGATCGACGTGGAAGCCGGGCACGTCGATGATCGTGAGATCGGCTGCGCCGCCGACCTCGCCGGCCGGGGGCCGGATGAGAAGATTGCGAATGAAGAGCGAATGCCAGGCGAGCTCGGTCGTCACCTCGACGCGGATGCGATGGCGTTCGTCGGCGCCGGCGAACAGTTCCTGAACGTAGAGCTCGCGCGTCGCCATATAGGCGGCGACGTCGGCGCGCAGGCGTTCGAAGACCGGGCGCGACATCGAGCCGTTGTTGGACCACCAGATCGTCCCTTCGGTATCGCGGTCCCGAACGATGACCTTATCGCGCGGCGAACGGCCCGTGTGCTGCCCGGTGTCGACCACAAGGGCGCCGTCGGCGGAAAGCCTCGCTTCGCCATTGCGGAGGGCTTCCTCGTAAAGTTGCGCTGCTTCAAGATTGATGCGCCGCTTCGCGCTGGACGGCGATGAATCGTCGAGCAGCATCGCCTCAGCCATTCGCCCGTTCCCATCCATTGGATGCACTCCGAAAAGCCCGCCTTGAGAGAATGCCTAGGCCGTGTTGACGGTTTTCATCCAGAGCTTTGCGGCCGCGATGCACAGCATCGAGAGGAAAGCTCTGGCGGTTTTCTCGTAACGCGTCGCGATGCGGCGGAACTGCTTGAGCCGGTTGACGCAGCGCTCAATGAGGTT
>DATCBY010000048.1:0-39119 GCA_036511595.1 Bauldia sp.
AACCTCATTGAGCGCTGCGTCAACCGGCTCAAGCAGTTCCGCCGCATCGCGACGCGTTACGAGAAAACCGCCAGAGCTTTCCTCTCGATGCTGTGCATCGCGGCCGCAAAGCTCTGGATGAAAACCGTCAACACGGCCTAGACACCCAACTCCTCAGCAGTCTTGTTTGTTGTGATCGTCGACGTTGGGCGGGCACGCCTGCGAAGCTCTTCGATGCGTATCCAGTCTGCGTCTCCCGGCCTCTTCACCTGCCAATAGAGCCAGCCGTTCAGGCTGGTTATCTCACCCTTCTTGGTGACTCCCACCGTGCTCGCCGCGTCCGAGGGGGAGGCAAAGAACCGCCCGTTCACCCACCACAGTCTGTCCTTGATTTGCGCCTCGTAGCTACGCTTGTTGTAGATCATGCGAGCTATGGTGCCGTTCGGCAGGACGACGCCCTCGCCCTCCCACCCACCATAATGTGCCTCATGAGCCGCCGACGAATTTATTGGCTGTGAAGCGGGTGCGGGACCGAGGCTTAGCAGCCGGCGGAGCACATCATTCGGAGTTTCCTCGAAGCCGCGCCGCTCCATCTCGATGCTCTTGTTTACGTCGAAGTCGATTTCTATTGAGCGAAGCATGTCTGCGAATCTCCTCTACTGAGTTCAGAGTGATCGGAGGAGTAACACAGTAGGGGCCGCTTTGTCGAGGTTTCTCGATCCCCCAGCAATGGGGGCAATTCAGGGGGCGATCATCAAAACAGTCCGCAACCACAAGGGTCGCCTAGCTTAGGCGAGGACGCCACATCCCCGCTCCACCTACTGGTCGCCACCGGTTGGCGCCCCTTCGACGGGCAGGAACATCAGCATCATCTCATGGGTCCGGAAAGGGGGAATAGATTTTTGTAGGGGGCGCCGGGGGCCAAACCTACCCCTGAGGAGAGGTCGAAATCGCATGAGCGATTTCGGGAGGGGGTGACGCAAGAAGCCGACGCCGCAACCAGCGGCGGCGTCCGCTGGGCTATGTCAGGATCGGGTCGACGATGTCGGGATTCTCAAAGAGGCAGGTGGCGAGCGTGCCGTTGCAACGGCGGCTGGAGCGGCAGAGCGCGCGGCGGCACGCCATCCACAGGCACAACCGATCCGCCTCGACGCGGCGCTCATAGACCAGGTCGCGCTCAGGCCGCTTCGGCAGCCTCAGCGGCGGGTGTTCAAGGTGAGGCTCGAAGGGGATTTCGCGGGGGTTGGGTGGGGAGTGCCGAACGCGACGGAGGGGAAACGAAACCATGTCTGCGCTTGCTCCTTCAGCCGCCCACACGGACGGCGAACGTCCGTCTTGTCAAATAATTGAACGACAGCCTTTCTGGTACTTGGCCGAAGTTTGAGAACGCGCGTTATGTATCCAATTTGATTTGGGGAGCCGGCAGACCCAAATAGCCGGGGCCCATATCCGCCATAAACTGTCTTGCCGTCATCGGAATACTTGCCGTAGTAGCTGATGTAATGCTGCATGAAGCCGACGTCGTTCTTGCGCGAAAGATACCAAAGGGTCTCGCCCAAGCAGGTGAAAACCGTACCTTTTGTCTCGCTTCGACTCAGTCGCGCCCGCGGCTGGCGCACTTCTAGAGCAACGCCAGTAAGCTCTACGTTTCTTCCTTTCGTTGCGCTGACGGTCCTGCGGACGCGTAAGAGCTTTCCCAAAACCGCTCGAAGCAAGTCATCAAGGGTGTCGGCCACGAACTGCATGTCACCGACGATGCCACAACCGTCGGTCGCGCAGAAGAGAAAGCTGGTGGGCTTGGAAAGACAACAGTCACGCGATTGGAGGCGACCGAGTGTCTAATTGCTCAGCAAGCATCCGGCTCCGGACGTCCCGTCCAAACCGGAAATTCGCAGCTCGACCGAGTTAGATTGCCTCGCCTAATTTTCCAAAAAGCTGCTGAGCTTCCGGCTTCGGCTCGGAGCTTCACCCCCCGATCAAGTCGAGGGGCTTCGGCTAGTTGTCGAGGAAGCTGCGAAGCTTGCGGCTTCTTGAGGGATGCTTCAGCTTCCTGAGCGCCTTGGCCTCGATCTGGCGGATGCGTTCGCGTGTGACCGAGAACTGCTGGCCGACCTCCTCCAGCGTGTGGTCGGTGTTCATGCCGATGCCGAAGCGCATGCGCAGCACGCGCTCCTCGCGCGGCGTGAGTGACGCCAGCACGCGGGTGGTTGTCTCGCGGAGATTCGACTGGATCGCCGCGTCGATCGGCAGGATGGCGTTCTTGTCCTCGATGAAATCGCCGAGGTGGCTGTCCTCCTCGTCGCCGATCGGCGTCTCGAGGCTGATCGGCTCCTTGGCGATCTTGAGGACCTTGCGCACCTTTTCCAGCGGCATGGCGAGCTTCTCGGCCAACTCCTCCGGGGTCGGCTCGCGGCCGATCTCGTGCAGCATCTGGCGGCTGGTGCGCACGATCTTGTTGATCGTCTCGATCATGTGGACCGGGATGCGGATGGTTCTTGCCTGGTCGGCAATGCTGCGCGTGATCGCCTGGCGAATCCACCAGGTGGCGTAGGTCGAGAACTTGTAGCCGCGGCGGTACTCGAACTTGTCGACGGCCTTCATGAGGCCGATGTTGCCTTCCTGGATGAGATCGAGGAACTGCAGGCCGCGGTTGGTGTATTTCTTGGCGATGGAGATGACCAGGCGGAGGTTCGCCTCGACCATCTCCTTCTTGGCCTGGCGCGCCTCGCGCTCGCCCTTCTGCACCATGTGGACGATGCGGCGGTACTCGGTGATCTCCAGCCCCGTCTCGGTGGCCAGCGATTGGATCTCGCGGCGCAGGTCCTTGATCTTCTCCTTGTCCTTGCCGACGAACTCCTTCCAGCCCTTGGCGGAAAGATTCGAGATGCGGCGGATCCAGTTCGGATCGAGCTCGGCGCCCTGGTATTCCTTGAGGAAGGATTCGCGGGAGACGCGGTGGCTCTCGGCGAGGCGCAACAGGCGGCCCTCGTTGCCGAGCAGGCGCTTGTTGATGTCGTAAAGCTGCTCGACCAGGCTGTCGATGCGGTGCTGGTTGAGGGAGAGAGACTTCACCGCGGTGACGATCTCGTCCTTCAGCTTCTTGTAGCGGCGCTCCTGGCTGGGCGACAGCGTCTTGTTGCCGAGCTTCAGCTCGACGTCCTGATCCTGCAGGCGGCGGAGCTTCTTGTACTCGGCGGCGACCGTGTCGAAGGTCTCGACCACCTTCGGCTTGAGCTCGGCCTCCATCGCGGCGAGCGACATGGCGTTCTCGAACTCGTCCTCGTCTTCTTCCTCCTGCGCGGCGAGGCGGGCGCGCTCCTGCGCCACCTCATCATCGTCGTCGCCGGCGGCCAATGGCGGCGGCGGGGTGACGGGGGTCGGCGGCTGGATCTTGATGTAGGGGTTGGTGCGACCCTGCTGGTGGCCGCCCTCGGGCGGCGCGTGCACCTGGATCGGCGCGTTCTTGGCTTCCGGGCCGGCGTAGGTGGCTTCCAGATCGATGATGTCGCGAAGCAGGATCTTGCCGGCGGCGAGCTCCTCCTTCCAGATGATGATGGCCTGGAAGGTGAGCGGCGATTCACAGAGGCCCGCGATCATGGTCTCGCGGCCGGCCTCGATGCGCTTGGCGATGGCGATTTCGCCCTCGCGGGAAAGCAGCTCGACCGAGCCCATCTCGCGCAGATACATGCGGACCGGATCGTCGGTGCGGTCGGTCGGCTCCTTGGCGCTCTTGGTGGCGACGGCGGAAGACGGGCGCTCGGCGACCTCGGTCCCCTCCTCCTTCTCTTCTTCCTCCTCGTCGGCCTCCTCGACCTCGTCGGTCTCGATGACGTTGATGCCCATCTCGGAGAGCATGGCGAGCACGTCCTCGATCTGCTCGGAGCCCACTTCCTGGGACGGCATCACGGCGTTCAACTCGTCATAGGTGACAAAGCCGCGCTTCTTGGCGGACTTGATCATCTTCTTGACGGCGGCATCGGAAAGATCGAGCAGCGGGCCATCCGGCGCTTCCACGGCCGGGGCTTCCGGGGCTTCCTCGTTTTCCGTGACCTTGGTTGCCATCAATCCATCTCCGCCAGCGGACTGCGACTAACGCCAGCAAGCCCGACAAACTTGAAAACCGTTATGAACCAGCAGCTTGCCGCTGATTCGCTCTTGTTGAAGCGGCCCCAACTTTTAAGCCGCCCCGTCTTAAGCCACGCTTAACCCTGTCGGGCAATCCCCGGAGCGTCGCCCGCCCGCGCTCAAAACGCCCGCGCGGCGCGGCCCGATGAGGCTCCGAACCCGTCGATCAAAGCCTCGGTACCCTCGCTCTTGGCAAGCTGTGTCTGGATATCCACGAGGCGCGCCAGGTTGGCCTCGCTCGGATCGGCCGCGAGCACACCCTCGGCGTCCTTGAGTTCCCTATGTAACGTCCGCTGGCGCAGGTGCAAGGTCAAAGCCTGCACCCAGCCCTCGTTGGCATCGGAATCGGCGGCGGCAGGCGTCGCCGGCCAGTAACCGGCGGATTCGATCTGCCCCTCGAGGCGCGCCAGCAGCGGACCGAACGGCCCGGCGGCCAGCTCGTCACGGATGGAACCGCCCTGCCCCTCGTCATGCGAGACGCTTTCGAGGATGGCGGCGCAGAGCTGATCGAGGTCGGGGTGGCCGAACTGGATGTGGGCGAACTCGTCGAGGTGGGCGACGAGCAGCGCCGGATGGTTGAGCACGGTCATCACCAGCACCGCCTCGCGCAAGGGATGGGCGCCACGCCCGGCGAACATCTGGCTGCGGCGCAGGCGATCGGACACCGGGATGGGCAGGCGGGCGACGTTGCGCGGCGGGAACGGACGGCCCGGCCCGCGCCGGTCGCTGACCGGGCGATTGCCCTGCGGCCGCCGCTCGACCGGCGGGAAGAAGGCGAGCACGCGCTCGGCGAACGCCTGGATGTAGTGGCGGCGCACGCTCTCGTCGCCGATCGAGCGGGCGATCTCGCGGAGTTTCGACTCCAGCGCCGCGCGCCGCTCCGGCGTATCGAAGACGCCAGCCTGCGTCTCGCGCGTCCACAGCATATCGACCAGCGGGCGCGCCGCGCCGATGACCGCCGCCATCGCATCGTGGCCGCCATCGCGGATGAGATCGTCGGGATCCTGACCGGCGGGCAGCAGCGCGAAGCGGAGACTCTTTCCCGGCATGAGCAACGGCAGCGCCAGATCGGCGGCGCGCCACGCGGCGCGGATGCCGGCCTTGTCGCCGTCGAAGCAGAGGATCGGCTCGTCGGCCCGGCGCCAGAGAATCTGCAGCTGGCGCTCGGTAAGCGCGGTGCCGAGCGGCGCGACCGTGTGGCCGAAGCCGGCGCCAACCATCTGGATGACGTCGACATAGCCCTCGACCGCGATGATGGTGCCGGCGTCGTGCGAAGCCTTGCGCGCCTCGGCGCCGTTGTAGAGCAGCGAGCCCTTGTGGAAGAGCTCGGTCTCCGGCGAGTTCAGATACTTCGCCGGCACATCGGCGGCGAGTGCGCGGCCGCCGAAGGCGACGACGCGGCCCTTGAAATCGCCGATCGGGAAAATGACGCGATCGCGGAAGCGATCGAAGGAAACGGGAATGTCGTCGCCGGAGACGAGCAGCCCGGCGGTGATCATCTGCTCCTGCGTGATGTTCTTCGACGCGAGATGCTCTTTCAGCGCGGCGCGATCCGGCGGCGCATAGCCGACGCGGAAGCGGCGCTGGAGTTCTGGCCCGAGGCCGCGGTTCATCAGGTAGCCGCGCGCGGCAGCGCCGGCGCGCGTCTGCAACGCCGCCTCGAAGAACTTCGCCGCGATCTCCATGACCTCGTGCAGGCTGGAGCGCTCGCGGTCGCGCTCTTCGGCGTCGGCATCGCGCGCCGGCAGCGCGACACCCGCCTCGCCCGCCAACCGCTCGACCGCCTCCGGGAACGACAGGCCCTCCGTCTCCATCAGGAAGGTGAAGATGTCGCCGTTCTTCTGCGCCGAGAAATCGAACCACTTGCCCTTCTGGTCGTTGACGAAAAAGGACGGCGACTTCTCCGCATTGAACGGCGACAGCCCGGCAAACTCGCGCCCCTGCTTCTTCAGCTTCACCCGCCGCGAAACCACCGAAGACGTCGGCAGGCGCGCGCGAATTTCATCGAGGAAGGAATCGGAAAAGCGCATGGGTGGCGGCGGACCGAATCAGCGGTGTCGGGATGCTGGAAGCTGATTATAGGGGCCGGCGGTGTGGCGGGCGGATGGCGTCGCCGGAAGGCTGGGTTTTCCGGGTTATGCACAGCTAGAGGACGCCAACCCGACGGGCGATTGCCCGGTAATAGACGTCAGGAAACCAGCCGAATTCTTCCTCCTGAGCAAATCTGTCTGAGCAGTCGGCACCCTGTTGTTTTTCAATGCTGACAACAGGCACAAAAACTTTGGATGAGTTATTCCAGTATCGCGCGAAGGATTCGGATTCTTTAATGAGGCATACATCGCCTTGAACACCGCATCATCGTCGCGTAGGCGTAAATGGAACTTGTAAGTCGCTCGCGCTCCAATGTTGCGTGATTGAGTAATCAGTTCGAAGTAAGATTGCCAATCCTTTTTACTACTAAATAGTGGAGTAAAACTTCCGACTAAGCGACCAAGCCGCTCACTTGGAAGCCAAATGTCTTGAGAAGACTGTATCGCGGTAAGAAGGCTTGGGGCGTCCCCGTATTTCGACAACATCCAGAGTTTACAATAGAGACCAAATTGGTTGGTCGGATCACACGACGCTATCAACGTCCCAATGCGTTTGTGGCGGCCAGACCGAGTAGTCACAGTTGTCTCAGTTAGGTGATTGGTCAGGTCCACTAGTGCAGCGTCATCCACAAACCACCCAGAGTTGGCGCTTTCAGCTAGAACCTTAGCGCGAGATGCGGTGAGATCAGCCCGGCGAAGGTAGGCGAACACATTTTCCCTGACCCCGGGCCGGAGAATAATCATGCTTCTCAAGTCGGTTGCAGTTATCGGCGCTCCTGCCTGACCCGCTAAGCCAATCCATCTCTTTAAGGTCTTCTCACCGTTGCCGTCGTCGAACGAGCCCGACCTCAATCCACGTCGAAGCCGCAATGCGATCAGCCGACGGTCACGCTCGACTGAAACTCCTTGGCTCTGCCGCCGATTGAGCCGTCGCCGTAGGGTATCCAAGCGATGACGATCCGCGATATGGAGCACGATCGCGCCTGTCTCGAACAGGACGAGATCGCCTTCTTCATAGGTCGGAATCTTGCCGAAGGGATTGAGCGTCAGATGCGCGGGCTCCTTCAGCGCGCGAAACGACACCAGGCGAACCTCGTAAGGCTGGCCGACTTCTTCCAGCGCCCAGCGAACGCGCGTATCGCGCGCCAGTCCCTTGCCGCCATCGGGTGACCGCTCGAAGGCGGTAATGGTGATGGTCATCGTGAGGCGCCTCCCTGGCCAAAATCATTCCGCCGGCGCCCGGGACGAGATCGGCGGGCGCGGCTTCGGCGAACCACCTCCCGGTTGACTGACCGGCGATAGTGATTCACGGATCCATCGAGCGCTCGTGGCAGTAGAATGACCAGAGGAGATCGGAATGTACACGCCGCCGGCGTTCCGTGAAGACGACCCTGCCGAGATCAGGCGCATCATCCGCGAGGCTCGGCTTGCCACGCTGGTGACCGCGACCGCGGAGGGTCTGGTCGCGACGCGGCTGCCGCTCATCCTCGACGAGAGCGCGGGCGGGCACGGCGTCCTGCTCGGGCATGTCGCCAGGGCGAACCCGCAGTAGACGCTGCCGCCGATCGGCGAGGCGATGGTCATCTTCTCCGGGCCGGACGCCTACATCACGCCGAACTGGTACGCCGCCAAACGCGAGCACGGCAGGGTCGTGCCGACGTGGAACTATGTCGCCGTACATGTGTACGGCACGGTGGAATTCTTCGACGACGAAGCGCGGTTGCGCGAGGCGGTGACGCGGCTCACCAATCTTTATGAACAATCGCGGCCGGCGCCGTGGGCCGTGAACGATGCGCCGGAAGATTTCGTTCGGTCGCAGCTCAAGGGCATCGTCGGCGTGCGGCTGCCGATCGCGCGCATCGAAGGCAAGCGCAAGATGAGCCAGAACCGCAGCGACGCCGACCGCGCGGGCGTCGCGGTTGGGTTGGCGGAAAGCGAGCGGGAGTCCGATCGTTCGGTTGCCGATCTGATTCCGGGCGCCTCCTGAGCGGGCTCTTTCGCGCGAGTGGCGGAGCCCCTGGCTTGTTCGCCTCCCGGACCTTCCGTCGCCCCTAGCGCGCCAACAACCCCGGGACTAGCCTCCCGCCAAGGCCGGCGCGCCAAAAATGCCGGTCATTCGGGGAGACACATCCATGCGCTTTACGAGCATCGTAGTGGCGGGCGCGGTTGCGGCGGCGCTTGCGGGGACGGCTTTTGCGGGCGGCGATCCTTCCGGCACCTGGATGTCGGAGAGCGGCAAGACCAGGGTGAGGATCGCGGCCTGCGGCGGCGACGGTTACTGCGGCACCATCCTCGCCGTGATGGGCGCAGCTGCGACCGACGTCAACAATCCCGACGCCGCCAAACGCAGCCGCGCACTGGTCGGCAGCCTGCTCATCAACCGGATGCGTCCCGACGGCGACGGCTTCAAAGGCGAGCTCTACGACTACACCTCCGGCAAGACCTACACCGGCAAGATGACCGCCAACGGCGACAAGCTCGACCTCGCCGGCTGCATCCTGGCCGGCCTCATCTGCCGGTCGGAAACCTGGTCGCGGAGCAACTAGGGCTGACTGCCTGAGGAAGCCGGGTGCCACGAGGCGGCACTTGCCCACCGGCAGTGCACAGGTTTTCCCACGGTTATTCCGGCTTTATCCACAGGGTTATCAACAGCCTGTCCACAGTCGCCGGCAGACTGGCCCGACGGTACTCCGGTCGGGCGCGAACTCAGTTGCCGGGGTTGGGAATATCCGCCGGCGGAACCGGAACGTTCGGATCGATCCGCGCGGACGGCGGCGGCGGTACGGGCAGCGGCGGAGCCGCGGCGTAGGTGTCGGTCGAGAGGCTCCCGGCCGCTGCCTGATTGGCGGACGGCGACGCCGCCTGCGCCGCCGCCGCATCGGCGCGTTTCTTCGCCAGAAGCTGGTCGATGTCGGTCAGCGCATTGTTGATGTCGGTGTCGGTATTGGCGGCGGGCGCAGCCCCTGCCGGCGCGGGCGGCAGCATCGCCTCGGTGGAAGCAGGCTTGGTGCGCGGCAACGGCGCCGCTTCTTTCGGCGGAATGGCGACATCCGTTTGCGGCGCAAGCCTCAGGGGCTCGGTGGTCGCCGTGGTCGAATTCGGCGACGGCGCGCCGGCGTTCGCGGTCGGCGGGGCGCGGTTGTCGACGCCGGCGTCGCTGGACGGAATGGCGAGCACGCCCGGGCCGGCCGAGCCGGAATCGGGCAGCGAGGTCTTGGCGGTGGCCGAGGGCGTCATGTCGAGCGGCCCCTCGGAAGCCGGCGCCTCGACCACGACGGGCGCACCGCCATAAAGAACCTTGATGGCGGTGGCGGCGAGCACCCCTGCCCCGCCAAGGACGGCGAGCGCGCCGACCAGCAGCACGAAGCGAACCGCGCGCGAGCGGCGGCGGCGCGGCGGCGGCTCGTCGCCGGCGATCATTTCCGCGGCGATCGGCCGGTCCTCGGCGAAGCCCCGTCCGACCGGCGCGGCAACTTCCTCGAAGCGCGGCTGGCGCTCGATCGCGACCGTGGTGAAATGCGGCTCTACCCGCCCGTCGTCGTCGGGGTCGGACACGCTGTCCACATCCTCGGCGACGCGCGTGTAGGTGACCGCCGCCTCATGCGGCAGGGCGGGCGGAGCGCCGGGGTTGCGGCTGCGCATGGCAAGCGTCCTTGAGACTTCGTCCGCGCTGACAGCGCCAGATCATTCCCGCAACACGGAAGGCACAACTTTGCCGGTTCTAAGGCAGTCCACCGCGCAAAACGACCCCGGTGGCCCCTGTGATGCCGATCATGGTTTCCGCGCCGGCCCCGGCCTAGACTGCTGTTCTCGCGGTTTTCGGAGGAAATCTGCCATGTTGTCCCGCCTGCTCTGCCTTGCCGCCGCGGCATGCCTGATGGCGGCTACGAGCGTCGCAAAAGCCTCGGGCCCGGTCTATTTCAACCCCGACGCCAGCGGCTCTACCAGCTTCGTCATGCCCTCCGGCAACGTCGGCTGCATCTTCACGCCGGTCGGTGGCTCCTCGGTTTATGTGCCGGCGGACGGCGGCCCGGAGCTTTCCTGCGACCGGGTGGCGCCGAGCTATCTTCGCTTTACCCTGGGCGCCAATGGCCCTGCCGCGCTCATCAACGACGTCGGCGACCAGGGCTGCTGCGGCGCCCCCAACACCTTCACCTACGGCATGTCCTGGCGGATCGAGCCGTTCACCTGCATCTCCGCCACCACCGGCATCCAGTGCCAGCGCGACGACGGCCACGGCTTCCGCATCTCCAAGGCGAAGGTCAGCGCCTACTAGGCTCCGCCGCGAACGACCGCCGCGGTCAGTGGACGGTGACCTCGACCTTTTCGAAGCCGCGCAGCACGTTGTTGATGGCGCGCGTCGTCTCGCCAAGCTCGAAGCGGGTGACGCGTTTGGCGAGCGCGGCGAGCAGCGACTTGATCTCCAGGCGCGCCAGCGGCATGCCGACACAGACGTGCGGGCCCTGGCCGAAGGCGAGATGCTCTGAGGCGCGGCGGCGCACGTCGAAGCGTTCCGGCTCCGTCCACTTGCGCTCGTCGCGGTTGGCCGAGCCGTAAAGCACGATGGCGCGCGCGCCCGACGGGATGGTGACGCCGTCGACGACGTGGTCGCGCGTGACGATGCGTGAGAAACCCTGGATCGGCGACTCGACGCGCAGCACCTCGTTGACCGCGTTGGGAATGAGCGAGGGATCGGCCCGCACCGCGTCCCATTGCTCCGGGTGGCGGCCGAACAGCCAGATGGCGCTCGATACCGCGAAGATGGTCGTGTCGAGGGCGGGGCCCATGTAGTCGTTCATCATCGCCGGACACTGCGCATGGCTGATCTCGCCGCGATCGGCCGCTTCGTAGATCATCGCCGCCCAGCCGCCGGGCTTCAGCTTGCCGGGCACGGCTTCCTTGTGGGCGTACTCGATCATCTCCTTGACCGTCTCGAAGGCGGTGACGGTGCGCTGGTTGAGCGGCCCGAAGCAGTTGAAGTTGGCCGCCGCCCAATCGAGCATGCGCTCGCGTCCGCTCTCGGGCAGGCCGACGAGATTGGAGACGACGGACACCGGCAGGTGCTGGCCTAGCTCGGTCGCCGCATCGAAGGATTTCTGCGCGACGAGCCGCTCGACCAGTTTCTCGGCCTCGGCATCGATCTGCTCGCTCAGCCCGCGCACTGCCACCGGCGATAGCGGCTTCGCAATGACGCCGCGGAGCTGATCGTGTTTGGGCGCGTCGCTGCACAGCGTATTGCCGGCCAGCGCGTCGTTCATCGGCTGGTTCATGGTGACGCCGGCGGCCGAGGAGAAAACTTCCCAGTTGCGCAGCGCATCACGCACCTCGTCGTAGCGCGACAGCACGAACATGTCGTAGCGGCTGAGCCACACGGCACCCCGCCCTACCCGGCGCTGGCCATCGACTTCGATTTCGTGCTGGAAGGGGAAGCCGCCGCGGCGTGAGGCCGCTGGCGGCAGTTGCCCATCGACCCTATATCGCGTGCCAGACGGAGGATACTTTCATGACCATGAGCACGCGCAAGCTCGGCACCGCCGGGCTGGAAGTTTCCGCCATCGGCCTCGGCTGCATGGGGATGAGCCAGTCGTACGGACCGGCGGACGAGACCGAGTCGATCGCCACCCTTTACCGCGCCATCGAATTGGGCTGCACGTTTCTCGACACCGCCGAAGTCTATGGCCCGCACACCAACGAGGCGCTGCTCGGCCGCGCCCTGAAGGGGCGCCGCGATCGGGTGACCATCGCCACCAAGTTCGGTTTCCGCCTTGAGAACGGCAAGCAGATGGGCACCGACCGCGACAGCCGGCCGGCGACGATCCGCAAGGCCGTGGAAGGCTCGCTCGGCCGCCTCGCCACCGACCACATCGACCTGCTCTACCAGCACCGCGTCGATCCCGCCGTGCCAATGGAGGACGTCGCCGGCACGGTCGGCGAACTGGTCAAGGAGGGCAAGGTCCGCTTCTTCGGCCTGTCGGAAGTGGGCGTAGCCAACATCCGCCGCGCCCACGCGGTTCATCCGTTATCGGCGGTGCAGAGCGAATATTCGCTGTGGGAGCGCAATCTGGAAGCTGACGTGATCCCGGCCTTGCGCGAACTCGGCATCGGGTTGGTGCCATTCTCGCCGCTCGGTCGCGGTTTCCTGACCGGCGAGGTCAAGCGTGCCGAGGAATATCCGGTCAACGATCATCGCCACACCGATCCGCGCTACGAGGGCGCCAACTTCGATGCCAACGTCAAGGCGGCCGCGGTCGTGCGCGACATGGCGTCAGCGAAGAAAGCGAAGCCCGGCCAGATCGCACTCGCCTGGGTGCTGCACAAGGGCAGCGACATCGTGCCGATTCCCGGCACAAAGCGGCGCACCTATCTCGAGGAGAACGTTGCGGCCGAAGGCATCCGGCTCTCTGCCGAAGAGATAAAGCGCCTCGACGACGCGATGTCGCCCGGAAAAATCGCCGGCCCGCGCTACAACCCCCGCGTCATGGCGACGGTTGACCGTTGACGGCCCTGCGAGCTTCGACCTGTTCGGGCTTCGGTTTTGCGACCCCCTCGCCAGCGACGCGCGCCGATATAAGATGCAATTCGCCCCGATCGACGTAATTGCGCGCAATCAGGGCATCAGAGCGATCGCACCCGGACCCCTTGCCACGATCAGCAGCAAGCCTCCGACGATCGCCAAGTGTTCCAGAGACAACATTGCCTCGCGGCGAAAGTCGTCGGCTTTCCGGCCGAACGGATTATGCGCAATCAGCGTTGCCACGACGCTGAACACAAAGAGCACCGCCGCGCCGACGCGCGCATGCCAGCCGAGCACGACCATGAGCCCGGCCGCCAGTTGCAACACGATGGTCCCGGCCAATACCAGTTCGGGCAACGCGCCCTTCGCAACCATGCCAGTGCCGTCGATCGAGGCGCTGCACTGGGCGACCATCGGCGGCGCCCGCGCTTTCCGAATGGAGGACAGCATCGGAACTCTGTCGCCGGGAAAGAAGGCCGACCTCGTCATGCTGCGCGCCGGCGACATCAACCTCTTCCCGGTCCACGATCCGGTTCAGAGCGTCGTTGAACTGGCCGGTGCCGGCAACGTCGATACCGTCATCATCGATGGCGTGGTGCGCAAGCGCGACGGTCGGCTGCTTTTCCCCGCCGATGTGCTGCGGAAGCGGATGACGGAGCTGGCGGAGTCCGCGACGCGCTTCATGCGCGAGGGCGGCATCGCGGACCGTGCGCTGAACTGAGCGGCGGCGGCCGGCTCAGCCGATCATCGCCTTGACGGCGCCGCCGATGAAGACGCGACCGGTCGATGTTGTTCTATTAATGGTCGATTATTCTTTGTCCCGCAATTTTGGCGAGCATCAAACGGGCCAAGAATGGCATCCAGCGACCTCACACAGCCGGCGCCGCGCAACCGGTTCGTGACCGAACCGTTGCGGCTCGCGACCTTCGTGTTCGCGATATTCCTTAGCGCCTTCCTGCTTTTCGCCGTGCAGCCGATGTTCGCCAAGATGGTCCTGCCGATGCTCGGCGGATCGCCCGGCGTCTGGTCGGTGGCGCTGGTTTTCTTTCAGGGACTGCTTCTCGCCGGCTACCTATACGCCCACCTGCTCACCCGGCTCGTTTCCACCCGGACGGCAACCGTCGTCCACCTCGCGCTGCTAACTGTCGCGATCCTGGCGATGCCGATCGCGGTCGCAAGCGGATGGGACAAACCGCCCGAGGCGCATCAGGCGATCTGGTTGATCGGACTCTTCTCCGTCTCCGTCGGATTGCCGTTCTTCGCCGTGGCCGGTAACGCGCCTCTGCTGCAGGCATGGTTTTCCACCACCGGGCACCCGCACGCAGCCGACCCCTACTTCCTCTATGGCGCCAGCAACCTCGGCAGCTTCGCCGCGCTCCTCCTCTATCCCGTCTTCTTCGAACCGACCTTCACGCTTGCCGACCAGAGCGCCGTGTGGACAGGCGGCTTCCTGGCGCTGGTCGCAATCATCGGTGGAGCGGCGATGCTGACGTTGCGCGCGACTTCCGGCATCAGCGTGGCGGCGACGGCGCCAATCGCCATAAGACCTGCACTGTTCGACGTCCGGGCGGATTGGGTGGCGAGAGCGTTCGTGCCGTCGGCCCTGCTTGTCGCGGTCACCGCCTACGTCACCACCGACATCGCGGCCGTCCCGCTCCTGTGGATCGTACCGCTCACCCTCTACCTGCTCACTTTCGTGATCGCATTCCAGCGTCGGTCCATCATCCCGCAGGCGTTCACGCTGAAGGCGGTGCCGCTCCTGATCGCTCCGCTCGCAGTTTCGGCGATGCCGAACGGGCCCTCAAGCCATCCGATCGGCGGCCTCCTTCTGCATCTCGGCTTTTTCTTTTTTGCCGCGCTGGCCTGTCACGGCGAGCTGGCCCGACGCCGGCCCGATGCCACGCGCCTGACGAGTTTCTATCTGTCGATGTCGCTGGGTGGCGTGCTCGGCGGCATCTTCTCCGCGCTCATCGCGCCGGCGATCTTTTCCTCCGTGCTCGAATATCCGATCCTGATCGTCGCATGCCTGCTCTGCCTGCCGGCCTTCCGCACCGTCACCATCCCCGGCGCGCTCCGCGATCTCGCGCTTGTCGTCGCCGTCATCTCGATCCTCATTGCACCTCACGCACTCGGCCTGGTGCCGGCGGCCGCCTATGACGGACTTCACCTCGCCGTCACCGTCGTCGGCGTCACGGCCATCGTGCTTTTGCGCACGCGGGCGGCTCTCCATCTGGGCGCCGTGATCGGGGTCATTGTCCTCGCCGCCACCTACCGGCCTCTCCTCGGCCCGATGGAAACCTACCGCTCGTTCTTCGGCGTCAACAAAGTGGTCGAAACACTCGACGGGCGCTTCCGCCTGTTGATCCACGGGATGACGCTGCATGGCGCCGAGCGCATCCGCAATGATGACGGAACGTCCGTGGTCGGGCCGCCCGAGCCGAGCACCTATTACTACCCGGGCGGCGCTCTTGCCGACGGCATCAGCGCGATCCGGGAGGCGCATGGCGGTCTTCGCCGCGTCGCTGTCGCTGGTCTCGGCACCGGAAGCATCGCCTGCCAGCGCCATGCTGGCGAAGACTGGAGTTTTTACGAGATCGATCGCGAGGTCGCGAAAATCGCCGAGGATGCCACCACGTTCCGCTTTCTGGAGAGTTGCGCACCCCACGCCGGCATCGTCATCGGCGACGCCCGCCTCACTCTGGCGGCCGAGACCGGAACCTTCGACCTGATCATTCTGGATGCGTTCTCGTCCGACGCGGTGCCGGTGCATCTCCTGACGCGCGAGGCAATCGCGAGCTACTTCACGCGGCTCGCACCGGGCGGCGTACTGCTGTTCCACATCTCGAACGAATACATGGATCTGGCGCCGATTGTGGCGAACGCCGCAGCGGAAGACGGTCTCGTCACCCGCATCGGCACCAGTATTCCCGATGCGGCCGGCCGGGATGCGTACTGGTTAGCCAGCCTTGTCGCCGTTGTCGCCCCCAATCGGTTCGACCTCGGCCGCCTCGCCGAAGACAGCGGCCACTGGTGCGCACTGGCACCCGATCCGACCATCCGGACATGGACCGACGACTACTCGGACGTGCTTGGCGCAATCCTGCGCGGACCGCCCGCAGGTGGACCACGGCCAGACGGCTGCGATCCGACCTGAGACTTGCAATCTCGACGGCGTCTGCGCTTCGGACGCCGTCAACCGCCCCTCACCCGGTTAGCATCGCCTTGACGATGCCGCCGGCCTTGCCGAGATCCATCTTGCCGGTGTAGCGCGCCTTCAGCGCCGCCATCACCTTGCCCATGTCCTTGACGCTGGCCGCGCCCGTTTCCTTGATCGCGTCGGCGATCGCGGCGCGGGTTTCCTCTTCGCTCATCTGCTGCGGCAGGAACGATTGGATGACCACGATCTCGGCACGCTCGGCGGCGGCCAACTCCGGGCGCGCGCCTTTGTCGTATAGCTCCGCCGATTCCTGACGCTGCTTGACCAGCTTCTGCAGGAGGCCGAGGAGCGCATCGTCGCTGACCTCGCCCTTGCCGGATGTACGCCCTTCGATCTCGGCGTTCTTGATCGCCGACGACATCAGCCGGAGCGTCGACAGGCGGGGCTTGTCGCCGCTCTTCATGGCCTGCTTGGTCTCTTCGGCGATTCGCTCGCGGATCATGGCATTGCCTCAGGGTTTCGGCGGTTTTTGACGGCGGCCCCACACGCCGCTATCTAGTCCGCCTCATGACAAGCGAACAAGCCCAGCCTTGGACCGACCCCAGGCCGACCACCCTCCTCGCGCTCGCCGATGGCACCATCATCGAAGGCCACGGCCTCGGCGCCGAGGGTCAGGCCGTGGGCGAGGTCTGCTTCAACACAGCGATGACCGGCTACCAGGAAATCCTCACCGATCCCTCCTACGCCGGGCAGATCATCACCTTCACTTTCCCGCATATCGGCAACGTCGGCGTCAACGACGAAGACATCGAGACCGTCAACATGGCGGCCTCGTCGGGCGTGCGCGGCTGCATCATCCGTACCGACATCACCCAACCCTCGAATTACCGCGCGACGCGCAACCTCGACGCCTGGCTGAAGGCGCGCGGCATCATCGGGCTGGCCGGCATCGATACGCGTGCGCTGACCGCGCTCATCCGCGACAAGGGCATGCCGAACGCGGTCATCGTCCACGATCGCGGCGGCATCTTCGACCGCACCGCGCTAACGCGGGATGCCGGGGCATGGCCGGGGCTGGTCGGCATGGACCTCGCCAGGGATGTCACCACCGGCCAGAGCTACACCTGGGACGAGACCTCGTGGGCTTGGGGCAAGGGATACGGGCGGCTCACCGATCCGAAGCACCATGTCGTCGCGGTCGACTACGGCATCAAGCGCAACATCCTGCGCCTGCTCGCCGATCACGGCTGTCGCGTCACCGTCGTGCCGGCAACCGCGACGGCGGAGGATATCCTCGCTCACAGGCCGGACGGCGTGTTTCTCTCCAATGGGCCGGGCGATCCCGAAGCCACGGGCGAATACGCCGTGCCGGCGATCAGGGGCGTCATCGGCGCCGGCGTGCCGACCTTCGGCATCTGCCTCGGACACCAGATGCTCGGCATCGCTCTCGGCGGCACGACCCGCAAGATGCACCAGGGCCACCACGGCGCCAATCATCCGGTCAAGGACCTGACCACCGGCAAGGTCGAGATCACCTCGATGAACCACGGCTTCGCCGTCGACCGCGACTCGCTGCCGGAGACCGTCGAGGAAACACACGTCTCACTCTTCGACGGCTCCAACTGCGGCCTCAGGCTGAAGGACCGGCCGGTGTTCAGCGTCCAGTACCATCCGGAAGCTTCCCCCGGCCCCCGCGACAGCCGCTACCTGTTCGAGCGCTTCGTCGGGATGATGGATGGGAAACGCGGATAGCGCCGGCGCCGCCGGTCAGGCGATGGCCTCCGTGATGACGGTGGGCCGGCGACGGGCTGCGGCGGCGATCATGGCCGTGCGGCCGGCGAAGGTGCCGCCGAGGGCGCCCATGACAATCACCTTTGCAAGGATAAACGTCGGATCGACCACCAGCATCGGCGTGATTGCGGCCGCGCTTGCAAAGAAGTAGCGGGCGACAAAGATCGTCAGCACGAGGCGGAAAGACCACCACTCTCCCGGCAGGAAAACCGTGCCGGGCCTGGCGCCGGCGGAGGCGCCACTCGACAGGGCGAGACGGCGGCCGAAAACGGCGCCAACGCCGATGGCGGCGAGCCACACCAAGATTGTTTCGGGACTGAGCGGGCCCGAAAGCACGCCATAGGTCGACCACGCGAACATGGCCAGCGGCAGCATTAGGAAGCGCCAGACCGGAAGCGTCCGCGGCCGTGTCGCCAGGTATCCGAAAACGAGCACGGCGGCGAGGATCAGCCAGACCCACTTCGGCGTGTGGATGAAAATGACCAGAATGCTTGAAGCGAGATTCATGTTCGATTCTCCGTTAAACCTTGTTCGCCCCTCGGGCTGATGACGTGGAGATGACTGATGGCGCGGGTTCGGGAAAGCGGCTATTCGCCAGTCGCGGGAACCGCTTCGTGAACGAAACGCTGCTGTCACTCACGCTTCGCCGATGGCGCGAAACCGTGGTCTCGTGGCGGTTTGCCGGCCTGGTCGTCGTACTTTCCGCCCTCCTGGTTTATTCAGGTCCCTTCGGAACGCTGGCGATGCCCTTCGCGCCGCGGCTGGTTTACTGGAGCCTGCTGGTGGCGATCGACGCGGCCGTCGGCGTCCTGGCCGGCATCGCTGCGGCGGTGGCTCTCGCCCCGCTGGTGCCCCCGCTCTTTCCCCGGCTGTTGGCGGGTGGGTTCGCCGCCGCAGTTCCCATTGCCCTGGCGCGGGTGATTTTGCAGAACCTGTTGTCCGAGACCCCTATTACCGCCGCCGAGTGGCCGCAGGTCTGGCTGTCGACCGCGGCGATCAGCGTCGGGATAGCCGCCATCGTCGGCCTGGTATCACGCGATCCGAGGTCGTCCTTGCCTGCCGCCTCGCCGGAAACCGCGATACCGATGCCGAACGGCCAGGACGCCGGCAACGGTGTTGCGGCGGTCGCGGCGCAGCCGGGCAACAGCCCATTCTTCAAGCGCCTGCCCCAGCAGATAGGCCGCGACTTGCTCTACCTGTCGATGCAGGATCACTACGTCGAAGCCCACACGCGCCTCGGTCACGCCCTTGTGCTGATGCGTCTCGCCGATGCGATTCGTGAAATCGAGCCGATCGCCGGCCTGCAGATTCATCGTTCGCACTGGGTGGCGCGCTCGGCCATCGATCACGTCGAACGCGAGAACGGCCGCCTGACGGTCATCCTGGTCAACGGCGCCCGCCTGCCGGTCAGTCGCTCTTATGCCGATGCGGCGCGCGGCGTTGACCTGCCCGCGCTCTAGGCGATGTCCTTCTTTGTCTATGTCCTCGCCTGCGCCGACAAGGACGGTCCCCGCACCTATGTCGGCTGGACGCTCGATCCGGACCGGCGGCTGGCCGAGCACAACGGCGGCAGCGGGGCGCGCTCGACGCGCGGACGCGTGTGGGCGATGATCCACGTCGAGAAGCTGGCGAGCCGGAGCGAGGCGATGAGCCGCGAGTGGCACCTGAAGCGGGACCGGGCATTCCGCAGGCGCCTGGTAGAGGCGTGGCTGCGGGGCGGGAAGAAACGGGCATGATCCCGAAATCGCGTATCGACGCTTTGACCGACGGCGTCTTCGCCTTCGCCATGACGCTGCTGGTACTCGACCTCCGCCTGCCGGAAGCCTTCAACCCGGCAAGCTCCGCCGAACTCATCGGCGCGATCAAGGAGCTGCAGGGACAGTTCACCGCCTACATCATCAGTTTCGCCGTCTTGGGCTTGCGCTGGCTGGCCCAGTCCACCTCGCGCGGCGTGCCGGAAACGGTCAGCCGCAAATACGGATTCTGGATGCTCGTCTACCTGTTCTTCATCACCTGCGTCCCGTTCTCGACCATGGTCATTGGCCGCTATAACGACTTCGCGCCGGCGTCGTGGCTCTATGCGGCCAACATGATGCTGTCGGCGCTGGCCACGCTTCGTTTGTCGAGTCTCCCGGAAGAAACGACCAATCGCCCGCTCGACAACCAGGGGCGGCTCGGCGGCGCGGTGCTTTTTGTTTCCGCCGTGCTGTCGGTTGCCCTGAGCTTCTACATTCCCCGCTACGCGACCGTTGCCTACGCGCTCAACGTGATCCCGTCGTTCATGCGGCATCGGAAGTAATCGCCGCGCGGGCCGGCCGACTCCAAGCCGTCGTCAGGCATCTTCGAAATAGAGTCGAAGCAATCGCAGCCACGACGGACGGGCCGCGCGACCCGGAAATCATGGCCAATTGCCAGCGGCATCGCCCGGAAAATTAGGTTGCCGGCGATCCTGGCAACCTTGCCTTAACGATCCGTCGCATTGTCACGAAACCAATGTCACGCGCTCCGGTTACCGCGGCATCTGCCGAGGATGATCGGGAAAAAACCGCCTCGGCGCTCAGTAAGTTCAAGGAGAGCATCATGTCGGCTGCTTTGCTGCTCGCCACGGCGGGATTCTCGGCGCATGCGGCCGGTGTCGGCGTTTCCACCGGTAACGGCGGCGTCTCCGTCGGGACGACGGGCACCGGCGACACCGGCGCCACCGCCTCGGCGACCGGCAACGGCGCCTCCGTCGGTATCGGCAGCGGCGGTGAAACCGGCACCGTCACCATCGGGACTGGGAACGGTTCCCTCGCCACCGCCAACAGCGACGGCAGCGACAGCGCCGCGGCGGTCAACCTCGGCGGCCTGCTCGGCAACCTTGGTAACATAGCCGGGACCACCGACGGCGTCGGCGGCCTTGGCGTCGGCAACGTCGCCGCCCTGTCGACCGCTATCTCGGGCCTTAGCCCCGGCGATCAGCAGGAGCTGAAGACGAAATGCCGGGACGTGCTCGCCCTGCCGTCAACGCATCCGTCCAACATCGTCGCGGTTTGCAAGCTGATCGCCTCGCTCTAGGGCTTTTCGTTCTCGTTCGCCCGAGCGACAAAGATAAGCCGTCCGGCTTTCACAGCCGGACGGCTCCCCTGCGCAGCCGCTAGACAGACCTTTCCGCCAACTGTCCCTGCAACTGCTTGATCAGCGTCGCCAGCTCCTGCGAGCGGATCTGGTCGAGCTTCTCGTGCAGCGCGGCGATCTCGATCTCCGCCTTGAGGTTGACCTCATAGTCATGCGTGGCGACCAGACGGTCGCGGATGGCGGCGCGATTCTGCGACATCAGGATGACCGGCGCCTGGATCGCGGCGAGCATGGAGAGCGTCAGGTTGAGGAAGATGAAGGGATAGGGGTCAAATGCGTGGGTGAGCAGGATGAAGGTGTTGAGCGAGCACCAGGCAAGGATGAAGACGCCAAAACCAATGATGAACCCCCACGAACCGCCGACCTCGGCGACGCGGTCGGCGATGTGTTGCCCGGTGGTCTCGGCCTTCTCCACATCGATATTGATGTTGCGCGAGACGGCGAGCCGCCGGACACAACGCTCGATCACCGCACGTTCGTGCGGTTTGAGTTCGCCCTCGTCGAGGGACAGGAGCTGCTGCGCGAGAGCGCCGATGGCTTCGTTGTTCAGCAACATCAGGGATGGTCCTCCACGGAAAGGCCGAGTCGGCTGAGTCTAGACCTGTTCCACCCGTTGCGCGCGGTCCCCGCGATCACACTTCGCAGGGCGTGAACGTGTCGCAGGCGTCGAGGGTTCCGTCGTTGTAGCCGCGCTTGAACCAGCGACTGCGCTGCGCCGAGGTGCCGTGGTTGAAGGTTTCCGGCACGGCATAGCCCCGTTCGCGCTTCTGGATGGCGTCGTCGCCGACCTGGGCGGCTGCGTTCAGCGCCTCGTCGACATCGCCGACCTCGATGAAGCCGCGCTTCTCCTCGTCGCGCGCCCAGATGCCGGCATAGCAGTCGGCCTGCAACTCGATGCGAATGGAGAGCTTGTTGGAATCCGCGTCGCTCATCCGTTGACGCTCGGCATCGACCTTGCCGAGCGTGCCCAGTTCATCCTGAACATGGTGACCGACCTCGTGGGCGACGACGTAGGCCTCCGCGAAATCGCCGGGCGCATCGAAGCGGTCCTGCAGCTCGCGATAGAAAGCGAGGTCGATGTAAACCTTGCCGTCGTTCGGACAGTAGAAGGGCCCGGCGGCGGTGGTGGCGGTTCCGCAGGCGGACGGCGTCGAACCGTCGAAGATCACCAACGTCGGTGCGCTGTAGGTCTTGCCCATCGTCTTGAACATGTCGCCCCACGTCGTCTCGGTGTCGCCCAGCACCGTGGCAACGAATTCACCGTCCTTGTCAGTCGGCGCACCGACCTTGCCAGTGGTTTGGCCAGCGCCGTTCCCGCTGCCCTGATCGGAAAGCGACGTGCCGTTCTCCAGGCTCGACAGCAGGTCGATCGGGTTGACGCCGGCGATCCAGCCGACGACCACGATAAGTGCGACCGCGCCGATGCCGAGACCGCCGCCGCCGCGCCCAAATCCGCCGCCGCCGAAACTGCCGCCGAGACCGCCGCCGTCCATGCCGGGCATGCCGCGACGATCCTCGATATTGCTCGACTCGCGACGTCCGACCCAACGCATGGGAATCTGCCTCCGGAAGCGGATGAACGGCCGAACCTACCGGAGGTTCCGCGCCCCGAACAGGGCAACGGCCCCGGAAGAATGAAAGTTAAGCAACGCACCGAAGGCGAACTTCACCGCCGGCCGCAAATACGGACGTGTTCTCCAACTTGGACGGAGCCTTCGACAAGCCGATGACCAAGGAAGAGGTACTCGCGGCGGCAACGCCGTTCCTGAAAAGCATGTAGAACGCCGACCATCACCACGGGCGTCCTGCTCGTCCCGTCTCCCGCAACCCGGGAGGCGGGATTTTTTATAGACCGGACGAACGCACCCGGCACGCTTCGGTGTCCGTCATAAAGTTACTACGCGATACCGGATATGCGTCGCGAGCCGCGACGGGCGCACCGACTCTATCTCCAGCCCGATCCCCTTGGGCAGATCGCCGAACAACGTGACGCCGCCGCCGAGCAGCCACGGCGCCACGTGTATCAGAATCTCGTCGACCAGATTGGCGGCGAGTGCCTGTTTGCCGGGCGAGGCGCCGCCAAGTTTCACATGCTTGTCGCCGGCGACGGCTTTCGCTTGGCTCACGGCGCTGGCGATGCCGTCGGTGACGAACGTGAGATTGGATGGCCCTTTGGGCACCGTCTCCGGCGGCGGCGGTTTGTGGGTCAGCACGAACACCGGCACGCCGTTCACCGGATGGCGCCCGTCCCAGCCGTTGGTGATGTCGTAGGTTCTCCGCCCGAAAACGAAAGCGCCGGACTCCTCGAACATCTCGTCGACCACCTCGCGGTCGACGCCTGCGGCCGGATGCAGGATGTCGAGGTCGCCCGGCAGCATCGGACCTGCCATGTACCAGTCAAAGATGCGCATGCCGTCGTGCTCGCCGAGGGGATGCGCCTTGCCGTCATTCGGCCCGGCGACATAACCGTCGAGCGACATCGTCATGTCGATGATGACCTTGGGCATGGTTTCCTCCTTGCCGCTGTGGACGCCGGGGGAGAGTCGGCGATTCAGGTCTGCGAACCCGTCAACCCCTATGCGCCGCCGGGGGTTCCGCCCCCGACCGCTTTCCCCTATAAGCCCCGCCTAGCCTCAACCTATAGATTCGAGCCCCGGCCGGGCCTGCCGCGCCGGGGTTTTTGTAGGCACGCCGCGGAGCCATGCCCAAACGCACCGACATCAAGTCGATCCTCGTTATCGGCGCCGGCCCGATCGTCATCGGGCAGGCCTGCGAGTTCGACTATTCGGGAACGCAGGCGATTAAGGCGCTGAAGGACGAGGGCTACCGGGTCATCCTCGTCAATTCCAATCCGGCGACGATCATGACCGACCCGGACCTCGCCGACGCCACCTACATCGAGCCGATCACACCCGAGATCGTGGCGAAGATCATCGAGAAGGAGCGCCCGGACGCGCTGCTGCCCACGATGGGCGGCCAGACGGCGTTGAACTGCGCCCTGTCGCTCCGCAAGATGGGCGTGCTCGAAAAGTTCAAGGTCGAGATGATCGGCGCCACCGCCGAGGCCATCGACAAGGCGGAGGACCGCGAGCTGTTCCGCGAGGCGATGAAGAAGATCGGCCTGGAAACGCCGCGCTCCGTCCTCGTCCACAAGCTCGGCGCGGCGCTGGATGCGTTGGAAGTGATCGGCCTGCCGGCGATCATCCGGCCGTCGTTCACGCTCGGCGGAACCGGCGGCGGCATCGCCTACAACCGCGAGGAATTCCTCGAGATCGTCGAGCGCGGGCTCGATGCTTCGCCGACCGACGAAGTGCTGATCGAGGAATCAGTGCTCGGCTGGAAAGAGTTCGAGATGGAGGTCGTCCGCGACAAGAAGGACAACTGCATTATCGTCTGCTCGATCGAGAACATCGACCCGATGGGGATTCATACCGGCGACTCGATCACCGTCGCCCCCGCCCTCACGCTCACCGACAAGGAATTCCAGGTGATGCGCGACGCTTCGATCGCGGTGTTGCGCGAGATCGGCGTCGAGACCGGCGGCTCGAACGTGCAGTTCGCCGTCAACCCGGCGGACGGCCGGCTGATCGTCATTGAGATGAACCCGCGCGTGTCGCGCTCCTCGGCGCTGGCGTCGAAGGCGACGGGCTTTCCGATCGCCAAGGTCGCCGCGAAACTTGCCGTCGGCTACACGCTCGACGAGATCGACAACGACATCACCGGCGGTGCGACGCCCGCGAGCTTCGAGCCCACTATCGACTACGTCGTCACCAAGATCCCGCGCTTCGCCTTCGAGAAATTTCCGGCCTCGGAGCCGACGCTGACCACGGCGATGAAATCGGTCGGCGAGGTGATGGCGATCGGCCGCACTTTTGCCGAGTCGCTGCAGAAGGCGCTGCGCGGGCTGGAGACCGGCCTGACCGGCCTCGACGAAGTGACCATCCCCGGGCTCGGCCAGGGCGACGACAGGAACGCCATCCGGGCGGCGCTGGGCAAGCCGACGCCGAACCGCTTCGTCGCGTGCGCTCAGGCGATGCGGCTGGGGTTCACGGTCGAGGAGATCAACGCCGTCTGCCACATCGATCCGTGGTTCCTGCGGCAATTGCAGGCGCTGGTCGAGACGGAAGAACTGGTCCGGGCCCGCGGGCTGCCCAGGATCGCCGGGCCGCTGCGGCGGCTGAAGGCGCAAGGCTTTTCCGATGCGCGGCTTGCGCATCTGGCCGGCACCAGCGAGGCGCATGTGGCGGCACTTCGCGCCAGACTCGCCGTGCATCCCGTCTTCAAGCGCATCGACAGCTGCGCGGCGGAGTTCGCCTCACCGACCGCGTATCTTTACTCGACCTACGAGACTCCCTTCGCCGGCCTGCTCGCCGATGAGGCAAAGCCCAGCGACCGCAAGAAGGTCATCATTCTCGGCGGCGGACCGAACCGCATCGGCCAAGGCATCGAGTTCGACTACTGCTGTTGTCACGCCTGCTTCGCGCTCGCCGACGCCGGCTACGAGTCCATCATGATCAACTGCAATCCGGAGACCGTGTCGACCGACTACGACACCTCCGACCGGCTCTACTTCGAGCCGCTGACCGCCGAGGACGTGCTCGAGATCGTTCGGCAGGAACAGTCGAACGGCACGCTCCACGGCGTCATCGTGCAACTCGGCGGGCAGACGCCGCTGAAGCTTGCCGAGGCGCTGGAGAAGGCCAGGGTGCCGATCCTCGGCACCTCGCCGGACGCGATCGACCTGGCGGAGGACCGCGAGAGGTTCCAGAAGCTGATCGAGACGCTTAAGCTGAAGCAGCCGCGCAATGGCATCGCCAAGTCCGGCGCCGAGGCGAAGAAGATCGCCGAGGCGATCGGCTTCCCGGTGGTCATCCGCCCGTCGTACGTGCTCGGCGGCCGCGCCATGGAGATCGTCCACGACAGCACCCAGCTCGAGCGCTACATCACCGAGGCAGTCGTCGTCTCCGGCAAGTCGCCGGTGCTGATCGATTCCTATCTCTCCGACGCCATCGAGGTCGATGTCGACGCGCTCGCCGACGGCCGCGAGGTGTTCGTCTGCGGCATCATGGAGCACATCGAGGAAGCCGGCATCCACTCGGGCGACAGCGCCTGCTCGCTGCCGCCGCATTCACTCTCGCCGGCCACCCTCAAGGAGCTTGAATGGCAGACGCGGGAGCTTGGGCTCGCCCTCAACGTGATCGGCCTGATGAACGTGCAATATGCCATCAAGGACGGCGACATCTATATCCTCGAGGTCAACCCGCGCGCGTCGCGCACCGTGCCCTTCGTGGCCAAGACCGTCGGCACGCCGTTCGCCAAGATCGGCGCCCTCATCATGGCCGGCGCGCCGCTGGAGAGCTTCCACCTGACGCGGCGCGTGCTCGATCATGTTGCGGTGAAGGAAGCGGTGTTCCCCTTCGCCCGCTTCCCCGGCGTGGATACGCTGCTCGGGCCAGAGATGCGCTCGACCGGCGAGGCCATGGGCCTCGACCGCGACTACGCCATTGCCTTCGCCAAGAGCCAGCTTGGCGCCGGCAGCCCGGTGCCGACCGGTGGCACGGTCTTCGTGTCGGTGCGCGACAGCGACAAGAAGAAGATCGTAGAGCCCGTGAAACGGCTGGAAAGTCTCGGCTTCCGTATCATCGCCACCGTCGGAACCCAGCGGTTTCTAACGGAAAACGGAGTCCGGTGCACCACCATCAACAAGGTGCTTGAAGGCCGGCCTCACATCGTCGATGCTATCAAGAACGGCGAAGTCCAGCTTGTCTTCAACACCACCGAAGGCGCCCAGGCCATCGTCGACAGCCGTTCGCTCCGGCGCGCGGCGCTCTTGCACAAGGTCCCCTATTATACCACCATCGCGGGTGCGATCGCGGTGTCGCTCGGGATCGAAGCGTACCGCTCGGGGACGCTTGAAGTTCGCCCGCTGCAGTCCTATTTCGCCACGGCCAGCTAGGCTTGCGGGGGGCGCGGCGAGCAGCAGTCCAGAAGTTCCATGGCGGGATCCCGTCCGGAGGGTGCCCGCCGCGAAGTGCTATTATGTGTTTGCGCCGGTCGAACCGGAACAAGCCTTCTCGTGAAAAGGTCGTGGTGCGATGGAAAAGATTCCAATGACCGCTGCGGGACACGCGGCCCTGGAATCCGAACTGAAGCGTCGGACGAGCCAGGAGCGTCCGCGCATCATCGAGCTGATTGCCGAGGCGCGCGGCCACGGCGATCTCTCGGAGAATGCCGAGTATCACGCCGCCAAGGAAGCGCACGGCCACAACGAGGGTCGCATCCTCGAGATCGAGGATCAGCTGTCGCGCGCCGAGATCATCGATGTGTCCAAGCTTTCCGGCAAGACGATCAAGTTCGGCGCCACGGTTACGCTGGTCGACGAGGACACCGAGGAGAAGCGCAAGTACCAGATCGTCGGCGACGTCGAGGCGGACGTGAAGGCCGGGCGCATCTCGATCTCCTCCCCCATCGCCCGCGCCCTCATCGGCAAGACCAAGGGTGAGACGGTCGAGGTGACGACGCCCGGTGGCGCCCGCTCGTATGAGATCCTTGATGTCCGTTTCAACGGCGTCTGAGACCGAAACCTACAGCTTCCGCCCGGATGACCTCGATATTGCCGGCCGCTTCCCCGGCATCGGCGCCTTCATGCGCGTCAAGAACGGCGCCGATTTCATCGAGGCGACGATCCGCTCGCACATGCCCCACGTCGACGAGATCGTCATCGTGCACAACCAGTGCACCGACGCCACGCCGGCCATCCTAGCGCGCCTCGGCGGCGAATTCGGCAACCGGCTGCGCGCCTTCCACTACCAGCCTAAGGTCTTCGCCCCGGGCAGCGACGGGCATGCCGGCGAACCGGCCAACTCGCCGTCGAGCTTCGTCAACCAGTCGAACTTCGCTCTGGCGCGGACGAGCTTCCAGGTCGCCGTGAAGATCGACGACGACCATCTGGCGATGGACGGACGGCTGGCGGCGCTCACCGCCCGCATCCGGGCCGCCGCCTATCGCCTCGAGCGCACGCTTTGCTTCTCCGGCATCAACCTCGCCCGCGACGAGGCCGGCAGGATCGGTGCGCTGGCCGCCGAGCCGTTCGTGGGCGCGGGCGATCATTTCTTCTTTGAGGTGACGCCGCAGACGTATTTCATCCACCATCCCCGTTTCGAGGATTTCCAGCATGCCAAGCCGCGGGTGTTCACCGACTTCGCCTATTGGCACCTGAAGTTCCTGAAACCCGACTTCGGGTTCGGCAATCGCGACCTCGCCGGTGGCGGGAACCCGCGTTTCGCGCGCAAGCAGAGTGTCTTCCTGGCGGACCGCCGGGTTCTCTCGCTGGCCGATGTTCGCCGAAAGGCACCGCCGCTTGTCGATCTCGCCGCCGTGCTGCCTTTGCCCGAGAAGGCGCGGCTGAAGCTCGACCGCTGGCGCCGGTTTTTAGCTTCACCGCCAACCGACAGGGAAATGCAGGAGGCGTCGCGCCTGTGAGCAAGACGGTGCTGCCGCGCGATCTCATCACCTGCGTGCTGACCAGCTGCGGCCGCTGGGACCTGCTCGTCCAGAGCATCGACACCTTTCTCGCCCACAATCAGCCCGGCCGGTTCCTGGTCGTCGAGGATTCGGCCGATGCCGACTTCGCAGCACGCATCCGCGCGCGCTATCCCGCAATCGAGGTGCTCCTCGACGATCCCCGCCTCGGCCAGCACAAGGCCATCGACAAGATATACGCGATGGTCACGACGCCGCTCATCGTCCATCTCGAAGATGACTGGTATTTCACCGGTCCGCTCGGCACCGACAACGCCCGCGCCCTCCTCGACAGCGATCCGACGATCGTGGCGGTGTGCTTTTCGGTCTTTCGGCGGCTGAAGCTCCGCCATCGCATCTTCGCGCGCCGTTTCCATTTCGGCGGGCACGACTATGCCGACATGCGCGGCGCCCATCGCGAATCGTACGGCTACTCGTTCTACCCGACGCTCCTCCGCCGCAGGACATGGGAGGAGCACGGACCCTTCGCGAAGTTTGCCAACGAGCGCGCCATCAGCCGGCACATGAAGCGGCAGGGTCTGTGGATCGCCCACGAGCTACCGGGCGTTGGTATTCACGTCGGTTCGGGCCGAAGCGTCTTTGATCCGGCGCGGGCCGGCGAACGGCGGCGGGTTACCGGCTCGTTCTGGCGGCGGCTGCGCGGTAAGCAGGAGTTCGCTCCAACCGGCGAATGAGCGGCGCCGGCGCCGCTTGGCCGCCGAGCCATCGGGCTTTCAAAAACGACGATCCATGACTATCTATCGGGCCAATGCCATGCGATTCCGGCATGCATCGGCGCATGGGCCGAAAGGAAAAGCCCGAGCGCCCGGTATTTGGCGCTTTTCCTTGCCTTGCAAGCCGCTGCGGCCCGCCTAGACTCATCGCAAAGGCCGAATCCCAGAGAAAATGGACATGCACGCCAAAGCCATCGTCGTCGGGTCCGGGCCAGCCGGCTACACCGCCGCCATCTATGCGGCCCGCGCCATGCTTGAGCCGGTTCTGATTTCGGGAGTGGCGGTCGGCGGACAGCTCACCACCACGACCGATGTCGAGAATTATCCCGGGTTTGCCGAGATCATCCAGGGGCCGTGGCTGATGGAGCAGATGCGCGCCCAGGCCGAGCATGTCGGCACGCGCTTCATCACCGACCACATCACCTCCGTCGATCTGTCGCGACGGCCGTTCTCGCTCTTCGCCGATTCCGGCAAGACCTACACCTGCGACGCACTGATCATCGCCACCGGCGCCGAGGCCAAGTGGCTGAACCTGCCCTCGGAGCAGAAGTTCCGCGGCTACGGCGTCTCGGCCTGCGCTACCTGCGACGGTTTCTTCTACAAGAATCGCGAGGTGGTCGTCGTCGGGGGCGGCAATACCGCGGTCGAGGAAGCCCTCTTCCTCACCAATTTTGCTTCGAAAATCACCGTCGTTCATCGCCGCGACGCATTCCGCGCCGAGAAGATCCTGCAGAACCGGCTCTTCAACCACGACAAGATCGAAGTGATCTGGGACAGCGAGATCGCCGACGTGCTGGGTACCGGCAACTTTCCGCCGGCGGTCACCGGCGTCCGCCTTCGCAATGTCAGGACCGGCGGCTTCAACGAGCTGAAGGCCGAGGGCGTGTTCGTCGCCATCGGTCACGCCCCGGCAACGGAGCTGCTCGGCGGCCAACTCCGGCTGAAACCCACGGGCTATGTGTGGACGGCGCCCGATTCCACCGCGACCAGCGTCCCCGGCGTATTCGCGGCCGGCGACGTTACCGACGAGACCTTCCGCCAAGCGGTGACGGCGGCGGGCCTCGGCTGCATGGCGGCTCTGGAGGCCGAGCGCTATCTCGCCGCGAGGCATGCGGAAACGGCGGTAGCTGCGGAGTAGCGGCACCGGCTTTGCATCAGGTGGGCGTCGGGTCGGGGTCGCAGGACGCCAGCACCCGTCACGGAGAGAAGCGGCATGGACTGGGATAAACTGCGCATCTTCGAGGCGGCGGCGCAGGCGGGCTCGTTTACCCACGCCGGCGAGACGCTCAACATGAGCCAGTCGGCGGTCAGCCGGCAGGTGAGCGCGCTCGAACAGGACCTCGGCGTCCCCCTCTTCCACCGTCACGCCCGCGGGCTGATCCTGACCGAACAGGGCGAGGACCTTTTCCGCGCCGCACGCGATGTGATGGTCAAGCTCGAATCCGTGCGTTCGCGGCTGACCGAATCGTCGGAGAAGCCGACCGGAACGCTGCGCATCACCACGACCGTCGGCCTCGGCTCGACCTGGCTGACCCAGCGGCTGCATGAGTTCGTCGATCTCTACCCGGCGATCAGCATTCATCTCATCCTCGATGACGACGAGCTGGACCTTTCCATGCGCCAGGCGGACGTGGCCATCCGCCTTCGCCAGCCGACGCAGCCCGATCTTATCCAGCGGCGGCTGTTCACGGTGCACATGCACGTTTACGCGGCGCCCGCTTATCTCAACCGCTTCGGCAATCCGGAGACGGTCGCCGACCTCGACAAGGGCCACCGCATAGTCACCTTCGGCGTGCCGGTGCCGCAGTACCTGCGCGACCTCAACTGGCTGGAACTTGCCGGACGCGGCTCGGAGAACCCTCGCGAGGCGGCGCTGAAGATCAACAACATCTTCGCCATCAAGAACGCCGTGATGAACGGCACCGGGATCGCCGTGCTGCCGAACTACATGGTCGAGCCGGAGTCCGGACTGGTGCAGCTGTTGCCCGGCGAGCAGGTGCCGAGCTTCGCCACCTATTTCGTCTATCCGGCCGAACTGAAGAACTCGGCACGCGTGCATGTCTTCCGGGATTTTCTGCTGAGCAAGGCGCAGAACTGGCCTTATTGATCTGCGGTTTCATCCACAGGTGATGTGATCTGTTTGTCACAACCTTGCGTGATCAGCACAAATGGCCGTCATGCCTATTTCCGCAGCACCGGGAATTCATAGAGTCATCTTGCTGACGCGGTGATTCGTTCGTTCTTCCTCCCTTCGGACGGATTTCCGAGCCAGCTGTTCCCTCTGAAGGTGTATGCCGCTGGCATTGCCACGGCAAAGACTGCCGGGCGCTTCTGGAGGCGCCCGGCCTTTTCGTGTCGCGTGCCCGGCTACTGAGCGGGCAACGCGGCCAAAATGGCTTCCGTTGAGCGGATCAAGCCAAGACGCGGTAAGATTTTTTCCATGGCGAAGCGGTGGTGTTCGGCCGAGACCGCGCTCATCGCGTCCTCGGCGAAGACGACCGCGTAGTTGTGCGCCCAGGCCTCGCGCGCCGTGCCCTCGACGCCAAAATTGGTGGCAATGCCGGCGAGCACGATGGTGTCGACGCCGCGCGGCGAAGCTGCAGGTCGAGATCGGTGCCATAGAACGCGCTCCACTGATGCTTGACGATCACCACGTCATGCTGGAGCGCGGCGACTTCCGGCACAAGATCGGACCAGCCGGGCGGCGGCCCGCCGGCCGGAACCCGCATCGGCTCTTCCACCGGCTGCGACAGGCGGTCGGCGCCGTTGGCGGCAAACGCGACACGCACTAGAACGACGGTGCCGCCCGCCGAGGTGAGGCCACGCGCCAGCGCGACGCTGTTGGCGATGACCAGCGCGGCCGGATGGGGCGCCACCGACATGCCGACGATGCCCTGCTGGAGATCGATGACGACAAGCGCAGTCTTGCGCGGGTTGAGCGCCAGCACGAGGAAACTCCTGTTCGCGAATTGGGGGCGAACACCAACCAGGGCCGCCGATGTGAGGATGATCCCCCATAGCACACCGACCGGAGGCGCGTCACAGGTAGAGCGGCTCGTCGTCCATGCCGGCGTACAAGCCGGCGACGTAGGCGCCATAGCCGTTGAACATTTGCGTCGGGTGCATCTCGCCGGTCGCGATGTCGCGCTCGCTCGCCTGGCTCCAGCCGCGATTGGACACATCCGGATTGACGTTCGCCCAGAAGCCATAGGCACTGGCGTCGATCTGCGGCCAGAAGGTCGCCGGGCGCTCCTCGACGAAGGAGAAGCGCACGATCGACTTGATCGACTTGAAGCCGTATTTCCACGGCAGGTGGACCCGTAACGGCGCTCCCATCGATTTTGCCAGCGGATTGCCGTAGGCGCCGGTCACCATGAACGCCAGTTCGTTGGTAGCTTCCGCCATTGTCAGCGCCTCGACGTAAGGCCACGCGTACCAGACTTGGCGCTGCCCGCTCGCCATCGCCGGATCGTCGAACGCCTCCATGCGGAGGTATTTGGCCGAACCCAGCGGCCGCGCCAGATCGACGAGCGTTTTCAATGGGACGCCCGTCCACGGCACGACCATCGACCAGCCCTCGACGCAGCGGTGGCGATAAACCCGCTCCTCCAGATCGACCTTCTGCAGGAGATCGTCGATGCCGAGCGTGAATTCCTTTTCAACGAGGCCGCCGAAGCTGAGTTGCCACGGCCGCGTGACGAGGCCCGCTGCCGCCTCCGCGATCTGCTTGCTCGCGCCGAACTCAAGAAAGTTGTTGTAGGTCGTGCTGACCCCTTCCGGTGAAATCGGCCGGTCCGCAGCGTAGCGCACGTTGCGCGCCGCCGGATAGAGCCCGCGCGACGGATCGGAAACGCTGACGGCGTTGCCACCGCCGCGATTGAGCAGCAGGCCTCCGATCGCCGTGCCGGCGATGGCGCCGACACCGATCATCAGGGCGCGCCGGTTGAGGAAGATCGATTCAGGCGTCGCGCGGCTCTCGGGAATATCCCAGCCGCGATCGGTTCTGATCGTCATCGTCACGCCCTCGTACGCAAGAAAAAATCTCGCTGATGGCGATTACACAACGACGAACCGCACGGTTCAAATCACGATGGCGGGCGTCCACATGAGTCTGTGACTCTCAAGCGGCGTGCGCGCGCGCCCGCTCGACGATCTGGTCGGCCAGCCTGCCGGTAAGCTCGGCAAGATGATCGAAGCGCGCGCTGAAGGTCCCGACACCGGCCGAGGCCGAGCGCAATTCGATGATCAGGTCGCGGATCTCGGCTTGCGGGATGAGCGCCTCGACCACGTCCCATCCCTTCCAGCCCGGGCGGGCGTCGAAGCCGAGAAGCTGGCCGCGGCGTTGCGCCACGATGCCGTTGACCCGCGGCGTCGCCTCGGACGGCACCGCGATGTCGACTTTCAACACCGGCTCGAGCAGCACCGGCCGGCACTGCGGCATGCCCTCGCGCATGGCGACTTGCGCTGCCAGGCGGAATGCCATGTCCGAGGAATCCACCGAATGATAGGACCCCTCGGTCAGCGTCACCGACAGGTCGACGACGCGGAAACCGAGCGGCCCGCGGGCCAGGTAGTCGGCAACCCCCTCCTCGATGGCGGAGAAGTAGTTGCGCGGCACGGAGCCGCCGGTCACCGTTTCGGCGAAACGGAAGCCGGAGCCGCGCTGCTGCGGGGCGATGTCGAGGATAACGTCGCCGAACTGGCCGTGACCGCCGGACTGCTTCTTGTGGCGGCCGCGGACGGTCGTGCCGCTGCGAGTGGTTTCCTTGTAGGGAATGGCGGATTCCCTGGTCTTTATGCCAATGCCGTACTTGCCGGTGAGGCGTTCCAGCGCGACGCGGAGGTGCATCTCCCCCTGCCCCTCAATGAGCGTCTCGCCGCTATCCTGGCCGTGCGAAACCCGTAGCGACGGGTCTTCCTCCAGTGTCCGCGCCAGCGCGGTCGACAGCTTGACCTCGTCCTTGCGCTCCCCCGCAAACACTGCAAGTCCGAGGACCGGATCCGGCGCGGCGAGCGTCACGACCTGCAGCGGCGCCGCCCTGCCGGCGGCCAGCGTCATGCCGGTGCGGGCGCCGTCGAGCTTGCCGAGACCGACCGTCTCGCCGGCCTCGGCCGCATCGCGTTTCACCGCCTGCTGGCCGAAAATCCGAAAAACGCCCGACACCCGCCCGGCCGGCCCATCGGGCCCGAGCAGCTCGGCACCGTCACCGACCGAGCCGGCAAGCACGCGGGCGATGGAAAGCTTGCCGCCATGCGTGGTGTGTAGCGTCTTCAGAACCTGGACGGCGGTGGCGCCAACCGCGACCTTGAGCCGGGCGCGGGTATCGGCAATGTCCGGCGCCTCGTGGCGGATCGCCTTCAGCAGGCGGCCGACGCCGTAGCCATGCTCCGCCGAACCGATCAGCACCGGACAGATGGTGCCTTCGCGCATCTCCATGGCAAGATCGGAAAACACGCGGTCGCGCGGCGGCTCGATCTCGCCGAGCAGCTGTTCCATCAGTTGATCGTCGTAGTCGGCGAGCGTTTCCAGCATGTGGAAGCGCGCGTCGGCCTCGCGCGCCTTCTCGTCGGTCGAGATATCGACGACTTCACTGGCGGCGTGCTCGCGATAGACGAAGGCGCGTTCCAGCGCGAGGTCGATGAACCCGGTGACCGTGTTGTTTTGCAGGATCGGGATATGGCGTAGCACCAGCGGCACGCCGCTCGCCGGCTGCAGCGTCTGCAGCGTTTCGCGCACACCGACGTCGGCCTTGTCGACCTTGTTGAGGAAGAGGACATGCGGGACACCCCTGTCCTCCAGGCTTTTCAGGATGACCTGCAGGGCCGGGATTTTCTTGGCGTCCGCCTCGGCCACCACCACCGCCAGATCGACGCCGGCAATGACCGCATCCGCCTCGAAGGCGAACTCGATCGACCCCGGACAATCGACGAAGGTGAACCGGTCGCCCATGAACTCGGTCTCGGCGATGTTCGCCTCGACGCTCATCTGATGCGCCCGCGCCTCGGGCGAGGCGTCGCCGACCGTGTTTTTTTCGCCGACGGTACCCTGCCGGGTAACGGCGCCGGTGCGCGCGAGAATGGCCTCAAGAAGCGTCGTCTTGCCGCTGGCGAACGGCCCGACAAGCGCGATGCATCGCGGACCAGGTACCCTGCCGGCTTTGCCGGACTGCGCTCTTTCCATGGACGTGCCTCCCATGGCGATTGTTCACCACGCGAGGCCGCCGCCTTCGCGGGACTGAACCGATGCTCTCAGGGAACGGTGCGGAAGACAAGGGCGCCGCGAAAGAACGCTCGCAGCCGGTGCGCAACCGGGTCGCTCAATAGTGCCGCGATCCGCGTTCGGCGGCTTGATCCTGACGCTTCAAAAGTGCATGCCCTCGGCAAATGAGGGCTGCAGAATGCTGACGGCATACAGGTTGGGCGAAAAAGGGCTTGAAGAGGCGGCCGCCGGCGACACGACGGTGCCACCCGACGCCACCTGGGTCGATCTCCGCCAGCCGACTATCGACGAAGACAAGGCGGCGGAGAAATTCATCGGCGCCGCCCTGCCTAGCCGGGAAGAGACCGAGGAGATCGAGTTTTCCAGCCGCTTCTACGCCGAGGACGGTGCGGTCTTCATGACTGCCAGCCTCCTCACCGGCATCGAGGTCGGCAAGGCTGCGCTGACGCCGTTTACGGTCGTGGTCGCCGGCGATCGCATCGCGACGGTGCGTTACGACGATCTCCGCGCCGTGCGCCAGTTCGTCACCCGCGCGGCCAAGCCCGGTAACGGCTGCACAACTACCCCGGCTATTTTTCTCGGTCTCATTGAGGCGATCGTCGACCGCACCGCCGACGTGCTGGAGCGGCTGAGCCAGGACGTCGACAAGATCAACGGCAACGTCTTCACCCGCCCCGAGGACATCAGCCGCCAGAACGTCCAGTCCGGCCGCCGCCTGGAAGCGCTGATCACGGCTATCGGCGTACAGGGTGACATTGCCGCCAAGGCACGCGAAAGCCTCGCCTCGCTTGAACGACTGGTCCAATACGCCGGGCTGGCGCTTCCCCTGATCAACGCCAAGGGTTCGAGCCGCTCGCGGCTGAAACTCGCCGGCCGCGATATCAAGTCGCTTGAGGACCATGTCGAATTCATTTCAAACAAGATCACTTTCCTGCTCGACGCCACGCTCGGCCTCATCAACGTTCAACAGAATGAGGTCATCCGGATCCTGACGGTGGCAACCACCGTTTTCTTCCCGCCCACCCTGCTTGGCACCATGTGGGGTATGAATTTCCATTGGATGCCCGAGCTTTCCCTGCCCTTCGGTTATCCCCTCGCGATCCTGCTGATGCTGGCTTCGGCGGCGCTGCCCTACCTCTATTTCAAACGTCGCGGCTGGCTCTAGTTTAACGCCGCGTAAACGCTGCCTTCAGGCATAGGCAACGAATGTCCGTCATAGGTTGTTGTTCATTGACGGTGAGAAACTGATCGTGCGGCTTTCTTTTTTGCGCCCTGTGTTGCTGGCGGCCGCTTTTATTGCGCTGGTTGGCGGCGCCGTGGCAATCGAGCAGTGGACGATCACGCGCTTGCTTCGCGACGACGCCGTCGCCACCGCGGCGGCGTGGTCGAAATTCCTCGCCGCGAGCACTGACGACTTACGGCAGATTGCCGAAGGCGCCGCGCCCTCCGCCGACACCATCGCGTTCCGGGCCCGGATCAAGGGCGCGTCCCGCATTTTCCGGTACAGGGTCTACACTCCGAACGGTATGCTCCGCTTCGTTTCCGACGGCGTCGGCGCGGTCAAATCGACGGAGGTTGACGCCGACGCCGCAGCCGCGACACACGCCGACACTCCTTTGGTTACCGAAAGGCAGGCGCAACGCTCGGACCGCCCCGCCTTCTACGCCGACGTCTATATCCCGCAGTTCGATGCCAGCGGCAAAGCTTTCGCCGTGCTTGAGATCTATATCGATCAGACCGGCAAGCACTTGACGTTTGAGCAGGTGTCACTGATCAGCACGATCGCGCTCGGGCTGCTGCTCGCCGCTGCGCTGGGGGTGCCCGCCACCGGCTGGTCCCAGCGGCGGCGCGAACAGGAACGCGCCCGCGGCCGTCTCGAATATCTCGCCAGCCACGACATCCTTTCTGGCCTCGCCAACAACAAACAATTCTTTGAAGAGCTCAACAATGCATTGACGGAAGCCGGACCGCGCAGCCGGCTGGCGATCCACCGGATTGACATCGATCACTTCGGCGACGTCAACAACTGGCTCGGAATGGCCGTCGGTGACCAGATCATCAAGATCATCGCCGAACGCCTGCGCGCCGTGGCGGCAGCGGACGATTTGATCGCGCGCATTTCCGGTGACGAGTTCGCGATTGTGCAGCGCGGCGGGCGCGAACGCATCGCCGCCGTGATGTTCGCCGAAAAGGTCGCCCAGGCGATTGCCATTCCCTTCGACATCGGCGGCCGGGAGGTTTCGCTGACCGCCAGCATCGGCGTGGCGCTGGCACCCGACGACGGAGCCGACCCGGAGCGGCTGAGCAAGAGCGCCAAGCTGGCGCTTGCCAAGGGCAAGTCCGAGGCGCGCGGCCGCGTGCGTTTCTTCGATCGCGAACTCGACGGCGAGATGACTGCCCGACTGAAGGTCGAACACGCGGTCGCCACTGCACTCGCCACAGGCGGCCTCACGCTGCACTATCAGCCACTCTATTCCGAGCCGGGCGAGACGCTTACCGGTTTCGAGGCGCTGGCGCGCCTGCAATTGCCAGACGACACGATGATTCCGCCAAGCCTGTTTATCCCGGCGGCTGAGCGCATGGGCGCCATCGACCGCCTCGGTGCGTGGGTGTTGCTGGAGGCCTGCACGACCGCCGCGGCGTGGCCGGAACATCTGACGCTGTCGGTCAACCTCTCCCCGACGCAGTTCGGCAACGCCAGCGTTGCCGACATCGTCGGGTCGGCGCTTGCCCGCAGCGGCCTAACACCCAACCGCCTGCTCCTTGAAATTACCGAGAGCGTTCTGATCGCCGATCGCCAGAACGTGACTGCCGAGCTTGCGAAACTGAAGGCGCTCGGTACCAGGATCGTCATGGACGACTTCGGCACGGGCTACTCCAGCCTCAGCTACCTGTGGCAGTTTCCGTTCGACAAGATCAAGATCGATGGCAGCTTCATGCACGCCTTCGACGTCGCCGACGTGCCGCCGAAAAGATCATGCGAACCATCATCGCGCTCGGCCACGCGCTTGGCATGCGTGTCTGCATCGAAGGCGTCGAGCATGAGCGCCACGCGACATGCGCGCGTCGTCTCGGTTGCGACGAGGTGCAGGGTTTCTACTTCGGCCGTCCCATGCCGACTGCCGACCTCGCGGCCACCATTCCCGCCGACTTCCGCCACGCTGCCGTAGCGCAACCCGCACGGCCGGGCGTCAGGATTGCCGCCAGCTTTTGAACCGCCGCCTGAATCGACGCATAATGGCGGACGGAGCAACCGGCAATGTCCGCAAGTGAAAAGAACGCCGATGAGCCAGGCGGCCAGCCCGAAGCAAGGCTGCGTATCGACGTACGCAAGGCCACCGATGCGCGAGCCTTGCTGGCGGCCGTCGATGCCGGAGTCTTCGGTGCCCATGCCCGGCGCCCGCCAGGCACCCACGCCGGCCTGATCGCGCGCCTCGTCGCCTCTCTGTTCGCCGATGGTTGAGCCGGTGGCGCCCCTCGCCGATCGCGAGACCTGGAGCCTTTCCTCACTCGCCGACGAGACGGGCTTTGGCCACTATCTCGACACCGTAGCGGCCGCCATCGCCGACCGTTTCACGCTGAAGATTCACCAGAACCTGATTGCCCGGCGCATGGCGTTCATCGCCTGGATCGACAGCCTCGCCGCCATCGACCGCGCCACTGTCGACTTCCGCAGCTTCATTGCGATCTGCGGTGCGCTCGTCGGCAGCCTCGCCCGCCACCGGGTGGTCAGCTATTCCGCCATGATCCGCGACCCCGGCGACGCGATGATCGGCGTAATCCTGAAATTTCCCAACGAAGTGACGGCGCTTGCCGCCGGCGCCGCGCTATACGAATTGAGGGTCGGCGCGTTGACCGGCGCATCGGCGGG
>DATCBY010000049.1:0-46339 GCA_036511595.1 Bauldia sp.
TTGCCGGTCGAAAACGCGCGCCAGCGCCGCGGCAGCAAGCTTGCGGGTGACCGCTCCCCCGGCTGCCAGCGCCTCGCGGTCGAGCTCGTCGACCAGTGCGTTAGCGGCCTCCAGCGACCGCTCCATGCGGACTGCGATGTAGTCGACCAGGCCGCTGTCCACGATCAGCTGGCGGTCGGCGAACAACTTTACCAGAAGCGCGCTGAGCAGTGCATCGTCCGGCTCGCCGAGTTCCACCGGCCGCGCCGCCCGCAGCCGCGAGGCGAGATCGGCAAGCCCGATGGGCAGCGCTGAAGCGGCGGCCCGGCTGGTCAGCAACAGCGGTGTCCCCCTCTCGCCGGCAAGGTTCACGAGATGAAACAGCGCCGGCTCATCGATCGGGCCAACGTGAAGGTTCTCGACCGCCACGGCGCCCTCCGCCACCAGGGGGGCAACCGCATGATCGTCGAGACCGGCCGCATCGATGACGGCAGCGCCGCTCGCCTCGCGCCAGATCTCGACGATGTGGCTCTTGCCGGAACCCGCCGGGCCCGCAAGCAGCACCACCGGCGCCGGCCATGCCGGCCATCCGTCGACCAGCTCGATAGCGCGGGCATTGGCGGCGCCGACCAGAAAATCCGCGCGCGTCATGGCCGCGCGATGTGGCAGCGTCAGCGGCAGCTGGCGTCCTGCCGGCACAGGGCCCCTCACAGGACGTCCATCGGACCGGTTCCCCGATAGAGCGTACTCGCCTGGTAGCGCTCGATGCCGAAACGCAGGATCACGCCGATCGCAGCGCCCAGCGGAATCGCAATCAGCAGGCCGACGAAGCCGAACAGCAGGCCGAAGGCGAACAGCGAGAAGATCAGCCAGACCGGGTGCAGCCCGACGTTTCGGCCAATGAGCCTTGGTTGCAGGATGTAGCCTTCCAGCAACTCGCCGACCGAGAACACCAGCACGACCGCCAGCAGCCACGGCCAATCCGGCCAGAACTGCACGATGGCGATGATGATCGACACGGCGAAGCCGACGGTGAAGCCAAGGTAGGGAATGAAGCTCAGGATGCCGGCGCTTAGCCCGATCAGCAGCCCGTAGTTCAAGCCGATCGCCACCAGCATGATTGCGTAGAAAATGCCGAGCAGCAGCCCGACGAGAAGCTGGCCGCGCACGAACGCCGACACCTTATGGTCGATGTCCCGGCCGAGCCGGCGGATTTCCTCCGCCTGGTCGCGGGGCAGCAGCCTATCGACGCGGGCGATCATCTGGTGCCAGTCGCGCAGCAGATAGAAGGTAATGAACGGCGTCACCACCAGCAAAGATACAATGTCGACAATTGCCCACCCGCCTGTCCACAGCGAGCCGATGAGCGTAGTCGCAATTCCGACTCCTTGGCTGGTAAACGCTGCGATCGCGGTCCGGATGCTTTCAGCGTCGATGCCGAGAAAGCGCGCCCATTCGCTGTCGAGGGAAGCACCAAACATCTGCTCCAGCCGCGTCAGGTAACCGGGCAGGCCGCGAAGCAGCTCGATCATCTGGTTGACGAGGAGCGGGACCAGCAGGATCAAAATCGCCACGATCAGGACGGCGAGCACGGCGAGGATCGCACCGGCGGCGGCGAAACGGGACAGGCCCCGTCTCTCCAGCCAGTCGGCCGCCGGATGGAGCGCATAGGCAAACGCCGCCCCGGCGATGAACGGCAGCAGTATCTGCCGGAAGACGACCAGCAGGATTAGAACGAGCAGCAGCCCGCCCAGCCAGAATGCCGCCGCCTTCTGGCGATGGCTCATCATGGGCCGCGATCCCGCGGGCCGGTGGTGTCGGTGGAGGCCGCCGCGCCGCTGCCCATGTGACGCACCCATTCGACCAGGTAGATTGCCGCCGAGACGACCGTCAGGAACGCGACCACGTAAACCAGCACCTCGCGCACCCTGCCGAGGTCGACCGTAAAGGCAAGGTCACCGAGCACCACGGCCGCAAGAATGATCTGCAGCGTAGTATTCACTTTCGAGATGCGCAGCGGCTGCACCGAAGTCGGCTCGCCCAGCATCCACGACAGCACCACCGCGCCGACAATGAGGACGTCGCGGCTGACGATGAGGATGGTAAGCCAGACGGGTATCGCCAGCACGACCGCCAGCGTGATGTAGATCGACACCAGCATCGCCTTGTCGGCGATCGGGTCTAGATAGGTGCCGAGATCGGAGCGCAGGTCGAACTGGCGGGCAATGAACCCGTCGACCGCGTCGCTGACTCCGGCCACGATCAGAACGGAGAACGCCCCCAGCGGCTGGTCGGCCACGATCAACCAGATGATCAGCGGGACGAGCAGCAGCCGTCCGATCGTAATGAGATTGGGAAGGGTCAAAGCCCGCGCGTCTCCTCGATCGGCCAAACGCCCTCTTTTGAGCTTCCGGGCGACCGGGCGCGATCGGTTCTAGAAATGGCACCGTCGCGGCAGAATGCCAAGCGCCGGCACCCTTCGCCGACTTGCATTTCAACCGTCGTTGCCGTTTGGATGCGCCCGCCAGGAGGCACCCGAATCCCATGACCACCGAGGCGCGTCGCCCGCTCCGTCCCGTCTCGTATGCCGATTCCGGCGTCAACATCGACGCCGGCAACGCACTGGTCGAGGCAATCAAGCCGCTGGTGCGCGCCACGCGCCGGCCCGGCGCCGACGCGGAGATCGGCGGCTTCGGCGGCCTCTTCGACCTGAAGGCGTCCGGCTATCTCGATCCGTTGCTGGTCGCCGCCACCGATGGCGTCGGCACCAAGCTGAAGATTGCCATCGACACCGGCATCCTCGATACCATCGGCATCGACCTCGTCGCCATGTCGGTCAACGACCTGATCGTCCAGGGCGCCGAGCCGCTCTTATTCCTGGACTATTACGCCACCGGCCGTCTCGATCCCGCACGCGGCGCGGCGATCGTCGCCGGCATCGCCGAGGGCTGCCGCCAGTCGGGGGCCGCGCTCATCGGCGGCGAAACCGCCGAGATGCCGGGCATCTACGCCGGCGAGGATTTCGATCTCGCCGGCTTTGCCGTCGGCGCGGTGGAGCGCAGCGCCATATTGCCCCGTCCCGATGTCGCGGCTGGCGACGTCGTGCTGGGGCTCGCCTCCTCCGGCATCCACTCCAACGGCTTCTCCCTTGTCCGCGCGCTCGTCGCCCGATCAGGCCTCAGCTACGGCGACCCGGCGCCCTTCGACCGGCATCGCCCCCTTGGCGAGGCGCTGCTCACGCCGACGCGCATTTATGTCAAGCCCCTGCTGGCCGCGATCCGCGCCACCGGCGCGATCAAGGCGATGGCCCACATCACCGGCGGCGGATTGACGGAGAACGTCCCGCGAGTCCTGCCGGCGACGGTGACCGCCCGCATCGACCTCGGCGCCATCGCCCTCCCGCCCGTCTTCGCATGGCTTGCCGGTCAGGGCGCGATCGCCGAAGCCGAGATGTTGCGTACATTCAACTGCGGGATCGGCATGGCGCTGGTCGTCGGCACCGACGCGGCCGACGGTGTCATCGACCACCTCAACGCGGCCGGCGAAACCGTCAGAGCGATCGGCCGCATCGAGCCGCGCAGAGGCGCCGCGGTTGTCTACGACGGCGCGCTCAACCTCGGATACCGCTGATGGCGCGGAAGCGCGTCGCGATCCTCATTTCCGGTCGCGGCTCCAACATGGCATCGCTTATCGAGGCGGCAAAGGCCACCGACTATCCGGCTGAGATCGTGCTCGTCGTATCGAACGAGCCTGACGCGGCCGGCCTCGTCCGTGCGGCGGAAGCGGGCGTCGCCACGGTTGCGATCAGCCAGAGAGCGCATGCCGACAAGGCGGCATTCGAAGCCGCCATCGACTCGGAACTCTGCAAGGCGCATGTCGACATCGTCTGTCTCGCAGGGTTCATGCGCATCCTGTCGCCGTGGTTCGTGCAGCGCTGGCGCGACCGGCTCATCAACGTCCACCCGTCGCTGCTCCCCGCTTTCCCCGGCCTCGACACCCACACCCGCGCCCTGGCCGCCGGCGTCAGCGAACACGGCTGCACCGTCCACTATGTCCGCGAGGGCGTCGACGACGGCCCTGTCATCCTGCAGGCGAAGGTGCCGGCCCTCCCCGGCGATACGCCGGAGACCCTGACCGCGCGCGTGCTGGTCGAGGAACACAAGCTCTATCCGGCGGCGCTGGCGCTCGTCGCCGCCGGGCGCGCGCCGCCGTTGCCATGAACTACCGCCACGCCTTTCACGCCGGCAACTTCGCCGACGTGGTCAAGCATTCCGTGCTGGCGCTGCTCATCGAACGGCTGAAAGCCAAGGACACCGCCTTCCGAGTCATCGACACGCACGCTGGCGTCGGCGTCTATGATCTGACCGCAGACCAGGCAGCGCGCACCGGCGAATGGCGTGCCGGCATCGGCCGCATCTGGGATGCGCCGCGCCAGCCGGCGGTTGACGCGCTTCTCGCCCCCTACCTCGCCGCCGTCGCCGCCGCCAATGGCGCGCCGGCGCCCGCGCCCCTTACCCGTTATCCCGGCTCGCCGTGGATCGCGCGCCATCTTTTTCGCCGGCAGGATCGCCTGACCGCTGTCGAACTTCACCCCGAGGACGCCGCCGCGCTCGAAACGCTGTTCGCGGGCGACATTCAGGTGCGCACCATCGCCCTCGACGGCTGGCTGGCGCTCGGCGCCTTCGTGCCGCCCAAGGAGCGCCGCGGGCTGGTGCTGGTCGATCCGCCATTCGAGGCGCGCGACGATTTCGACACGATGCTCGCCGCCTTCGTCGAGGCCCACCGCAAGTGGCCGACCGGAATCTATGCGCTCTGGTACCCGGTCAAGGATCTCGCCGCCGTCGATCGCTTCCGGCTGGGCCTCGCGCGGAGCGGCATCCGCCGGCTTCTGCGAGCCGAGCTGAACGTCCGCGATCGCAATACCGCCGGTACCTTCAACGGCGCCAGCCTCGTCATCTGCAATCCACCGTGGCAGTTCGCGAGCACGCTCCGCGACCTGCTCGCCGGGCTGGTGCCAGTTCTGGCCGACGGCCCCGGCGCGGACCACATCATCGACGAGATCGCCGGCGAATAACGCCGGCTATCTCGCCCGCGCGCGGTGATGCATCGTCGCCAGCGTTTTCTTGATGTTCCCGCGCAGCTTCGGCGCGTCGACGCCTTCGGGCAGTTCGCCCTGGGTGCATTTCGCCATGCGCTTGAGCAGGTCGGTATCGTGCTCGTCGCGATAGGGTTTCGTGTCGAGGTCGGTGGGTACGTTGGTCAGGCGCTCGTCGCCGAATTCCTTGACGTACTTTTGCATGAAGCGGTCGTAGTCCCGCCACTCGATCCCCGCCGCCCGTACCGCCGCCTGCTCAGAGCGGAGCGCGATCTGGTGCGCGTGCAGGTAGTGCAGGCCGAGATGGTCGATCAGCGTCTTCTCGACCTCCTCGTGCAGCAGGAGAAAGCGATCCGTCTCGATCTCCTGCCCCTTGTACTTGAACGCCTTCGGCATGTGCCGGTCGATGTAGATCGTCTTGCCGTCCTGGCTGTAGCCGGCGAGGTACGGGATGTCGTGGGATCGATCGAGCTTCCGCACGCGCTTCAGGATGGCTTCCAGCGCCCGGTCCATCATCAGGCTGGAAACGAACCAGTTGGGGAGCCGAAGTTTCTCGTGCGGCGCGGTCGGATGGCAAAAATCGAGCGGCATGGGGCGGCCTTTTCGGGGAGAGCATGGCGATGGACGCGTCGCGGGCGTGCGTTTGCGTTCATATTGACCGATTCAGGAGCGGGGCGCATCCTCGCCGCGAGGCGCGAATCTCCCGGAGCACCAAGCCATGCGGCGCATTCTCACCACTCTGTTGCTTGTGGCGTCTTCCACTTGGCCGGCGCTCGCGACCGACTACTCGGGCGGCCCGGTCGGCTGGCAGAAATATTTCTCGACTTTCGGCGGCCCATCCTGCGACCAGCCAAGTGTGCTCGCCCGCGTGACCGAGAAGTTCGCTTATCAGGATGCCCACGTCGTCCATTCGGGCATCGGCATTACCGGCATCGACAACATCCGCGAGAAGCCGTTGCGCGTCGATGGCGCGGGCCTCGTCCACCGCCGCTATTGTGAAGGTACCGCGTGGCTCAGCAACGGCAGGAAGGCCGAGCTTGCCTACCTGATCGAGGGGCCGGCGCTGGCCACCTTCTCCGTCGGCTGGCACGTAGAATCGTGTGTTGTCGGCATCGATCCATGGCGCGTCTACGACCGCCATTGCCGGGCGATCCGCCCGTAGTCAGGCCGGAATAAAATGCCCCGCCGCGGGGGTCATCGCGACAGGGCATAAGGGTTTCGATCGGTCGACGGTCAGAACGTTAGTCGGCAGCCACTTGGCTGATGACTAGAACTTGAAGCCCACGCCAACCAGGAAATCGTTGGAAGCCGACGAAGTGCCGCCCGCGCCCGGCAGGGTGCCGAGATCGGTATGGCGGTATTCGATGCGACCGGTGACCTTGTCGGTCAGCGCCGCTTCGAGGCCCACACCGCCAACCCAGCCAATACTCGTGCTGGAAGCGCCGGCGCCATTCAGCCCGCCCACCGCGACACCGGCGGTGCCGTAGAGCATGAAGCGGTCCCAAGCATAGCCGAGGCGGCCGCGGAACGTCGCGTCCCACGGATTGGTGCTCTTGCTCGTCGCGGTAACGTCGCCTTCAAAGCCGACCACGAGATTGCGATTGGTCTGCAGGTTATAGCCGGCGTAGGCGCCACCAATGAAGCCGCTGGTGTTTGCCCAACCGTAGCCGCCAGTGAGACCGGCGTAGGGACCGGTCCACGACCACGCTGGCGCCGGCGAGTAGGCCTGCGGCGGTGGGTTGTAGCTCGGCTGCGAAAGGTCGGCTGCCGATGCGAAACCAGCACCGGCGACAGTAGCGAGCAAGCTTGCGCCCAAGCTCGCTCCAAGGGTACGGATACGTTGCATTATTCTCTCCTCGTCCATCCCGTTGAACCGAAGCGATCTCCGCTGCTCACGAAATCCGCCGGTCGTTACGGTCCACAGTAGTCAGTGCAATACGGCGTAAGCGTTAACAAATTAGGGCGATCTCTGGGCATTGCGAGGACCGATTGCCGCGGCGAAACTGCCTCGTTCCGTTCGATTAACGCTTTGATGTGCTTAACCTATGTCGCGCTGATTTTGTTCCGTCGCGCCCGCCGTGTCCCAAACTGGCACGAACAACCATTAAACAGGGTTAACGATTGGTTAACGCCCCACCCGTGGCCTTGGTAACCGGCGGCGCCCGCCGGATCGGCCGCGCCATCGTTGAGGACCTCGCCCATCACGGCTGGGCAGTCGCCATCCACCACAACGCCTCGCACGGCGATGCCGTCGCGCTCGCCGCCGAGATCAGGGCCGCCGGTGGCAGGGCGACGGCGGTGGCGGCCGATCTCGCTGATCTCGACTGCGTCGCCCGCATCGTCGACGCGGCAACTTCCGCACTCGGGCCGCTGACCCTCCTGGTCAACAACGCGTCGATCTTTGAGAAGGACGCCGTCGGCAGTCTCGACCGCGCCCTCTGGCAGCGCCAGATGACCGTGAACCTTGCCACGCCGGTGTTCCTTGCCGAGGCCTTCGCCCGCCAGCTCCCCGGCGGCGCTGAAGGTAATGTCGTCAATCTCCTCGACCAGCGAATCTTCCACCCGACGCCCGCGTATTTCTCCTATCAGATTGCCAAGTCGGCGCTCGCCGTCGCCACCGTGACTCTGGCCCAGACACTGGCGCCCGGCGTGCGCGTCAACGGCATCGCCCCGGGCCCGGTCCTCGCGAGCGCCCGGCAGACGGCGGATGGCTTTGCCAGCCAGATCGAAGCGATTCCGCTCAAGAGGCCCCCCGACCTCGGCGATTTCGGCCGTACCATCCGCTATATCGTGGAGAACCGCTCGATCACCGGGCAGATCATCGCCCTCGACGGCGGCCAGCATCTCCTGTGACCGCTTCGACGCTGGATTGTAGCTTGCCTCGCTTCTCGTCGCGAAGGTGTGATCGCATATATCGGCCATGACTGAAGGATCGCCCCCGCTCGAGGTTTCCGCTGTACCGGCCAGGGTCGGCCCCGAGGTAATCGCCGACCTCGTCAAGCGCCTGCCCAACGGGCCGGGCGTCTATCGCATGCTCGATGTGAAGGGCACGGTTCTCTACGTCGGCAAGGCGCGCAACCTCAAGAAGCGCGTGTCGAGCTACGCCCGCCCGGCCGGCCAGCCCGGTCGCATCCATCGCGTCATCCAGGCGACGGCGTCGATGGAGTTTGTCTCGACGCGCACCGAGACCGAGGCGCTGCTTCTCGAAGCGAACCTCATCAAGCGTCTCCGTCCGCGCTACAACGTGCTGCTGCGTGACGACAAGTCGTTCCCCTACATCCTCATCACCGGCGACCATCCCGCTCCGCAGCTTGCCAAGCATCGCGGCGCGCGCAGCCGCAAGGGCAGCTACTTCGGCCCCTTCGCTTCCGCCGGCGCCGTCGCCCGCACGATCAACGCGCTGGAGCGCGCGTTCCTGCTCCGCTCGTGCTCCGACTCCGTCTTCGAGAGCCGCACCCGCCCCTGCCTTCTGTTCCAGATCAAGCGCTGCTCGGCGCCCTGCACCGGCGAGATCGCCCTCGACGCCTATGCGGGACTGGTGAAGGAGGCCAATGACTTCCTCTCCGGCAAGAGCCAGGCCGTGCGTGGTGCGATCCAGAAGGACATGGAGGCGGCTTCAGCCAAACTCGATTTCGAGGCCGCGGCCCGCTATCGCGACCGCCTCGCCTCGCTTTCCAACGTCCAGACCCACCAGGGCATCAACCCGCAGACCGTCGATGAGGCGGATGTCTTCGCCGTCCATCAGGAGGGCGGCCAGACCTGCATCGAAGTGTTTTTCTTCCGCACCGGACAGAACTGGGGCAACCGTGCCTATTACCCGCGTGCCGATCGCGCCCTCGAGCCCGGCGAGGTGCTCGGCGCCTTCCTCGCCCAGTTCTACGACGACAAGCCGGCACCGCGACTCATCCTGCTCTCGCACGAGATCGAGGAGCACGCGTTGCTGGAGCAAGCCCTCGGCGAGCGCATGGATCGGCGCGTCACTATCACCGTTCCCGAGCGCGGCGAGAAGAAAGACCTCGTCCAGCACGCGCTCGACAACGCCCGCGACGCCCTCGGCCGCGAGCTTGCCGTCTCGTCGACCCAGCAGGCGCTGCTCGCCGGCCTCGCCGAGCGCTTCGGCCTCGCCGAACCGCCGCGCCGCATCGAGGTCTACGACAACAGCCATATCATGGGCACCAACGCCGTCGGCGGCATGATCGTCTCCGGCGCGAACGGTTTTGTCAAAGGCCAGTACCGCAAGTTCAACATCCGCTCCGAGATGCTGACGCCCGGCGACGATTACGGCATGATGCGCGAAGTGTTGGGCCGCCGCTTCTCGCGTCTTGTCCGCGAGAGCCCGCGCGACCCGGCCAACGTCACGCCGCGCGACGACGAGACGATGGGCCCGTGGCCGGACCTCGTCCTCATCGACGGCGGCCGCGGCCAGCTCGCCGTGGTCACCGAGACGCTCGCCGAACTCGGCGTCAACGATGTGCCCCTGATCGGCGTCGCCAAGGGACCCGACCGCGACGCCGGCCGCGAGACGTTCTACATGGCCGGGCGCGAGCCGTTCATGCTACCGACCCGCGACCCCGTCCTCTATTTCGTCCAGCGCCTGCGCGATGAGGCGCACCGATTCGCCATCGGCTCGCATCGGGCCCGCCGGAAATCGGACATCGCCCGCAACCCCCTCGACGAGATCGGCGGCATCGGGCCGACGCGCAAGCGCGCCCTGCTCCAGCACTTCGGCACCGCCAAGGCCGTCAGCCGGGCTGATATTGCCGACCTGCGGGCGGTTCCCGGCATCTCCGACGAGATCGCCCGCATCATTCACGCCCACTTTCACGAAACCGCCGTTTGACCTGGGATATGCGTAGGGTCGCCACCCGGCGGACGTGGGGCTAGGATAGGGACGCATGGACGATAGCCAGCTTTACGACGAGCCGATAACGGCGAAGCCGCGTGGGCCGAACCATGCCCTCTCGCTCCCCAATATCCTCACCTACGGCCGCGTCCTGGCGGTGCCGGCGCTGGTCCTGTGCTTCTACATCGAAGGCTACACCGCGCACTGGCTGAGCTTCGCGGTTTTCATCGCCGCCACCATCACCGATTTCTTCGACGGTTACCTGGCCCGCGCCTGGAAACAGCAATCCGCCATCGGCCTGATGCTCGACCCCATCGCCGACAAGCTGCTCGTCTCCGTCGCCCTCATGCTGCTGGTTTCCGAACAGACCATCGGCGGCTGGTCGCTGCTCGCCGCGGTCGTCATCCTGGCGCGCGAGATTTCCGTGTCCGGCCTGCGCGAGTTCCTCGCCGGCCTGCGGGTGCGCGTGCCGGTCACGCGTCTCGCCAAGTACAAGACCACCATGCAGATGGTCGCCATCGGCTTCCTGCTCATCGGACCGGCCGGCGACCGCCTGTTCAAATATTACTTCGCCGATTTCGGTCTGGTCACCTACATCGGCCTGCTGCTGCTCTGGGTATCCGCGCTGATCACGCTCTACACCGGCTACGATTATTTCCGCGAGGGCCTGCGCCACCTCATGGAAGAAGAGCCGTGAAGCTGGTCTATTTCGCCTGGGTGCGCGAGCGCATCGGCCGGAAGGACGAAGAAGTCACGCTCCCGCAGGATGTCACCACCGCCGGCGACCTGCTCGCCTGGCTGAAGCGCCGCGGCCCCGAATATGAAAACGCACTCGCCGAGCCGCGCGCAATTCGCATTGCCATCGACCACGTCCATGCCAGGGCCGAGACTCCCCTCGCCGGCGCCAGCGAAGTGGCGCTCTTCCCTCCGATGACCGGAGGCTAGCGTGGCTATCCTCACGGTCCGCATCCAGCGCCAGCCTTTCGACATGGCCGCCGAGACCGCGCAGCTGAAGAAACTGCCGGGCGTCGGCGCCGTCGTAACCTTCTCCGGCCTTTGCCGCGACGAAGGCGGCCGCCTCGCCGCACTGGAACTGGAGCATTATCCCGGCATGGCCGAGGCGGAGATAGCGAAGATCGCCGAGGAAGCCGCGTCCCGGTGGCCGCTGATAGGCGCGACGGTTATCCACCGTACCGGACTGATCGCGGTCGGCGATGACATCGTGCTTGTCGCCACGGCCTCCGCCCACCGCGACGCGGCCTTTGCTGCCGCCAGCTTCGCTATGGACTACCTGAAGACCCGCGCGCCGTTCTGGAAAAAGGAGCATCCTGCCGGCGCTGGATCTGGTGATTGGATCGGTGCGCAGGAAAGCGACAATCACAGCGCCAGTCGCTGGCCCACCCCGAAAACGTGAAGGGCCGCGCCAGTGGCGCGACCCTCCAACGTCTGAACAAAACCTGTCCGCCGCTATCTGAAATCGCCGATGACCTCATCGGCGGGCTTGTTCAAGTGTACATGCTGGTCGACATGATCGACCCAATCGGTCGGGATGAAGTGGTGCATGCCGTCATGCGAATCGTCCCGCGTCAGCTTGATACGTGCTGGCCCACGAGATGATCCACCGTCCCGACATGCCCGCCATCCGAGCCGACGACTTCCATGTGCTCGCGGATATTTCTGCTCGCGTTCATCACTGGTCTCCTTTCGCGCCCGTGTTGCGTACGAAAGGAAAGCTGGTCGCCAAGTGTGGTCATCATCGTCAGATTTCTGGGCGATAATGAGGTCATTTCTTGATCCCGCAGAAGCTACCGCGCACCGACTCCAACGCTGCCCGCAACGCCGGCTGCCACGCCGCCGACGCCAGCAACGGCGCCCCCGACCGCTCCCGTGACCGAACCGGTCGCTGCAGACACCGACGAGGCGACGCCGGCAACGCCGGACGTTGTCGCGCTGGCGACCGAACTGAGGCCGCCCGCAACCGAAGCAGCGGCGTTTGCGCTTATTCCGAGCCCGGTGCTGGCACTCACGGCGACGCCGTCGACCTGACCTGCGATATCCGCATCCACATTGTTGTCGGCGATCTGCGCATGCAAGGCCACTTTGCCGCGATGGTGCGCGAGGACCGTCTTGTGCCGCGTCTTTGCTACGATCGCGACTTTTGCCACCGGCGTCGCGAGCGGTGCCAGCGTCGCGGGCGTCGCGACCGGCGCCAGCGTCACCGGCGTCGGCGGGGAAGCAACCACCGCCGGCGGCGGTGCTTCGGATACCGGCGAGATCACCTGAGCTGGCGACACGACGAAGGCGCCCGTGTCCCCCGACGGAGGAGCACTGCCGAACGATGACAGCACAGCCACTGGATCGGCAAAAAGAACCTCCCGGTCAGGCGTCGCCGCATACGCCACATGGGCCGGGGGAGCGCGATGCGGTATCGGCAGCGACAGAGGCTTCACCGCCGGAGCGACCGGCGCGACAGTCGCTTCGCCCGGTTCGGCCGCCGCGATCGAAGACACATGATTTTTCGAGAGGATCGTGCCGCCCATTTGAAGCGCGGCAAAGGCAAGACCGACGGCGAGGACATTCAGGCCGGCGATCCCGGCGATACGTCGGTGCGGCTCGGCAAGCGCCACCGCCAGGCCCGAGCGTACGATCTGCCCAGCCTGGTGCAGCACGTTGAGGCTGTCGCCCATTTCGGGGTTCCCCTTCACGTCCAGCCGCGAGGAGAGTTCACCGCCCGAGTGTGGCGATCGTTGGGCGGATCGTCGCTAGCCGACGATTTCGGTCCCCGAGAACCAGTAGGCGATCTCCTCGCGGGCCGTTTCGGTGGCATCCGAACCATGCACCGAGTTCTCGCCGATGCTGTTGGCGAACTCCTTGCGGATGGTGCCGGCCGCGGCCTTCGCCGGGTCGGTCGCGCCCATGACTTCGCGGTGCTTGAGGATGGCGTTCTCGCCCTCCAGCACCTGCAGGACGGTCGGCCCCGAGGTCATCGTCTCGACCAGTTCGCCGAAGAACGGCCGCGCCTTGTGTACGGCGTAGAAGCCTTCGGCCTGTTGCCGGCTCATCCACACCCGCTTTTGCGCGACGATGCGCAAGCCCGCCGCTTCCAGCTTGGCGTTGATCTTACCGGTCAGGTTACGCTTGGTCGCGTCCGGCTTGATCATGGAGAAGGTACGCTCGACGGCCATGGCAGTGCGGCTCCGCAATGTGAGAAGGCGCCGGCTGTATAGCGACCGGCGCCCTTCACGACAAGCGGAGCAAGCCCGTTCCTTACTTCTGCGGAATCAGGACTTCCGTGCCGTAGCCGTCCTCGTCGGCGATCGTCCAGGTGCCGTCGAGCGTGCCGTCATCCTTGAGCTCGTAAATGACCAGGCCGACCTTGTCTTTCAGGGTATATCCCGCCGCGAAGGCGCTGCCGTTCAGCATGCAGATGCCGGAAGACTCCGAGCCGACATCCCACGTGATCCGGCAAGTGTATTTGGCCGTGGAGCTGATCTCCGCGGTCCCGCTGTAGTGCGAACCGTCGAGATTGGTTCCGCGCACGTCGTATTTCCCGCCGACCTCGGCAGCGTTCGCTGCCAGACCGCTGGCCGCGAGCAACGCGCCCGCCAGTATCGGTTTCATCATGGTGATTGTCTCCCCTCGCCCTGACCGCTGGTGCCTCGGTACAAGGGTAAAGCGACTTGCTGCGGCGACACAAGTGAACGCGATCGCACCCGCGCGTCTCCTCGAGATTGTCAATCAGGCCGCCAGAATCCTGGCGCGGAACGCCCAGCCGGCGATGGCGCCGCCGATCACCGGCATGACGATGAACAACCACACCTGCGCCAGCGCGTGACCGCCGACGAGGATCGCCGGCCCGAGACTGCGCGCCGGGTTCACCGAAAGTCCCGTGACCATGAGGAACGGCAAATGCAACGCGAACAGCGTCAACCCGATGATGAGACCAGCGGGATGGTGGCTGCTCGACTGCGAAGAATGTGTCACGCCAAGAATGACGGCCGTGAAGATCAACGTCGCAATGATCTCGGTGAGGATCGCCGGAACGATACCGTACTGACCGAGGTATCCCGCGCCCCAGCCGTTCTGCCCGAGCCCGGCCGTGGCCAGATCGTACCCGCCTTCCTTGCCGGTAAGGATCAGATAGAGAATGAGCGCGCCGACGAGCCCGCCGATAAGTTGCGCCACGATGTAGCCGACCGCCTCGCTGACCTCCATGCGGCCCGCCGTCACCATGGCAACCGTCACCGCCGGATTGATGTGGCAGCCCGAGACTGGCCCGATTGCATAGGCCATCGCCGTCACCGCCAGGCCGAAGGCAAACCCGATCGGCAGCACGCCGAGCGGCAGCGCCGCCCCGTAACCGCCAATGGCAACCGCGCCGCAGCCGACCAGCACCAGTACGGCGGTGCCGATCAGTTCGGCGAGATATTTCTTCATCGAGTCAGACATTCAGAAATCCCCCTGGCAAAATCGATTCGCGGCTCGAACTATCGCACGGCCGGATCGCTTGTGCCGAGACTGCGAAAACGCGAAACTTCCTAGCTGACGGAGGCTACATGCAGTAACATTACGCGATGTTCGCCGGCTACAATCGCTGGGCCAATGAACGGCTCTACGAGACTGTCGCGAAGCTCCCCGACGCCGACTACCGCGCCGATCGCGGCGCTTTCTTCGGCTCGCTCCACGGCACGATGAACCACCTGCTGGTCACCGATCGCATCTGGCTGCGCCGCTTCACCGGCGACGGCCCCATACACACCGGCCTCGACGAAATCCCCTTCAACAATCTGGCGGAGCTTGGCGCCGCGCGCATCGAGGAAGACGAGCGCATAATCGCCTACATCGGTGGCCTGAGCGAAGCCGACCTCGCCGCCACCTTCAGCTACCGCCGCACCTCAAGTCCCGACGAGATCACCCAGCCGCTGGCGCCGGCGATCGCGCACCTGTTCAACCACCAGACCCACCACCGCGGTCAGGCCCACGCCCTGCTGACCATCCTCGGCGGCCACGATTTTGCGCCCTCGTTCGATCTCGTCATCTTCCAGCGCGCAACGGGTGTCGGCTTGAGCTGACGCTACGGCGCCTTGTGGATCGGATCGACCCACGCCACGTTTTCCGGCTTCTCGACCGGCTCGATGGCGAGGTTGACCACGACCGCCTCGTTGTCGGAGCGCACGACGACACATTCGAGCGGCTCATCGGTCGAGGCATTGATCTCCTGGTGCGGCACATACGGCGGGATGAAAATGAAGTCGCCGGGGTTAGCCTCGGCGACGAACTCCAGCTTCTCGCCCCAGCGCATCCGCGCCTTGCCCCTGATTACATAGAGGACGCTCTCCAGCGCGCCGTGATGATGCGCGCCGGTCTTGGCGTTCGGATCGATCTTTACCGTGCCCGCCCAGATCTTCTGCGCTCCGACGCGCGCCAGGTTTATGGCCGCCGCGCGCTGCATGCCGGGTGTTTGCGCCGTGTTGGGGTCGAGCTTGTCGCCCGGGATCACGCGCACGCCATTGGTGCGCCAGTCGATCGAGCCCGTCGCCGGGCCGTGGTCATGATGATGATCGTGATCGGCCATGATCGCCACTCCAACGCGATTTTGCGGAAGCATACGCTGTTCGCGCCGGGAAGCGCACCCGCTCCGCTCGCCCGGAGCACCGACCGACGCTATGATCGCGGCGTAGCTGACACCCGCCGGGCAAAGCCCATGATCGCCAGACTCGCACGCCGCACCATGTTCGCCGGAGCTGTCATGCTTCTCGCCGGCAGCGCCCATGCCACCAGCTTCAATTGCGCCAAGGCCGCGCAACCGGACGAGAAGCTGATCTGCAGGAGCCGCACCCTTTCCGAGCTCGACGTCCAGATGGCCGCGCTCTATGGCGCCCGCATGAAAATACCCATGCTGATGGGCTCTCGCGGTGCCGCGCAGGACGAACAGCACGCCTTCCTCGTCCGGCGCGCGAGCTGCCGCGCCGACAACGCCTGCATCGGCGCCGCCTACCAGCAGCGCATCGACGCCATCAACGCCGAACTTGACGCCGCCATGCAGGACTATTGCGCCAAGCTCGGCATCTGCGGCTAGTGCCGCCCTTGCCGACCATGCGGCGACGGGCGACAAAGCCCGGCCACCGCTGAGATTCTATGTCCGATTCCGCCTCCTCTCCGCCCGCCACAGCGTCGATTCTGCTGCCCATATCGGCCGGCATCCTCGCCGCCGTCGTCGGCTTCGCAAGTTCGTTCGCCATCGTGCTCGCCGGTTACACGGCGGTCGGCGCGACCCAGGCCGAGGCGGCGTCGGGCCTCTTCGCCATATGCCTCGGCCAAAGCCTGCTCGCCGTTGCCTTTGCGGTCATCACGCGCATGCCCATCGCGATGGCGTGGTCGACCCCCGGTGCCGCGCTCCTGATCGCCACCGGCATGCCGGCGGGAGGTTACCCGGTCGCGGTTGGCGCCTTCCTCATCGCCGGAGTGCTGATCGTCGCCGCCGGCGTGTGGCGTCCGTTCGGCCGGGCCGTGTCGGCGATTCCGCTCTCGCTTGCGGGCGCAATGCTGGCGGGCGTTCTGCTTGAGTTATGCCTCGCGCCCGTGAAGGCGGTGGTGGCCCTCCCCGCGCTCGCCTTTCCGATCATCGTCGCGTGGGCGCTGGCGCTGCGCTTCGCCCGCAAGTTCGCCATCCCGATCGCCGTCATTGCCACCGCCGTCATCGTCGGCGCGACAACGCCGCTCCCGCCGACGGCGCTCGCCGACCTCGTCCCGCATCCGGTCTTCGTGCTGCCCGCGTTCACGCTCCAGGCAATGATCGGCATCGCGGTCCCGCTGTTAATCGTCACGATGGCGACGCAGAATGTGCCAGGACTCGCCGTCCTGGCCGTCAACGGCTACACGCCGAACGTCGGCCCGATCTTCGTATGGACCGGCCTCGCCAGCGTCGGCACCGCGTTCCTTGGCGGCCACACGCTCAATCTCGCCGCGATCACCGCAGCACTCTGCGCTGGCCCCGACGCACATCCCGATCCCGCCCGCCGGTGGATCGCGTCAGCTACCAACGGCGTCGCTTATCTTTTCCTCGCCTTCGGAGCGACCTTCGCGGCCGCCTTCGTTACCGCCTCGCCCCCGCTGCTGATCGAGGCAGTCGCCGGCCTTGCCTTGATGGGCGCGCTGGGCAGTGCGCTGTCGTCCGCGCTCGCCCGCGACGACGAGCGCCTGCCGGCAATCGTCACTTTCCTCACCGCCGCGTCCGGCGTTTCCTTCCTGGGAATCGGCGGCGCCTTCTGGGGCCTCATCGCCGGCGGCGCGCTGATGGCGGTCCTCAAGTGGCGGCCAACCGCCCCGGCATAGCAGTCCCACGGCAACAAGCCTTGCTCTCCGCCGTCCTTCACGGCAAAACCCGCCCGCCATGCTCCATATCAATGACCTGACCTACCGGATCGGCGACCGCCTGCTGATCGATCACGCCACCGTCGCCCTGCCGACCGGGGCGAAGGTCGGGCTTGTCGGCAAGAACGGCGCCGGCAAGACCACGCTGTTCAAGCTGATCGCCGGCGAGATCGGCTCTGAAACCGGCGGCGTCAGCCGGCCGAAGAATTCCCGCATCGGCCAGGTCGCCCAGGAAGCACCCGGCGGCCCGGAGACCCTGCTTGAGGTCGTCATCGCCGCCGACCTCGAGCGCACCGCGCTGCTGGCCGAGGCGGAAACGGCGGAAGATCCCCACCGCATCGCCGAGATCCATACCCGCCTCGCCGATATCGAATCGCACTCGGCCGAATCGCGCGCCGCCTCGATCCTCGCCGGCCTCGGCTTCGACGAGGCGACCCAGAACGGTCCCTGCTCGGCGCTCTCCGGCGGCTGGCGCATGCGCGTCGCCCTCGCCGCCACGCTCTTCACCGAGCCCGACATCCTGCTGCTCGACGAACCCACCAACTACCTCGATCTCGAAGGCACGGTGTGGCTGGAGAACTTCATCGCCCGTTATCGCCACACCGTTGTGATGATCAGCCATGACCGCGACCTGCTCAATCGCGCCGTCGACATCATCGTCCATCTCGATCAGGGCAAGCTAACGCTCTATCGCGGCAACTACGATTCCTTCGACCAGCAGCGCCGCGAGCGCCAGGCCCTGCAGCAGAAGGCCAAGAAGAAGCAGGACGAGCAGCGCGCCCACCTGCAGGCCTTTGTCGATCGCTTCCGCTACACCGCGTCGAAGGCGCGCCAGGCGCAGTCGCGCGTCAAGATGCTGGAGAAGATGCAGCCGATCGCCGCGATGGCCGACGATACCATGCTGCCGTTCTCCTTCCCCGACCCGGCCAAGCCGATGGCGCCGCCCATCATCCAGTTGGAGGATGCCTCCGTCGGCTACGCCACCGGCCATCCGGTGTTGAAGAAACTCGATCTCCGCATCGACGACGACGATCGCATCGGCCTGCTTGGTTCCAATGGCAACGGCAAGTCGACGCTCGCCAAGCTGCTCGCCGGCCGCATGGAGCCGATGGGCGGCCGCATCCGCCGCCTGCACCGGCTAGAGGTCGCCTATTTCGCCCAGCACCAACTCGACGAGCTGAACCCGGAGGCGTCTGCTTACGATCACATCCGCGAGCTGATGCCCGATTCCTTCGAGGCGCAGGTGCGCGCCCGCACCGGCGCCATGGGCTTCACCCGTCAGAAGATGGAAACGCCGGCCAAGGATCTTTCCGGCGGCGAGAAGGCGCGGCTCCTGCTCGGCCTTGCCACCTTCACCGGCCCCAACCTGATGATCCTCGACGAGCCCACCAACCATCTCGATATCGACAGCCGCGAGGCGCTGGTCATGGCGCTCGCCGAGTATCGGGGCGCCGTCATCCTCATCAGCCACGACCGCCACCTGCTCGAAGCTTCGGTAGATCGGCTGTGGCTCGTCGCCGAGGGCACCGTCAGCCCCTTCGACGGCGATCTCGCCGACTACCGCACGCTCGTTCTGGACGGCCGCTCCGGCCGTTCGTCGGGCGGCGGTTCCCGCGCCCCGGCCAGCGGACAGGATCGCCGCCGCGCCTCGGCTAAGCGCCGCGAGGACAGCGCCCCGCTCCGCAAGAAGGTCAAGGAGGCCGAGGCGTCCATCGCCAAACTGCAGGGCGACATCGCTACCCTCGACAGGAAGCTCGCCGATCCGAAACTCTACCAGCGCCCGATGGACGCGGCCTTCCTTGCCAAGGAACGCGCCGATCTGGTGCGCACGCTGGCGACCACGGAGGAAAAATGGCTGGCGGCGAGCGCAGCAGCCGAGGCAGCGGAGTAGTAGCCGCGTTCCTTTGCGTCACAGCGCGTTGGCAGGTCCCGGAATTTCGGCGAGGCCAGCAAATGGAGGGTGGTCGGCTACGAGTCGCGGGGCCCGCGGGCCTGCTTTCCAACGATGGCTAATTATCTGCCGCTACGCCTTCTTTTCCCAGCGCCCGCGTTCCGACTGCTGCCAGTAGGTCGCGTCGTGGCCGGCCGCCTTCGCCTTCGTCCACGCCTCACGCGCCCGGTCCACGGCATCGAGATCGTTGCCGTCGAAGAGGCACACCACGCGGCCGTAGTCGGAATAGTTAGCCGTCTCAGCACCGTCGGCCACGAAGCGCACGTTGGCGCCGTTGGGATTGTCGTCGGCTGCCGTCAGCCACACCGGCTGCTCCGCCGCGCGCCCGTCCTTCATCGTTCCGTGCGGCAGGAATCCTTCGTCGCGATAAATCCACAGGTGCGCGTCGAGCGCGTCGCGCCGCGCCTCCGATCCAACCTGCACGACCGCGCGCCACTTCCGCTCTAGGCACTTTTCCAGCAACTCGGGCAGCACCCGTTCCAGCGGTTGCTGCTGCAGATGATAGAAAAGCACCTCGGTCATGCCTGCGAACCTAGCTCTCGTAGTTGTCCGCCACCAACCGGTCGAGCAGCCGCACGCCCCAGCCGGAAGTCCACGAGCGGTTGATCTCGGTCTGCGGCGAGCCCAGCGCGGTGCCGGCGATGTCGAGGTGCACCCATGGCGTATCCTTGACGAACCGCTTGATGAAATGCGCCGCCGTGATTGCCCCGCCGTCGCGCGAGCCGGCGTTCTTCACGTCGGCGAACTTGGAATCGATCTGCTTGTCGTATTCCTTGCCGAGCGGCATCCGCCAGACGAGTTCGCCGGTCGCCGTGCCGGCCGCGCTTAGCGCCGCGGCGAGCTTGTCGTCGCTGGCGAACATGCCCGCCTGGTGGTGGCCGAGCGCAACGATGATAGCGCCGGTGAGCGTGGCGAGATCGATGATGAACTTCGGCTTGAAGCGCTCCTCGGTGTAGGCGATGGCATCGGCCAGAACCAGCCGGCCCTCGGCGTCCGTGTTGATGATCTCGATTGTCCGCCCGGTCATCGCGGTGACGATGTCGCCCGGGCGCTGCGCGTTGCCGTCGACCATGTTCTCGACGATGCCGATGACGCCGACTGCGTTGACCTTGGCCTTGCGGGCACCCAGCGCATAAAGCAGCCCCGTCACCGCCGCGGCGCCGCCCATGTCGCCCTTCATGTCTTCCATGCCGCCGGCCGGCTTGATCGAGATGCCGCCCGAATCGAACACGACTCCTTTGCCGACGAAGGCCACGGGCGCGTCCTTCGCCTTGCCGCCGTTCCAGCGCATGATCACCAGGCGCGGCGGCCGCACCGAGCCCTGGGCCACGCCGAGCAGCGCGCGCATGCCGAGCTTCTTCATCTGCGATTCGCTCAGCACCTCGACCTCGACGCCGACTTTCTTCAGCCCCTTCACCCGGTTGGCGAATTCGACCGGGCCCAGCACGTTCGCCGGCTCGTTGATGAGATCGCGCGCCATCAGCACGCCGTCGGCGATGGCGTCCTGTGCCACCCACGCGGCCTTCGCCGCCGCCGGGTTATCGACCGCGACGACGATGTCGGCCGCCGCCTTCCGCTTCGGCGCTTCCTCGGTATCCGGGCGATAGTTGTCGAACGAATAGGCACGCAGCTTCATGCCGAGCGCGAAATCCGCGGCGGCGGTCTTGCCGGGATTGCCATCGTCGGGCCGTTCGAAGATCACCGTCGCCTTGCCAGCCTTGCCGAGCGCCCCCATCGTCGCGCCGCCAAGGCGAATCCAGTCAAGTTCGGCGAGCTCACCGGGGCGCCCTGTCCCGACCAGCAGGATACGGTCCAGATGGGTGCCACGCGGCGCGATGAGATCCAGCGTAGCCCGCGGCTTTCCTTTGAATTCGGCCGTGGCTGCGGCGCGTTTCACCAGATCGGCGACGCCCAGCGCCCGCGCCTCCTTGCCGACGGCGAGATCCTCGCCGACGAGAACGACAGCGGTGCCGGCTGGCTTCCGTCCGGCTTTGGCAAACGAAATATTGGCGAAATCGGTCATCGGGGCGGCGCTTGTTGCTGGAGGGTTGGTGAAACGCGGACAGCCGGCGAAGAACGAACGCCGGGCGGCGGCAGATAACGACTCAGGGCAGCCGTTGGCAAGCAGTTGCGCCGCAACGCAAACGCCGACCATAATCGCCACGTCGACGCGGCTTTGGCGGACGGCCGGGCGAGCCCAAAGGCATTCATGAAGCTCATCGAGCGCTACATCTTCCGCCGGATCGCCAGCGCCACCCTGCTGACGTTCATTTCGCTGGGCGCCATGGTCTGGCTCAGCCAGGCGCTGCGCCAGTTCGACCTGGTGACCGCCAACGGTCAGGCGATCGCCACCTTCTTCCAGGTTTCCGCGCTGCTGGTGCCGGTTCTCATCGTCATTGTCTTTCCGGTCTCGCTGCTCATCGCCGTCATCTATGCGTTCACGTCCCTGAACAACGATTCCGAACTGGTCGTCATCAACGCCAGCGGCGCCCGCCAGATAGCCTTGCTGAAGCCGGTCCTGATCGTCGGGTTCATCGCCACCCTCGTGGTCGGCTCGATGACGCTCTATTTCGCGCCGCTGGCGTTGAGCACCTGGCAGGTGCTGATCACCAACGTGCGCGGCAACATCATCACTTCCTTCATGCGCGAAGGCGACTTCGTCTCGCTCACCCCGAAACTCACCTTCCACATGCGCAGCCGCAACCAGGATGGGTCGCTGCGTGGAATTTTCGTGTCCGACGACCGCGACCCCGAAAAGACCGTCACCTACCTCGCCGAGAAAGGCGCCATCCTCGACAACCCGCTCGGTCTCTTCCTGATCATGGGCAACGGCACCATCCAGCAGCGCAGCAAGATCGACCAGTCGATCTCGATGATCGAGTTCTCATCGTACGCTTTCGACCTCTCGAGTTTCACCAGTTCGGCCACCGTGGCGACGCTGCAACCCGCCGAGCGGCCGACGAGTTACCTTCTTCATCCCGATCCGAATGATCCCTACCTGCTGCAGTCGCCGGCCAAATTCCGCGCCGAGCTGGACGATCGGCTGACGGCGCCGCTTTACTGCTTCCTGTTCGCGCTGATCCCGCTGATGTTTCTGGGCCAGGCGCAATCGACGCGACAAAGTCGCGCCGCGACGATCGCCTCCGCGGTCATCCTGACGGTGGTTGTGCGCGCGGTGCCGGTGTTCCTGCCGGTCCAGACGAGCGGCATCGCGGAACTTGCCGCATACGTCTTCCCCGTTGCGCTTTCGCTCCTCGCCGTCTGGCTGTTCCTCGCCGGAGTCCAGTTACGGCCACCGGACTGGGTCGTCTCGCTTGGCGAGCGGCTGTTCGCGCGGGCGAGTGGCATCATGACGCGCGACGCGTCGGCGCCTGCGGGCTAGGAGCGACAGCCATGTTGGGCCGCACCCTTTCCTTCTACTTCGCCCGCCACTTCGCCAAGATGGTCGGGGCGATTTTCGCGCTCGCCTTCCTGCTCATCGCCGCCGTCACCTATTTTGAATTCTTCAATCGCGCCTTCAAGGGCGAGGCCAGCGCCGGCCTGCTGCTGGCGGTGGTTGCCATCTTCAAGGTGCCGAGCATCTCGGAAGACTCGCTGCCCTTCGCCGTTCTCTATGGATCGATTGCCGCCTTCGTTATCGCCAATCGTCGGCTTGAGGTGGTCGTCGCCCGCGCCGCCGGCGTTTCGGCGTGGCAGTTCCTGTTGCCGGCCTGCATCGTTGGCCTGCTCTTCGGCGTCGTCGCCACCGCGGTCTACAATCCCGCCGCTTCCTACCTGCTCGGCGTCTCCGATCGCCTGGCCGGCGACGTCTTCAACGGCGGCGCCAAGCCGGTCGAGAACACCGACAACCGCGGTCCGGTATGGGTCCGCCAGGCGGCCAAGGGAACCGAATCGATCATCGGTTCCGCGCAGTCCTTCGATGAGGGCCTCGGCCTGCTCGGGGTCACGGCCTACGTCTTCGACGCCAACGAGCATTTTCAGGCGCGCGTCGATGCTCCGCGCGCCCATTTCTTCCCCGGCGAATGGCGTCTCGAAAACGCAACAGTGACCGCCATCAATGCCAACCCCGAACACGTCGATGAATACGTGCTTTCCACCAATCTGACGTCAAATGAGGTGAAGCAAACCTTCTTGCAGCTTGATTCGGTTTCGTTTTGGTCGTTGCCCTCGCTGTCGCAAGCCGCACGCCGGGCGGGACTTTCTTCGGCCCGCTACGACCTGCAGTATAACGTACTGCTCTCGCGCCCGATTCTCCTTTTGGCAATGGTACTTATAGCCGCCAACGTCTCGCTCAGGTTCTCGCGTTCCCGCGATCTCGGACGCGTGATTATTACTGGTGTGGGGGTGGGCTTCATGCTTTATGTTGTGACCAATATATCTTGGGATTTGGGGAGTGGCGGCATTGTGCCGCCACCGCTGGCAGCCTGGCTACCTGCGATCGTGGCGACACTCGTCGGGATCACGGTATTGCTGCATCTGGAGGACGGATGAGGGGGGCGCGTCTGCGCCACGTCATTCCACCGACGCGGGGGCGTGCGGCATTGATCGCCGCCGTTGCCGCGGCGCTGTGCGTTTGCATTCTCGCTTTCGTTGCCGCCCCTTCGGCGCATGCCGCCACTGCCACCGCCACCGCAGACAATGCCGGCACCCAGTTCAGCCTTCCCTTCGCCGCCCCGGCGATCGGCAAGGACGAGAAGATGCTCGTCGAGGCCGACCAGCTGGTCTACGACTACGATCACAACAGCGTCGCCGCCGTCGGCAATGTGAAGATCTACTATGGTGGATACACGCTGCAGGCGGCGAAGGTCGTTTACAACAAGGCCACCGGCCGCCTGATCGCTACCGGCGACGTGCAGCTCGTCGATCCGTCGGGCGCCGCGGTCTACTCTGACTACGTCGATATCACCGACAACTTCCGCGACGGTTTCGTGCAGTCGCTGCGGGTCGACACGCCGCAGCGCACGCACTTCGCCGCCGAGCGCGCCGAGCGCAGCGGCGGCATTACCACTACGTTCATCAACGGTACCTACACCGCCTGCGAGCCGTGCGTTCAGCACCCGGAGAAGCCGCCGCTGTGGCAGGTGAAGGCCGCCAAAATCGTGGTCAATCACCAGAACCACGTGGTCGACTTCACCGACGCGCAGGTTGAATTCTTCGGCCACCCGATCGCTACGCTGCCGTACTTCTCGATCGCCGACCCCTCGGTCACGCGCAAGAGCGGTTTCCTGGTGCCGACTGCCGGCTACACCGGGCGCACAGGCGCGTTCGCTTCCATCCCCTATTACTGGGCGTTGGCGCCGAGCTACGATCTGACGCTCGCGCCCGCCATCTTCTCGCGCCAGGGCCTGCTTGCCGACGCCGAGTGGCGCCAGCGCCTCGCTAACGGCGAGTACACGATCGATGCCGCGGGCATCTACCAGCTTGATCCGAATGCCTTCATCGCCGGTTCTCCTGCCAACCGCACCCTGCGCGGCGGCGTCCGGACGACGGGCTTGTTTGCCCTCAACCGTGACTGGACACTGGGCTGGGACGGGACGCTGTCAACCGACCGCGAGTTCACGCGCGACTACGGCGTTCTCACTGCCGACACCGCCATTACCACCTCGACGGTTCACCTTACCGGCATCGGCGACCGCGATTTCTTTGAGGCGCGGGCGTCGTATTTCCAGGTGCTGACTGACCAGTCCTCGCCGACGGTCGTCAACCCGGCGCAATACGATCAGGACCGCCAGGCCGTGGTCGCCCCGGTGATCGACTACAACCGCATTGGCGACAATCAGATCCTCGGCGGAGAGCTCACCTACACCTCCAACGTCGCCAATGTCGTGCGGACGGCCGACGATCCCTATTTCACGGCCCCTGCTTACTACGAGGGCACAGCCGGCAGCGCGGTTCGGGCGACCCAGGAAGTCGACTGGCAACGGCGTTTCGTCGGTCCGATGGGCCAGGTCATCACGCCGTTCGCCTCGCTCCGTGGCGATGCTTTCTTCCTGGATGGAACATCCGCCGCCCCAAGCCTGATCGACAATGGAACGGTCCTCCGCTTCATGCCTGCCGTCGGCGTCGACTGGAGCCTCCCTATTCTGGCTACGACGCCGCACGGCACCCACATCATTGAGCCGATTGCGCAGATCATCGTGCGCCCCGATGAAACCGATCCGGGGTTGCTCCCCAACAACGACGCGCAGAGCCTGGTATTCGACCCGTCCAACCTGTTCGAACACGACAAATTCTCGGGCTTCGACCGTGTCGAGGGCGGCACCCGCGCCAACCTCGGCATCCACTACAACGGCACCTTCACCAGCGGCGCGTCGCTGGATGCAACGCTTGGCGAGTCGATCCAGGTCGCCGGTCTCAATTCTTTCGCCACCGACCCGGTGTCGGGCGTCGGCATTGACTCCGGGCTCGAGAACACGTTTTCGGACTATGTCGCAGGCATGACGGTCAACACCGGTCTCGGACCGCAGTTCAGCGCCAACACCCGCTTCGGTAGCGGCGACCTCAACCTCAATCGTGCCGAGCTCCAGGCGACGACGGCGCTTGGCCCGGTCACCACCTCGGCAAGCTACCTCTATCTGCGCCAGAATCCCTTGAACCTCGCGACCTCGGCCTCGGTGCTGCGCGGAGCCGCGTCGGTCAACCTTTCTGAAAACTGGCGTGCCTTCGGAACGCTGACCTACGACATCACGGGCGCCGCTATCGCCGGCGACAGCTTCGGCATCGCATTCGACAACGAGTGTCTCACCATGTCGGTCGCCTACAGCCAGTCGATCGTCACCGACGAGCCCAACCAGTGGCTCAACTTCCGACTGGCGCTGCGCACCTTCGGTACCGGCAGCGTGACCACCAATCTCGGCAATCTGAACAATTGACGGTTGCCGTCGGCCCGACCTCCCATCAATTCGCCTGATTTCGGCGGACTATGACGGCGCGATGATGAAGATCACGATCCTTCCCCCGCCCTCGTCTGCGGCTGCCCGCGCGTGGTAGTCTGCCGGCTTAGTCATGAGTTCCGCTTGCGGCGGAGCGCGTCTTCGGAACCGGGCCTGTGAGTTCATCGCTTCGTCAGGGCGCGCTGTCGCTTGCGGCTTTCGTCGGCATGGCCATCGCTCTTTCCGGCTGCGCCGACAGCGTCGGCGGCCTCTTCGGGGGCGGCAAGGCTGCCGCTGCCGCAGCCGTCGTCAAGCCAGACCCGGCTGCCGCTGCGCCCCTGACCAAACCGACCAGCAACAGCTCGATCCCGGTACTCGTCAACGATGTGCCGATCACCGATTACGACGTCGCCCAGCGCGTGCGTCTGGAAAAGCTCGGCGGAGGCAAGACGGGCGGCACCAAGGCGGTGACCGAGGAACTCATCGACGAGACGCTGGAAATGCTCGAGGCGGCGCGGCACGGCGTCAGCATTCCGAACGCCCAGGTCGATGCCGCCTTTGCCAGTATCGCCCAGCGGCTGAAACTGTCGGCCGCCGGTATGACCAAAGCGCTCGCCAGCCAGGGCGTGGACGCCGCCACTCTGAAGAAACGAATCGCCGTCCAGATGACCTGGCAGACGTTGGTAAAGCAGCGCGTCCAGAGCAAGGCGCAGGTCACCGCGCAAGACCTCAGCGCTGCGGTCGCTGCGAAAGGCGGTGCCGACGGGGTCAAGGTCTCCGAATATACGCTACAGCAGATTATCTTCGTCGTGCCCAAAGGCTCGCCGCCCGCGGACTATGCGCGGCGGCGAAACGAAGCGCAGGCCTACCGGCCACGGTTTGCCGGCTGCGACAAGAGCCTCGACCAGGCCAAGCTGCTGCGGGGCGTGGTGGTCAAAGACATGGGGCGCCACCAGTCGACCGAAATGACCGGTCCCGACAGCGAAGCTGTGCTGAAGACGCCGGTCGGCGAGGCCGGCGCGCCGACGCAGACGGAGCAAGGTATCCAGTTGATCGCCGTGTGCGCTACGCGCGACATCCACAATGCCGATGCGGCGCGCGCCGAAGCCGAGAACGACCTCTACGGCAAACAGGCAACCGGCCTCGGAGCCGACTACCTCAAGGAACTGCGCGATCGCGCCATCATCGAGTATCATTGAGGACGCGCGCATGGCGCCCGAGCCTTTCGCCATGCGGCCTCTTGCTCTCACCATGGGCGAACCGTCGGGCATCGGCCCGGACGTGACACTGGCCGCCTGGCGGCGGCGCGAGGAGTTCGCGCTGCCCCCCTTCTATTTTCTGGCCGACCCTTCCTTCGTCGCCGCCCGCGCGCGCCAGCTCGGCCTCGCCTGCCCGATCGAGACGGTAGCGCCCGGCGAAGCCGTCGCCGCGTTCGCCCGTGCGATTCCCGTGGTGCCGCTTAATGCCGCCGTGAGCGCCGAGGCCGGCAAGCCCGATCCGCGCAATGCCCAGGCCGTTATCGAGGCCATCGCCCGCGCCGTCGGCGATGTCCGCGCCGGCGCGGCGAGCGCCGTCGTCACCAACCCGATCTCCAAGAAGACGCTCTACGACGCCGGCTTCCAGCATCCCGGCCATACCGAATTCCTCGGCACTCTGTCCGCCGCCTGGGCGGGCGAGCAGGCGCGGCCGGTGATGATGCTTGCCGGGCCGGAACTGAAGGCCGTTCCGGTTACCATCCACCTTCCCCTCGCCGCCGTCGCTCAGGCGATCAGCGAGTCCCTCATCGTCGAGGTCGCCACTACCGTTGCGCGCGAACTCCAGCGTCGCTTCGCCGTTCCACGGCCGCGCCTCGCGGTCGCTGGTCTCAATCCCCACGCCGGCGAGCATGGAACCATGGGCGACGAGGATGAGCGCATCGTACGACCCGCCGTCGCCCGCCTTGCCGCCGCCGGCATCGACGCGCGCGGTCCGCTGTCGGCCGACGCGATGTTTCATCCCCACGCGCGAGCCACCTACGATGCCGCGATCTGCATGTATCACGACCAGGCGCTGATACCTGCAAAGACCATCAATTTCAGCCAGACCGTCAACGTCACGCTCGGCCTCGCCTTCATCCGCACCTCGCCCGACCACGGCACCGCATTTGATATCGCCGGGTCCGGCAAGGCCGATCCGGCCAGCCTCGCCGCCGCCCTTCGCCTCGCGGCCGAACTTTGCCGCAACGAAGCCGCGACGACGCGGGCGGCAGCGGCGACCCCGGCGAAGTGAGCCAGATCGACGATCTGCCGCCGCTCCGCGATGTGATCGCCCGTCACGCCATCGCGCCCAAAAAATCGCTCGGCCAGAACTTCCTCCTTGACCTCAACCTCACCGCCCGCATCGCGCGCGCTGCCGGCGATCTTGCCGGCGCCACCGTCGTCGAGGTCGGCCCCGGTCCGGGTGGCCTGACCCGCGCCCTCATCGCCGCAGGCGCCGCCCACGTCGTCGCCATCGAGCGCGACGAGCGCTGCCTCGCCGCGCTCGCCGAAATCGCGGTGCGCTACCCCGGCCGACTGACCATTGTTGCCGCCGACGCCCTCGCCGTCGACATGGCTGCCCTCGCTCGCGGGCGCACGCTGGTCGTCGCCAACCTGCCCTACAACGTCGCCACCCCCCTGCTCGTCGGCTGGCTGCAGACCGAGCCGTGGCCACCGTGGTTCGAATCGCTGACCCTCATGTTCCAGCGCGAGGTCGCCGAGCGCATCGTGGCGCCATCGGGCTCGAAGACGTACGGTCGCCTGAGCGTGCTCGCCGGCTGGCGGTCGGAGGCCGACATTCTGTTCCACGTGTCGCCGAGCGCCTTTACGCCGCCGCCCAAGGTCACCTCTTCGGTCGTCCGCCTCGTTCCGCGTCTGGCGCCGCTCGCCTGCGATCCCGCCATGCTGGAGCGCGTCGTCGCCGCCGGCTTCGGCCAGCGCCGCAAGATGTTGCGCCAGAGCCTGAAGTCGCTGGGCATGGACCCGCTGCCGCTGCTTGCCGCCGCCGGCATCGAGCCGACCCGCCGGGCCGAGGAGATCGACGTCGCCGGCTTCGTGGCGCTCGCCAACGCCGTCGGTAGCGGCGTGCCCTAACGCGATGCCGTCAGCCTGGCGACGAATTCCGCCATGCCGGTTTGCCGAACCCGCTTCACCCGCTCCGCCGCCAGCACCGCGCGCACCGCACCCAGCGCCCTGCCGAGATCGTCGTTGACGACGATGTAGTCGTACTCGGTCCAGTGGCTCATCTCGCTGGCGGCATTGCCAAGCCGCTTGGCGATCGCGCCGGCATTGTCCTCCGCCCTCCGCTCCAGCCGCGCCTGCAGCTCTGCCATGCTGGGCGGCAGGATGAAGATGGTGACCACGTCGTCGCGCATGGCGGCGGCCAGCTGCTGCGTGCCCTGCCAGTCGATGTCGAAGAGCACGTCGAGCCCTCGCGCCAGCGCCTGCTCTACCGCCACGCGCGGTGTCGCGTAGAGGTTCCCGTGCACCTCCGCCCATTCGAGCAGTTCGCCGCCGTCGCGCATCCGGCCGAAGCGCTCCCCGTCGATGAAATAATAGTGGATGCCCTCCACCTCGCTTGACCGCCGCGCCCGCGTGGTCACGGAGATCGACAGGAACAGGCGCTCGCGCTCCTCCTGCATGAGCGCCCGAGTGATCGAAGATTTGCCTGCCCCCGACGGCGAGGATAGCACCAGCATGACGCCACGCCGCGGCAGGTTCACGGTCTCGGCCATCGTCACTCCAGGTTCTGGACTTGCTCGCGGAACTGATCGACCAGCGCCTTGAGCTCGAGCCCGATGGAGGTCAGGCCGCGATCGTTTGACTTCGCGCAAAGGGTGTTGACCTCGCGGTTGAACTCCTGCGCCAGGAAATCCATCCTCCGGCCGATCGGGCCATCTTCGGCGAGCATCCCCCGCGCCGCCTCGTTGTGCGCCGCGAGCCGGTCAAGCTCCTCGCGGATGTCGGCACGCGTGGCGATGATCACCGCTTCCTGGTGCAGCCGGTCGGGGTCGAGCCCGGTGCTGGTCGCCGTGAGCGCCGCGATCTGCTCGGCAAGTCGCGTGCGGATCGCTTCCGGCGTCCGCGCCGGAGAAGTTTCCGCGGCGTGCGCCAGCCGCGCCATTTCGTCGAGCCGGCTGCTCAGCACCGCGCCGATCGCCCTCCCCTCGCGCCGGCGATCGGCGACCAGCCCCGCCACCGCTGCGTCGAGATCTGTCAGAATCCGCGCCATCATCGCCGTCCGCCCCGCCTCATCGTCGGCCTCGTCCACCGTCTCCAGCACGCCGCGCAGCGCCAGGATGCCGTCGAGTGTCGGCGGCGCCGCCGAAATTTTCTTGCCGATGCGTTCCATCGCCGCGATCATCTCGGCGAGCACCTCTTCGTTGACCTTGACGCAGCCGGCGCCCGCCTGATGCTGCATGGTCAGCGTCGCCTGGATGTTGCCGCGCACCAGTGCGGCGCCGATGCGCTCGCGGCTCATGGCTTCGAGTTGCTCGAATCCCGGCGGCAGCCGCAGGCGAACGTCGAGCCCCTTGCCGTTGACGCTGCGCAGTTCCCACGTCCAGCGATAGGCGCCGCCGCTCCCGTCGGTACGGGCAAAGCCGGTCATGCTGGACAAAGGCATCGCGCGCCCCGGGATAGAGAATCGCTGCGCCCCTCAGGCGTGACCCATCAAACCCGCCCAGGCTAACCGATTCAAGGCCCGGCAGACCCGCCGGGCGCTTGAGGCTACTGCCCGGCCGCGCCTTCCGGATCGGGCGCGTTCGGATCGATCGTCGGAATTGGCGTCAACGTCATGGGCTCATTGTCCCCCGCCGCGGGCGCCGGCCCCGCCGGAGCGGCCGGCGTGATGATTCGCGACACCCCCGGCTTCGTAGCCGTCGGCTTGATGATGACCGGCGTAGTAGCAGCCGGCGCCGGAGCGGCGGAGTTGGCCTCCGGCGCCCCCGCATCGCCGGCGATCGCCGCGCCGGTATTGGCATTGATGTCCCGCCAGCGCGCCACGTTCTTCAGGTGCGCTTCGTAGGTCTCGGCAAAGGCGTGGCCGCCGCTGCCGTCGGCGACGAAGAAGAGATCCCGCGTCCGCGACGGGTTGGCAACCGCTTCCAGCGACGCCCGCCCCGGATTGGCGATTGGCGCCGGCGGCAGTCCGCTGATGGCGTAGGTGTTGAAGGGCGTCTGCTTCTCGACGTCGGCGCGCGTCAGCGTATAGCCGGAAGGTTTGCCGGCTCCCTGGAAGAGCCCGTAGATCACCGTCGGATCGGATTGCAGCCGCATGTTGAGCTTCAGACGGTTGACGAAGACGGCCGCCACCCGGCTGCGCTCATCCGCCAGCGCCGTTTCCTTCTCGACGATCGAGGCGAGCACCACCAGATCCTGCGGCGTCTTGACCGGCAAATCGGCGGCCCGGTGCGCCCACACGTCGGCAAGCACGCTGTCGCGCTCGCGCTCCATGCGGTCGATGATGCTCTGCCGGGTGTCGCCGCGCGTGAACTTGTAGGTCTCGGGCAGCAGCGATCCCTCGGCCGGCATGGCCTTGATGTCGCCGACGAGGATGTCTTCCGAATTCAGGCGATCGACGATCTGCTGGCTGGTCAGTCCCTCCGGGATCGACACCGAGTAGAGAATGCCTTTGCCGGTGACCATCGCATCCATGATGTCGCGCATCGAGGCGTGCGCCGGGATGAGGTACTCGCCGGCCTTCAAGTTGCCCTGCTGATGGGCGAGCAGCACGCCGCCGACGAACAGCCACTTCGAGCCGATCAGTCCGTCCTTCTGCAGTTGCTCGGCGATCCCGCCGACGCTGACGCCGTGGTCGACCGTGATCGCCCGCGGCTGGTCGAGCGCCGTCGGCCGATCGAACTGCATCTTGGCGGCGAAAACGCCGCCAACGAGGGCGACGACGCCGACGATGGCCACGGTCAGGATGAAGTTGAAGAAGACGACGAGCGGATGGCGCGCAGCCTGCGAGCGCGCCGGCGGCGGTGGAATTGCTTCCGGTTGCAGCGCCTCGGTCGGGCTCCTCGGCGACGCGCGCCCAAGCGAGGACGTGAGGCGTTGCGACAGGATCTCGGAATCGTCGCCGTAGCTGCCACGGCGATAGTCCATCCGTACTTCGGCCATGCCACGCAACTCTCTGCTACGGCCCCCCAAAAAATCGCCATTTTCCGCGGCGCGCCGCGACTGTAGCACCTAATGCGGCAAAAACGGGAAGGGGTGTCAGTTTAGACGGTGACGGCGGAATACCAGCGACGCATTGGTGCCTCCGAAACCGAACGAATTGGACAGTGCAACATCGATCTGACGCTTGCGCGCCGTGTGCGGAACCAGGTCGATGGCGGTCACGACCGAGGGATTGTCCAGGTTCAGCGTCGGCGGAGCGATGTTGTCCCGGATGGCGAGCAGCGAGAAGATCGCCTCGACCGCCCCGGCGGCGCCGAGCAGGTGCCCGGTCGCCGACTTGGTCGACGACATTGAAATCTTGCCGGCGGCATTGCCCACCACGCGCTCGACGGCATGCAACTCGATCTCGTCGGCCATGGTCGAGGTGCCGTGCGCGTTGATGTAGTCGATGTCGTCCGCCTTGATGTCGGCACGCTTCATCGCCATGCGCATGCAGCGCTCGGCGCCGTCGCCATCCTCCGCCGGCGCCGTGATGTGATGCGCATCTCCCGAAAGCCCATAGCCGACGACCTCGCCGTATATCTTCGCGCCGCGGGCAAGCGCGTGCTCGCGCTCCTCCAGCACGACGACGCCGGCCCCTTCGCCCATGACGAAGCCGTCGCGGTCGCGATCGTACGGACGCGAAGCCTCGGTCGGGCGATCGTTGAAATGGGTGGACAGCGCCTTGCAGGCGGCGAAGCCGGCGACGGCCAGCCGGGAGACGGGCGATTCAGTGCCGCCGGCAACCATCACGTCGGCATCGCCGAGGGCAATCAGGCGGCTGGCGTCGCCGATGGCGTGCGCCCCCGTCGAGCACGCGGTGACGACGGCGTGGTTTGGCCCGCGCAGGCCGTGACGGATGGAGACCTGGCCGGAAGCCAGGTTGATCAGCCGGCCGGGAATGAAGAACGGGCTGATCCGCCGCGGCCCGCGATCGCGCAGCGTCAACGACGCTTCCTCGATGCCCTGCAGGCCGCCGATCCCCGAGCCGATGAGCACCCCGGTTGCGATCTGGTCGTCGCGGCCTTCCGGATGCCAGCCGGCATCGTCCAGCGCCTGATCGGCGGCAGCGACCGCATAGACGATGAAGGGGTCGACCTTGCGGCTCTCTTTCGGCTCCATCCAGTCGTCGGGGCTGTATTTGCCCTCGCTCTTCGAGCCCTTCGGCAGTGTTCCCGCGATCCGGCAGGTAAGATCGTCCGCCTGGAAATCGGTGATGGCGCTGATGCCGCTTCGCGAGCCGATGACCGCCGCCCACGAAGTCTCGATGCCGCAACCGAGCGGCGTCAGCATGCCGAGGCCCGTAACCACGACCCGTCTCATGATGCGTTTCCCGGTGGCACGACAGCTTGCCGGCCCGGCGTCACCGGGGTCGCGGGCGCCGTCTTATTGACTGCTCAGGCGGTGTTCTTTTCCAGAAAGCTGACAGCGTCGCCAACCGTCAGAATGGTCTCCGCCGCATCGTCCGGAATCTCGACGCCAAACTCTTCCTCGAAGGCCATGACGAGTTCGACCGTGTCGAGACTGTCGGCGCCGAGGTCGTCGATGAAACTGGCGCCGTCCGTTACCTTGTCGGCTTCCACGCCGAGATGCTCGACCACGATCTTCTTCACCCGGTCACCGATATCGCTCATATGCAGAACCTCAATTGCCTCAGCTTGTGATCATCCCGAAAGAGCTCTCGCCCCGCAAGCGATCATTGGCGGCTCCTGCATGAAACCGGAGGAAGTACCCACGAAAATCTATGCAGTTCAACCGTGATAACCGGCCGGAAAATACGCTGCCGGCAACGGTATTGTGCTGCCTCGTAACATACTTTCCGGGCCTTTGCCAGCCACGCGGAAAGCCTCCCCGCCACCCTTCGCAAGGCACGCCAGCGAAGCGAATTTCCCTGTCAGATCATCGCCATACCGCCGTTGACGTGGATCGTCTGGCCAGTGACGTAGGCGGCTTCGTCGGACGCCAGGTAGACGACCGCGCCGGCGACCTCGGCGGGCGTTCCAAGCCGGCGCACCGGCACCCGCTCCATGATCATCGCCTTCTGCTTCTCGTTGAGCGCGTCGGTCATTGCCGAAGCGGTAAATCCCGGCGCCACGCAGTTGACGGTGACGTTGCGGCTGGCAATCTCGGCAGCAAGCGAACGCGTCATCGCCATCAGCCCGGCCTTCGACGCCGAGTAGTTTGCCTGGCCGGGGTTGCCGACGACAGCCACCACCGAGCTGATCGAGACAATGCGCCCCGACCGCCGCCGCATCATGCCGCGCAAGGCGGCACGCGATAGCCGGAAGGCCGCGGTCAGGTTGACGTCTAGCACCGCCTGCCAGTCCTCATCCGACATGCGCGCAAACAGCATGTCCTTGGTCATGCCGGCGTTGTTCACCAGAATGTCGATCTCGCCGCCAAGCGCCGCTTCCGCGTCCGGTATCAGTTTCTCGACCTCGGCCGCCTTGGCGAGATCGGCGGGCGTCACCGCGACCCGGTCGCCAAGTTCAGCCGCCAGCGCCTCCAAGGCGGCCACCTTGGTGCCGGACAGCGCCACGGATGCGCCCTGCATGTGGAACGCGCGCGCGATCGCCCCGCCGATGGCACCGCTGGCGCCGGTAACGAGAGCGCGCTTGCCGGTCAATCCGAACATTGTCCCCACCCTCTCCGCTTCACGCGAGCTTCGCGACCAGCGCGTCGATTTCCTGCGGCGTGCCCACCGAAAACGTCTCGGCTCCAGCGACGATGCGCTTGGCGAGACCCGACAGCACCTTGCCCGCCCCAACCTCGACAAACGTCGTCACGCCGGCGCCGCCGAGCCACGCCATCGATTCCCGCCAACGCACCAGGTCGGTCACCTGCTCCACTAGCCGCTTGCGAATCTCGGCCGGATCGCTGATCGGCGCGGCGAGCACGTTGGCAACCAGCGGCACCCGCGGCGCAATGATATTCACCTCGGCCAGCGCCGCTTCCATGACCTTCGCCGCCGGCGCCATCAGCGCGCAGTGGAAAGGCGCGCTCACCGGCAGAAGAATGGCGCGCTTTGCCCCCTTCGCCTTCGCGATGTCGAGCGCCCGCTCGATCGCCGCCTTGGCGCCGGAGATCACCACCTGGCCACCGCCGTTATCGTTGGCCGCTGCGCACACCTCGCCCTGGGCCGCTTCGGCGGCGACCTCACGCGCGCCGTCGAGTTCCATTCCGAGCAGCGCCGCCATCGCGCCGGTGCCGACCGGCACGGCCCGCTGCATCGCGCGCCCGCGCGTGCGCAACAACCGCGCCGCGTCCGCCACCGACAGACTACCGGCGGCGGCGAGCGCCGAGTATTCGCCGAGCGAATGACCCGCGACGAACGCGATCCTGTCGTGGATACGGATGCCGCGTGCTTCCAGCACCCGCATGGTGGCGAGGCTCACCGCCATCAGCGCCGGCTGCGCATTCTCGGTCAGCGTCAGCGTCTCGATCGAGCCGTTGAAGATGATGTCGGAGAGTTTCTCGCCGAGCGCCTCGTCAACCGCTTCGAAAACGGCGTTGGCCTCGAAGAACGCCTCGGCCAGCGCCTTGCCCATGCCGACCGTCTGGCTTCCCTGCCCGGGAAAGGTGAAAGCAACCGTCATCCGCGCCCTTGCAAGTCGTCCCGGACTGTTGCCGGGATTCTCCCCCTCGATAGGCGGCCTTTGAGCCTTGGCGAGGGGGAAGTGTCAAGCCGGCCGTGCTACCGCCGCCCTACCCCGCGGCCACCGCTCGCGCCCACGCATCGAACAGCGGCTGCCGGTCCGGCGGCTGCCCCGGAAAATTCGGCCCGCTGTCGTCGATCTCGACCCACGGTGCCTTGCTGGCCGTCCAGATGTTGCCGATCGGCTTGGCCCAGCTCATGTCGTCTAGCGTCCCCGCCTTCATCACCATGAGCGCGCCGTACGACAGAGGTTCGTTCCACACCTTCGTCCCGCATTTTATGCAGCCCATCATGCGCACCGTGCGCCCGCTGTCGGCCGCCTTGTCGAACGTGTGCAGGTCGCCACGCAGCACCGTCATGTCCTCGCGCTTCACGATGACCGAAATGGTGTGCGTGCTGCCGCTGAAGCGCTGGCAGTCCTTGCAGTGGCAATTGTAGACGCCCATCGGCCCGGCGGTGATCTGGAACCGCACGGCGCCGCACTGGCATCCGCCCTCGACCGGAAACGTCGGCAGCTTCATGTTGTCCTCCTGAAACGTCAGGCGGATTCAGCCCCGCCGCCGCAGGCTGTCAAGTCGCCGGATGGGTCGGGCGCAGCTCTGCCGGCGCGTGATGCGCGACGCGGTCGTCGTAGCGCAGCGTGTCGCCGGGCCGCTCGATAAAGCATTCCGATGCCGCCTGCGGCGTGCCGGACGCCAGCAGCTCCGGCACCATCACGAAGCGGAAGCCCTCGCTGCGCAGTTTCGGCACCAGCCGCGCCAGCGCCTCGGCGGTGTGGGTGCCGCGCCCGTTGGCGTGCATCACGACGATCGAGCCCGGCTTGATGGCGCGCAGCACATTGGACGTGATCGTCGCAGCGCTGGTCCCGTCAGGATCGCCCGAGACCACGTCCCACTGGATGACCACCGACCCGATCCCGTTCACCATCGCCGCACCGGTGTCGGCGCACGAGCCGTAGGGAAAACGGAAGAGCCGCATCGGCGCCGCGACCGGTGTGCCGCAGGCATTAGCCGCTGCCTGCCGCGTTTCGGCCAGCGAGGTTTCCGTCATCAGCACCTCGCTCACGATCCGCTCGGCCGCCGCCGCATGCAGGTCCGGATGGTCGAAACTGTGGTTGCCCAGCACGAACAGCGGATCGGCGGCAAGCTGCTGGGCCCGCGCCCCGTGCGTCTCCAGCCAGCGACCGGCTGGAAAGAAAGTCGCCGGCACCTTGTTGGCGCGCAGGAGATCGACGATCGCGCCGTCATATCCGGCGATCGGGCTCCGCGTCTGGCAAAGATCAAAGGTCAGTGCGATCGCCTTTTCGCCGGCAGGCAGGTTCACGCGCCGGACGATCCCGGCCATCGCACCCGTCACCGGCGGAGCCGCCTCCGCCGCCGCCGGCATGACGAAAGCGTCGGCGGCGGTCGCATGACGCTCAGCCCATTCTCCCGGTTGGGCCGCCAGCGCCGCCGCATTGAAGCAGCCAAGAGGCGCCGCCCGCGCCGCGCCGGCAAAGGCCGCCGCGCCGAGCCCCGCCACCAGCCCGCCAAGCAGCCGCCGCCGGCTCACGCCGGAACTATGACACTCGCACATGATGAATCCGGATTTCAGATGAGCGCCGATGACCGGACGCAAAGCCCGACCCGGCGACCAAACCGCCGCTATCGCCATCATCTAGATCGGGATCGCGCCGGGATTGAGGCACCGCACCTGACCACCGCCCTTTCAATCCGGCCGCCAGACGCACCCGACGTTTCCGCCTTCTCCCCGCACTGGTCGGCACCTTGCAAACCCGCCGCTTTCGCGTATAACCCGCGCCGTCCCGATGGGACCCCGGCCGGGGACTGAACGGAAGGCGGCTTTAGGGCCGTAGGGTCGATAGGCGATCCGGCTTCCGGTGTTCCCGCTCACGAAGGTTCACCGCAAGCCTTTCCTTAGGCTTCGGAGAGGCTTAGCGCCGGCGAACAAAGGAAAGGCCGCAATGCCTCTGTACGAACACGTATTCATGGCGCGACAGGACGTCTCGACCCAGCAGGTTGAAGCGTTGGTCGAGCAGTTCAAGGGCGTCATCGAGGGCGCCGGCGGCAAGATCGCCAAGGTCGAGGCATGGGGCCTCAAGTCCCTCACCTACCGCATCCAGAAGAACCGCAAGGCGCACTTCACGCTCCTCAACATCGACGCGCCGCCCGCCGCCGTCGCCGAGGTCGAGCGTCAGGAGCGTCTGAACGAGGACGTCATCCGTTTTCTCACCATCCGCGTCGAGGAGCACGAGGAAGGTCCCTCTGCAATGCTGCGCAAGAGCGACCGCGACGATCGCGGCGATCGCCCCGGCGGTCGCTTCGGCGATCGCGACCGCGGCCCGCGCCGCGACTTCGGCGACCGCGACCGTGGCCCGCCGCGCCGCGACTTTGGCGATCGCCCGCGCGGTGATGGCGACGCCGACGTTGGAGGAGCAGACTAATGGTCGACATCAACCAGCTTCCGACACGCCGACCCTTCTTCCGCCGCCGCAAGACCTGCCCGTTCTCCGGCGCCAACGCTCCGAAGATCGACTACAAGGACGCCCGCCTGCTGCAGCGCTACATTTCCGAGCGCGGCAAGATCGTGCCGTCGCGCATCACGGCGGTGTCCGCCAACAAGCAGCGCGACCTCGCCAGGGCGATCAAGCGCGCCCGCTTCCTCGGCCTGCTGCCCTACGTCATCAGGTAAGCGGCATCCGATCCCGCGAACGGGACGTTCCCGTTCGCGACTTCTCAAGTTGGGGTGTGGCGGCAGCGGTGCCGACCCGCCTCTAACCGCTCGAAAGGCGGGACAGCGATGGTGCAGACGATCCTCATCGGCATAGCGGCCGGGCTTGCGGCGGCGCTCCTATTTCTGGCGCCCGCCAGCGGCACCGTGCTGGCCTTTCCCCTATTCGTGCTGACCGGCCTGCCGCTCGCCATCGTCACGCTCGGCTGGGGCACGCTCGCCGGCGCCACCGCCGCAGCCACCGCCGCGATCGTCGTCTCGCTGATTTACCCGGCAAGCGTCGCCGCACCCGCAATTTTCCTTTGCCTGTTCGGAATTCCAATCGTCTGGCTCGCCCGCCTCGTCGGATTGACCCGCCCGCAGGGCAACGGCGACGCCGGCCTGCAGTGGTACCCGCTGAGCCGCCTGCTGTTGCAGGTCACCGTTGTTGCGGCACTTGCCGCCGTCGTCGTCGGGTTGATCACCGGCTACCAGTCCGAGGCCATGGTCAGCGACGCGACCGCGGCCTTCCTCGACCTTGCGGTCGGCATCGGCTCGCTGGCCCATCCGCCGACCGCCGCCGACACCGAACCGATGGTGCGCATCTACGTCGCCTTGGTTCCGTTCATGGTCTCGCTGCTGCTTACGGTGATCATGGTATTCGACCTTTGGATCGGCGGCCTCGTCGCCCGCGCCTCGTCGCGTTTCATCCGGCCTCCCGAACCGCTATGGAGCGTTGCCCTCCCTAACGAGATTCTCATCGGGTTCCCGATCGCGGTCGTGCTCTCGTTGCTCCTGCCGGGCGCCCTCGGCCAGATCGCCGAAGCCTTCGCCGGCGCGCTCGCCTGCGGGCTGCTGCTCGTCGGCCTCGCAGTCCTCCATGCCGCCACGCTCGGGTCGAGCGCGCGCATTCCGATCCTGGTTCTCGTCTACCTGCTCGCCATCTTCTCCGGCATCCTCATTCTTCTTCTCATCGTCGTCGGGCTCGTGGACAATTTCGCCCACTTCCGCGCCCGGCGCCTCGCCAATCGATCCCTCCCGAACTGAACGGAGTACCACCCATGGAAGTCATCCTGCTTGAACGCATCGCCACCCTCGGCCAGATGGGCGAAGTCGTCCGCGTCAAGGACGGCTACGCCCGCAACTTCCTGCTGCCGCAGGGCAAGGCGCTGCGCGCCTCCGAGGCCAGCCGCAAGAAGTACGAGGCCGAGCGCCACCAGCACGAAGCCCGCAACCTCGAGCGCAAGTCAGAGGCCGAGCAGGTCGCCACCAAGCTCGCCGGCAAGTCGTTCGTCGTCGTCCGCCAGGCGGGCGAGACCGGCCACCTCTACGGCTCGGTGACCACGCGCGATCTCGCCGAGGTCATCGAGGCTGGCGGCTTCACCGTGGCGCGCAGCCAGATCGCCCTCAACCAGCCGATCAAGATGATCGGCCTGCACGAGATCAGCATCGCCCTCCACCCCGAGGTCGACACCAAAATCACCGTCAACGTCGCCCGCAGCGAGGACGAAGCCGTCCGCCAGGCGCGCGGCGAGGACGTGCTCGCCGCCGACCGCGACGAGGCGGAAGAGCGTCAGGCGCCGGCCGCGGCCGACCTGCTCGAACCGGGCGCCGGGCTCCCTGAGGACGAAGCCGATGCCGCCGACGCCGCACCCGAGGAAAGCGCGACCTAGTTCTCCGGGGGCTTGAGGCGGCGCCACAATCGGACTTACTATCGCGACGCGCGGATCAACATGAACCGCACGTCGCCCGCGACCTCGGTCGCGGGCCGCAGATTTGGCGACGCGCCGATGAACAGTCTGCTCCGGGGCTATCTCGCCCGAGCCATCAAGCAAGGCCGGCTCGAGATCATCGATTCGGCCGGCGCCGCGCATCGCTTCGGCGACGGCTCCGGAACGCCGGTTCGCATCCGCTTCAAATCGGCCGCCGCCGAGCGCGCGCTCTTGCTCGACCCCGAGATGAAGCTCGGCGAAGAGTACATGAACGGCGGCTACGCCATCGAGACAGGCACCGTCCTCGATTTCGTCACCCTTCTGTATCGCAACATCGGATCGCGCGGGCAGGCATGGTGGATGCGGGGCGCGTCCCGCCTGCGCCGTCGCCTTCGCCAGCTCCTCGAAAACAACAACTCCTCCCGAGCCCGCCGCAACGTCCACGGTCACTACGATCTCGACAGCCGCCTCTACGACCTCGTCCTCGACGAGGACCGCCAATATTCCTGCGCCTATTTCGAGGAAGGCGTCACCGATCTCGACCAGGCCCAGGCCGCGAAGAAGCGCCACCTCGCCGCCAAGCTCGACCTCAAGCCCGGCCAGCGCGTGCTCGACATCGGCTCCGGCTGGGGCGGCCTCGGCATCTACCTGGCCGAAAACTTCGGAGTGGACGTGACCGGGGTCACGCTGTCCGACGAGCAGTTCACCCTCTCCAACCAGCGGGCCGAGCAGCGCGGCCTCGCGCGCCGCGCCCGTTTCCTCAACCGGGATTACCGCGCTCTGGAAGGCACCTTTGACCGCATCGTCTCGGTCGGCATGTTCGAGCACGTCGGGCTGTCGCACTACCGCGAATTCTTCCGCCACGTCGACCGGCTTCTTGAGCCGGACGGAATTGCGCTCATCCACACGATCGCCAAGCGGAACGATCCGGCCCCGATCAATCCGTGGATGCAGCGCTACATCTTCCCCGGCGCCTACCTGCCGGCCCTGTCCGAGCTGGCGCCGCGCATCGAGCAACAGGGCTTCTGGCTGACCGACCTTGAGATCTGGCGGCTGCACTACGCCGAGACGCTGGCGGCATGGAACCGCCGCTTCCAGGCACGCCGTGCCGAGGCGGCGGCGATCTACGACGAGCGGTTCTGCCGGATGTGGGAGTTCTACCTGCAGGTGTGCGAGTTCGGCTTCCGCGAGCAGGGCCTGTGCGTCTTCCAGTTCCAGTTGGCGAAGAATGCCGCCGCGGTGCCGCTTACCCGCGACTACATCTACGACGGCACGCCGCGCGCAAACCGGCACGACCGTCCGCTTGCCGTCTCCGGACGGCGCTAGACCCGCCGGAACAACCGCGATCGCGGCTGCCATTTTCCCCGACGCCCAACCGGCTCGGCCATAACCACTTGAGCGCATGCGGCAATCGGGGCTAACATTATAGCGGGTCGGCAGCGCCAAGCTGCCGAGGGCAACTGATCGAGAGGGCCGTGTGACGGCCTGGTTTCGCCATGAACAATCTGCTGCGCAGCTACCTGCCCCGCTTGTTTCTGCGAGGTTCGCTGGAAATCGTCGACGCCCACGGGGCGACCCATCGCTTCGGAGACGGAACCGGCACCCCGGTCCGCATCCGCTTTCTGAGCGACCGGGCGGAACGTGCCGTGCTCCTCAATCCCGACCTCAAGCTCGGCGAGGAGTACATGAACGGCGGCTACGTCGTCGAGCAGGGGTCGATCGCCGATCTCCTCCACGCCGCCATGGACAACCTCACCCAGGCAGCCGAGCCGTGGTGGTCGAAGGCCATCGGCCACGCCCGATACCTTCTCCGCCGCTTCCGCCAGTTCAACACGCCCGGCCGCGCCAAGGACAACGTCCATCGCCACTACGACCTCGACGGTCGCCTCTATTCCCTCTTCCTCGATGACGACCTGCAATATTCCTGCGCCTACTTCGAGGATGGCGTCACCGAACTGGCCGAGGCGCAGCTCGCCAAGAAGCGCCACCTCGCCGCCAAGCTCGATCTCAAGCCAGGCCAGCGCGTGCTCGACATCGGCTCCGGCTGGGGCGGACTTGGCATGTACCTGGCCGAGCATTGCGGCGTGAACGTCACTGGCGTCACCCTCTCCGAGGAGCAGTTCGCCGTTTCCAATCGCCGCGCCGAGGAGCGCGGCCTTTCGTCAAAGGTGCGCTTCCTGCTCAAGGACTACCGCCACCTCGAGGGCACGTTCGACCGCATCGTCTCGGTCGGAATGTTCGAGCATGTCGGCGTCAACCACTTCCGCGCCTTCTTCAAGGCATGCCACAATCTGCTCACCCCCGACGGCGTCATGCTGCTCCATTCGATCGGGCGCTTCGGGCCGCCGGCCGACACCAGTTCGTTCATCACCCGCTACATCTTCCCGGGCGGCTACATCCCGGCGCTCTCCGAGGTCACGCCGCATATCGAGAAGAGCCGCCTCTTCATCACCGACATCGAGATCCTCCGCCTGCATTACGCCAAGACCCTCAACCTCTGGCGCGAGCGTTTCCTTGCCCACCGCGAGGAGGTCCTCGCTCTCTACGCCGAACGCTTCGTCCGCATGTGGGAATTTTATCTGGCCGCTTCCGAGATGGCCTTCCGCTCCGGCGTCTTGATGAACTTCCAGGTCCAGCTGACACGCGACCAGCTCGCCGTGCCGCTGACCCGCAATTACATGGGCGAGGCCGAGGAAGCCCTGCGCAACAAGGAAAACATCGCCGGCGATCGCCGCCCGTTGCGCCTCGCCGGCGAGTAGCCAGTTCGTTTTGTGACTGGCGTGCCTTCGTTTCGCCTCGCGAATCGGCGAACTCCGATGCGCATCCGCCACACGCAAGCGCCCTCGGAAAATGTCCGGCGATGCTTGTGGACACCGGGCGCTATCGCCCGCGCAACCTTTCCTGTCGGGAGGCCGACCGCTACAGAAGGAGCGCGGAACGAGATCGTTTTCGCGGATGTGTGGTTGCGTTCTCGGGTTCCCGCGTTCCCCACGTAACGAGTGCGTTTTTTGTTGCCGGTCTTCGGGCCGGCCGCGATGCCGTCGCGTGACGACGAGATGCGTCAAGGAGAATACCCGAGATGGCCTTCGCGGCCCGCGCAGTACAGGAAGCCACCGCCGACGCCTACCGCAGCGCGCCGCAGAACGTCGAGGCGGAGCAGGCGCTGCTTGGCGCCATCCTGGTGAACAACGAGGCCTTCTACCGCGTCTCCGATTTCCTCGAGCCGCAGCATTTCTTCGAGCCCGTCCATCGCGTTATCTTCGAGGTCGCCGGCCAGCTCATCCGCGCCAACAAGGTCGCGACCCCCGTCACCATCAAGACCTTCCTGCCGGCCGATCTCGCCATCGGCGACATCAACCTCGCCCAGTACCTTGCCCGTCTCGCCGCCGAAGCCACCACCATCATCAACGCCGAGGATTACGGCCGCAGCGTCTATGACCTCGCCATCCGCCGCTCGCTCATCACCATCGGCGAGGACATGGTCAACGTTGCCTACGATGCGCCGGTCGACAATCCACCGAAGGCGCAGATCGAGGACACCGAGAAGCGCCTGTTCGAACTGGCCGAGAAAGGCAGTTTCGGCTCCGGCTTCGAGAGCTTCGACGCCGCGCTCTATACCGCCATCGACATGGCCTCCAACGCCTACCGCCGCGACGGTCATCTCTCCGGCATGGCGACGGGCCTGTCAGACGTCGATCGCCTGATGGGTGGGCTGCAGGCATCCGACCTCATCATCGTCGCCGGCCGCCCGGGCATGGGCAAGACCGCCCTCGGCACCAACATCGCCTTCAACATCGCCAAGGCGTGGGCGGGCGAGCTGCAGCCCGACGGCTCGATGAAGACCGTCAACGGCGGCATCGTCGGCTTCTTCTCGCTCGAAATGAGCGCCGAACAACTCGCCACCCGCATCATCGCCGAGCAGTCGAGCGTCTCGTCGGCCAACATCCGCCGCGGCCGCATCGACGAGGGCGAGTTCGCCCGAATCGTCGACGCCGCCCGCGACATGAACAAGATCCCGCTCTACGTCGACCAGACCGGCGGCCTGTCGATCGCCCAGCTCGCCGCCCGCGCCCGCCGCCTTAAGCGCCAGCGCGGCCTCGACCTGATCGTGGTGGATTACATCCAGCTGCTCTCCGGCTCGTCGAAGCGCGGCGACAACCGCGTGCAGGAAGTCACCGAGATCACCAACGCCCTGAAGGCGCTCGCCAAGGAGCTGGCGGTACCGATCCTCGCCCTGTCACAGCTTTCGCGTCAGGTCGAGAACCGGGACGACAAGCGCCCGCAGCTTTCCGACCTGCGCGAGTCAGGTTCCATCGAGCAGGACGCCGACGTGGTCCTCTTCGTCTATCGCGAGGAGTACTACCTGAAGAACAAGGAGCCGAAGCCCGGCACGGTCGAGTACGTCCAGTGGCAGGACCAGATGGGCCAGGTCCACGGCGTCGCCGAACTCATCATTGGCAAGCAGCGCCACGGCCCCACCGGCACCGTCCGCCTCCACTTCGAAGACACCCTCACCCGCTTCTCCAACCTCGCCAGCGAAGACTCCCTGCCGGTGGCGTTCGAGCCCTAGCCGCTTCCATCTCCCCGCTAAGCGCTGACCCCGGTTGCGTCGGGTCGGTTCTCTCCGCGCATCGCATCCCCGCGCGGGCGGGGATCCGGGTAGCAGCCACGGCCCTGGCGGCGGGACGTTGCACTCCGCCCCCCTCGCGTGGCTACACTCCCGCCGATGACCGACAAATCCATCCCCGAGCAGCTCGCCGGCGGCCGCCTCACCATCGACCTTGGCGCGCTGGTCGCCAACTGGCGGACCCTCGCCGCCAGGGCCCCTGGCGCCACGACCGCCGCCGTGGTCAAGGCCGACGGCTACGGCGTCGGCGCGTTGGAAGCCAGCAAGGCTCTTGCCGCTGCCGGCTGCGGAACTTTCTTCGTCGGCCTGCCCGAGGAAGGCATCCGCCTCCGCGCCGCCCTGCCCGCAGCCACGATCTATGTCCTTGCCGGCCTCATCCCGGGCAGCGTCGAGGCGCTGACCCGCGCCAACCTCCGCCCTGTCCTCGGCTCGCCGACGGAGATCGACGCGTGGATCGCGGCCCGCCGCGCCGGCGCCAGCACCGGCGCCGCAATCCATATCGACACCGGCATGAACCGGCTCGGCCTGACCGCTGCCGAGGCGCGCGACCTCGTCGCCGCCCCTGATCGCATCGCGGCCCTCGCGCCATCGCTCCTGATGAGCCACCTCGCCTGCGCCGACACCCCGGCACATCCGCTGAACGCGCGCCAGCTCGCCGCCTTTCGCATCGTCCGCTCGGCGCTGCCGCAGGTGCCCGCCTCGCTCGCCAACTCCAGCGGCATCTATCTCGGCCGCGATTACCACTTCGATCTGACGCGCCCCGGCGTCGCCCTCTATGGCGCCGTCTTCATCGATGGCCAACCGCCGCTGCAGACCGTGGCAAAACTGGAAGCACGCGTGCTGCGCGTCCGCGACGTGACCGCCGGCGATACCGTCGGCTACGGCGCTACCGAGACGGCGGCCACGCAGAGACGCATTGCCGTGCTGGGCGCCGGCTATGCCGACGGCTACCACCGCGCCGCCTCCTCGCGCGATGGCCGCTCCGGCGGCCGCGTCTTCCTGCGCGGCCACTTCGCGGCCTTGATCGGCCGCGTCTCGATGGACCTCATCGCCGTCGATGTCACCGCCGTTCGGGGCGTCGAGGAAGGCGACTGGGCGGAGCTGTTCGGTCCCAACCTACCGGTCGACGAAGTCGCCGCCCGCGCCGGCACCATCGGCTATGAACTCCTCACTGGTCTCGGTCACCGCTACGCCCGTCGCTACGCCGCAAAATAATCTATTCCCGCTCTGCGAACCCATGAGACGATGCTGTCATTCTCGCTCGTCGAAGGGGCGCCAACCGGTGGCGACCAGTAGGTGGAGCGGGGATGTGGCGTCCGCGGCTGCCCGAAGGTTTCCGGGCT
>DATCBY010000050.1:0-24487 GCA_036511595.1 Bauldia sp.
AGCCCGGAAACCTTCGGGCAGCCGCGGACGCCACATCCCCGCTCCACCTACTGGTCGCCACCGGTTGGCGCCCCTTCGACGAGCGAGAATGACAGCATCGTCTCATGGGTTCGCAGAGCGGGAATAGATTATTTTGCGGCGGGCGCCTTCCGAGCGAGTTTCGCGGTCGGCTACTTCGCGGCCTGGATCGTTTCCCAGACGCGCAGCGGGGTGGCGGGCATGTCGATGGCCTTGACGCCGTAGGCGCGATAGAGCGCGTCGGCGATGGCGTTCATGACCGCGGGCGAAGAGCCGATCGAGCCGGCCTCCCCTGCCCCCTTTATGCCGAAGGCATTGGTGGTCGAGGGGACGTTGCGCGTCTCGAACTGGACGGACGGCATGCCGTCGGCGCGCGGCATCGCGTAATCCTGGAAGGTGGCTGTGAGGAGCTGGCCGGTGGCGTCGTACACGGTGTTCTCGCAGAGCGCCTGCCCGAGCCCCTGAACGACACCGCCGTGTATCTGGCCTTCGAGCAGCATCGGATTCACCGTGGCGCCGAAGTCATCAACGATCCAGTAGCCGACGATCGTGGTGACGCCGGTTTCCGGGTCGATCTCGACCTCGATCAGATGCGTGCCGTTCGGGTAGGTCGGCTCCGGCTGTTCGAAGGAATCGTCGTAGGCGGTGAGCGTATTCTTTTGCGGCGTCGAGCGCGCCAGCTCGGCCAGCGTCATGCCGCGGTTTGTGCCGGCGACACGAATGGTGCCGTCGGCGAACTCAAGCTTGTCGGCCGGTGTTTCGAGACGCGCTGCAGCTGCGTGGCGGAGCTGGCCGGCGAGCTTGATCGAGGCACGATCGACCGAGACGGCGCCCAGCGGAATCGAGCGCGAGCCGCCCGTGCCCTCGCCGTTCGGAACCTTGTCGGTGTCGCCCTGGATGACGCTGATGCGGTCGTAATCGAGGCCGAGATGTCCGGCGATGAACTGCGCATAGGCGGTGGCGTGACCCTGGCCGTTGGTCTGCGTGCCGATCAGGAGCGTCGCGGTACCGTCGTCGTTGAGCGTGACGGTCGCGCCCTCGCTGCCGGGGAAAGCGCACGCCTCGACATAGCAGGCGAAGCCGATGCCACGAATCCTGCCGCTCGCCTTCGCCGCGGCGGCGCGGGCGGGAAACTCGTCGTAACGGGCGAGCGTCAACGCGCGATAGAGATGGCCGGCGAACTCGCCGGAATCGTAGATGCGGCCGCCCTGGGTGGTGTAGGGCAGCGCGGCGGTCGGAATAAAGTTGCGCTTGCGGATCTCGACCGGGCCAAGGCCGGTATCGCGGCCGCAGAGATCGACCAGACGCTCGACGAGATAGGCGGCCTCGGGGCGGCCGGCGCCGCGATAGGCATCGACGGGCACCGTGTTGGTGTAGATGCCGCGGCAGTAGGCGTAGAGCGCAGGCACGTCGTAGAGGCCGGTGGACATGGTGAGGCCGCCCTCCGGAATCCATGGCGCATATTGATTGAGATAGGCGCCCATGTCGGCGAGGAGATCGATGCGCATGGCGAGGAACCTGCCGTCGGCGTCCATTGCCATCTCGGCGACGGAGATATTGTCGCGACCCTGGCTGTCGACGAGGAAATGCTCGCTGCGATCGCCGATCCACTTTACCGGACGGCCGGTGCGCTTCGCGGCGATCGCGGCCAGCGGATACTCGTGGTAGCAGAACGCCTTGGTGCCGAAACCGCCGCCGACGTCGGGGGTGACGACGCGGATCAGCTTGTTGTCGATGTGCAGGATGTCCTTGGCGATGATATCGCGCATGCCGTGGCCGCCCTGCGTGCCCAGGGTGAGCGTGTAGCGGCCGGTCGCGGCGTCGTATTCGGCGACGATGCCGCGCGGCTCCATGTAGTTGGCGACGACGCGGTTGTTGACGATCTCGATGCGCGAGACACTTGCGGCCTTGGAGAAAGCCTCCTCGGTCGCCCGCTTGTCGCCACGATCGCAGGTGAAGGCGACGTTGCTGCCAAACTCGGGCCAGATGAGCGGGGCCCCTTCGGCGATCGCCGTCTTCATGCCGATAACGACATCGAGCGGCTCGTAGTCGATGACGATGGCCTCCGCCGCGGCGCGCGCCGATTCCAGATCATCGGCGACGACAAGGGCGATGGGGTCGCCACCGTGGCGGACGATGTCGCCGTTGAGCAGCGGGCGCGGCGGCTTCTTCGGATGGGTGCCGTCGACCTGCCTGATGTTGCCCTTGGACGGGAGGCCGCCGATGCCGTCGAGATCGGCGTGGGTGAGGACGAGACGGACGCCCGGCATGGCGGCGGCTTCGGCGATGCCCGAGACGGCGATGCGGGCGTGGGCCATGGTCGAGCGCACGACGACGGCGCGCAGCGTTCCCGGCGGCGTGTAGTCGTCGGTGAAGCGACCAGCGCCGGTGATGAGCGCCTTGTCTTCCATGCGGCGCACGCGGGCGCCCATGCCGAATTTCGGGGGAGCGGCGTTATTCATGGGATGCGTTCGGCCGCGGGGCCGCCTCCGATGCGCGGGCGTGAAAGCAGAGACGCCATCGGATCAGATCGGCGCGGCGAAGGCAACAAAATGCGGGCTCCGGCCGTGTAGCCGGGGCCCGCAAGAAATTCAGTCAGATGTCAGTTTGCGGCGGCCATACCTGCCCTTACCTCGGCGATAGCGGCGTCGACATCCGCGATCGCCTTCAACCGGTGGCCACCCTTGTTGGCCTCGGCGGCGTTGAGCTCGGACCTTGCCTGCTCGAGAAGACCCTTGGCGGCCTCCATATGAGGCTGATCGGCGAGAGCAAAACCAGCGCCAAAAGCCGCGGCGGTGAGCAAGCTCGCGGCAACCACGCCAATGACACGCGGACGAGTGACGAATTTGAACATGTGGGTGTCTCCCTTTTGAGAAATGCTGCGATCGCGACCGCATCACGCCGGCGTTGCGGCAGTATTTCGGATTGTCGCGGCCACCGGCGACCACCCTGCCGCTCTGCGATTTTCAGCCGGAATTTCGACAGATCAGTGGCCGTTGTGGGCGCGGATCGCTGCCAGCAGGCCCTCGGTCGAGGCATCGCGCGGATGCTCGGGGTCGGCGCGACGGATCATCGGCAGGAGTTCGGTCGCCAGCTGCTTGCCCAGTTCGACGCCCCACTGGTCGAAGGAATCGATGCCCCAGACGACGCCCTGGACGAACACCTTGTGCTCGTAGAGCGCGATGATGAGCCCGAGCGTATGGGGGTCGAGGCGGTGGTACAGGATGGTATTCGACGGCCGGTTGCCGGGAAAAACCTTGTGCGGGGCGAGCTTGTCGATGGCGCGCGGGCCGAGGCCCTGCGCCTTCAGCTCGTCGCGCACCTCGGAAAGCGTCTTGCCGCGCATCAACGCCTGACTCTGCGCCAGGCAATTCGCGAGCAGCAGCGACTGGTGCTCGTCCTCGCCGACATCGGACTGGGCAGCGACGAGAAAATCGGCGGGCACCGGATCGGTCCCCTGATGGAGGAGCTGGTAGAAGGCGTGCTGGCCGTTGGTGCCGGGCTCGCCGAACACGATCGGGCCGGTGGCGCCGCGGACCTGATTGCCGCCGGTGCGCACGCGCTTGCCGTTGCTCTCCATGTCGAGCTGCTGGAAATACGCCGGCAGCCGTTCCAGCCGCTGGTCGTAGGGCAGGATCGCCAGATTGGTGAAGCCCATGATGTTGCGATACCAGATGCCGATGAGCGCCATGACGACCGGCATGTTGGCGGCGAGCGCCGCGGTGCGGAAATGATCGTCCATGGCGCGGCCGCCATCGAGGAACTCGCGAAAGCGCTGCGGGCCGATGGCGATCATCAGCGACAGGCCGATCGCCGACCAGATGGAGTAGCGGCCGCCGACCCAGTCCCAGAAGCCGAACATGCGCTCGGGCCCGATGCCGAAGGCGGCGACCTTTTCGGCGGCCGTCGAGATTGCGGCGAAATGGGCGGGGACCTTGTCGGCGCCGACGCCGGCCGCGATCCACTGACGCGCGGTGGCGGCGTTGGTCATGGTCTCGGTGGTGGTGAAGGTCTTCGACGAAATCAGGAAGAGCGTCGTGGCCGGGTTGAGGCCGGCGAGGATGTCGCGAATTTGCGCGCCATCGACGTTGGAGACGAAATGCGCCCGCGGTCCGTCGTGGTAGGGCTTGAGCGCGATGGTCGCCATCTTGGGACCGAGGTCCGATCCGCCAATGCCGATGTTGACCACGTCGGTGAATTTGCCACCGGTGCCAGCGATGGTCCCGGAGCGCACGCCCTCGGCGAACTCCTTCATGCGCGCCAGCACAGCATGGACCTCGGGCACGACGTTCTGGCCGTCGACGCGGTAGACGTCGTCGGGAGCCGAGCGCAGCGCGACATGCAGGGCCGGTCGGTTCTCGGTCACATTGACCACCTCGCCGGCAAACATCTGGCCGCGATGGCGCTCAACCTCGGCAGCCTCGGCGAGCGCCAGCAGGTGGCGCATCGTTTCCGCGTCGATCAGGTTCTTCGAGTAATCGAGGAGGAAGTTGCCGAAGGAAATCGAATAGGCGGCGAAACGCCCCGGATCGTCGGCGAAGCGCTGGCGCATGGGCACCGCCGCGGCCGGCGAGCGCAGCAACTCCAGCGCAGCGAAAGCCTTGATCATTGCCGGGGTCACGACGCGCTCATCTCCCTGTGGCCGGCGCCGGCGCGGCGCGTGGAGGTTGCGGTTGACTAAGTGGTATAGCGGCTTGTCCTACCTGAGCCAATTGGCGAGACGATCGACAGCCTCGGCCACGTCGGCTTCCGTGCCGGCGAAGGAAAAGCGCAGAAAGCCGTGACCGCGGGCGCGGTCGAAATCGGGGCCCGGCGTCGCCGCGACACCGGCTTCGGCGAGCATACGCCGGGTGAAAGCCACGGAGTCGTTGGCGAAGTTGGCGACCGATGCATAGACGTAGAACGCACCGTCGACGGGGAGAAGTTCGGTGAAGCCGATTGCCGGCAGGCGTTCGAGCAGAAGAAGGCGGCTGGCGGCGTACCCTTCGCGGATGCCGTCGAGATCGGCGGTGGCGTCGAAGGCAGCGATGGCCGCGCGTTGCGAGATCGCCGGGGCGCAAATGTAGAGGTTCTGGGCAAGCCGCTCGACCGGGCGAAGCAGCGTCTCGGGCAGCACCATCCAGCCGACGCGCCAGCCGGTCATGCAGTAGTACTTGGAAAACGAATTGACGACGACGGCGTCGGGAGAAAACTGCAAAGCGGTCGCGGCGGTGCCCGCATAGACGAGGCGATGATAAATCTCGTCGGAGATGAAGAGAATGCCGAGGTCCTCGGCGGCCTCGACAAGGGCGCGCAGGGCTTCCGGCGACATGACGGTGCCGCTCGGATTGGCGGGGCTCGCGACGAGGACACCGTGCAGCGGCTTTTCGGCGTGGGCCCTGACCAGCATCGCGGGGGTGAGCGCGTAGCGGGTGCTGGCGTCCACCGGAATTTCTACAATCTCGATGCCGAGCGCGACGGCGAGGTTGCGATAGGCGGGGTAGCCCGGTGCCGTGACCGCGATGCGCTCGCCCGGATCGAAAGCGGCCAGGAAAGCGAGGTTGAAGCCGGCGGAGGAACCGGTGGTGATGGCGATCCGTTCCATCGGGACGGCGAGGCCATGCTCGGCGGCGTAGTGATCGACGATGCGCTGGCGGAGGCGCCGGTTGCCGAGCGCCTCGGTATAGCCGAGACGCCCGTCGGCGAGCGCCTCGTGGGCGGCGGCGATAACGGCGGCGGGCGCCGGCGCGCCGGGCTGGCCGACCTCCATGTGGACCACACGCTCGCCGGCGTGCTCGCGATCGGCGGCGGCGCGCATCACGTCCATGACGATAAACGGCTCGACGGCGCTGCGCAGCGACGGGTCGAGGGATCTGCGGGTCACGGCCTGGTACCTCGCGTCGGTCTTGCTGCCGCCGGATTTACCGGCATAACCTGCATGCGATCATGCCGGGCAGAGCGGTTAGAACGCGGCATTTCGGAGAGGTCATGGGACAGTCAGCGGTGACTAGCAGGCCCGGCCAGCGTTGGAAAGTGCTGCAGCCAGCGGCCGCAATGCTGCTCGCGGCGTGCCTGGCAGCCCTGCCCGCGGCAGCCCAAGCCGGCGGCATAGCCGTCGTTCGCGACGCGGAAGCCGAGGCACTCATTTACGATTACCTGCGGCCAATCTTCAAGGTCGCCGGCGTTTCGCCGCCGCCGACGATTCATCTAGTGCAGGACGACCAGTTCAACGCCTTCGTCACCGGGCGCAACGACATGTTCGTCAACACGGGGGCAATCATCCAGACCACCACGCCGAACGAACTGATCGGTGTGCTCGCCCATGAGACCGGCCACATTGCCAACGACGACGTGGCGCATCTCAACCAGCAAGCGGCTGAAACCAGCGGCGCACTGCTCATCGCCACCCTTTTGGGCGTTGGCGTGGCTGCCGCCGGCGCCGCGACCGGCAGCAGCGACGCAGGCCAAGCCGGCGTGGGCGTCCTCAGTGCTTCGCGCAGCGTCGCGCAACTCAGCCTGCTTTCCTTCCGCCGCGGCCAGGAATCGGCAGCGGACCGGAATGCCGTCAAATTCCTCGATGCTACCGGCCAATCGGCGACCGGCATGCTGACCGTGATGAAACGGCTGGCGAACGACGAGCTTCTCTCCGCGCAGCAAATCAACCCGTATCTGCAGAATCACCCGCTTTCCCGCGAGCGCGTGATTGCCCTGGAAGACCTGGCCGCCAAGAGTCCTTTCACCGGGCACAAGGATTCCGCGGATCTGCAGCGGCGACACGATCTCGTGCGCGCGAAGCTGATCGGCTTCACGTGGCCGCCGATGCGGGTGCTGCGTCAATATCCGATGAGCGACGCGAGCCTGCCGGCCCGCTACGCCCGCGCCATCGTCGCCTACCGCTCGGGCAAGCCCGGGCCGGCGCAGCAGCAGATCGACGGTCTCATCCAGAGCGACCCAAACGATGCCTACTTCTACGAATTGAAAGGACAGGCGCTGCTTGAAGACGGCAATGCCGCGGCCGCCCTGGCGCCGTTGCGCAAAGCCGTCAGCCTTGCCCCCAACGCCAGCCTCATAAAGATACTGCTTGGTCAGGCACTCGTTGCAGGCGGCGACAAGGCCAAGGCGCCCGAGGCAATCCAGCTTCTGACTTCAGCCATGCAGGCCGATCCCGACATGGGCGCCGGGTACCGCGCACTCGGACGCGCCTACGCGCTGACCGGCAATGAGCCAATGGCCCAGCTTGCCACCGCGCAGGGACTCTTCAGCGAAGGCGACTACGACAACGCCCGCATCCAGGCGACGCGGGCTCAAGTAAAGTTGAAGCCCGGAACGCCGGCATGGCTTCGCGCCGATGATATCGTGTCCTATAAAGCTCCGAATAAGTGACGTCCAACTGCGCGGCTGCGGAGAATTCGAGATGAAGATTCGTGCTGCGGCGGCATTGGCCTTCCTGATCGCGATCGCGGCTGGTGCATTCAGCGCGGCGTCCGCGCCGGGCACTTCCGACACGATGCCGGCGATGACCGCGCCCATGGCGCCCACCCCTCCCATGGCAACGCCAGTCCCCGGCCGCAATGCGCTCAGCGACGACCAGCAGAGCCAAGTCGAAGCAATCATTCGAAACTACCTGATCGCCCACCCTGAGATTGTGCGGGACGCCATCGACGAGCTGCAACGCCGGGAAGATGCCGCCACGCAGGCGCAGCAGACCGACATGATCAAGCAGAGCGCCGCGACGTTATTCGACTCCAAACGCGAGGTCGTGCTGGGCAACCCGAAAGGCGACGTCACGCTGGTCGAGTTCTTCGACTATAATTGCACTTACTGCCGGCGGGCGCACGGCGACATGCAGGCCCTCATCAAGGAAGATCCCAACGTCCGGGTCGTGCTGAAGGAGTTCCCGATCCTTGGCGACGGATCGGTCGCGGCGGCGCAGGTGGCGGTCGCGGTTCTGCTGACCGCACCGGCCAAATATGCCGCCTTCCACGACGAACTGATCACCGACAAGGGACAGGCTGACGGCAACAAGGCGCTGGCCGTGGCGGCTGACGTCGGGCTCGATCCGAAGGCCTTGAAGGTGCTTGCCAACTCGGACGAGGTGAAGGCCAACATCAACGAGGTGAGCAAGCTCGCCCAGAAGCTCGACATCAGCGGGACGCCCTCTTACGCCACCAAGCTGAAGGTGGTGGTCGGCGCCATCGGGCTGGATGGCCTGAAAGCAGCCGTCCAGGCAGTGCGCGACTGCGACAAGGCGGCAAGCTGTTAACACCCACGCTTTCCTCGGCTTTCGGGGCTTTTCCTTGCTTCGCCAGCCCCCTATAACCAGCCAACTTTTTGGGCATCGCGCTTGACCGGCATGCCCGCGGCGGGAACAGTCGGCTATGGCGATTTCCATCCTCATCCTCAACGGGCCCAACCTGAACATGCTGGGCAAGCGAGAGCCCGGCCTCTACGGGACCGGGACGCTTGCCGATATCGAGGCGCTGTGCGCTGCCAAGGGCAAGGGGCTCGGCCTCAGAATCGATTTTCGCCAGACCAACATCGAGGGCGTGCTGGTCGACTGGATTCAGCAGGCGCCCGATAGCGCCGCCGGCATCGTGCTGAATGCAGGCGCCTACACGCACACTTCGATCGCCATTCACGATGCCCTGCGCGCCAGCGGCCTGCCGGTGATCGAAGTGCATCTTTCCAACATCTTCGCGCGTGAGCGCTTCCGTCATCACTCATTCGTCTCGCCGGTGGCCAAGGGCGTGATCGCCGGCCTCGGCCCGACGGGTTACGCGCTAGCGATCGAGGCGCTGGCCGGGCTGGTGTCCGGCGACACGCCGGCAAAGAAACAAAAAGACATGGGTGCCGGGAGGCGGAAGGTTTCCTGATGGCTGAAAAGAAATCGATCGTCGACCAAGGCCTCATCCGGGAACTGGCCGAGCTGCTTACCGAGACCGGCCTCAGCGAGATCGAGATCGAGCGCGACCAGACGCGCATCCGGGTGGCGCGCACGGTGACGGTGACCGCGGCGGCGCCTATTGCTGCCATGCCGGTTGCGACGCCGGGCGCGGCGGCCGCTCCTGTCGTCACCGATGCCAATCATCCGGGCGCGGTGCATTCGCCGATGGTTGGCACCGCCTTCCGCGCGCCCGAACCTGGCGGGCGCCCCTATGTCGATATCGGCGACTCGGTTCGCCAGGGCGACACGGTGATGATCGTCGAGGCGATGAAGACGATGAACCAGATTCCGGCGCCGCGCTCCGGCAAAGTGACCAAGATACTGGTCGAGGATGGCCAGCCGGTGGAATTTGGCGAGCCGCTGCTGATCGTCGAATGACCGAAGCGCCGCAGCTGTTCACGAAAATCCTGATCGCCAACCGCGGCGAAATCGCGCTCAGGGTGCTGCGCGCCTGCAAGGAAATGGGCATCGCCACGGTCGCGGTTCATTCGACCGCCGACGCCGACGCCATGCACGTCCGTCTGGCCGACGAAAGCGTGTGCATCGGCCCGCCGGCGGCACGCGACTCCTACCTCAACGTCCCGCAAATCCTGGCGGCCTGCGAGATCACCGGCGCCAACGCCGTCCATCCCGGCTACGGATTCCTGTCGGAGAACGCGCGCTTCGCCGAAATCCTGGCCGCCCACGACGTCGCTTTCATCGGCCCGAGCGCCGAGCACATCCGCATCATGGGCGACAAGATCGAGGCGAAACGCACGGCGAAGAAGCTCGGCATCCCGGTCGTGCCGGGCTCGGAGGGTGGCATCACCAACGACGCCGACGCGCGCAAGATCGCGGCCGAGATCGGCTTCCCGGTGCTGATCAAGGCTTCCGCCGGCGGCGGCGGGCGCGGCATGAAGGTGGCGCGCAGCAGCGACGAACTGCCGAACGCGCTGGCCAGCGCCCGGGCGGAAGCGCGCGCCGCTTTCGGCGACGACGCCGTCTATATCGAAAAATATCTCAGCAAGCCGCGCCACATCGAGGTGCAGGTGATGGGCGACGGCAGGGGCAAGGCGGTCCATCTCGGCGAGCGCGACTGCTCGCTGCAGCGGCGGCACCAGAAGATCCTCGAGGAATCCCCCTCGCCCGCCATCGACGCCAAGCAGCGGGCGCAGATCGGCGGCGTCGTCGCCGACGCCATGGCCTCGCTCGGCTATTCCGGCGCCGGCACGGTCGAGTTCCTCTACGAGGACGGCGCGTTCTATTTCATCGAGATGAACACGCGCCTGCAGGTGGAGCATCCGGTGACCGAGGCGGTCACCGGCATCGACCTGGTCACCGAGCAGATCCGCGTCGCCAGCGGCTTCGGCCTCTCGTTCGGGCAGAAGGACGTGACCTTTAACGGCCATGCCATCGAGTGCCGCATTAACGCCGAGGACCCGAAAACCTTCGCGGCCTCGCCGGGGCGTATCGCCTACTACCATCCGCCCGGCGGGCTTGGCGTGCGCATCGACTCGGGCGTCTATCAGGGCTACGTCATCCCGCCCTACTACGACAGCCTGATCGGCAAGCTGATCGTGCATGCGCGGACGCGACAGGAATGCCTGCGCCGGCTGGCGCGGGCCCTCGATGAATTCGTCGTCGACGGCATCAAAACGACGATCCCGCTCTTCCGCGATCTCGTCAACGATCCGGACATCATCGCCGGCAACTACGATATTCACTGGCTGGAGAAGCGGCTGGCGGGTTGAGCCCATGGCTTCGCGCGACGACATCGCTTTGCAGATCACGCCGCAGGTGCTGCTCAAGGCATATGCGGTGGGAATCTTTCCGATGGCGGAGTCGGCGGAGGATTCCGGCCTCTTCTGGATCGAACCGGAGCTGCGAGGCATCATTCCGCTCGACGATTTCCACGTGCCGCGGCGGCTGGCGCGCACCGTCGCCTCGGGCCGCTTCGAGGTGCGCATCGACCATGACTTCGATGCCGTCATCGAAGGATGCGCGGCGGCGGTCGGCGACCGGCCGAAGACGTGGATCAACGGCCGTATCCGCAAGCTCTACGGCGAGCTGTTCGAGATGGGCGCCTGCCACACGGTCGAGACCTGGCGCGAGGGCCGGCTCGTCGGCGGCCTCTATGGCGTCGTGCTCGGCGCGGCGTTCTTCGGCGAAAGCATGTTCTCGCGCGAGCGCGACGCCTCGAAGGTGGCACTGGTCCATCTCGTCAAGCGGTTGAAGGCCGGCGGATACAGGCTGCTCGATGCACAATTCACGACGGACCACCTCAAGCAGTTCGGCGCCATCGACGTCGACCGGTCCGTCTATCAGGAGATACTGGCGGAGGCGATCGCGGCGCCGGCGGCACCTACTTCTTGGGCGGCGGAACGCTAGACTTCACCTTGCAGTCGGTCAGCCAGACGTCATAGACGGGGTTGTCAACGGCGTGGAGTCCGGGGCTCGCGGCGTACATCCAGCCGGTGAAGATGCGCTTGACCTTGCGATCGAGGCCGATCTCGTCGACCTCGACGAACGAGTCCGTCTGCGGCGCCAGCGTCGGCGGACGGTTGTAGCAGACGCGGGGCGTCACCTGCAGCGAACCGAACTGCACCGTCTCGTCTATGTAGACATCGAACGAGGTTATGCGCCCGGTGATCTTGTCGAGGCCGTTAAAAACGGCGACGGGATTGGCGACGCGGCCGGGCTCGGGAGGAACGGGCGTACCCGCGGAAGCAGGCGGCTGGTCGGCGGGCGCGGTCGCCGGGGCGGGGGCGCCGGGGACTGACAGCACATCGGGATTGTTGGGCGCGGCGGTCGGACCGGGCACGACGGCGCCGGGCACCAGCGGACCAGAGGGCGCGGCGCCGGGGGCTGGGGCTGGGGAAACATCGGCCGGATTTGAATCGGGCTCGGCGCCGAGGTCAATGACGTCCGGCCCTGCAGCCAGGGCCGGAACCGCGACAGCAAGGACGAGGATCAGCGCCGCCGCCAAGACGGCGCCCTGGCGGGGCCGCCGCGACAGAAAGGCGAAGAGGCTGGCGTTCATGCGGATCGGGGGATTCGGTCTGGGCGGGAAACGTGACGTGGCGCGGTGGTAGCACGCGATTCCGGCGGCGCAAAGGCGCTCCGCCGATGGTCCTACGCGGCCGGCATCGCCAGCGACGATGCCTGCTCCAGCCATCCGGCGAGCGCCGCCACCTCGCCCGCATCGAAAGACAGGCCGAGCTTCGAGCGGCGCCAGAGGATATCCTCGGCCGTGTCGGCCCACTCCTCGCGGCGGAGGTAAGCAACTTCCGCCTCGGTCAGATCGCCGCCGAAGCGACGGCCGAGGCCGGCGGCGCTCCGCGCGCCGGTCAGCACGTCGGAGGCGCGGGTGCCGTAGGCCGCTACCAGCCGGGCGGCGTGTTCCTCGGAGATGAACGGATAAGCGCGGCTGAGGGCGCGGGCGATGGTCGCGGAGCCGCCGGGCGGAAAGCCACCGCCGGGAAGAATGGCGCTCTCGGTCCATGCCGGCGCCAGCTGGCGGAACTTGCCCATGCGGTCGACCACTTCCTCGGCCAGGCGACGGTGGAGCGTGAGGGAACCGCCGAAAACCGAAAGCAGCGGCGCCATTCGCGACGGGGCATCGACGGCAATGGCGCGACCGCCCCTCGCCTCGCCGGGCTCCATCGGCAGTGCCCGCACGGATGCGAACGTCTGCACGATGTCGCTGTCGTCGACCGGTGTATGAAAATACTGGTCGGTGACGTCCGCAAGATAGGCAACGTCGGCAGGCTCGACCCGCGCCGACGCCGCGGTGCCGGCATAGGGCGTGACGGCAGGGCCGAGCAGCATCGTGCCGGCTTCGTAGGGCAGCGCATAGACAATGCGCCCGTCGGCGTTGGGAAGGGCGTAGGCGACCTCGTCACGCATCTCGCGGCGCACGACCAGCCAGGCGCTCCTGGTCAGCCGCAGGCGCTCCTGCGATGTCGCGTGGACGACGTGGTCGCGCACTTCGCCGACCATGGCGCCGGCTGCGTTGACCAGAATTTGCGCCGACACGACCGAACGCTCGCCGGTGACGGTGGATTCCATCGCCAGACGCCACTGGCCGCCGTCGCGCTCGGCGACGGTACAGCGCAGGCGGGTGCTGATGGTGGCGCCGCGGGCGCGCGCATCCAGAGCGTTGTGGATAACCAGCCGGCTGTCATCGGCGAAGCAGTCGGAATAGGCGAAGGCAACAGTGAAATGCGGCTGGAGGCTCGCGGCGGCGGATTCGACCTCAAGGTCGACCATGCGCGCGGCCGGCAGGCTGCAACGAGCGGCGTGGTCGTAGGCAAACAAACCCAGGCGCAGAGCCATCGGCGACGACTGCCGCTCGTGACGGGGGATGAGAAAGGTCAGTGGCCGGACGAGATGGGGCGCGGAACGCAGCAGGATCTCGCGCTCGGCAACGGCTTCGCGCATGGCGGCGAAGCGCAGACCCTCCAGATGGTCAAGCTTGCCGTGGATCAGCTTGCCCGTGGCGGAGGAAGCGCCGCCGCCGAGGTCGCCCTGCTCGCACAGGAACACGCTGAGCCCGCGGCCCGCGGCATCACGCGCGATGGCGACGCCGTTCAAGCCGCCGCCAATCACCGCGACGTCATACACCTTGCCGAACACTACCCGACGGCCTCCACCGCGACTGGCCGGGGATGATACATGCGCGGGTGGCGAGGCGATCCCCTGCAGCCGGGGGAAAGCGGGGACAAGTCCCGCGCGCGATTGCCGCGGCGGCGGGAATTGCGGCTATTTCTTCAGTTCGGCAAGCCCGTCGCCGAGGCCCTTGACGCTGAGCTGGAAGGTCAGGCCCTTACCGTTACGGCCGAAGATCGTCGCCGACGCCTTCTGCGCCTTGCCGAGGCTCTCAAGAAAATCGGAGGCGAGATTGCCGGTCGCCTCGCAACCACCCTGGCCGCAATACTCGAACGGAATCGCAATGGGCTGCGGCGTCCCGGCATCCAGCAGGATGCCGCGATTGACCAGCACTCCCGTACGCGTCTGCCAGACGCCGACCAACCCGCCCTTGCCGTCCTGAACAATGCGCCAGAGGAAGACGGGCGCCCGACCTTTCCCGGGGGATGGCGGACGCTTTCCATGCCGCCGGCGGCAAGGTCGAGTACGACCTCCTCCCGGCGACCGGCGTGGAAGGACATGGGTTGATCCTGACGTCGGGCGCCGAAGCGACCTGGATGCCCTACCTTGAGAAATTCCTGGCAAAAGCCCGGCATTAGCCGCCTTCACACAGCCTCGGCAATAGTCCTTTCGACGAGGACCCGGGCGGCGGTGCGCAAGGCGTCGAACTGGCGATGCCGCCGGCTCATACTCCGGCCCGAGCATTGCTCTCAATTCGGCGAGGTGGCGGGACGAAAAATGCCAAGTGTTGCCGCCGCAATTCATCTCGATCACGTACAGCTTGCCGCTCGAAGCCTCGCGGAGGACGTCAGTCCCCTTCAACGGGAGGCCCGGCAGGGCGGCGTGGGCCGCTCGCGCCAGGGCAATGACCTCGGGCTCGGCGGATAGGACCCGGTCCTGTTTGCTGTCGTCGACAGCCTGGGTGGCAATCGGTGCGGCTTCGATCTCCGCATCCGTGGCACGAAGATCAACCCGCTTGTCATGCACGCGATTGATTTGCATGTAGAGCGGCTCGCCGAAAAAGGTGAGCACCCTGTGGGCCATGAAATATTCGCCGGTATCCACGAACTGCTGCACGATCATCGGCCCGTATCGCCCGGGATGCCGCGACGGATATTGATCGGGCGGGATGTAGCGGACGCGGTTGGTCCGCATGAGCTGGATGCCCAGCCCACGCGAGGAAGTCGCAATATCCGTCGGCTTCAGGATGACGAACTCGCCCCAGGTCTGCGGGTCGAGGCGAAGATCGGGGGTCAAAATCTCCGTTCGCGGCACCGGCACGCCGGCTTTCTCCAGCGGGCGGACCTGCTCGACTTTGGCGATCGATCCGCCCTGGTAGACGTTGCCGCGCAGGGGCCGGAACACGCGCATCTGCCCCGGCGACACGATCAGCGCCGGACGTTGGGCGGCGTGCTTGCGGGTCACCGGATTGCGGTGGGTGGTCGGCACGATGAAGGTGCGTATCGTGGAATCGATATCGGAGACGTGGCGGGCGATGGCGTTCAGGTCTTCCAGCGACTGCCAGCCCGGATGGTAGGCAAGCACGAGGTTGCGTTCGATATTGGCGATCGGCGGCGCCACGCCGCGGCCGGCGGCGCGCAGGCTGTGCACGAGGCGCCCCCTGCCCCCCACGGCGGCCGTTGAAGTCGAGGGCAATTGCATCGGTGGACCCCGCACGAAAATTCCGCCGCTCATCGGCAAGGCTACGACGTGACTCTATGCCCGGCGGCGGCGCCCAGAAACGGCGAAGCTCCGGCGTCCACAGGCATCAGGCGACATCGAGGCGGCCTACAAGCCCTGCTCATCGGGACGCTGGCCGCTCCAGGCGGCGCGCAGAAGGGCACGGATGGCGTCTTTTTCCAGCGGGCGCGGATTCCAGTACGGGTTCTGCAGGGTGAGGTCAGCTGCTTCCTCGATGCCGCTCTCGGGCATGCCGAGATCGCGGAGGGCCATCCGGGCGCCGAGGCCGGAGGCAAGATCGAACAGGCCGGTGGCGGCATCCTTTTTGCCGATCGCGCCGGCGATGCGCCGCATCGCGTCAGGCTCGACGGTGGCGTTGTAGGCGACGGCATGCGGCAGGACGGCGGTGTGCGTTTCCGAGTGCGGCAGGTTGAAGGTGCCGCCAAGCGTGTGGCAGAGCTTGTGGTGCAGGGCCATGCCGACGGAACCCAGGCAAATGCCGCAGAGCCATGCCCCGTAAAGCGCGTCTGACCGGGCGCCGGCATCCGCCGGAGTGCGCACGATAACCGGCAACGCGCGCGCCAGCGCGGCGGTCCCTTCCTCGGCCAGCAGCGTGATGACGGGATTGCGTTCGCGGGCGTAGAGCGCCTCGACGGCGTGGGCAATCGCGTTCATGCCGCTGGTCACCGACAAGGCGCGCGGCAAGGTCAACGTCAGATCGACGTCGTAGATGACGACTTCGGGGAGAACCTTGGGGCTGGTCAGCGTCGTCTTCCGGCCAGCGTGGGTTTCCCCCAGAATGGTCGTCATCTCCGAACCGGCATAGGTGGTCGACGCCACGACTTGCGGAAGATCGGTTCGCAACGCCAGCGCCTTGGCGAGACCGGTGGTCGAGCCGCCGCCAACCGCGACGAGGCCGTCGATGTTGTCGCGGGTAACGACCGCCAACGCCCGCTCGGTGACCTCGGTCGGCGTGTGCATGGCGGCCTCGGCGAACGTCCCGGCGGCTGCGGCGCCGATCCGGCCGGCGAGAATTTGAGCCTCGGCAGCCTGCTGCGGCGTTGCCAGCACGAGGACACGCGACAGGCCGAGGCGGGCAACCTCCTCCGGCAGGCGCGCCAACGTACCCGACCCGAAGATGACTCGCGCGGGACTGGCGGTGTAGACGAACGGTGGGATCATCGAAGCCTTGGCCAAGGTTTCGCCAAACTCGGCAGTTCCGCCTGCCAAACCTGCTTGACGACAGACTACCGTAGCGTTCACCTCAGCCGGGAGGAAGACAACATGATCAAATTGCCCTGCCCTCGGAGCGCGGTGCCATGATCTCGACGGCAAGCGTTCGCACGGCCAACGGCGCCCGCTATCTGGTGCAGCTCTGCAAGCACTGGGCGCACCCGTTGACGGTGGAATATACCGACACGACCGGCAAGGTTGCCTTCGATGCCGAGCGTTCCTGCTCATTCCAGGCGAACGCGGAATCGCTGACAGTCCGTATCGAGGCTCCCGAGGGCGCGGACGGAAGAGGTCGTCGCGGAACACCTGCAACGGTTCGCGCGGCAGGAAACGCTGCTGCCGATCAATTGGGGCCACGCACCCTAGACCGCGTGCCGTCCCGCGGCCACTGCCGGACATGGCGTCAGCGAGGGTCGTCTGCGCCTGGTTGCGCAGCGGGGGCAATGGCGACCCGCGATCACTGCAGCAGCGGGCTGGCGAGGCCGGCAACCAGCTTGACCAGTTCGATCTGGCTGCCGGTCCCGGTCTTCTCGAAAAGATGGTGGAGATGCGTCCTGACGGTGGGCTCGGAGAGGCCGAGCATCGCCGCCATGGCCGCGACGCCGCCGACTTCGAGGACGGCGTAAAGCACACGGATTTCCGCCGGGGTCAGATTGGACTGGCGGGCCACCGCCTCGATCGGCAACGGCAGGTCGAGCGTGGCCTTGCGGATGAAGACGGCGGCAGCGGCCGAATAGGAACGGCCGGTGGCGAGGCGCGCGCCGGAGGTTAGCGGCATAAGGTGAGCAACGTAATGTTCGCCGCTGCGCGCCTTCAGGGGAACCGCGATTCCACGCGTCGCCACAGCGGCATCGCCGTCCCGAGCGTCGGCGATGACGTCGTGCAGGGTACGGTTTGCTTCCAGATCGCTGAGGGTCAAGAGAGCGCGCGTCCCGGTGACGACGTCGCCCTCATCGAGGGCGGCGCGACCGTGACGATTGGCGTGGACGATGGCCGCGTGCGCGTCGACGAGAAAAAACATCGCCGCGATACCATCGAAGGCGGCATTGAGCATGTCGGCCTCCAGCTTGTGCAGCTCGATGACTCGACTGATGAGAACCGCCTGGCGGAAGTGCGGCGCGAGCAGCCGCATGCGGCGGATGTCCTCATCGCTTATGAGATCACGGGTGTTACCGCGGCCAAGCGAGACGGTGGCCATCGACGTGGTGGTCTTGTCGAGATTCGTGGCGACGAAATCGTCGTAGCCCTGCGGAACGCACCATTCCTGAAAGAAGCGCGAGGCGACCAGCTCTTCGTAAGGCATCAGCCGCGAGGCGGCGAAGGTTTCGCCGACCCTGTCATCATGAGATGCGGCGTCAGCGGACTGATCTTCATGTATGTGCTGAAGAACGCCTGGGTGTATTCCGGGTTATCGCCCCAGTGAAAATGAAAGCGGCCCGACTGGGCCGCGAAATCCTGAGAAAACAGCACCGCGGAAACGCCGCCGCGAACGAACTCGCAGGTTCGCTTGAGCACGGCCTCCCACCGATCCCGGTCGAGGCTGGCATCGTAAATATCAGCGATCAGGCCGGAAAGTTCTTCTGCTTCGAGCACCAAACCAGCCCCGGATCCGCCCAGCGGGCAGGTCCCCACCTGCCGAAAAAATCCCCCGAAGCGTAGATCACGTCGCTGTGATGGTCAAACCGCATCATCCGTTTGGACGAGGCGCCGCCAAGATTCTTCAGGCAAAGATCGCGAATGTATAGCGCCGGTTGCGGCGCCACCGGCTGTCGCGCATTTGCGGTCATCGCAAGGCTGGCGCCAGCGGCCGGCCTGTTCGGGAATCCGCGCTCGTGACTTGGGATGGGACACATGCGCCTCGCGAATCTGAAGACAACGCTCGCCCGGCTTGGACGGGCCTGGCCGATAGCCGCCTGCATCGCCTTTGCCCTCCTCATTCAAACTCCGGCGTCGGCGGACCAGCCGCCGCTCGGCCTCAAATTCGGCGTGCAGCCGTGGACGCCGGTCACCGACGACGACGCGGTTCATTTCCTCGTCGACAGTCCGACGTTCCTTTCGGACGGGATGAACCTCGCCTGGAATCTTTTCTCGGACGAGCTTCGCCAGAAGATCGTCGACAAGCTGCTGACGCCCGACATGCTGATGAAGGGCGTCACCCTCTACGATGTCGACGTCAGGCTGAACCAGCCGACTTTCAGCTTCGCCAACCTCAAAGGCGGCTCGCAACCCGGCGAGCCGTTCTATGCCGATCTCAGCGTGACGCTGAATGACGAAGGGGTGACGCTCACCTCGACGACGCCGGATTTCATTCCAGACATCGATCTCACCAAGATCACCAGCCTCCTGCTGACACCGTTCGGCCGCACCTTTTCGGAGGTCAAGATCGTTCCCGATGCACACGGCATCGGGTCGTTCGGCGATCCGCGCTGCAGCGCCGACTTCGACGCCACGGTCCACCTGAAGGTGAAGTTCGAGAATATCCCCGGCGCGGCGCTGTCGTCTGACCAGCTCGATGCGAGTTCGCCGCCGGTGATCGATTTCACGCGGTTCCATTTCGACAGCAACAATGCCGTCTGCGACATCCCGGTCGGTCTCGCATCGCTGCTTGACCTGAAGCCGTTCATCGAGGCGCTGGTGACCAATCCGCCGGCCAACGGCGGACTGGTCGAGGGCCCGCTCAACGATGCCGTTCGCAAGGCGATTGCCGGCTTCATCAAGGATGCAAACGCCACGCTGGCGCCGCTGCAAAACAAATATCCCGAAATCAACCTGCTGCTGGCCCAGGCCTGGATCGTTCCCGAGCCGGGCGGGCAACAGATCGTCCTCGACCTGTCGCCGTCGCCGAGGCTGCCGGACCCCACGGCCGGCCTCGGCCGGCTCAGCGGCACCATTACTGCCGCCACGCCGGTCGGGCTGCAGTCGCAGGCCGGGACGGTGCATTGCGAACAGCTGCCGGTAACGGTCGCCCGCAAGTGGGGACCGCGAAAGATGGTCGGCCCTTCGGGAACACTCGGCGACGAAGACTACGAGGCGCTGTCGGTAAAACCCGGTTGCAGCGAAGGGCAGCTCGAGCCGGGCCAAACCGGGCATTACACAATCACGGGGCTGTCGGCGCTCTTTCCGCAGACGATCATATTTGGCACGGCGGGCGCCGGCTGCAACGGTCCCGAGGCCGGCGTGAAGCAGGGCATCGACGTGCGCGCCGCCGGGTGGACCGAGGGAAAGATGCGGCCGCAGGATCTCTACCTGCAGGGGATCGATCTCAACAATATCGTCTCGGCGGTCAAGACCCAGCAGCCGGCGAGCCTCTTCAGCCAACATGACATTGCGGCCCGGCATTGGCTGCTGACCTGCGGCAATGTCCAGCATCCGTTCGATCTCAGCAAATTCCTGTGGCAGATCAACCCCGGCGATATCGCCAGCAACCCAACGACCAACGTTGCCAATCCGACGGTCAACACCGCCGCGCCGCTGGTGCTGGCGTCGCCACTCTCGTCGGCAGCGGCGGCGCTGGCAGCGGCACAAGGCGGCGCTCCGGCGATCAGCGGCAAGCTCGCCGGCAATCTCGCCAACGTGAAGAATCTCGCGGCTCAAAACCTGGCGATCAATCCTGCCGGCGTGGCGCCCATCGTCCCGCAGACGCAGCGGGTGATGACGCAGAACCTGCCGCTACCGGCGAACTGCAAAGATACGTCGGAAGGGCGGGTGTGCTCGCAGTCGCAGGCGATCATTTCCGGCGTGCCCGTCACTCCCGCCGACCAGCAGGCGCGAGGTCTGGTGACCGTCGGCGGCGGGTGCAGCGGCACGCTGATCAATCAGTACTGGGTGCTGACCGCCCATCACTGCATTGCGGTCGGGGGGCGTTTGCCGCCCGGCGCGCTGCAGCCGCCTGGCAATATCGCCATCACGGCGACATGGTCCGGCAAGACGCCGGTGGCAACGAAATTCGTCGACTATGGCGTCGGCGCCAATCCGATCGACATGGCGCTGATCTTTCTCGGCAACGGTGATTTCGGGCCGGCGCCGATCCAGCCGCTTGCAGTCGGCGACATCGACAACGGCGATACGCTGGAGAAATTCGGACAGGGCTACTCTACCTATGCGATCGCGGGGCCTCCGCCAATCCCGGCGCAGGGGCTCGGCACCTACACGACCGGAACCTTCACCAGCAGCGGCGTGACGCATTATGGCTATGTACTGGCCAACCCGTCCGATCCCGCAACGCTCAGCGCTCCGCAGTCCGGCGAGGGCGGCGACAGCGGCGGACCGGACTGGCTGGTCGGTCCGGGCGGCGTGCTCGGCGGCATCGTCGGCGTCCAATCGACTTGCCAGCCTACCGGCCAGGTGACGCCTCTGCCGAACAACTGGCTGTGGGTGACCGGCATCAGCGGCTGCTACAGCCCCTCGATCGCATCGGTGCGGGACAACATCATTTCCGCCAGCCAGGAAAAGCCGCAGCTGCGGCAGGCGCTCAAGAAGGGCGTCGACAAATTCACCGTCCGCGCGGCGGATATCTACCTCACCGCATAGCACGTCGATAATCTCGACCAGTCGCACTGGGCGCTGGCAGCGCGCGCTGCCAACGACATCTGCTTCTATCGCGGCTACATCGGGGGGCATTGGAGCGGCGAGCAGGACGCGCCCGCCGGGCAATACAGCATCGTGTGCGAGGGTACCGACGCGGCGACATGGTTCGATGTCACCCGCCCCGAGCTTGCAGCAACGGGACAGGACCTCAGCGATGGCCAGGCCCAGTTCCTGGTCTCCATCGATCGTGTTCCGTGGGCACAAGCGTTGCGGGCCGGGTCGCGGCTCTGCGGATCGAAGGGCTTTGCCGGCGGTTACCTGAATGGCGAGTGGGACCCAAGCAAAAACGTCTACGGACTGGTCTGCGTCAACAAGGCGAGCGGACAATGGTTCGACGCAACCGACGCCGAGATCAGCGCGACCGGGTCGAACTTTGCCGACGTCAACGCCGACCAGTCGGCACAGATGGCGAGCGGTGCTCCGGGCGGCTGGGCCAATGCGTTCCGGGCCGCCAGTGCGATCTGCGTGTCGAAGGGTTTCGTCGGCGGAGTGCTCGCCGGCGAGCAGGTGCCCGGCAAACGCGGCGTAGTCTGCGAGAAGCCGTCACTTGGGATACTGACGACGCTCGAAGGCGGACTCGCGGCGAGCACGGCAAGGGCCGGTCGGGGTGCCTTCCATCCCCACGACGCCAAAGCCCGCCGCCGGGGTCGACGTCACCGGAGAGTGGCTGCTGCGGCTGGCGAACGGCAACATGAATACGATCTTCCTGCAGCAGAATGGGGCCGGCAACGTGGGCGGCCAGATCGGGAGCCTCAAGATCTATTCCGGCGTCGTTGTCGGCCACGAGATCTTCGGCCGTTGGCTGGATGGCGACGCTGGCGGCACACTGCATTTCATACTGGCGCCGGACAATTTCACCTTTGCCGGAATGCGGACGGCGAGCGACGTGCCGCCGGAGCCTAAGAACTCGGCATCGAGCTGGGACGGATACCGCACCAACCAATTCCCGGCGACTGCCAACAACCCGGACTTCGGCGGCACCTGGACGGTGACGCAGAGCGACGGGCCCAGCTATACGATGGCGCTTACGCAGAACGGCGGCGCGCTCGGGGGCATCTACGATCCGACAAGCCGCAAAGGCACGATTCGCGGCAAGGTCGGGGTCGAGGGCATGATCATCAAGCACGCGGTGTTCGACTGGAGCCAGGCGGGCAACGGTCTCTCCGGCAGCGGCTGGTTGAATTCCTATCCCGACGGCTCTGGCTTCTCGGGCGGATGGCGGATGGCGGACAACACCGCCGGCGCGTGGAGCGCAAGACGCCTGGTCGTGGCACCGAGGCCCGGCACGGGCTCGACGACATTGCCCGGCAAGCTTGGCGGGGTGCCCCTGCCGATGGCGCCGCCGCCAGTGCCGCCGCCGCAGCCAAACCCGGCCGGGCTCGTCGCGCTGAGCGTGACCTGCGCCGGCTTCGTCAGGGGTACGCAGGAGGAGTGCGGCCAGACCGCCGACTTGCCGTTCACCGCGAACGGCGCGACAAGCTGGGCGGCGACGCTGAAGGCGCCGGACGCGCACTGTTCGTCGATCATCTACTACGTCACCTCGCAGCTCAGCGCGATCAAGACCGACGCGCAATACAGCCTCACCCACGGGTATCCCGGCACGCAGGCGCTCGCCGCCGGACAATCGGTGCAGGTGGCGTTCACGGCCGCGTTTCCGACCGGCGACCAGCACCTGACGATCCACGCAATCGGGGTTCCGGGCGGCTGCAACAGCGGCACGCTGGCGAACTGGGGCGTGGAGGCGAGCATCGCCGCGACGGGAGCGCCGGCGGCGACATCCAAGCTGAAGTTCCACACCAAGGGCATCATCGGCAAGGGCACGCCGCCCATCGAGCAGCCGCGGTGACACGATAATCCGGAGGCAATTCCAATGAGCATTGCTCGCACGATCACCTGCCTGTGGGGCGGGCGCACTCGCGGTTGCGATGTTCGCAGGCTTTGGCGGAGAGGCGTCGGCGAAGCAGTGCGCCCAGCATGCCGTCTACGGAGACATCGGCAGTCTTTACAACGCGACCGGCGGCAGCGACGGCCCGCTCGGGTGTCCAACGAGTGACGAGGCGGGGCTCGGCAACGGGCGTTTCAACCAATTCGAGTTCGGGCAGATCGTCTGGTCGCCCAACAGTGGCAACGGACCGCACTTCACGCTGGCTGCCTGGTCGGAAAAGGGCGTCGGGCCGATCTCGGTCCAATGGTCGGGCTACCGCGACAACAACCACACGCTGGTCCGCTGGAACCTCAACGGACAAAACCTCGGGCAGAGCACGCTCGATAACGGCGGCGGTGGTTCCTACGGCGTCGAGTCGACTTCGATCCAGGTCGGTCAGCCCGGCACCTACGAAATCATTGCCGAATTCTGCAACAAGTCGCTGTTCAGTTCATCCGACTGCGGAAGCTGGGGCGACCCTGTCGAAGTTGTCGTTGGCGCACCAGGCGGCGCGCAGGCCAACTGCACGCCGACACTAGCCGTCGCGGCGGACGTGCCAAATACGGCCTGGCACTTCTCCGGAAACTGTTTCCCGCGAAACAAAGCATTTCGAATATCCGAAAAGGACGACGCAAGCCACGTAATCAGTCTCGCCGGGTTCACTACCGACGATAATGGCGGCTGGATTCAATTCACGCTCGCGGCAGCGTGCGGGCCCGGCATGCTTCATTTCACGGCCGTCGACGACAAGGAAAAAGCGGTGAGCAACCGGGTCGATGTCCCGTGCCCCGTGATGGATGGCACTATTTCTACGAAATCCGTCGGCGGCTCCGGCGGTGGAAGCGGCGGGGCGCTGGCGGGCACCGGCGCATCGCAGCTGGTGACGTCTGCAATGCCGGGACGCTGTATAGCTGGGACGTCGAAGCGAGCATCGCCGGAGCGGACGCACCGGCGGCGAACGGCACATCGAAATTCCATATTCCCAAAGAGATATTCCACAGGCTGCCGCCGGTCGAGGCGCCACGCTGACAACGACGGGCCAGCCCGCGAACACCGTGTCGAGGCGAGTATTTGGAAAGGCGGTGAACCCTCCTACGATGGAGGCATGTGATTCCGTCAACGGCGGCGCTGGTTGGGCGCTCCGTTGACAGGGATCGGTCATGCCGGGGGGGCTGATGATGGTCACGCTGAAGATGTTGAAACGTCCGTTGGCGTTGACTGCGGGCTTCCTGATTTTTGGCGGCCTCAGCGGGCCAACGCTGGCCAAGGATTGCGGCGCCGGCCCTCCCCTCTATGGCGCCATCGGCAACTTCTATAAGTTGTCGGGGGGCTCAGACGTGATCGGCTGCCCGATCAGCGACGAACATCCCATCGCGCCGACAGATCCTCTTCGCGGGCGAATTCAGAGTTTCGAGTGGGGCGAGATCACCTGGTTCAACGGCCCCGGCTATGGAGGCGGATTTGTCGTCGCCGCCTATGCCGCACACCCGCCGGTC
>DATCBY010000051.1:0-75384 GCA_036511595.1 Bauldia sp.
GGTCGCCAACGCCATGCAGAACGGACTCTCGGCCTGCACGGGTCTCGGTGGCGGCGACATGCTGAAGAATGATCCGATCCGGCGCTTTGCGACGCGTCTCGGCTGCGAAGCGGTCCGCGTCGGACAAGCGTACGGCTATCAACTGGAGGAAATCCTGCACCTGCCGCCCGAAACGATCGCGCGCGCTGGTGAAGGAGATGAGGAAGCCGCGCGTGCCTGCGACGAGCAGCGTTTCAAGGACGCAAGCCGCACCGCATCCGGGCAGCGGCCCTCGATGGGTCAGGACATGCAGAAGGGTCGGCGCACCGAGATTGAATTCCTCAACGGCTTGATTGCGCGCGAGGGTGAAAAGGTCGGGCTCGCCTGCCGCGCCAACGCAGCGCTGACCGATATCGTCAAGCGCGTCGAGCGCGGCGAGTTGAAGCCCGATCCGCGTCATATTACAGAGCTCCGGCTAAACTGAGCCGAGAGGCAATAAGATCCTCGGGAAGTCCACCCCGCCGCCATCTTGCGGACGGCCTGCGAAAAGGCCGAAGATGTGGCCGCCGCTACCCAATAAAAAGATAGGCGGTTACGGGGAGGATTCATGAATTTCGCACGCGCGCTCGCGGCGTCGCTTCTCATCGCCTGCATTTTGGCCACCGGCGCCGCTTCGGCGCAGACCTATCCCAATCGTCCCATCACCATGCTGGTACCGTTTCCGCCCGGCGGCGCGACCGATACGATCGCGCGCGTGCTTCAGGACAGCATGCAGAAGTCGCTGGGCCAGACGATCGTGATTGAAAACATCGGCGGCGCCGGCGGCATGATCGCCGCCGCCCGCGCCGCCCGCGCCGAGCCTGATGGGTATACGATCATGATCCACCAGGTTGCGCTGGCGGCCGGCGTGTCGCTGTATCCGAATCTGACGTTCGATGCGGTCAGGGATTTCGCCACCATCGGCCTCATCAACACCGCGGCGTCGACCCTTGCGGCGCCGGTGACGCTGCCGCCGAAGGATTTCAAGGAACTGCTGGGCTGGATGAAGGAGCCCGGACACACCGTCAAGATCGGGCATCCCGGCGTCGGCTCCTACGGTCATTTGGCCGGCGTGCTGATCGCCCAGGAGCTTGGCGTGAAGGCCACGCAGGTGCCCTATCGCGGCGCGGGTCCGGCGCTCGTCGACCTGTTGTCGGGCCAAGTTGACTTAAGTTCGATATCGGCCGTGGTCGCCGGCCCCTTGATCAAGTCCGGCAAGCTCAAGGCCTACGCCATCATCGGCAAGACGCGGTTCGCCGGTCTGCCGGACCTGCCGACTTTGGGAGAGCTCGGCTACAAGAAACTCGATATCGATTTCTGGCACATGCTGCTGGCGCCGGCCGGCACGCCGCGTCCGATCATCGATAAACTGAACGCCTCGCTGCGTACGGCGATGGCCGATGCCAAGGTGCAAAAGACCTTTGCCGACGGCGGCATGGTGCCATTCCCGCCCGGAGAGGAGGCGCCCGAGGCCGCTCACGCGCTGCTCGAGCGCGAGATCAAACTCTGGGGCGAGGTGATTCGGGCCAACCATATGAGCGCGGCCCAGTAGGGGCCGGCCCGAAGCGCTATGCAGCTAAGGGCTCGGCGCCACCCGATGGGACCAAAAGCAAGGGAAGCCGTATTCTGACGGTCGTTCCGGTTCCCTCCGATTCCGACGGGATGATCGTGCCGCCAAGCTGACGTACGAAGATCGCCACGTAGTCGGAACCGCGTTTCTCCGGAACCTTTACAGAGCTCTTGTCCTTCATACCCACGCCGTCATCGACCACGGTCAGTTCGATCTGGTCGCCGACCTGTTCCACGCACAGCATCAAATGTCCTGTCCCATGCGGAAAAGCATGCTTGATCGCGTTCGTCGCAAGCTCGTTAACCAGAAGACCGAAGGGCACGGCACGATCGGGGTCGATCTCCAGCGGCTCGGCCTTCACCTCTATGTCGATGCCCGAGATGTCTCCAAGCAGGCTCGCCGACATGGTCTTGGCGATTTCCCGCAGATATGCGTCCACGGCGACGGTGCGGCCGCGACTGGATTGAGATATCAGATCGTACAGTTGGGCGATGGCTCCGATACGCGTTTGCATGGATTTATAGCCTTGCACGCACAGCGCTGCCGTCCATCTGGTTTCGTAGGCGATCAGGCCAACGATGACCTGCAAGTTATTCTTGATCCGATGAGAGATTTCGTTCGTCAAGCTCAGGGCATCCTGCTCCCGCTGCTTGCGGTCTGTGACGTCGCGCGCCGCCGCGAAGACGCCCTGTAGCGTGCGGCTCCGGTCGTAAAAGGTGGTCAAGTTGTAGGACACCACGGTTTGGGTGCCGTCGACGGCGCACGCCGTCAGCTCGTAGTCGGCGACCTTCTTTTCGCTCAGCACGAGCTTGATCGCCGCTTCGGCGCGCTCGGGATCGGTGAAGTAGCTCTTGAATGGCGCGCCGATCAGTTCGTCGCGCGTGCAGCCGGTGAGAGCCTCCATCTGCTTGTTGACGTCCGTGATGATGCCGGAGGGATCGGTGGTCATCAGCGCGTCGATGTTGGATTCGATCAGCGAGCGCGTATAGAATTGCTGGTCGCGCAGGCGCTGATCGAGCTTTTTTTGCTCGGCTTCGACCAGCTTGCGCGCGGTGTTGTCTGTGCCGATCAACAGGTAGCCGATGATGGCGTCCTGCGCGTCGCGCAGCGCAGTCACCGACACCACCGCCGGAAAGCGGCTCCCATCCTTGCGGATATAGGTCAGCTCATAGATGTCCTCGATTCCGCGCGAGGCCTTGAACACCAGCGCCTCGAAGCCGGGTGTGATCGGGGTTGCGAGTTCGACGCTTAGCGCCTTGGCGCGCGCGATCACTTCCTGCGGATCGGAAATATCCGCCGGCGTGATCTTGTTCATCACTTCGGCTGCCGCGTAACCAAGCATCCGCTCGGCGCCGACGTTGAAGATCTGAATGACGCCCTTCGCGTCGGTGGCGATGCTCGAGAAGTTGGCGCTGTTGAAGATCGCGCGCTGCAGGGCCGCCCCCGCGTTGAGCAGTGCTTCTTCCGGCTGCTTGGGCGCAGTATTGTCGGTGCCCCCGGTGACGTCCATCCGCGTCCTCATCACGTCGTTTCCGTTAGTCATGGCGTTGCCCGGTACCTTCTACTCGTCCCATTTGGCAGATCGATTGCGCGGCTTGAAAATCATGCTGCGAGCAAACCCTCAACAGAGTCCTGGAGCTGATGTTGCGTATACGGCTTACGAAGGAAGTGGGCGCCTTCAACAAAGAAAGTTTTCATCTTGTCGGTAATGGAATTGCCGGTCGTATAGAGCACACGCAATTTCGGCCTAAGCTTGATGGCCTGGGATGCGAGTTCACAGCCGCCAAGGACAGCCGTTTTGAGATAGATATCGGTAAAAAGCGCGTCGATGTGTTGAGGATCGCGGAGGAGTGAAAGTGCCTGGTCCACGTCGCTGGCCGAGAGTGTCTGGTGACCGCAGTCTTGGATCATCATGTCCGCTATTTCGCGGATAAACACATCATCTTCGACGATCAGTATCACGGCCATCACATGCTCTTTCCGCCGTGACGTCCGTCAGAGTTCGCTCTTTCTGCCAGATCGTGGCAATCAAAGCCTGTTCTTACGGACTCAGAGCTTGGGACCCAACTCGCGTCGAGAGCTAAAGTTCCGAAGGACTTACAGTTCCACGGACTGCATATCTAGAGAACGTCCGCTAAGGGTCAGAAACTGACCTCCCATGCTCGTCGGGGGAGGTCTGTTTTTCGCCACAGGGGGACATTTGGGTTCTATGAGCGCGAACTAGCTAGTTAGGCAAACCATCGGGGGCGATCCACGGGGGTGCACATCTTGCGAGAAGCCGCCGCGCTCTACCAAATTACCGACGCCGTGGAGAAAGAAAATCGGTCCTTAGTTTCGGCACAGATGTTGTTGAGCAGAGGCCGGGGCTCTACCGTTCGGGTCAGTCGATGGTGCGCGCTGCCAAGCTCCTGTTCTCGAACGGATCGATCAAGATCGCGCCTCGGCCAACGGTCAAGGGCACCATGGCCATCATTCGGCTGACGTCGAAGCGCTGGACGGAAACGTCAGTGCCTACGCGCAGATTGAGGTGCCGCAGAATCAGGTTTACTCTTCACCGAAGAAACGCAGTGACGCAGAGGCCGTCCTTGCGAGGATCGCTGATCTAACGCGCGACCTTGTAAAACTCGATCGCTACGAGCGCCGCGCTCTTTCCCGACCTAAGTTAGCGATACGCGAATTGGACGCACTAGACGACCCAACCGGAGCGTGAAGGCTCGCGACCTGAGTCGCCTTCGTTCAGCAAGGGCCTCTTCTGGCAAGCATCGAGCGGGATGGCGATCGACGGCGGGCAAGATCTCACGCTTCGCGCTCGCGACGAAACATCAAAAAGCCGATTTTTGCGCCGTCCCTCGCTTTCGCGGCACATGAGGGAGGAATGCCATGCATCGCCAGCTTCTGCTCGCGGTCGCTCTCCTCGGCGCACTCGCTACGCCGGCCTTACCCGCCACTCGCTACTTCGTCGCGCAACACGCGAAGACGCATGAGTGCTCCATCGCGACAACGACGCCCGACGGGGAGACGATGGTGATGGTGGGCAAGGCGGCCTACAAGTCGGCAGCCGAAGCGACTGCAGCTATGGCGGTCGCCAAAGAATGCAAAATTTAAAACCCCGATCTATCAGAACGAAAGGTGTCGCCAGAAGATAGCTAGCATCGACGGATGCTAGAGGTCTCGTCAGGGAGCCAACTAATCCACCTAGCCGACGTATTGTCGCTAAGCCCGCTTTCCGGTCCGCATTGTCGGGCGGGACTCTTAATTGTCCGCGCCGCAGAGAGGCGTTACTTTTTTGGGCGTCCGCCGCGTCGAGGTGAGCGTCAGGGCTATTCGTCAGAGGGGTTGCACCGTTAGCCGAACCCCGGTATCGGGCCGCACAGTCATGGCCATGGTCGGCGTAGGCAGGGAGCCCGCAGTGGGATGGAATTGGAAGCGTGCGACCAGCGTTGCCAGAATGATGTGCGCCTGCATCATCGCGAAGTTGGCGCCCACACATACCCGCGGACCCGCGCCGAAAGGCAGGTAGAGGTACTTGTCGCGAGAACGTGTAGCCTCGAGGGAGAACCTGGCTGGATCAAACTGGTTTGGGCGCTCCCACCACATGTGATGGCGATGGAGAGCATAGATTGGAAGGAACAGGAAGTCGTTGGGCAGGATTTGCCGGCCCGCGAGGGTATCTTCGCGGAGTACGTTGCGCGCCAGGATGCCGACCGGCGGGTAGAGACGCATAGCCTCTTCGATCACCTGCTTGACGTATGGCATCGCGTGCAGCTGCGCGACGCCAGCGGCGCGGTCGCCTAGGGCTGCGCGCGCTTCGGCTCGAGCCCGCTCTTGTACCTGTGGGTAGAGCGCGAGGAGAAGCAGGGACCATGACAGCGCCAACGCCGTCGTCTCATGGCCTGCGACGATAAAGAACTGCATGTTGTGCAACAGATCAGTCGGCGACATGTGTCGGCCGGTCAGGGGGTCCTCGGCCTTTAGCATGTAGTCCAAGAGGTCATCGGCCTTGCCGGTCGACTCCTTCCGCCTGGCCTCGATTGCCTGCGCGACCATCCGGTGCATGGTTCGCACCGCGCCGAGGCTGAGCAGCGCTCCCGGCCGGGGAACCCAGTCTGGCGCTCGCAAGAAGTCCAGCACCGAGGCTTTTCCGGCGGTCTCGAAGTAACGCAAGATCGCTTGGCCGAACGTCTTGGCGTCAAAGTGCTCCCGGCCTGAGAGGGCGACTTCGCAGATGACGTCAAAGGTGGCGGAAAGCATTTCTCCAACAAGCTCGGCTTGCCCGCCGCAATGCCTCAGTCGCTCCGTCGCGCGCTCGGCCGTTGCCGTCATCATTGGCCCCAAGGCTGTAACATTCCGCTGGGCAAAGACCGGTGCCACCACTCTTCGTTGCCAGCGCCAGGATTCGCCTTCCGAGGTAAACAGGCTGTCCCCGACGGCCGGACGCAACATGCGCACCATGACCTGGGATTTCGGATAGTTCTCGGCGTTGTCCAGAAAGACGCGGCGCAGCGCGACTGGATCCTGCACCATGTGCCAGCGAGCGGACATCCGGCCCGACACTATCGGCTGGCGGTAGGCCGCCTCTGGAAGAATCTCGAGCACGTTGCGCCTTACCGCTCTGAGCGACTGCAGTAACGAAAGAGGCCGGGTCAACGGGGCAATCGTCGGTGGGTCTATGGGCGCGACGTCCGTCAAATGAGGGCCCTCCGTGGGAAATTATCCGATCTAACATCGGTAGCCACGCTCAATATTGCGCGGGATCCACTTTTTGCGAGCAGCAAACGCAGTGGAGCAGGGACTAAGCCTGGCGCGGCCGTGTAGGGGATCGGCATCCGTCTGAAGAAAATTAGCGGAGACCTTTGCCATGATCGCGAAATTGACGTTTTGCAGAAACTCGCCGCTTTCGCTAGCGATCTGGCATCGTCCCGCTGCCTGGGCCAATCGCCCGCTGCATGATCACGATCGAGAACCAGACACGTCTGAAGCCGACGTCCTTGAGCTGGCCGGCCTCGGCGAAACCGGCGGCCTTATGTAGACGGACGGACGCCGCATTCTCGGAACCACCGATAACGGCGATCATCTGACGGAAGCCGCGGCTGGCGCTTTCCTCAATCAGCTACGCAAAAGCACGCCGCCGATGCCACGACCGCGCGCCTCAGGCGCCAAATAGACGGAATCCTCAAGGGTGTTGCGGTAGGCTGGCTGCTGGCGATAAGGGCCCGTAAAGGCAAAGCCGAGAGTGCGTTTGTCGCGTTCGACGACGAAGTAAGGGTAACTGCCTTCAGCGATTTGCAGTTTGCATGTTCATTGCGATTCCCCTCGCCGGTTGATCCCCTAACGAGGGCGACGCTAACAAGCGATTCTAGGGCGTGCCGTCCTAGCGCGCATCGGCCGCACAAGGACGGCCCGAGATCATCTCGGCTGAGCGTGGTCCGCGGCGTGGAAGACGGCACAGAGGCGGAGGCAAACCTCGGGTCTTTTGTAACTCTGACGACGGACACTGAGGCTCAGACAGGAGTAGAGTCTAGTCGATTCGGAAGGTGGTCGTCGCGAAGGAACGGCGCCAGCGCGGCAACCGCCGCGGCGGCCGACGTTGTTCTGACTTACCAACGAAGCCGGCGTGGTCTTCGTCCGGGTGGGAGACTTAGGAAGCGGCACCAGGGAGCGGATATATGAATGAGCAGAGCCCGGATCAGGTCGGTGAGTGGAGCGTTGGCCTGAACCAAACAGGCCTTGTCATGCTCACGTTCGTTCACTCATCCACCATGAAGGCGTACCTGAGCGGCAAGGGGCAAAAGACGCACGTTACCTTGACGGCACGGCAGGCGAAGAGTTTGGGCGCCGATCTCGCCGAAGCTTCATCCGGCTGAGGCCGCGCCAGCGCAATTCGCCCCGACGTTCCCCATCGCCTCGATCTTTTGTGGTGTGCACCACAAGCCTACGCTTTGGTATCAGGGCCTTGCCCGCCCGCGAGAACTCGGCGCCCCGCGGCAGTAACCTTGTGCCCCTGCGAGACTTCGTCGACGAGGCCGAATTGCCTGAGGCGCTGCAGGGCAACCCAATCGGGCGCGATCTCGTCGAGCCCCACCCCACCGGCGAGAGTGGCAAGCATGGCGCGCTCGGACGGGCTAAGCGGGATTTCTGAAGTTTCCATCGGTCGAACGTACCACGCCCGCCTCGTCGCGACAGCGGCTTTCTTGCGCGCCCGGAGGATCTAACTCCCGGCCTTCGCGTTCGAAGCGCGACGCTCTGTCCACTGAGCTACGGGCGCATGTCAATTTTGGCTCGGCCGATCAGCTTGATCGCGCCGCGTGGCACGTCCGTGACGACAAACGTGAACCAGCCGAGCCCGCCGGGAAGCTCGATGGCGCATTCGCCGGTGTCGTGCAGCGCAGAGATAACGCCCGGCGGGGCCTCGATAATGCCGTCGATCAGACCGCGCTCGCGATTCCTTTCGACTATTCGGATCCGGTAGCAGACATTCTCGAAGCGATTCGCTACACGGTGCACGTCAACGGTCCGTGGTGCATCACTTTCGAATTCGATGGCGACGACGCTGGACGAGTCGATTTTGAGCGATATCACTGAGGAACGATTCCATCGCCGAATATCGTGCCAGGCGCAACCAGAAGCGGAGCCCAACCCATCCCGGCGAGTTGCTGCGCGAAATAATCCCGGCGACTGGCAAGAGCAAGGTTGAGATCGCCGCGCTACTCGGTATTTCTCGGCAGCATCTCTACGACCTCCTAGAGGAGCGCAAGCCGGTATCTCCCGCGGTCGCCGTCCGGCTTGGCAAGCTATTCGGCGATGGCGCCGGCGTCTGGGGCCGCATGCAGTCCGCCTATGATACTTGGCATGCCGAGCGGGAGCTGGCGGCTGAAATCAGCAGAATTCCGACGCTGACCGCGGCTTGAAAGCTCTGGGCCAGATTCCCGCGCGATAGTTCTAGCTTAGCGCCGGGCGCGATAACCCCGCTTATCACGCGGTTCGAAATCACCCCGTATAGGAAAGTATTCCGCAAGGGCGGTTGGCGATATTTCGGCAGAACAAAGCGAACGGACGCATGTTCCGAAGTATGCGCGAATGCCGAACAAAATTGTCGTGTCGTCGCCGGCTCTATTTGCCTCCGCTGGGCGTCAGCTGATCCCATCGAACGCTGGCGAAGCCCGACAAAGGCAACTGTGCAAACCTGTATTCGGCGGTTCCGATAAGAGTGAAAGCGTTGGTGTCCGCCTGACTGTTGTTGAGTGTGGTCCATTGCGCGTCGAATTGCAGGCGAACGTTCGGCGTGACGAAATAGCGGACCGTGCCGCGAGTGAAGTACGGTTTGTCGGCAACACCAAAATTGGGGTCGGACCGAATTCATCTTTTGGTGATTGACGCTTTTGTTTTCAACACTGACAACTTTGCGAGCCAAGTCTCGATCAACGCGGGTACGCGGAGCGTTTCGCTTTCTGACTGGGGGGAGCCCGAAGGACGCCTATTCAATCAATACTCCTATGGCCACTATCGCGGTGCGCGGGACTGAGTTTGATCTCGACGTAGAAGGGCAAACGGGCAAAGCGCGGCTCGCGCACCCTGACGATCTATCATCGGCCCGGGGAGGCGATTAGAACAGTCCCAACACCCGTCCAATCGACCAAAGTATGATGGACCAAAGGCAAATCCCTGTGGGTAGCATCGGGATCACCCACCACGCAGGGGGCGGACGGGACGTCGCGCTTGCGGCACGCTGTTCGGATTTCGAAGCCGCGTCAATCGAGATCCGCCGGAGGTTGGTTGCGTCTTGGATGACGTGCCTCGCCGATTGTCGGGGGCCATCGCCGACAGCAAGAGGGCTAATTGAAGCGACCCGCAAAGTCGACCTCCGACAGCACTAGTTCCCCACTCTTCACAGGCCGAGACGAGTCCGCGTTAGGTTGCGCTGCGGCGTTCGCGTGGTAGTGTTAACGACGCGGCGCAGCTGCCGTGATCGAACGAGGCCTCGATCGCCAGCGGTTGGGACGGTGGGTAATGCCACCGAGGTCTGGCGCATGGATACGAGGGCCCCGCTTTCGCCGCGAAGGGTCGCGGACACTACGATTGTCGCGCGCGAACTCCCGACTCGCCATCTCCGCGGCAAATTTGTTCCTGTCGATTGGGCAAATCCGCCTAAATTCGATGCGCTTGACGCGGCGGTGAGGCTCTCCAGGCGACAGCATAGAGCCCGTGCCATGCGCGCCGCGCCGGTGCCAAAAGGCGTCATCACCCTGTTCCAGATATTGAGTAAATCGGACGAGCCGACGGCACTTGCGGTGCATCGCCTGAAGAGAGACCCCGCCTCCATTCGCTCTATCACGGCGCGCTACATCGACGAGGTTCTGTTGACCAATGATCCGGACCACTACCGCGTTCTAGGTGTCCCCCGCGACGCGCCTCAGGAACAGGTCGACGCGCATTTGCGGGCGGCCCTGGCGTGGCTATTGCCTTATGTCGGGACCTCCCGATGGGAGGACGAGTGCGCGTCGGCGGTTGTCGCAGCCGGCCGGGCGATCGGAACGGCGGATGACCGGATCGCGTATGATCTGGCGTCATGGAGCGACATGGCCGCCGCTTCCTCTGTGCCTGGACACCGGAGGCCGGGGTGGCGACGGCCTCTCATGTTTGGTGTCGTGGCGATCTCGTGGTTCGGCCTCATTGACGGCTACTTCCTCGCCAACCGCACCGTGGAGACCCCAACGGTCGTGCATCCCCCCCTGACATCGGCCTCAACCGAGGCTGACTCGTCGCTTGAGGTCGTCCGGGCAAAGATGGTGAAGGGGCTGGAGTCGTCCTCGACAGCCACGGGCGCGCCTATCGACCTCCTGAACGGAGACGTGGCGGCCGCAACGCAGACGCCACCGGATTTTAAGACTGCGTTCTCACGGGAAGGTGCCCCTCCGCGGAGCGATGCCGGTGTAGCGCCGACGGTCGCGGCGGAAAGCCAATCCCCATTGCCGGCGAGTGACGTTCCACCCTCGGCGACAGGCAACGTTACCGCCGTCACCGCGCGCGAGCCGTCGGCTGATCCTGTTCTGACAGCGAGTAGGACCGAGAACGCGGCGGAAGCATCAGTCGCGCCGACAGCAGATGTCACAGCTCAGATGATGCCAACTGCGCCGCCGGCCGAACCAGTCGTGAATGCAGTCAAAGTGGCCGTGCTGCCGCCTGAACCACAGGCTCCTGCCGTGGCCGTCGCGCCGACCGCCACGGTTGTTGCGTCGCCAAGCTTCAAATGTAGCGGGGCGCACACGGACGCGGAGCTTGCGATCTGCGACGATCCGATACTCGCCGCCAAGGATCGTGAGCTGGCTCGCATCTTCCGACAGACGCGGGCATCGCTGGCTGGGTCACTGCGGGCGTCGGCTACCAACCTCCAGCGGAACTGGCTAAAGGACCGCAACAGTTGCAGCGGGTCGAAGACTTGTATCCTCAGCGCCTATGACTCGCGCATCAGCCAACTCATGGTCCAATCAGAGTAGCCAGTCATCACCGCTCTCCCGATTGCCAAAGTTCCAGGCGGTCGCCTTTGTGGACCTCGAAGCCAGCGACCTTGAGGCGCCTAAGCACGGCCACCGCGCGGCAGCAGGCGAACGGAAGGAAGGCGACGATGAAATCCGGGCTAGCGCAGGGGAGCGTGACCCGGTAGTCGAAATACTTTGGTCGGGCTCCGGCCTCACAAAACTCGCAACCCTTTCATCTAAGCCAGATGAACAGCGCTCCTATCAATATGGCAACAAAAGCGATAGCAGCTGCGGTAGATGATTTCTGCTCGAAGCGGAAGCGATACCGCTCGGCGTCTATTCTGATGTCATCGTCAAAATCGCCGGACATCCACCGATCCCCAGGACTCCCAGGCTCTGCATACAATCGAGCTTACCCGGCTCTCACTGCAACCCAACTGCTGCTCCCCGGATACCGGTACATTTGCGCGGCGACGTGGGACTCAACTTCGACTCCGAAAGATTACCAGTCGATTGCTTCAAGTCTGATCGAAGCAGGCAAAGAAAATCCGCTCGCCAATCCGCGCCCACCACTTTGGCCAGTCTTGAGCGCCGTCCACGCGTCCAGCACGCGATCCGCAAACGCCGCTTCGTGATCGTCGGTTCCGATAGACGGATGGAGCCACTCCATTAGCGTCCACGCCGCCTCAGCGATCTGGCCCTTGGAGGCGCCCGATCGCAACCCGAGGGCACCGAGGTGGCTGCCACCCTCGACCCAGGCGACGCATTCGAGGTAGTAGATGGCGGCAGCGCGCAGAAAAAATGGATCAGCGCCGTCAAGGCTCGTCTCGGGGTACTCGCGTCCTTGCGTAAAACTAGCCAGCCGGATTAAGCGCGACATTCCCGCTGGCAGCGGCTCTTGCCGAAACTTGGATTTCAACGCCGGATTTCGTACGAGGCGAAGGGCGGCATATAACGCCGCGGGCGAACCAGCCTGCGCGGCTGTTCTGACGGAGGTCGCCCATTCGACTGCAGAAGAGGCGAGTCGATTGTGGAGGTCGCCGCGACTGACGTCGCCACGAGGGGGCTGGGGCACGATTTGCAGACGCGGCTTGCCCGGCATGGCACGACCTTCAGACCTACCGATTTCACAATCGGTAGCCGCCCTCACACAGGGCACGCGGCCGCATCGAACGCCATAGCCACATAGCCTAACACAATTACGCTGGCCGACAAGAAAGGGGAGGGGGCGGATTGACGGTGGGCGGCCTGACATGGACTCCAACCAGGACAAGCGGACGCGAAATCCGCCATGCAGCCGCTGGGGTACGAGGCCCCATTTGGGAGTCCGTGCGGGTCGGAGGGACATCAACGTGTGTCAACGACTGAGTCCCAAAGGCCTTCGGCGAGTCGTGGTCCCTGACGTCAGCGGGCGCCCTGCCACGAATTGGTCGGTGGCGTGCGGGTCACGAAAGGACCGCGTTTGGTGAGTGCGCGGTGCAGCGATAGAGGTAGTTCGACCACCGCCGGGAGCGGATCATTCCAAGCGAGCGCCGCGAAGACCATGGGTTCTTGAAGGCGGATGGAGTCAGGCTGCCGGCGGCAAGGTCCTGAACCGACGCCGCCAAGTCGCGCGTGTGGCATGCATCCGGCAGTCCGCAGGATGATCCTGCTGCCAGCGGGTCGGGCTAGACCCGTGCGACCGCAACGCCATCGAGCGCATGTTTGGACGCGTCAAGGACTTCCGCCGCATCGCCACCCGCTACGACCGATCGGCCGCAAACTTCCGTGCTGCAGTCTGCCTCGCCGCCACCGTCAGCTACTGGTTATGAGTCTTATCCTAACCCTCTTCCCGCGACGCGCGGAAAGGGCGGATTGCTATATCGAAATGGATAGCGTCCTCGCGCTCCCCGAGGCCTTGGTACAGCGCGATCGCGGCGTCGTCACCAATATCTGCCTGAACAAAGATCGTCCACGCGCCGTATGTGCGCGCGATCTCGCACAAAGCTTGGATCAACCGCGTCGCGATCCTACGGCGTCGATGCGCGGCGACGACGGCGAGATCGTAGAGGTAGACCTCGCGACGCGGCTGCTCGAATTTGTCGAGTTCGTAGGCGACGAGTCCACCAACCGGCTCATCGCTATCGAGCGCCGCCAGAACGATGACGTCCGTTTTCGCGAGCGCGCGCCGTAGCCAGGCGTCGTCGGGCGGATTCAGGTTGTAGGTCTCTGGCTCGCCGAACGCGGTCCCAAACATCACATTCAGACGGCGCATCAGAGCGACGTCGTCGGGCCCGAGACGGCGGATTTGGTAAGGGAATTCAGACATGGTCGCAGCGCCGAGGGGCGAGGCGGGCATTCCGGCGCCTCAGTGGTCGAAGTCTAAGCCCAGTCGCCGCCCACGGCCAGTGGTTACGGTATGGATCGCTGCTGCCATCAGCTACCGGTTATGAGTCCGGACCCTAACTCGGTGTCTGCGAAACCGGCAGCAGCTCAGAGTTATCGATCCGATCGATAACTCACCTTACTGCCACACGCGCGCGAATGACCGACTTCCGCAAGAGGGGAGACGATCCGTGAGCCAATGCTTGTTCGTGGCCTCCGCCTGTCGTTTAGGCCGACCAGGCATCCAGAACACGATCGGCGAATGCCGCTTCGTGATCGGAGGTGCCGATAAACGGACGTAGCCACGCCGTCAGCGTCCACGCAGCCACTGCGATCGCGCTTGGGGTGCGTTTGATGGCAGGCCGAGAGCACGAAAATGGCTGCGGCCCCAGCCTAAGCGAGGCATTCGAGGTAGTGAATCGAGGCAGCACTCAGAAAGAATCGGGTCGGTGCCGGCGAAATCAGTGTCAGCCTGCTCGGCGCCCGGTGCTCTTCGAGATTGCTGGGCGTCATGGGGCTATCGCTAGGAATAGTCCCATGACTTCCTCGCCAAGCTTATCCGCGCAAGGCGGTCACTACGACCCCCTCACCTCGGGAAAAGCACGCTCGCAGAACGTTCAGAACTTGCTGCGTGTCGCGGCATCGAGCAAGGCTTTCCTTTCGCTACCCTTCACAGAGCGAAGACGGCCGCGGCGGCTTTCGTGTCGCCCTTGACCGCGGCCGCAACGAGGGACTTGATTATCGCCCGCTGCTTGGTCACTTGAAACGCACGCTTCCGGTCGCCGCAGCTGATGAGCTCCGCCAACTCCTGCTGCAAATCGGTCTTGAGGTTCTTCACGCCCTTGAGGCGACCTGTGGGGTTGCCGATCGCGCCCTTCTTGAACCGCGAATGGATTGGTGGCCGGCCGTAGCCGACGTCTGAGTTGTGGTTAGACGCCATCGATCACCTCCGCGCCCGTTGAGCGGCGCTCTTCGGCAATCGGGGTGTCGCCGTCGATGGCTAAAAACTTATCGCCGGGCAAAGTCGGCAACCGGCGAGAACGGTCGACGAGCCTTCGCACCTTGTGCGCTGTAACGTACAGCCCGATGCGATCATGGGTTGGTAGTATTTTCGCAGAATTCTTAAACAAAATAGCTCTCCTAATGGAGAGCGCCGTCACGTGCATATTCGCAGCGGAACTACTCAGCAAACACCCGATTACCACGCCAAGAACTTATCTAAATACCAAACTTCCCTGAAAGTGACCGAGATAGTGTTGACGACGCCTCCTCTGATGGTGAAAAAGCCGCTGGCGCGCGTGATATGCGGTGCGGCGCGCGTAAATCAAGGGCCCCGGGGCCGCGGTTGTCGACTTCGGCGAGGCGCCGCCAGAGATCGGCCGGGTGGAACAGAAGATCCACTTCTTCGCGTTTGACCTGCCGCACAGCGATGTCGTGCAGGCCTATGCGGAGAAGGCGACCGAGGCGTTCTCGGCGGAGCACACCGCGGCGTTCGGCTTCTTCGGCGGCGTGCCGAATTCGATCCTCGATGACGACACAAGGATTGCCGTAGCCCGGATTCTGGGCGACGGAACACGGAAATCGACGCGGGTATTCAACGAACTGCAGTCGCACTTCCTGTTCGAGGGTCAGTTCGGCCGTCCCGGCAAGGATAACGACAAGCGCAACGCCGAGAGACTGGTTGGCTGGATCCGGCGGCATCCCCTGGCGCCGATGCCGCGAGTGGCAAGCCTTTCCGTGCCGAACGCGGAACTGCTCGATGGCTGCCGCCGGCGGCTCGGTGATCCGCTGCGCGGTCAGAGCGAGACGATCGGCGAACGACTGGTGCGCGACCTTGCCGTCTTCCAGGCCCTGCCGGCGACACCCTACGACGCCTGCCAGAAGAAGCCGGGGCGGTCCGCGCCCGGTCGCCGGTACACTATCGCGATACCGACTACTCGGTGTCGCTCGCCTTCGGACACCACGAGGTCCTGATCCACGGCTATGTCGAGAGGTGGTGATCGCCTGCGGCGCCGACATCATCGCCCGGCATGCCCGATTCTACTGGCGCCGGCATCCGAACAATCTCATTCTCCACCCGCTCCTCGAATATCGATGCGGGGCGGCGGCGACAAGATCATACCGTTTGCGGTCTCATCGGTGCAACCCGGCGGAAAACCTCGCATCTGTTCCAACCTTGTGGACTCAGCCGAGCGCGATTCGGGTTGACTTGCCGAAAAGCGATCATATTTCTTGGCTGCTCATTGAGAGCGGCCTCGCCATTTGGGGCTAACAGTTAAGAGAAACCAATTTCGCGCCTCAGGTATAGAGAGTTCTCGTCTTTTTGGTTGGTCGACGTTTTAGTCGCCGAACAAAGTGCCATTTTCCCGCAGCGCCTCCGAGGAGGGACGCGATGCTTTTAGATTTCTGCGCTGCTGTTTGGCCGCGACCCGGCGACGGCAAGCTAGCGCCCAATGCCTTTCGACCGTTTGGCTGCTTCGACCGCAACCAACGGCTTTTTCTGCCCTAAAAGGTGAGAATCCCGCCTACCAAATAGGCTAAATTTCGTGACCCCCGGAGATGACTCGCTCGTCAATTCCCTGAAATATTCCCTGCTAGCAGGGAATTTGCCCGCCTCGACGACCCCAGCCCAGGACATCTTGATGGGCGACCGCCGCGGCGGCATTTGCCAAACGCCCGGAGCGCACCGGGTGCCAGCTGGTGGCCAGTCGAACTGCAGCATACAGGCGATTCAAAGTCCCAAGCGGAATCGCGCCGAGCGCGGATTGACGGAGTTGCAGTCTTCGCAAGTGGAACCGTTAGGGCCCCGACTGTGCAGGCAGGGATGAACCCTAAACTGCCGTAGGGGTTAGGACTATTTCAGTGATATTTCTTGTCCTAAGCGGCGAACAGATCGCGCGCACCTTCGTTGGGCAGGTGCCCGGACTGAGCCAAGGCTCAGGCATTCAGCGCGTGTTCATGTTATGACGCCTATGGGACGAGGATGTTTCATCACGCCTTTTCGGCAGTCATCCTGAGCGCCGGGATCATCCTGCGCGCCGGCCCCTTGCCGTTTGGCCTGGAACCGCGCCAGTACGTTCCTCCTCCAGCGGAATTCGTCGCCCCTCCCAGCGTTGGCGGCGGGTGTCTGTCGCCCGGCGAAGCCCGTGCCGCGGTGCAGAGCGGGCAGGTGGTGCCGCTGTCCAGCGTTCTTGGCCAGATCAGGCAGGCCGCCGGAGGCCAGATCGTTTCCACGCCCACACTCTGCAACATGGGCGGCCGGCTCATCTATTCCCTCGATGTGCTGTCGGCTGGCGCGATCACGCACATGCAGGTTGACGCCCGGACCGGCAGAATCGGTCCCTGAAAGAAGCGGAGGAGCCCGTGCGGGTTCTGGTGGTGGAAGACGACGCCGACCTCAATCGCCAGCTTGCCGAGGCGCTGCAGGGAGTCGGCTATGCGGTTGACACCGCCACGGACGGCGAACAGGGGCACTTTCTCGGCGACACGGAGCCCTATGACCTGGTCGTGCTCGACATCGGGCTGCCGGTACTCGACGGCATCAGCGTGCTTGAGAAATGGCGCCGCAACGGGCGCATCATGCCCGTCCTCATTCTGACTGCCCGCGACCGATGGAGCGACAAGGTGCGGGGCATTGACGCCGGCGCCGACGACTATGTCGCCAAGCCCTTTCATATCGAGGAGGTGCTGGCCCGCGTCCGTGCGCTGGTGCGCCGCGCCGCCGGGCATGCGACCAACGAGATCGAGATTGGGCCGGTGCGTCTCGACAGCCGCGCCGGCAAGGTGACCGTCGACGGCAATCCGGTGAAGCTCACTTCGCACGAGTATCGCGTGCTCGAATACCTCATGCACCACCGCGATCGGGTCGTCTCCCGCACTGAGTTGATCGAGCATCTCTACGATCAGGACTTCGATCGCGACTCGAACACGATCGAGGTTTTCGTCGGCCGGCTGCGCAAGAAGATGTCGGCGGACATCATCGAGACAGTCCGCGGGCTTGGCTATCGCATCGTCGTTCCAGGCAATGCTGAAAACTAACTCGCTCGCCTTCCGCCTCATCGCCGCCGCATCGCTGTGGAGCGCGCTCGCGCTCATCGCCGCCGGTGTCATCCTCTCCACGCTCTATCGTCACAACGCCGAGGACGCCTTCGACGACCGCATGGGCGTCTACCTGAAGACGCTGATCGGCAATATCGCCGCGCAGGACCCGGCCGCCCCCCTGATCGACACCGGCAATCTCGGCGAGCAGCGCTTTGAGCTGCCGTATTCGGGCTGGTACTGGCAAGTGCGTCAGGCCGGCGACGGGGCGGTGGTCATTGCCTCACGCTCGCTATTCTCCGACGTGCTCGATATCGGCAAGGCAAACGGGCGCGATGTCGACGACGGCGTCACCTCGGGCAATCTCGTCGGCCCCGACCACCAATCGCTGCGCGTCCTCAACCAGACCGTCACCTTCGATCCGACGCGCAAGCTCGACGTACTGGTCGCGGGCGATGCCGGCGACATGGAAAGCCAAATCGCCAATTTCGATACCAGCGTCGCGATCACGCTGGCGGTCTTTGGCGTGGGCCTCGTTCTGGCGACGTTTTTTCAGATCCGGTGGGGACTGCGTCCGCTCGATCGCGCCCGACGCAGCCTCGCCGATCTCAGAAGCGGCAAGCAGTCGCGCGTCGAGGAGAACCTGCCGGCGGAGATCGAGCCGCTGGTCAAGGAACTGAACGCGCTGCTCGACTCCAACCAGGAAATTATCGATCGCGCGCGGACCCAGGTGGGCAATCTCGCCCACGCGTTGAAGACGCCGCTCAGCGTCGTCATCAACGAGGCACGCGCGACGGGCGGACCGTTCGGTGTGAAGGTCGCCGAGCAGGGCGAGATCATGCGCCAGCAGGTCAATCACTACCTCGACCGCGCCCGCATCGCCGCGCAGGTCGACGTCATCGGCGTCATCACTGAGGTAAATCCGGCGATCGCGCGTCTGGTGCGGGCGATGAATCGTATCTACAGCGATCGCGGCCTCGCCGTCTCCGCCGAGGGGCCGGGCCTCGCCCGCTTCCGCGGGGAGCAGCAGGACCTGGAGGAGATCGTCGGCAATCTGGTCGATAATGCTTGCAAATGGGGGCGTAGCCGCGTGGCGGTGACCACGCAATACGCGGCGCCCGAGGGTGGCGTCGGAGCGGGCCACCTTACCATCACCATCGACGACGACGGACCCGGACTCAGTCCCGCCGAGATGGAGCAGGCAGCGGAGCGCGGCCGCCGCCTCGACGAATCGAAGCCCGGCTCCGGCCTCGGGCTCTCCATCGTCACTGACCTGGTGGCGCTCTACCGGGGCACTTTTCGCCTCGACCGCTCGCCGCTCGGTGGCCTGCGCGCCGCGGTCGACCTGCCGGCGGCGTGAATTCCCCAATCGCGCCATTGCCTTCCCCCAATTCGCGATACTATGTCTTTTGGCAACGGCTAGCCGAGGAGGCTAGACCCGTGCCCGGATATCGCGATGGTCCTCTGGATTGCCATGGCGGCGCTTGCCGCCGCGGTCTGTCTTCCCCTGCTGATGGCGCTGAGCCGTCCGCCGCGCGCGGCCCATGCCGCGGCCGGAGGGGCGATGGCGATCTACCGCGATCAGCTCGACGAACTCGACCGCGACGTTGCCCGCGGCATCGTCGCCGGCAGCGAGGCAGGCGCCGCGCGCACCGAGATCGCGCGCCGGCTTATCCGTGAAGGTGAAGCGCCGTCCCCCGAGGCAAGACCCGACGAGCGACTAAGCAAGGCGGCAGTGGTGGCGATCGTCGCCATGCCGGTTGCCGCGCTGGGGCTCTATCTGCTGATCGGCTCGCCCACAGACCCGGATCAGCCGCTGGCCTCCCGGCCTGACGCTCTTGCCCGCAAAGAAATCACCCAACTGGTCGCCACAGTCGAGGCGCATCTCGCTGCCGCTCCCGGGGACGGCAAGGGCTGGGAGGTGCTGGCGCCCGTCTACGAGCGGCTCGGGCGCGACTCCGACGCGGTCAACGCCTACACCCGGACGATCGAACTCCTTGGACCGACGGCCACGCGCGAGGCCGATCTGGGAGAGGCGCTCATGCATGCCAATCAGGGCGCCGTGACGCCCGAGGCGCATGCGGCTTTCGAGCGGGCGCGTCAGCTTGATCCTTCCGATCCGCGCGCGGCGTTCTATATCGCCGTCGAACTCGGCCAGAATGGCAAGACGACCGAGGCACGAACGGCCTGGCAGGCGTTGCTCGCCAACGCGCCCGCGGATGCCGCCTGGGCCCCCGCCGCCCGCCAGCAACTGGCGGCGCTCGATACGCCGGCGCCCGGGCCGAGCGCCGGCGACGTCACCGCGGCCGCCAGCATGGCCCCTGCCGATCGCACCAGAATGATCGAAGGCATGGTTGCCTCGCTCGCCGAGCGGCTGAAGACGCAACCCGACGATGCCGACGGCTGGACACGTCTGATCCGTTCCTATGTCGTCCTTGGCCGCGCGGTTGATGCCGGCGCGGCGCTTACCGGTGCGCGCGCCGCCCTTGCCGGTGACGCCGCCAAGCTGGCGGCCGTCGATGCCGCCGCCGCAGAGCTTGGCCTCGCGCGAGACACTCCATGACGCGCCGGCAGCGCCGCCTGGCACTGATCGGCACCGCCGGCGCCGTTCTTGTCGTCGCAGCGGGGCTGGTGCTCTACGCGCTGTCCGACAGGATCGTTTTCTTCAATTCGCCGAGCGATGTCGTCGCCAATCAGGTCGTACCCGGCAGCCGCATCCGGCTGGGCGGGTTGGTTGTCACCGGCAGTCTCGTCAAATCGGGTGACGGCCAGGTTCGTTTCGCCATCACGGACGGCAAGGCCTCGATCCCGGTCAGTTACCAGGGCATTCTCCCCGATCTCTTCCGCGAGGGCCAGGGCGTGGTGGCGGAGGGCGTGCTCGGAGAAGGCAATTCCTTCGCCGCCGACACCGTGCTCGCCAAGCACGACGAGCGCTACATGCCGCCGGAGGTGGTCAAGGCGCTGAAGGCTTCCGGCCGCTGGCAGGAGACGGCGGGCAGCACCGGCGAGCCGACGCCGGGTGCCGCGAGCGGAGCGGCGCAATGATTGCCGAACTCGGTCATTTCGCGCTCGTGCTGGCCTTTGGCGTGGCGCTCATCCAGTCGACCGCGCCCTTCTTCGGTGCGCGGCGTGACGATGCCCGCCTCATGGCAACGGCGACGCCGGCGGCACTGACCCAGTTCCTGCTGGTCGGACTTTCCTTCGCGGCGTTGGTGCACGCCTACATCGTCTCCGACTTCTCTCTCCTGAATGTCGTCGAGAACTCGCACTCCTCCAAGCCGCTCCTCTACAAGATCACCGGCGTGTGGGGGAACCATGAGGGCTCGATGCTCCTCTGGGTTCTCATTCTTGCGCTCTTCGGTGCGCTGGTCGCCGCCTTCGGGACGAACCTGCCCGACAGGCTGAAGGCCCTTGTCCTCGCCGTCCAGGGGTGGATTTCCGCGGCCTTTCTCCTCTTCATCCTCACTACCTCCAATCCGTTCGCGCGCATCGATCCGCCGCCCCTGGAGGGTCAGGATCTCAATCCGGTGCTGCAGGACATCGGGCTCGCAATCCATCCGCCGCTTCTCTACCTCGGCTATGTCGGCTGCTCGATCGCGTTTGCGTTCGCCGTGGCGGCGCTGATCGAGGGCCGCATCGACGCGGCGTGGGCGCGCTGGGCGCGCCCGTGGACGCTGGCCGCCTGGATGTTCCTCACCGTCGGCATCGCCATGGGCTCGTACTGGGCCTACTACGAACTGGGCTGGGGCGGCTTCTGGTTCTGGGACCCGGTCGAAAACGCCTCGCTCATGCCGTGGATGGCCGCGACCGCGCTCCTTCATTCGGCAGTCGTGATGGAGAAACGCGACGCGCTGAAAATATGGACGGTGCTGCTTGCCATCCTTGCCTTCAGCCTGAGCCTTGTCGGTACGTTCCTGGTGCGCTCCGGCGTGCTCACCTCGGTGCATGCGTTCGCCTCGGACCCGACGCGCGGCATCTTCATTCTGGCCATCCTCTGCGTCTTCATCGGCGGGGCGCTGACGCTTTTCGCGATGCGCGCAGGAACGCTGGCGCCCGGCGGCGTCTTCGCGCCCATCAGCCGGGAAGGGGCGCTTGTCCTCAACAACATCTTCATCTCCGCCGCGCTGGCCACCGTCGTCATCGGGACGCTCTATCCGCTGGCGCTGCAGGCATTGACCGGCACGGTCATTTCGGTCGGCGCGCCGTTCTTCAACCTGACATTCGTCCCGCTGGTGGCGCCACTGCTTTTCCTCGTGCCGTTCGGACCGCTGCTCGCGTGGAAGCGCGGCGACCTCAAGGCCGCGACCGAACGCCTGATGCTCGCCTTCGGTTTAGCCATCGCGGGAGCAATTGTTGCCGCCGCGCTTGGCGGCATGACGTCGGCTCTGGCGCTGTTCGGTGTATGGCTGGGCGTATGGCTGATCGCCGGCGCGCTCTCCGAGCTTGCCGCGCGCATCAGGCTCGGCGGCGTGCCGCTCGGCGACAGTCTGCGCCGCGCCGCGGGCCTGCCACGCTCCGCTTTCGGAACGACGCTGGCCCACGCCGGCGTCGGCGTAACGGTGCTCGGCGTCGTCGTTGCCACGACCTGGTCGAGCGAGGCGATCCGCTCGATGAAGCCCGGCGATAGCGTCGATCTTTCCGGATACACGGTCACGCTCGACGGTTACGCCCGTAGCGCCGAGGAAAACTTCGACGAAACCCGCGTGCAGTTCTCCGTCCGCCAGGGCGGGGCGTTGGTGGCGACCATGACGCCGACCAAGCGGACCTTCGCCGAGCGCCAGGCGACGACTACCGAGGTGGCGCTGAAAACCACGGCTTTCTCCCAGCTCTACATCTCGCTCGGCGATATCGCTGCCGACGGCACCACGACGGTGCGCCTCTACTGGAAGCCGCTGGTAACGCTGATCTGGCTGGGAGCCGTCATAATGGCGCTCGGAGGACTGTTGTCGCTCAGCGACCGGCGGCTCCGGGTGGGGGCGCCGCGTCCGGCCCGGCCGCGGACAAACGCCGTGCCGGCCGAATGAGCGACCTCGCCCCGTCTTCCCGGCGAAAACACGTATCCCGCTGGTTTGGCGGTCGTTTTTTTCTCAGACTCCGGAATCCCGCCTTGCGCATCCACGAGCGTAGGGGGTGGGCCTCGGCGGTTTTCCTTCTCGCCACTTCCCTGTTGCTGGCGCCCGCCTATGCGGTTTTACCGCAGGAGATGCTCAAGAACCCGGCGCTGGAAGCGCGCGCGCGCGTACTATCGGAGGAGCTCCGCTGTCTCGTTTGCCAGAATCAGTCGATCGATGATTCGGAAGCTCCGCTCGCCGCCGATCTTCGCGTGCTCCTCCGCCAACGGTTGAGCGCCGGCGATACCGATCGGCAGGTCCTCGACTTTCTCGCCGCCCGGTATGGTGAGTTCATCCTCCTGAGGCCCCGGTTGAACTGGCACACGGCGCTTTTATGGGCGGCGCCGCCGGGGGTTCTCCTCATCGGTGCCGTGATTGCGGGTATAGGCTATCGCCGTCGCCGCCACGCGGTTCCTGCGCCGCTCACCGAGGCAGAAGAACAGGCCGTCCGCCGGCTGCTTTCCAACGATTCGCCCGACATTAAAGAATCTTAATGAGGCTGACAGTGAAAGGTAATCTCCGCCCGCCCATATTCGGCGGCAACAGACGACGCCCGTTGGAATCAGGCGTCGGCTCGGCACCCAGAGAAGCTACGGAGAACCCCATGAACAATCCAATCGACAATCAGATCCCGTCGCAGAAGAAGCGCGGCGTGCGTGCCTACGCGCTTGCCGGTACGGCGCTGGCCCTCGTGCTCGGCGGCGCCGTTGTCGGCAGTTCGTTCGAATTCACCCGCGCGACGCCGGCATACGCCGACGCGGTGCAGGTTCAGAACGTCGGCCCGGCAAGCTTTGCCGACGTCGTCGACAAGGTTCGGCCGGCGGTGGTCAGCGTTCGGGTCAAGTCGATCGCCGAGGACGCCAGCGCCTCCGGCGACGATACGCCGTTCTTCGACTTTCCTCCTGGCACGCCGATGGAGCGCTTCTTCAAACAGTTCCGGCAGCAGAACCCGAAGGGCCAGCACGAGCAGGGGGCGCCCCAGATGAGCCTCGGCTCCGGTTTCTTCATTTCCGATGACGGCTACGTCGTCACCAACAATCACGTCGTCGACAAGGAGCAGTCGGTCACCGTTGTCCTCGACGACGGCACCGAGCTTGACGCCAAGGTCATCGGCAAGGACGAGAAGACCGATCTCGCGCTGCTCAAAGTGGCGCCGAAGGCGGGTATGAAGTTCACCTACGTCCAGTTTGCCCAGACGGAGCCGCGCATCGGCGACTGGGTAGTGGCGGTCGGCAATCCGTTCGGCCTCGGCGGCACTGTGACCGCCGGCATCATCTCGGCACGCGGCCGTCAGATCGGCGCCGGTCCGTACGACGATTTCCTGCAGATCGATGCGGCCGTCAACAAGGGCAACTCCGGCGGTCCGACCTTCAACCCGAAGGGCGAGGTGGTCGGTATCAACACGGCGATCTTCTCCCCGTCGGGCGGCAGCGTTGGCATCGCCTTCGCGATTCCCGCTTCGGAGGCCTCCAAGATCATCACCGACATCAAGGATCACGGCACCGTCGTGCGTGGCTGGCTGGGCGTCGGTATCCAGTCGATCAATCGCGGCCTCGCCGATAGCATGAAGATGGACAGCGCAAGCGGCGCCCTGGTCCGCGACGTGCAGTCGGGCAGCCCGGCCGAGAAGGCCGGTTTCAAGTCCGGTGACGCGCTCATTGCGATCGACGGTAAGCCCGTAAAGGATGACCACGATCTCAGTGCGCAAATCGCCGACATGGAGCCCGGCAAGGCGATCAAGATCACCTACTGGCGCGATGGCGCAAGCCACGACGCCAGCGTGACCCTCGGCACCTATCCAACCGATGCGCAGCTCGCCGCCGCCGACAAGACGGCGCCGGCTCCCGCCGACAAGGGCACGGCTTCGTTGTCAGACTTCGGTCTGACGGTGCAGCCGACCGACGACGCCAGCGGCGTTGCCGTCAGCGACGTCGATCCGAACGGTCAGGCGGCCGAGGCCGGCATTCAGGCCGGCGACGTGATCCTCAGGGTAGGCAATGCCGACGTGAAGACGCCGTCGGAAGTGCAGAAGCAGGTTGCCGATGCCAAGGCCGCCGGTCTCAAGGCGGTTCGGCTGATGGTCAAGTCCGGCGACCAGACGCAGTTCGTCGCGCTGACCTTCGCCGCTTCCTGAGCCCCCCGCGAGCGGCGGAAGAGCTCGATCGTCGCCCCGAGACTTTCGCCAACGCGGACGGCAGGCCGGCTAACCCCGGCCTGCCGTTCTCATTTTGGGACCCGGCTATCCTGCTCTGGCCGTGTATGGTGGTGCCATGCGCATACTTCTGATCGAAGATGATCGCGAAGCCGCGGCTTATCTCGCCAAGGCGCTGCGCGAGGCCGGCCACGTTCCCGATCATGCGGCGGACGGCGACACGGGCGCCGCGATGGCGGCCGACGGCGGCTACGATGTCCTGGTCGTGGATCGCATGCTGCCGAAGCGCGACGGACTTTCGCTCATCGAGGAACTCCGCAACCGCGGCGATCACACCCCGGCGTTGATTCTCTCGGCGCTCGGTCAGGTCGACGACAGGGTGGCGGGCCTGCACGCCGGCGGCGACGACTATCTTCCCAAGCCTTTTGCATTTTCCGAACTGCTTGCCCGGGTCGAGGCGCTGGCAAGACGCCGGAAGCCCGACGCGGCGGAAACGATCTTTCGGGTCGGCGATCTCGAGCTTGACCGCCTCGGTCACACCGTCACCCGCGCCGGCCAGCCCGTCCCGCTGCAGCCCCGCGAGTTCCGCTTGCTCGAATATCTGATGAAGCACGCCGGCCAGGTCGTCACCCGCACGATGCTCCTCGAAAACGTCTGGGACTATCACTTCGATCCGCAGACCAACGTCATCGACGTGCACATCTCGCGGCTGCGCGCCAAGATCGACCGCGGCTTCGGCGATCCGCACCTGCATACGGTCCGCGGGGCCGGGTACATGATTAAGTGACGGTTCCCAGATGACCGGCCTCGGCAAGGTCGTCCGCACCACGGCGTTCAAGCTGTCGGCGATCTATATTGCCGTCTTCTCGATCTTCTCGGTCTTCTTTGTCCTCTACATTTCCTATTCGACCAACGTTCTTCTCAACCAGCAGCTCCGCGAGACCATCGCCACCGAGCTGCTCGGGCTGAGCGACCAGTATCGCGTCGGCGGCCTGCCGGCCGTGGTCGACGTCATCGAACAGCGCGCCCACCAGCCCGGCGCCAGCCTCTACCTCGTTACCGACGTCTCCGGGCGCATACTCGCCGGCAATGTCACCGAGGTATCGAGCTACGTGCTCAGCCGCTCCGGCACCGAGCCGATCGTCGTACGCTACGCGCGCTACAGCGGCGACGTCGGCCAGCGCACCGCCATGGTGCAGGTGGTGCGCCTGCAGGGCGGCTTCCTGCTCCTCGTCGGCCGCGACATCGGCGAACGCGACCAGTTTCGCCAGATCGTAAGCCGCGCCCTTGTTTGGGCTCTCGTGCTGATGATCGGGTTGGCACTGTTGAGTTACATCTTCGTCAGCCGGCGCGTCCTCAAGCGCATCGATTCGCTGTCCGCGACCAGCCGCCACATCATGCTTGGCGATCTCTCAGGGCGGCTTGAGGTAACCGGCTCGGGCGACGAGTTCGACAGGCTGGCGGGCGCGCTGAACGCCATGCTCGATCGCATCGAGCGCCTGATCTACGGCGTCAAGGACGTGTCCGACAACATCGCCCACGATCTCAAGACGCCGCTGACGCGCCTGCGCAATCGCGTCGAACAGGCGCTCGGCGCCCGGCCGGACACCGACGGCTATCGCGCCGCGCTCGAGGCGACCATCGAGGAGTCGGATCAGCTCATCAAGACGTTCAACGCGCTCCTGATGATTGCGCGCATCGAGGCTGGCTCGCCGGACGGCGCCACGACTGAAGTCGACGCCGCCGCGATTGCCCACGATGTGGCCGAACTTTACGAGCCGGTGGCCGATGTGACCGGGATCGATCTGGTGGTCGAGGCGCCCCAGCCGATCCTGATCGAGGCGAGCCGCGAACTGCTCAGCCAAGGGCTCGCCAACCTGGTCGACAACGCCATCAAGCATGGCGCACCGGCGGACGGCGAAGCCAGGCGCCTGCGCATCGCCATCTCGGCGGCACGGGAGGGCGATACGCTGGTGTTGCGGGTCGCCGACAATGGGCCGGGAGTGCCGCCGGAGGATCGCGAACGCGTCCTGCAACGCTTCGTGCGGCTGGAAAAAAGCCGGTCGCAACCGGGCAGCGGCCTCGGATTAAGCCTTGTCGCGGCCGTCGCCCGCCTGCACCATGGCACGATCGAACTCGGCGACGGCAATCCGGGTCTCGTCGTGACGATGCGCCTGCCGCTGAAATGACCCGATGCCTGCACCGCGGAAGCCGAAGCCTTGTTCCGGCAGCTCCCTCGCCGATGCGCTGAAGCCGCGGCTCGCGGCCGACAAGGCGCGGACGAAGGCGCGCATGGCCGAGTTGCGCGGCGCCCCGGCCCCGTTGAAGCAGGAGCCGGTAGCGTCGTTTCTGGCGGCAGTGATGGACTGCTCGCCGTTCCTGCGCGCGCTTATTCTCGACGATCCTGACCGGCTTGCGGCGATCCTTGCGTCCGACCCGGCCGTGCGCCTGAAAGAGGTCACGCGCGCGACTGCCGCTGCGTGGCGGGAGACGACCGAACCCGCCCTGATGGCCACGCTTCGCCGCGCCCGCCAGGAGATGGCGCTCACCACTGCGCTCGCCGACCTCGGCGGCGTCTGGGATGTGAATGCCGTGACCGCGGCGCTCACCGAATTCGCCGACGCTGCGGTCGGCGCGGCAGTCCGTTTCCTGGTCGCGCAAGCGGCGGCGGCTGGCGAGATCGCGCCAGCGGACCCAGAGAAGCCCGATGCGGCGTCGGGTTGGATCATCCTCGGCATGGGCAAGTTCGGCGCCGGCGAACTCAACTACTCCAGCGACATCGACCTGATCGTCCTCTTCGATCGCGAACGCATTCGTCTCAGGGGCGACCGTGAGCCGGCGACGTTCTTCGTCAAGCTGACCAAGCGGCTGGTGGCTATCCTCAGCGAGCGGACCGCCGACGGCTTCGTCTTCCGCACCGACCTTCGTCTCCGGCCGGATCCGGGCTCGACCAGCATCGCCATTTCGACCGAGGCAGCGCTACAGTACTACGAGAGCCTCGGTCAGAACTGGGAGCGCGCGGCGCTGATCAAGGCGAGGCCGGTCGCCGGCGATCTGGCGGCGGGTGATGTTTTCCTCGCCGCGCTCACGCCGTACATCTGGCGGAAATACCTGGACTACGCCGCAATATCGGACATCCATTCGATCAAGCGCCAGATCCACGACCATCGCGGCCATGCCGAAGTTGCCGTTGCCGGCCACAACATCAAGCTCGGCCGTGGCGGCATCCGCGAGATCGAATTCTTCGTTCAGACCCAGCAGCTCATCGCCGGCGGGCGCGATCCGGCCCTACGTGGTCGCGGCACGCTCGACATGCTGGCGGCGCTGGCCGCCGGCGGCTGGATTGACGAGGCCACCCGCGCCGGCATGCACGCAGCTTACCTCTCGCTGCGCGAGATCGAACACTGTCTGCAGATGGTGGCCGACGAGCAGACGCATACGCTGCCGGAAGACGACGAGCACCTGGCGGTCATCGCACGCATGGCCGGCTACGCGAATGTCGCAGCCTTCGGCAAGGCACTGACGGCGACGCTGACCACGGTTCGCGATCGCTACACGGAGCTGTTCGAAACGGCACCCTCGCTGACCGCGAAGGGGAATAGCCTCGTCTTCACCGGCGACGCCGACGATCCCGAGACGCTGGCGACGTTGCGCCGGGCGGGATACCGGCACCCCGAAGAGGTGACGAAGGCAGTGCGCGCCTGGCATTTTGGGCGCTATCCGGCGACCCGATCGGCGAGCGCGCGGGAGCGGCTGACCGAATTCGTGCCCGCCCTGATCGAGGCGCTGGCCACCACCGAGAACGCGGACGCGGCCTTTGCCGCTTTCGACCGCTTCCTCGCCCGCATGCCGGCGGGTGTGCAGCTCTTCGCGTTGCTCCAGTCCAACAAGGGCTTGCTCAGCCTGCTCGCCGTGATCCTCGGGACCGCGCCCCGGCTTGCCGAGACCGTGATCCAGCGCGCCCACGTGCTGGATGCGCTGATCGAACCGGCCTTTTTCGGCAGCCTTCCCCCGAAGTCGACGCTGGAACGGCGGCTCGCCGCCACGCTCGCCGAAGCGCGCTCGTTCGAGGATCTACTCGATCGCGCCCGCATCTTCGGCCAAGAACAGTCGTTCCTGATCGGTGTGCGCGTGCTGGCCGGCACCGTCGGCGTGCGCAGCGCCGGTTACGCCTACAGCGATCTCGCCGATACACTGCTGGCTGCGCTGCTTGACGCGGTGCGCCGCGAATTTGAGGGCGCCCACGGCAAGATGAAGGGTAGCGCCGTCGCCCTGGTCGCCATGGGGCGGCTTGGCGGGCGCGAGATGACCGCTGCCTCCGATCTTGACCTGCTGGTGCTCTACGATTTCGACGACAGCGCCACCGCCTCGTCCGGCAAGCGCCCGCTGCCGGGCGCACAATATTTTGCCCGCCTGACCCAGCGCGTGGTGGCGGCGCTATCCGCGCCGACCGCGGAAGGGACGCTCTATCCCGTCGATTTCCGTCTGCGCCCCTCGGGCAACTCAGGGCCGTTGGCAACCCACATCGACGGGTTCGCCAACTATCAGGCCAACGATGCCTGGACGTGGGAACACATGGCCCTGACGCGGGCACGACCGATAGCCGGCGACGCGCCAATGCTGGAGCGCGCGCACGCCGAGATCGCCAGGGTGCTGCGGCGTCCGCACGATGGCAAGAAGGTCATCAGCGACGTCCTGGAAATGCGCGCGATGGTCGAGGAGGCGAAGGGCGGTGAAGGAATCTGGGACCTGAAACAGACTCCCGGCGGCCTCGTCGACATCGAATTCGTGGCGCAGGCGCTGCAGCTCATCCACGGCGCCACTCATCCGGCGCTGATCGCCACTGAGACGGAAACCGTTCTGATCGCGGCAGAGAAAGCCGGCGTCCTTCCCGCCAATGAGGCGGACGTCCTCCTGTCGGCGCTCCACCTTTATCAGGCGCTGATCCAGATTCTGAGGCTTTGCGTCGATGGCATATTCAGCCCGGCCGAAGCCCCGCGCGGGCTGCTTGAGCGGCTGGCGCGCGCCGGCGAGTTGCCCGACTTCGCCACACTTGAGGCGCACGTGCGCGAAACCGAGATGGCCGTGCGCGCCGCATTCGTGCGCGTGATCGGCAAGGCTCCGGCGGGGAAAGTGGCGCGCTAGATCAGGCGGCCGAGCGCTGCGGCGAGCGCTGCGGTTCTTGTGGCCCGTGGTCCGCCGGCAGCCGTACCGAGACGACAGTGCCGAGGCCTTCGGTCGAGCGGATACGCATGGAGCCGCCATGAAGGCTGACCTGCGAACCGGCGATGGCGAGGCCAAGACCGGAGCCGCGGTGGTTCTTGGTGAACTGGTTCGAGACCTGTTCGAAGGGCCGGCCAAGTTTGTTGAGCGCGTCGCGCGGGATGCCGATGCCGGTGTCGGCAACCGAAAAGGTGATGGCGTTGCCAACGGCGCGGGCGCGCACCCGGATGCGCCCGCCGGCGGGAGTGAACTTCACCGCGTTCGACAACAGGTTCAGCATGATCTGCGTCAGCGCCCGGCGGTCGCCACGCATGTGTAGGTCGCGGCCGGCCTCGGACGTCACCTCGATCTGCTGCGCTGCCGCCATCGTCGAGACGATGCGGATCGATTCCTCGACCAGATCGTCAAGCACCAGCTCCTCCGGGTGCAGCAGCATCCGGCCCGCCTCGATGCGCGACATGTCGAGCACGTCATTGATGACGCCGAGCAGGTAGATCCCGCTCTGGTGGATGTCGCGGCAGTACTCGACGTATTTGGCCGAGCCGAGCGGGCCGAACATTCCCGACTCCATAATTTCCGAAAATCCGATGACCGCGTTCAGTGGTGTCCGCAGCTCGTGGCTGATGTTGGCGAGGAATTCCGACTTCGTGCGATTGGCGGCCTCGGCGCGGTCCTTTTCCTCGGCATATTTCTCGGCGAGTTCGACCATCTGCTGCGCCTGCTGCTCGAGCTTCTGGCGGGACTGGCGCAGGTCCGCGATGGTTGCCATCAGCCGCCGTTCGCCCTCGATCAGCCGGCCCTCGTGGCGCTTGAGCTGGGTGATGTCGGTACCGACGGAGACAAATCCGCCGTCCTTGGTGCGGCGCTCGTTGATCTGCAGCCAGCGGCCATCCTCCAGCTGCAGCTCGAACGAGCGTGCCCCGTCCTCGGGCTTGCCGTCGTCGACAACCTGGGATCGCACCAGCGGCTTTCGCCCGGCGGCGATGACTTCCGCGTAAGGCGTTCCTGGCGCCAGTGCAGGATCGGGGATGCCGTGCAGCTGCTGGTACTTGGAGTTGTACATGACGAGCCGGTTTTCCGAATCCCAGAGCACGAAGGCTTCCGATACTGTCTCGATCGCGTCGCGGAGACGGATATCGGCGGTCTTCGACCGCTCGACCAGGCGCATCTGCTCGGTAATGTCGACGGCGATGCCGATGAGATGGGGCGTGGCGCTGCCAGATTCGACCAGTTCTGCGCGAGCCCGCAGCCACACCCAGCGCCCGTCGGCGTGTAGCATGCGGAACATGCGGTCGACGGAGGTTTCGCCCGCGGTGAACATCGCCTCGACCAGCTTCAGCAGGTCGCCGTCGTCGGGATGCAGCAACCGGCTGACCTCGCCATAACCGAGCAGGGCGTCGCGCGGCTCAAGCCCCAGCAGCTCGAACATCGAGCGCGACCAGAACAGCCGCCCGCGCGCGAGATCCCAATCCCACAGGCCGCAGCGGCCGCGCATCAGCGCCGTCTCGGAACGCGCTTCGGTCGCCGAGTAGATGTCATCGGCTTCGGCGGCCCGGCGGACTTGCGCGAAATAGCCGTAGAGGATCACCAGCAGGATCGAGCTGGTGCCGATGAAGATGGTGGCATCCAGCGAAACACTGGACCGCCACCCGCCGTAGACCGCGGTTGTCGGCTGGACCACCGCGACAAAGCCGAACGGCGGCGCGAGAGCATTGACCGTGGCGAAGGCGCTCTCGTTATCGGCGAGCGCAATCTCCAGCACCCCGGCACGGGCGCCGAAAGTGGTAAGCGGTTGCGCTTCGCCGATGATCGCGGTCAGCCGCCGGCCCTCTGCATCTGCAGCGACAGGCGCGGCAGCGACGATCGTTCCCGAGGCATCGGTGACATAGATCTGCCGGTTTTCACCAGTGGCGCCGTCGGGAAGCACCGCGGTCAGGGTGTCGCGCGCCTGCGTCGGCGACAGGGTTTGCTGCACCGACGGATCGGCGACGTGCGATAGCCCACCGGAGACGGCGGCGGCGATCAGCGCGAGGGTCTTGCGAGCCACCTCGGTCTGCTCGGCCTTCTGCTGATAGAGCTCAAGCAGACGCGCCAGCCCGACGATTGCCAGGAAGATGACGATCAGGATCGGGATAAGCCGACGCAGGATCGGCTCCGCCGCCAGCAGCTTCTGATAGGCTGGGTATGCCAGTAGTCCGGCGTGCCCCGGAACCGCAGCGCGTGGCGGCATCCCCAGCCCGGAAAGCGGCAAACGCTTTGCCAATGACGGACCAGCCGTCGCGGCACGCGCCATGCGCTACCCCCTCGTTTTTTCTACGGATTGTTCGGGATGCGCTACGACCGAATCACCGCATTTGAATCGACGTGAATCCGCTTGTCCAGAGTATGAACAAAATATTTACGGCGTGGGCATTCAGGCGAGGGTGCGGGTGACGATATCGCGGGTATCCGTAGATAAATCAGTGACTTCGGCGACTCGCCGTAAAGCTCGCTCGGCGAGTGCCCGCCGCTTGCCTTCCAGCGCCCGCCACGAGCGGAAGCTGACCAGAAGGCGCGCCGCGGTCTGCGGGTTGTGTCGGTCGAGGTCGACGACAAAATCGGCAAGGAAATCGTAGCCGGCGCCATCGGCGCGATTGAACTGGGTCTGGTTGCCGCCGGCAAACGTGCCGAGCAGCGCGCGAACGCGGTTCGGGTTGGCGATGGAGAAGGCCGGGTGGCTCAGCAGAGAGCGCACGCGGGGTAGCGTCTCCGGCGCCGGAGCCGAAGCCTCGAACATCAGCCATTTGTCGAGCACCAGCGCATCGTCGCGATAACGCTCGTAGAAGTCGGCGAGAGCCGCCGTCCGCTCCGGCAACGCGGCCCCGACCAGGATGCCAAGAGCGGCCGAGCGGTCGGTCATGTTGTCGGCCCGACGATAGCGTTCGACCACCCGGGCGACCGCGTCGCGATCGCCGTTCGCCACCCTAAGGTCGAGGGCGGCATTGGCGAGTGCGCGGCGACCGGCCGATGCCGCATCGGGCGAGAACGTCTCGTTGTTTGTCAGGCGATCGCTGAGCGCGGCAAGGCGGCCGCCGACCCTACGCGCAACCTCCGAACGGACAGTCTTGCGGGCTTCGGCGATCGCGTCCGGATCGACGTCGCGACCGATCTCGCGGGCGATGTCGGCTTCGCCGGGCAACTGCAGTACCTGGGCGCGGAAGGCTGCCTCAAGGGCGTCGTTCTCCGCGACGTCCGCAAGCGCATCGATCAGCGCCGGGTCGACTTCGGCCGGCACGCCGCGCGCAGAGGCCTGGGTTCCCGCGATCAATGTCCGCATGGCAAGCGTCTGCGCCGCCTGCCACCGGTTGAACGGGTCGGCGTCGGCACGCAGCAGGAAAAGGAGGTCGGTCGCCGGCGTATCCACGGCGAGCCGCACGGGCGCCGAGAAACCGCGCAACAGCGACGGGACCGGCCGCGAGGAGACGTCGTGAAAGACGATGGTCTGGCTGGCTTCGGTGAGATGGATGACGTCGCCCTCGATCCGGCCGCCGGTGGCGCGCTCGACGGCGAGATCGTCGCCGTTCTGCCCGACGAGGCCGAAGCGGACGGGAATATGCATTGGCTTCTTCACGCCCTGTCCAGGTGTCGGCGGACAGGATTGCGCAAGCGCGAGCGTGTAGATCTTCTGGCGCGGGTCGTACACGCCGCGCGCCGTGACCTCGGGGGTGCCGGCTTGGCTGTACCAGAGCTCGAATCGGCTAAGGTCGGCGCCGGTGGCATCGGCGAAGGCGGCGAGGAAATCCTCGATGGTGACCGCCTGGCCGTCGTGACGCTCGAAGTAGAGGTTCATGCCCGCGCGGAAGCCGGTGTCGCCCAGCACGAGCTTGAGCATGCGCACGACCTCGGCGCCCTTCTCGTACACCGTCGGCGTGTAGAAGTTGTTGATCTCGTGATAGGTTTCCGGCCGGACCGGATGGGCGAGGGGCCCTGCGTCCTCCGGGAACTGGCGGGCGTGGAGCGTGCGAACATCGGCGATGCGCTTCACAGGCCGCGAGCGCATGTCGGACGAGAATTCCTGGTCGCGATAGACCGTCAGCCCTTCCTTCAGGCAAAGCTGGAACCAGTCACGGCAGGTGATGCGGTCGCCGGTCCAGTTGTGGAAATATTCGTGCGCGATGACGCCCTCGACGAAGGCGTAGTCGATGTCGGTGGCGGTCTCCGGCGCGGCCAGCACGTATTTGTCGTTGAAGACGTTGAGACCCTTATTTTCCATCGCGCCCATGTTGAAATCGGAGACGGCAACGATGTTGAAGACATCAAGGTCGTATTCGCGCCCGAAGGCGGTCTCGTCCCAGCGCATCGAGCGCTTGAGCGCGCCCATCGCGTAGGCACAGCGCGCTTCCTTGCCATGCTCGCAGTAGATGTTCAGCGCGACGCTGCGTCCGGACATCGTCGTGAAGGTGTCGTTGAGGACACCGAGATCGCCGGCGACCATGGCGAAGAGATACGACGGCTTCGGGAACGGATCGTGCCAGACCGCGTAGTGGCGCTCGCTTCTGGCGATCTCGCCGGCCTCTACCGGATTGCCGTTGCTGAGCAGCAGCGGCGCAGCCGCCTTAGGCGCCTCGATTCGCGTCGTGTAGACTGCGAGCACGTCGGGCCGGTCGAGGAAATAGGTGATGCGCCGGAAGCCTTCCGCCTCGCACTGGGTGCACCACGTGCCGCCGGAGCGATAGAGTCCCATCAGCTTGGTGTTGGCCGCCGGGTCGAGCGCGGTCACGATCTCGAGGATGAACGCTTCCTGCGGAACATCTCGAACGGTGAGCACGCTCGCGGTCGCATCGTAGCGGTCGCGTGCGAGCAGCGCGCCATTGAGTGCGATCGAAACGAGCTTCACCTCGTCGCCGGCGAGAACCAGGTCGTGAGCACGGTCGCGCGCGCGAAGCGCAAGCCTCGCGGTCACCAGCGTGCGCCCGAGGTCGAGATCGAAATTCAGATGCACAGCATCCACCAGGAAGTCTGGCGGACGGTAATCCTCAAGGCGAACGGGCGCCGTGTCGGTCTTCATGGTGATTGCCGCAGGGTCGGGGGGTGGCGTTCTTGACCGACGTTCTAGGCGCATTGCGGGGAGGTCGGCAATTGCCACGACGCGCGGAGCCGCGCCGCCGCCGTGTTGATGCCTTACGGGCAAATATGATGCACGCCCCTCGATTGCAGGGGGGCGACCGACCCAGCCGGAATTCGCCGGCAGATTGCGCCGACGCCTTTCGATTTCACGGAGCCCATCTTGCTGAAACTATTGACATATGAAATGCATCCGCAGTCATTCCGAGATCGGCGGTCGCGCGCAGCATTTGCTTTTGCGCGCAGGTCGCGAAGGCAATCAATTGCAATCGCTGAGAGGCCGGGATAATCAGAATTTTGAAGGGAACCGCATGACGCGAACTACGCTTCAGGACGTGGCCCGGAGCGCGGGCGTCAGCCTCGCCACCGTGGATCGGGTTCTCAACCGGCGCCCGGGCGTTCACGCCCGCACGGAGGAACGCGTGCGCGCCGCGGTCAGCCTTCTGAAGTATCGGCCGGATCGGCTGGCGGCGCGTCTTGCGCGCGGCCGCGATCATCGCTTCCGCTTCGTGATGCCCACCGGAAACAACGCCTTCATGCAGGGGCTCGAGAAGGAGGTTCTCGCGGCGGCCGAGCGCTTTGCCGAAGAGCGCATGCAGATTTCCATCACCCATGTCGACGTTTTCGACGGCGACGTGCTCGCGGCGGCGCTGGAGAAACTCCACGGCGAAGTCGACGGCGTCGCCGTTGTCGCGCTCGACCACCCGAGCGTGCGCGAAGCCATCAATGACCTCACTGCCGCCGGCGTCACCGTGGTGACGTTGGTATCCGACGTTCCCCGCGCCAACCGTGCCCACTATGTCGGCATAGACAATTCCGCCGCAGGCCGCACGGCTGCCAGCCTCCTTGGTCGTTTCCTGGGCGGCCAGCCCGGCAAGGTCGGGCTGATCGCCGGATCAGTGGCGTTGCGCGATCACATCGAGCGGCAACTCGGCTTCGAGCAGGTCATCAGCCGCGACTTCCCCCATCTCCTGCTGCTGCCGGTCCGCGAGGGTCGCGATGAGGACGAGCGGGCTGAGGCGCTGTGCGGCGCCCTTCTCAAGGACCATCCCGACCTCGTCGGCATCTACAACATAGGCGCCGGCACGGCGGGCGTGGTCGCCGCGCTCGAAGCCGGCAGCCGTGCGCGCGACATTGTCCTCATCGCGCACGACCTGACTGCGTTCAACCGCAAGCACCTCATCCGCGGCACCATCGACGCGATCATCAACCAGGACCCCGGGCACGAGGCGCGCAGTGCCGCGCGGCTGCTGATGGCGGAGCGCGAGGGAATTCCGGTGTATCCCGGCCAGGAGCGCATCCGGATTGATATTTTCCTTCGCGAAAACGTTCCGTAGCGGCCGGGCGGGCGGGGGGATCAGCGGATGTATCTCGGACTCGATATCGGCACCTCGTCGGTCAAGGCGGTGCTCATCGACGACGAACAGGCGGTCGTTGCCAGCCGGACCGCGCCGCTCGAGGTTTCGAGGCCGCACTCCGGCTGGTCGGAGCAGGATCCGGAAGGCTGGTGGACTGCCTGCGGCGACGTGCTGGTCGCGTTGGCGCGATCGCACGCCGCAGCAGTGAGCGCGGTGAGGGGCATCGGCCTCTCTGGCCACATGCACGGCGCGACGTTGCTCGACTCCGCCGACCGGCCTCTCCGCCCGTGCATCCTCTGGAACGACGTGCGCTCAGCCGACGAAGCCGCCGAACTCGATCGCAATCCGAGCTTCCGCAGGATCACCGGCAATATCGTCTTTCCCGGCTTCACCGCGCCGAAGCTCGTCTGGGTGGCGAAACATGAGCCGGAAATCTTCGCCAAGGTGGCGACGGTCCTGCTGCCGAAGGATTACGTGCGACTCAAGCTCACCGGCGACCGCGCCTCCGAGATGTCGGATTCGGCAGGCACGTCATGGCTGGATGTCGGGCGGCGCGACTGGAGCGACGAACTGCTCGCCGCGACCCGGCTCAGCCGCAAGCAGATGCCGAGGCTTTACGAGGGTTCCGCCCCGACCGGTCGCTTGCGTGCCGACCTCGCCAGGCGCTGGGCCATGGCGAATCCGCCGATCATCGCCGGCGGCGGCGGTGACAATGCCGCGACGGCATGCGGCCTCGGCGTGGTGCGGCCGGGCACCGCCTTCGTCTCGCTCGGCACGTCCGGTGTTCTTTTCGTCTCCAATGCCCGCTTTTCGCCCGATCCCGAGACGGCGGTGCACGCCTTCTGCCACGCCGTGCCCCACACGTGGCACCAGATGGGCGTGATCCTTTCCGCCGCCGGCGCCCTCGAATGGCTGGCGGAGTTGTTCGGAACAAGCGCCGCGGAAATCACCCGACCGCTCGATGGCCAGGATGCCGGCCCCGGAGACGTGATCTTCCTGCCCTACCTCGGTGGCGAGCGCACGCCGCATAACGATGCCGCGGTCCGCGGAAGTTTCGTCGGCGTGAACTATGCGACCGACAGGACGGCGCTTGCGCGTGCGGTGCTGGAGGGCGTCGCGTTTGCGTTCGCGGATAATCTCGCGGCGCTGCGCAAGGCCGGCGCGACGGTTACCCGCGCGCTGGCGAGCGGCGGCGGCTCGCGCTCGCGTGCCTGGCTCGCCATCATTGCCAACGCGTTGAATATTGCCATAGACGTGCCGGAGGAGGGCGACTTCGGCGCCGGCCTCGGCGCAGCGCGTCTCGGCATGATCGCGGCAACAGGTTCTGATCCGTTCGCCGTTTGCGCGCCGCCCAGGATCCGCGAGACGATCGAGCCTGACAGTAACATGGTGCCGGCCTATGCCGCTGCCTACGCGACCTACAAGAAACTCTATCCTGCCATCAAGGAGGCGACATCCCCATGAGTGCGCGTTTTTTCGGCCAGGAGAAGCCGGTGAAATATGTCGGCCAGAAGGCCGCCGACGGGTTCGCCTTCCGCTGGTACGATCCCAACCGCAAGGTGCTCGGCAAGCGCATGGAGGACCACCTCCGCTTCGCCATCTGCTACTGGCACTCGTTCACATGGCCGGGTACCGACCCGTTCGGTGGCGAGACGTTCATGCGCCCGTGGATGCACATGGACGACCCGATGGCGGCGGCCCGCCAGAAGGCAGACGTCGCCTTCGAGATGTTTCGCCTGCTGAACGTGCCGTTCTTCACCTTCCATGATCGCGACATCGCGCCGGAAGGCGCGACGCTCGCCGAGTCCAATCGCAACGTCCGAGCCATCGGCGAGGTCTTCGCGAAGAAAATGGAGAAGGCGAAGGTCAGGCTCCTCTGGGGCACCGCCAACCTGTTCTCCAATCGCCGCTACATGGCCGGCGCCGCAACCAACCCCGACCCCGAGGTCTTTGCCTACGCCGCCGCGCAGGTGAAGAACGCGCTCGACCTGACCCATGACCTGGGCGGCGCCAACTATGTGCTGTGGGGCGGCCGCGAAGGTTACGAGACGCTGCTCAACACCGACATGAGCCGAGAGCTGGATCAGTTCGGCCGGTTTCTGACCATGGTCGTCGAACACAAGGCGAAGATCGGCTTCAAGGGCACGATCCTGATCGAGCCGAAGCCGAAGGAACCGACCAAGCACCAGTATGACTACGACGTCGGGACCATCTACGGCATGCTCCAGCGCTTCGATCTCGACAAACAGGTCAAGATCAACATCGAGCAGAACCATGCTATCCTCGCCGGCCACACCTTCGAGCACGAACTGTCGCTGGCCGTCGCCAATGGGATTCTCGGTTCCATCGATATCAACCGCGGCGACTACCTGCTCGGCTGGGACACGGACCAGTTCGCCATGTCGATCCCGGAGATCGCGCTCACCTGCTACACCATCTTCAAGGCAGGCGGCTTCACTACCGGGGGGTTTAACTTCGATGCCAAGATTCGCCGCCAGTCGATCGAGCCGGACGATCTGCTGATCGCCCACGCCGGTTCGATGGACGCATGCGCCCGCGGTCTGCTGACCGCTGAGCAGATGATCCAGGACGGGAAGCTCGCAGCGTTCGTCGAGGACCGCTACGCCGGATGGAAGGGCAAGGAGGGCAAGGCCATCCTCGCCGGCAAGAGGTCACTGGACGACCTCTCGGCGTATGTGCTGAAAAAGAATATGGAACCGCAGCCGAGAAGCGGCAGGCAGGAGTACCTCGAGACGTTGCTCAACACCTACATTTAGCGCGGCGGATGGCGAGACGAACCCGCCGCGATGCTGCCCGGAGGGAGGACGCTATGAAGACGATCAAGGGGCCGGCAATTTTTCTCGCCCAGTTCGCTGGCGATGCCGCGCCGTTCAACACGCTGAAGGGCATGGCCGGCTGGGCCGCGTCGCTCGGCTACAAGGGCATCCAGATCCCGGCGTGGGACGGGCGCCTAATCGACATCAAGAAAGCCGCATCGAGCAAGACCTACTGCGACGAGATCAATGGCGTGGTGAAGGAGGCGGGCCTCGCCATCACGGAGCTCGCCTGCCACCTTCAGGGTCAGCTGGTGGCGGTGAACCCGCTGTTTGATGCGGCCTTTGACGGTTTCGCGGTGCCCGAGGTGCGTGGTGACCCGAAGGCGCGCCAGAAATGGGCCGTCGATCAGGTCAAGGCGACGCTGAAGGCGTCCTCCAATCTTGGCCTGAAGTCGACCCCCACCTTCACGGGAGCGTTCGTGTGGCCTTTCATGTATCCGTGGCCGCAGCGCCCGGCGGGGCTGGTCGAAACCGCGTTCGACGAACTGGCCAAGCGCTGGAAGCCGATCTTCGAGTACGCCGACGACCAGGGCGTGGACGTCGCGTTCGAACTGCATCCCGGCGAGGACATCCACGATGGCGTCACGTTCGAGATGCTGCTCGACCGGGTGGGCGGCCACAAGCGTTGCGGCATCAACTACGACCCATCGCACTTCATCCTGCAGCAGCTCGACTATCTCGAATTCATCGACATCTATCACGAGCGGATTTTCGCCTTCCACGTCAAGGATGCGGAGTTCAACCCGACTGGCAGGCAGGGTGCCTACGGCGGCTTCCAGTCGTGGGTGAACCGGGCCGGTCGCTTCCGCTCGCTGGGCGACGGGCAGGTCGATTTCGGCGCCATCTTCTCCAAACTCTCCCAATACGACTATGACCGCTGGGCGGTGCTCGAATGGGAGTGCTGCATCAAGAGCCCCGAGCAGGGGGCGGCAGAGGGCGCGCCGTTCATTGCGAAGCACATCATCGAGGTGACGACGAGGGCCTTCGACGACTTTGCCTCGAGCGGCGTCGATGAGAAGGCGAACCGCAAGATGCTTGGTATCGGTTGAGGGGAGCCGGCAATGGTTGAAGGACGTAGCGACGCGAAGGCCAGCGGGCGTATCCGTCTCGGCATGGTCGGCGGCGGGCAAGGCGCCTTCATCGGCGCCGTCCACCGCATCGCCGCGCGCATCGACGACCAGTACGACCTGGTCGCCGGCGCGCTTTCGTCCACGCCGAAAAAGGCAATTGCCTCGGCGCTGGAGATCGGCATCGCGCCGGACCGCGCCTATGGCTCCTTCGAGGAGATGGCGAAGGCCGAGGCCAGGCGTGCGGACGGCATCGAGGTGGTGGCGATTGTCACGCCAAACCACATGCACGCGCCGGCCGCCAAGGCGTTCCTCAAGGCCGGCATTCACGTCATCTCCGACAAACCGCTGGCGCTCAACGCAAAGGAGGCGAAGGAGCTGGTGGCGCTGACGAAGAAGACCGGCAGGATCTTCGCTGTCACGCACAACTACACCGGCTACCCGATGATCCGTCAGGCGCGCGAGATGATCGCCGCCGGCGAACTCGGTGATCTGCGCCTCGTGCAGGCAGAGTATGCACAGGATTGGCTGACCGAGCGCATCGAGGCGACCGGCCAGAAGCAGGCCGGCTGGCGGACCGATCCGAAACGCTCCGGCGCCGGCGCCCTCGGCGACATCGGCACCCACGCCTATAATCTCGCGTGCTTCGTCACCGGCCTGACCGCGGACTCGCTGCTCGCCGATCTCACCTCGTTCGTCAAAGGCCGCCAAGTGGACGACAACGACAACCTGCTGCTGCGCTTCAAGAGCGGCGCCAAAGGCATGTTGTGGGCGAGCCAGGTCGCCCCCGGCAATGAGAACGGGTTGACCCTGCGCGTGTACGGCACCAAGGGCGGCATTTCCTGGAAGCAGGAAGAGCCGAACACGCTCTGGTTTGCGCCCTACGGCCAGCCGCCGCGGAAAATCACGCGCGGCGGCGCCGGCTCGGGCGCGGCGGCAGCCCGTGTCACCCGCGTTCCCTCCGGCCATCCCGAAGGGTACCTCGAAGGCTTCGCCAATATTTACAGCGAGGTGGCACGCGCCATTCGCGCCGCGCGCGACGGCTCGAAACTCGATCGGGCGGTCGTCTTCCCGACCGTCGAGGACGGGCTGAGGGGCATGGAGTTCATCGAGGCGGCGATCAAGTCCAGCGCCAAGGGGAGTGTCTGGGTGAAGCTGTAGCTTAGGCGAGGCGGCGCGACCCGACTCGCCTTCACCGCGAGAGCGCAGCGCAGTGCGAAGTTTGATACGCGTCGCTGGCGATGGCGCATTGCTCCGCTAGTATGCCTCTATGTCGCCGCCCTCCTTCCCCGCATTCTCCGCGCCCTATGCCCCTTCCGACGAAGCGCTGATCCGCCGCTTCATCGCCGAAACGCAGCTCGACGCGGCTGCCGATGCGCGCATCGATGCGACCGCGACAGCCCTGATCGCGGCAATCCGCGCCCGCTCCGGTTCCATCGGCGGACTGGAGGATTTCCTGCGCGAATTCGCGCTGTCGACCCGCGAGGGGTTGGCACTGATGGTGCTGGCGGAAGCGCTGCTCCGCATTCCCGACAGCGCCACCCAGGACAAGCTGATCGAGGACAAGCTCGGCGGTGGCGACTGGGACGAGCACGCCGGCCATGGCGACAAGCTGTTCGTTGCCGCGTCAATCTGGGCGCTTAGCCTGTCCAGCCGCCTGGTCCAGCCGGGCGATACCCCGCAGGGCATCATCGGCGGCATCGTCCGACGCCTGGGCGCGCCCGCGGTGCGCGCCGCAACACGGCAGGGCATGCGCGTTCTCGGCCATCATTTCGTTCTTGGCGAAACAATCGGCGACGCGTTGCATCGTGCGAAGTCTGAAGAGAAGCGCGGCGTCCGCCATTCCTACGACATGCTGGGCGAGGGTGCGCGCACCGCGGGCGACGCAGAGCGCTACCTCGCCGCCTACGCCGACGCGTTGGAAGCCATCGGCAAATCTGCGGCCAGCGGCGCAACATTGCCGGGCCGGCCGGGAATTTCAGTCAAGCTGTCCGCGCTGCACCCGCGCTATGAGGCGGTAAAGGCCGGCCGGGTCATGCCGGAGCTGGTGCCGCGACTGCTTATGCTGGCGCGCGCCGCCAAAAGCCACGACCTCAACCTCACTGTCGATGCCGAGGAGGCTGATCGGCTGGAACTATCGCTGCAGGTGTTCGCCGCCGTTGCCGGCGACCCAACGCTCGCCGGTTGGGATGGCTTCGGCCTCGCCATACAGGCCTACCAGAAGCGCGCCGCGGCCGTAGTCGAATGGATCGACGGACTCGCCGCGTCGCTTGGGCGGCGCTTGATGGTGCGGCTGGTCAAGGGCGCCTACTGGGACACCGAGGTAAAGCGGGCGCAGGAGCGCGGTCTCGCCGACTATCCGGTATTCACGCGCAAGCCCGCCACCGACCAGTCATATCTCGCCTGCGCTCATCGGCTGCTCCGCTCCCGTCCGCGCATCTATCCGCAGTTCGCCACCCACAACGCCCTGACAGTCGCAGCCATCCTGGAGATGGCTGGCGGCGCCGAGGGCTTCGAGTTCCAGCGGCTGCACGGCATGGGTGAGGCGTTGCACGCGGCGGTGGTCGAGCGCGATCCGGCGGTGGCGTATCGCATTTATGCCCCGGTCGGCGGCCATCGCGAACTGCTCGCCTACTTGGTTCGCCGTTTGCTGGAGAACGGCGCCAATTCGTCGTTCGTCGCCGTTGTTGGCGACAAGGATATTCCGGTAGCCGAGTTGCTGCGTCGTCCCGCCGAAATGCTAGACGGCGGAACGCACGCCCGCCATGGGCGCATCCCGCTGCCCGCGGACCTCTACGCGCCGGCCCGCAAGAATTCGCGCGGCATGGAATTCGGCTCGGCGGCCGATCTCGCTGCGCTCGTGGCGGGAATCGCAAGGGCGGATGAGCCGCTTGGTCGGGTCGTCGATCTGCCGGCGGACCAGATCGACGCGATGATGACGACAGCGGCCCAAGGCTTCGACGTCTGGTCGCGCACGCCGCCGATGCAGCGGGCCGCCGCCCTCGATCACCTGGCTGATCTCCTTGAGGCCGACCGCGACGGACTGGTGGCCTTGATGGCGCAAGAAGGCGGCAAGACGCTGGTCGACGGTGTCGCCGAGGTGCGCGAGGCGACGGATTTCTGCCGCTACTACGCTTCGCAGGCGCGGCTTCTCTTCGCCGCGGACGAAGTCATGCCCGGGCCGACCGGCGAGAGCGATAATCTCGTGCGACGCGGACGCGGCATCTTCGTCTGCATCTCGCCGTGGAATTTCCCGCTGGCGATATTCCTGGGGCAGGTCACGGCGGCGCTCGCAGCGGGCAACGCCGTTATAGCCAAGCCGGCGGAGCAGACGCCCCAGACAGCCCGCCGCGCCATGGATCTCTTCCACCGCGCCGGCATCCCGGCCGCCGCAGCACAGCTTGCCATAGGCGCCGGCAACGTTGGTGCGGCGCTAGTGGCCCATCCCGCCGTCGCCGGCGTCGCTTTCACCGGCTCGACCGAGGCTGCGTGGGCGATCAATCGCGCGCTGGCGGCGAAGCGCGGGCCGATCGTACCGCTCATCGCCGAGACCGGCGGCATCAATGCCATGATCGTCGACGCGACCGCGCTGCCGGAGCAGGTCGCCGACGATGTGATGGCGTCCGCCTTTCGCTCGGCCGGCCAGCGTTGCTCGGCGTTGCGCCTGCTCTGCGTTCAGGAAGACGTCGCCGATCGCACCGTCGCGATGATTGCCGGCGCCGCCGCGGAACTCAGCCTCGGCGATCCGCGCGATCCGGCCACCGACGTCGGTCCGGTCATCGATACGGAAGCAAAGCAGAGCCTCGACGCCCACATCGCCGCGATGCGGGCTGCGCCGTTCGCGAAGATCGTCTATGCCGGCGCCGCGCCGGCTGCCGGTGCGTTCGTCGCGCCCCACATCGTCGCGCTAGACTCGCCTTCGCGCCTGGACCACGAGGTGTTCGGGCCGATCCTTCATGTCGTTCGCTGGAAAGCCGGCGAACTCGATTCGCTGCTGAATGACATCGCCGCCACCGGCTACGGGCTCACCCTCGGCATCCATTCGCGCATCGACGAGACGGTCCGGCGCGTCATCGACCGGCTGCCGGTCGGCAACGTCTATGTCAATCGCAACATCATCGGCGCGGTCGTCGGCACGCAGCCGTTCGGCGGCTCGGGTCTATCCGGCACCGGACCAAAGGCGGGCGGCCCCGACTACCTGCGTCGCTTCGCGCTGGAGCAGGTCGTATCGGTCAACACCGCGGCAGCCGGCGGCAACGCTTCGCTGGTCGCCATGGACGACGACTAGCTCCGCCTCCTCGCCTCTGCCATTCTGCCGGCTCGCAGGGACTATCTCGCATGAACGACAAGGCTTTTCTTTCGCGCGCCATCGATCAGGGCAGGGGAGCCGCTCCCGCCGACCTGGCAATCAAGAACGTCGGCTTGCTCGACATCGTTTCTGGCGGAGTGACGGTTACCGACATCGCCATCTGCGGCGACCGCATCGTTGGCACCTATGCCACCGACAAGGGCGAACGCGAGATCGACGCCACCGGGCTGTTTGCCGTCCCGGGTTTCATCGACACGCATCTCCACATCGAGTCCTCGCTGCTGACGCCGCAGGAATTCGACCGCTGTGTCCTGCCGCACGGCGCAACTACGGCGATCTGCGACCCGCACGAGATCGCCAACGTGCTGGGTCTGGAGGGCATCCGCTACTTCCTCGACAGCGCCGAGACCACGATCATGGACCTTCGCGTCCAGCTGTCGTCCTGTGTCCCGGCAACCGCGTTCGAGACATCCGGCGCGCGGCTGCTGGCGAGCGATCTCGTGCCGCTCCGCGCCCACCCGAAGGTGATCGGTCTCGCCGAATTCATGAATTTCCCCGGCGTCCTTCACAGCGAACCGGACGTGCTCGACAAGCTAGTCGCCTTCCAAGACAGCCACATCGATGGGCACGCTCCCCTTGTGCGCGGCTACGATCTCAACGGCTATCTGTCGGCGCGCATTCGTGCCGATCATGAAACGACCATCGCCGCCGATGGGCGCGAGAAGCTCAGCAAGGGCATGCAAGTGCTCATCCGCGAAGGCTCGGTCACCAAGGACCTGCACGCGCTGGCCGAACTGCTCGATGCGAATACCTCGAGTTTCCTGTGCCTCTGCACCGACGATCGCAACCCGCTCGATATCGGCGAGGAAGGCCATCTCGACCATCTCATCCGCACGCTGATCTCGCTCGGCCGTCCGCTGCATCACGTCTATCGCGTGGCAACCTGGTCGGCGGCCAACGCTTTCGGCCTGCGCGATCGCGGTATGATTGCCCCGGGGAAACGCGCCGATATCGTCCTCGTCGGCGATCTCGCCGCCTGTTCGGTGAAGACAGTCATATCCGCCGGCCGCGTCGTTGACGACGCGCTGTTCGCAACCCGCAGGAAGGTAGCGCCGGTCGGGCTCGCCAGCGTCAGGACCCGCGCCATGACTGCCGCCGATTTCCGCGTGCCCGGTGAATCGGGAGAACTTCGTATGATCGGCGTGGCCCACGGCGGCGTGGTGACGGACGACGTCACCAAGTGGGTGGAGTCGGTGGATGGCGTTCGCCAGGTCGATCTCGCCCGCGACGTCGCCAAGGTCGCGGTCATCGAGCGCCACGGCAAGAACGGCAACATCGCCCGCGCCTTCGTCACCGGTTTCGGCCTGCAGCGGGGCGCCATTGCATCCTCGGTCGGCCATGACAGCCACAATATCTGTGTCGTCGGCGTCGACGACGACGACATGGCCGGGGCGGTTAATCGCCTGCGCGAGATCGGCGGCGGCTATGTGGTGGCCTCCGGTGGCGAGGTGCTGGCCGAGCTGGCGTTGCCGCTCGCCGGATTAATAAGCCTGGAGACTTTCGAGGCCGTTCGCGCCGCGTTGGTACCGCTCCGCGGCGCGGCGCGCGACCTCGGCTGCACGCTGCCGGAACCCTTCCTCCAGGTTTCGTTCCTGCCGCTCCCGGTCATCCCGCACATGAAAATAACCGACCTTGGCCTCTTCGACGTCGACCGGTTTGCGCTTGTGGAGCAGTGACGGCGCAGGTTCGGTCAGGAACGACAGGTCGAAAGTGATGTCGGGCAGATTGTCGAAGGCGAGCGGGGGCGCGGCAATCTCCGTCGTCTGCGCCGCGCGCTGCGGCAGTGACAGGAAGATGGTAAGGCCGAGGAATCCGAACGCGAGAGAGAGCGGCAGCGCCTCCGGCCCGAACAGGTCGATCAGGTAACCGACCGGCGTCGAGCCCACGATCGAACCGGCGGCATAGGCCATGGCAAAGCCGGTCGAGACCAGCGCCAGCTTCCGGCCGCGGAAATCCTGTCCCATCAGGATTACGCCGAGCGTGTAGATGCCAGAGATCGCGCCGCCGGCAAGGAATAGCACGGGGAAAAGCGTCAGGGTCGAGCCCGCCGCGAATGGCAGGATAAGGCTCGTCACCGTGGCGAGAATCGAGCATGTAAGCAACGTAAAGCGGCGGCCGTAGCGGTCGGCCATCCAGCCGAGGACGGCGACGAGGACGGCTTCTCCGAGGCTGAATATGGCGACGAGATGCGCCGCACCGGCGTCGCCTACGCCATGTGCCAGCCCGTACAACGGCAACAGGGCCTGCATGGCGGTTTCGCCGAGGCCGCCGAGAAAAGCGGCAGCGACGAGCGCACCGGCAACCGACAGCGCAAACTTTAGGCTCTTGGTGTCACCGAGGCCTTCCTCCTCCTCGACCTCGCCTTTGGCCGAATGGATAGACAGCGCCACCACCGCGCCGACGGCGAGCGGCAGCATGGCGACCACGAGCGGCAGCGATCCCGATACGCCGACGCCGCCCAGCACCAGCGGGCCGATGAACTGACAGGTGGCGTAGAGCGTCCCCGAAGCGCCGATGATGCGTCCGCGATGGCGGTCATCGACGACGCCGTTCAGCCAGATCTCGGTCGTCGTCCACAGCGCCGCGAAACAGGCGCCCATGACAAAGCGGGCGAGGAACCAGACCACGATATGGTCGGCCGCAAGGATGGCGGCAAACGACAGCAGCGAGATCGCAAAGAGGGCGGCCACCAGCGACCTCAGGCCCAGCCGGTCGATCAACCACGGCAGTGCCGGGCCGATGATGAGAATGCCGGCGCCGGCGAGCGATGCATTGAGGCCGATCAGCCAGGTCGCCAGCTCGCGCTTTTCCAGTGCCAGCGAGAAGAACGGATAGCTGTAGCCGTAGAGCAGGGCCTCCGCGCCGATCAGGACCAGGACGCCGATGACGCGCCAGCTCTTCATTTCAGATCTGGCAGCGGTTGGCGGTGTCGCACCAGCACTGCTTGCCCTCCGGCACCAGATTGAAGGTGCGGTAATCGGCGGTGATTTCTTCGCCCACCGCGATGTCGCGGTCGGCGTAAACGTAGAGCTGGCCCTCGACGCGGGCGTTGGGATGGCAGGAATGATTGAGGTAGTCGACGCCCTCCGGCTCCCACGTCGGCAGGAGGCAGAGCAGCTTGGACCCTTCCAGCTTCAGGTGGACCGACTGCCGCCACCAGTAGTCGTCGAGCGATTTCTTGTCGTCGAGATCGACCAGGATCGACTTGCCGTCGAAGAAGCCGATCAGCGCGTCCTTGGCGATCGGACGGGTGGCGTAGATGGCCTTGTGGTCGGCGCCGAAGGCGCGCACCTCAAGAAAATCAAAATTGGAATAGCTCACCGGAAAGCCCCTCGACCTCAAACCCATCCTCGAACCCACCGCCGGCAATCGGCGTCCCGCCCGATTGGCCGTCCCGGCTCGGCTCGTATGGTTTTCCGTCAAAAAGGTTAGCCGACCATTTAGCCGTCAGCCGGGCCGCGTAGGTCACCGGCATCTCGTGCTGAAAGGGGCACTTCTTCAGTTCGGCGAAGACCGGGTCGTTGTGCGCCGCGAACCAGCGCTGGCGATCCTCGCTGAGATGGACGCCGCGCGCCGGATCGATCGCCACGCGGCTGTAGTTGGTGATCGTTGTGATCGACATGTTCTGCCACGCGGTGACGCAGCGGCGGAAGAGCAGTTCGACGGCATCCCGATCATGCTTCATTTCGTAAACCGGCCGCCCCCAGACGCGCATCGCCTGGTCCTGGACGACGCGCGCAAAGGCAAATGCGTCCGAGGTCGTGTTCACCGCCAGAAAGGGCGCCGACAGGGAAGGGTCGTAAAGCGGATCGCGCGGGTTGGCGGCATTGCGGCAGAAGGCGACCGAGAAGAACTCGTAGATCGTGTCTTTGCCGGTAACCGGGCAGGCGACCTCCATCGCGGTCGCCAGTGTCTTGCCGGCGACAAGGCCATCGGGATCGTCGGTCATGCCGGCGTCGCGCATGGCAGCGCCGAGGAGCTTCAGTTCGTCCGCCACGCTATCGCAGCGGGTCTCGTCGGCAAAAATCGCGAGGAATCCGGTTTTGCTATGTTCCGCCACATGGCCGCGAAACTCGGCCATGGCGAGCGCGTAGTCACGGCCGGTGCGAACCCGCGATACCTGATAGCGGCCAAGCCGGAATTCTCGTTTTCCGGCGGCGCACTGCAGGCCGCCTTCGAGCCATGCCTGGAGAGAATCGGACGTTTGGTGAGGGAAAGGGCACTTGCCGGGAGACGAGTCTCCGACCGTCGCTCTTGCCGGACGGAGGAACGCACCCGCCGACAACGCCCCGCGCGGAACATCCGCGAGACTCATGCATGCCTCCTCGTACGCGTACGCAACCAATACTTATCCGCCGCCGCGGACTAAGCGGCGATGTTAACCTGTTGTCAACTATTCGGCAGCCGCGGCCAAGGGTTCCGAGCCGCGCGCGGAGGAAAATTCACTATATATTAGTAAGCGTTAACCATAGATTCGAAGAATAGACCCGATCCACTCGTCGAGCAGCCGTGGATTAGCCTCAAGGAACATGGACGAGTATATCCCCCAAGCAACCCAAGTATAATTCAAAAAAGCAAAGTCCTGAAATTGATGTTCTCCTAAAACGGAGAGCCCGAGCGGCCGCGAGCCTACCGTCTATTAATCAAACGTAATCGTCCCATTAAACGAATTTCAAGCCGGTTCGGTTAGCTCTGTCGGTCTGCGGGACACACGTGGGCGGACGCGAGATGACCAGAACCATCACCGGGCGGATTACGCTCAACCTTGTTGCCGGCATCGTCATCACGGTGGCGACGGTTCTGACCACGCTCTTCTGGATGGCCGCCAAGCATGACGAGCAGGCCGCGCAGGCCACGCAGACCATGGTGGAAGGCGGCGTGCAGGCGATGGGCAAGCGCTTGGCGCAACTTGCCAACGACTACGGCTGGTGGGAAGAGGCCTACGACGCCTACAAGCGTAAAGACAAGACGTGGATCGACGCCAACGTCGGCACCGGCATTACCGACACCAGCATTGCCGATGTGCTGTTCATCGGTTCTCCGAAGGGCAAGGTTGACTACCAGTGGCTTATCGACGGCGCCCCCGACACCCTTGACGGGATACTGACCCCTGAACGGCTTGATGCGATCAAGAAGGCGGCCGACGCGCTGCCCATCGGCAATCTTGCCGGCATCAGCACCATCTACATCGACACCCCCTCGGTGCCGATGATGCTGAGCATCCAGCATCTCACGCCGGTTTCCAAGGCGGACAAACTGAAGCCGACCGACCTGCCAATCGTCGTCTTCGGCCAGTATCTCAACGCCAAGCGCCTGCATGACCTCGGGACTTCGTTCCTGATCGACGACCTGCAGTTCGTTCGCGGCGACAGCGCTCCCGCCAACCTGGGCAGCCTCGGCATCCACAATCTTGTCGACAAGCCGCTCGGCTACTTCGTCTGGACGCCGCCGAAACCCGGTGCTGCGATCCTGAGCCGCGTGCTCCTGCCCGTGGGCATCGCGCTGGCGCTGTTCTGTGTCGTCGCGCTGACCACCGCATACCGGGCCCGCCGAATTGCGATTGCCTTGACCGAGAGCGAGAAAGAGGCCGTCACCGCGGCACGCACCGACAGCATGACCGGCCTGTTGAATCGCACCGGCTTCACCGAATTTGTCGAATCCGAAGCCTTTGCCGATGCCTGCCGGGTTGGCGAACTGGCGATCATCTATCTCGACGTCAACGGCTTCAAGCTGGTCAACGATTCCGTCGGCCACCACGGCGGCGACGACCTGGTCCGCGCTATTGCTGGCCGCGTTGCGTCTGTCATCCCGGCCGAGGCGGTGCTCGCCCGCATCGGTGGCGACGAGTTCGCCGTCGCGCTCATCGCGGGTGACGCCGGGAACGACGCCGCCGCGTTGGCGCGCGTCGTCGTCCACTCGATCGACCAGCCGTTCATGATCTGCGGCTTCGAGTTCCACGTCAGTGCGTCGGTCGGCTACGCCGTCGCCGATGAAGTCGATATACTGCCGTCGGAAATTATCCGGCGTAGCGATGTCGCCATGTACCGGGCCAAGACCGGCGCCGAGCGCGAACCGATCGCCTATCACCACAGCATGGAAACCGGCGCGCTCGAGAAGAAGCAGATCGAGGCGGGCCTGCGCCGCGCCATCGAGAACGGCGACCTCAAGGTTTGCTACCAGCCGGTCGTGCGCGCCACCGACAGCAGGATCGTCAGCCTGGAAGCCCTGGTGCGCTGGACCTCCAGCGAGCTCGGCCCCATTTCACCGGCGGTCTTCGTGCCGGTCGCCGAGGAAACCGGCCTCATTCACGACCTCGGCCGCTGGGTCATGCACCGCGCCTGCGAGGATCTGTATCGCTGGCCCGGCCTGCACATGGCCGTCAACATATCGCCGGTGCAGCTCCGCGACCCCGGCTTCGCCGAGGAGATCTATCAGATCGTCGTCAGCCATGGCCACGACCCATCACGCTTCGAGCTGGAGCTGACTGAAGGCATCCTTGTCAACAACCCGACCATTGCCGGGCGCAAGCTGACGATGCTGAAGGAATTCGGCTTCGCCCTGTCGCTCGACGACTTCGGCACCGGCTTCTCGTCGATCGGCTATTTGCGGCAGTTCCCTTTCGACATCCTCAAGATCGACCGCTCGTTCGTGCGCGACATTGGCGCGGATGGTGCCGCCAACGGCCTGCTGCAGTCGCTGGTCGCTCTCGGCAATGCGCTCGATCTTTCGGTCATTGCCGAAGGCATTGAGGACCACGAGCAACTGCGGCTCCTGCGTCTCATCCAGTGCGAATTCATCCAGGGTTTCCTGTTCAGTCGCCCGGTGAGCGCCGCTGAAGTCGACGCGCTGCTGTTTGCCGAAGCGCACGGAAAGCCGATCGGCGGCGGCGTCGCCATGGAGCGCAAGGTGGCGGCCTCCGCCTGAAGTCTCCGCTGGCGCGGGCGAGGGGCGCTTGGCATAAGACGGGCCCATGCCCGCCAGCCATCTCCCGCCCGACGTCGCAACGCTTACCCAGGCCGAGGCCCGCCGTATCGCGCTCGCCGCGCAAGGTTTTGGCCCCCGGCCTACCGCCGGCCGGTCGCCATGGAAATCGGTTGCGTCCGCAATCGACGCGATGGCGCTCCTGCAACTCGATTCAGTCAATGTTCTCGTGCGTTCGCACTACCTGCCGGTATTTTCGAGGCTGGGCGACTACGACCGCGGGGCAATCGACCGGCACGGATTTGGCGGCGGCGCCAGCCGCCAACTCTTCGAGTACTGGGCGCACGAAGCATCGCTCCTGCCAGTGCGCTTCCACCCGCTGCTGCGCTGGCGCATGGCGCGCGCGGAGAAGCACGTCGGCCTGAGCGTTGCGCGCGCGCAGTCAGTCCGCCGGCAGCGCACCTACATACGGGCGGTGCTTGCCGAGATTGGTGCGCGCGGGCCGCTGGCGGCAAGCGAACTCGACGACCCCGGCGAACGATCCGGCCCGTGGTGGGGCTGGCGCAAGGGCAAGTCGGCGCTCGAGCATCTGCTGCATACGGGCGCGGTGACCGCGACCGGGCGGCGCGGCTTCGAGCGCCTTTACGATCTCACCGATCGCGTCATCCCGCCCGAAATTCTGAGTTTGCCGACTCCATCGGAAGCCGACGCCATCCGCGAACTTGCCGCCGCCGGAGCAAGGTCGTGCGGCATCGGCACCGAGGTTGATATTCGCGACTACTTCCGCCTGCCGGTAGCCGAGGCGCGCGGGGCAATCGGCGAACTGGTTGAGACCGGCACGCTGGTTCCCGTTGCCGTCGAGGGATGGGACAAGCCCGCCTATCTTCACGCCGCAGCTTCGCGTCCCCGCCGGCTGACGGCGACGGCGCTGCTCTCGCCGTTCGATCCGCTGGTATGGTTCCGCCCGCGCACCGAGCGGCTCTTCGGATTTCACTATCGGCTGGAGATCTACACGCCGCAGGCCAAACGCAAGTTCGGCTACTATGTTCTGCCGTTCCTGCACGACGGTCGCCTCAGCGGGCGCCTCGATCTGAAGGCAATGCGCGCCGAGGGGGTCCTTGAGGTGCGCGGCGCCCACGGCGAAGTGGGCATAGACCGCGACGCGGTGGCGGGCGCCGCGGCGACGGAACTTCGCCGCCTCGCCGCCTGGCTGGGCCTCGGCACGGTCCGCGTCCTTCCCGCCGGCGAGCTGGCGAAAGCGCTGGCGCGCAGCATTTGACGCAAGCCGCGGGTGGACTTTCCGCGGCTCCCGGTCCATTTGAGCGCCGGATGACCCGCGATCTCCACCGTGTTGCCGTGGCGCCGATGATGGACTGGACGGACCGGCATTGCCGGTTCTTCCATCGCCAGTTCACGCGCCGCGCGTTGCTTTACACCGAGATGATCGTCGCCGAGGCCGTGATCCGCGGCGACCGCCGGCGCTTGATCGGCTTCTCGCCGCAGGAGCACCCGGTCGCCCTGCAACTGGGCGGCTGCGATCCGGCGAAGCTGGCGGCGGCCGCCGCTATCGCCGCCGACTTCGGCTATGACGAGATCAACCTGAACGTCGGCTGTCCGTCCGACCGCGTTCAGTCGGGCACCTTTGGCGCTTGTCTCATGCGCGCGCCCGGCCTCGTAGGCGACTGCGTCGCGGCAATGAAGGCTGCGGTGCGCGTGCCGGTGACGGTCAAATGCCGGCTGGGCGTCGACGAGCAGGATCCGGAAGCCGCACTCGACGCGCTCGCCGGGACCGCCATCGCCGCCGGCGCCGATGCGATCTGGGTGCATGCCCGCAAGGCCTGGCTGGAGGGGCTGAGCCCGAAACAGAACCGCGACGTGCCGCGGCTGGACTATGGCCGCGTCCATCGTCTGAAGGCCCGCCATTCGCAAACCTTCATCGGCATCAACGGTGGCATCGCTTCGCTCGATCAGGCAGAACAGCATCTGGATTTCGTCGACGGCGTGATGCTCGGCCGGGCCGCATATCACACGCCGGAAATTCTGGGCGAAGTCGACGCGCGCTTCTACGGCGACGAAGGTGACGCGGTCGATCCGCGCCAGGCTGTCGAGGCGATGGTCCCCTACATCGAACAAGAACTGCAGGTGGGCACGCGCCTGTCGCACGTCACGCGGCACATGCTCGGCCTGTTCCATGGCGAAGCGGGCGCGCGTGGCTGGCGCCGGATGCTGACGCTCGGCGCGGTGAAGCCCGGCGCGGGGGTGGAAGTCTTGCGGGAAGCGCTCGGCGCATTGGATCGCCCGTCCGCGCAACCGCCGCCCGACTACGGCGTCAGCACGAGCCGGTCGCCGGAGATGGCATAGCCGTTCAGCGTGTCGAGGAAGCTCATGCCGAGGAGACTCTGGTCGAGCGAGCCGGGCGGGGCGACCAGCGCCGGCACGTCATGCCGCTCGATGGAGCCCACCGACAGCGCCTGAAGCACGATAGGGGCTGCCTGGATAACGCCATTGGCGGTCCGGATCGGCGTCGTGAAGCTCAGCCCGCCAGTCTTGATGCCAACCCTTGCCGCATCCCTGGACGACAGCGTCACGAAACTCGCGCCGGTATCGAGCATCAGCGTCGTCGTCACCTTGTCGAGGTTGGCGCGCACGGCGAAATTGCCGTCGATCGACCGTGAGATCACCACGACGTCCCCGGCGACTCCTGCGAAATGCCCGGAAATCGGCATGCCCGGAACCAGCACGCCGACGATCCGGGCGCCGACCGCGGTGAGGTCGCTGCGGTAGGCGTAGCCGCCGACGATAACGAGGAAGATCGCCAGCCACCCGGTCGCCGCCCGCATGACGTCGCGCACGCCGAGCCCACGCCCGAAGAGCGCGGAACCGACAAAGATCAGCACGACGACGAGATAGCCGCCGCGAACGAAATCGTGATCGGCGATGCCAAACGTTTCGCCGGAGCCGTTGCGCGCGGCGAGCACCACCGCAATTGCGACGACGAAGCCCAGCAGCGCCCAAAAGCCGTGCGCCGAATTTCGTGCCGGCGGATTGGTCATTGCGGCGCCCGCCGTTGTCGCGCGAGCCGGTCGGGAAGGACGGCCATGATTGCCAGCCTCTCCTCCTCGGTGACGCTCGCCCACTTGCCGATTTCCGCCAGCGTGCGCCCGCAACCGACGCAGATGCCGGTCTCAGGGTCGAGGGTGCAATGGCGGATGCAGGGCGAGGTCATCGGGGAAGACGCCGACAGGTGCCGACGCTAGGTTATCGACGCGCCGATGAGGAAGGCGACGACGGCGACCTGCTGGCACGCGCCGAGCGTATCGCCGGTGCGCCCGCCGAGAATGCGCGCGGTCAGGCGGATCATCGCGTAGGTGGCGAGCGCGGCCAACGCCCCGGCGAAGATGGTTGCCCACAGGCCGATCGAGGGGACGCCGACGATCACGGCGATCACGGCGGCCACGGCCAGCGCGACCAGCATGGCATTCTGGTCGGGGACGCCGGCGTCGTTGGAGAGGCCGCCGCTACGCGCCGCCGGCAGATCGTGCCAGAGACGAACGAGCGCCGCCCGCGAAACCGCTTCCGCGGCGACAAGCGCGAACGCCGCTTGCAGCGATCCGGTCGCGGCGACAGCGCTGAGCGCGCCAACCCGCAGCAGGATCGAGAACACCAGCGCCACGGCGCCATAGGTGCCGACACGGCTGTCGTCCATGATGGCGAGCTTCTTTTCGGTGGTGGCGCCACCGAAACTGTCGGCGCTGTCGGCCAGCCCGTCCTCGTGCAACGCGCCGGTGATGAGGACGGTCGTGGCTATCGCCAGGGCCGCCGACACCAGGATCGAAACGCCAAGTCGCATCGCGACGACCAGGACGACGCCGCCGGCAAGCCCGACCAGGGCACCGACGACCGGAAAGACGCGTGCGCCATGACGGAAGTCCGGAACCTGCCGCGTGTCCATGCCGATCAGTCCGGCGGGAAGCCGTGTCAGGAAAATCGAAGCGGCCCTGATCTCGCCAAGCGCGACGCCGATTTCGCTGGGAATCGGCTGATTATCGCTCATCGTCGTCTCCGTCGCCTGATGCGTAAGGCCGCATTGCGGTTGCCGGTGCGAAGATTATAGAACCTCGGCGCTGACCGGGCAAAGAACGCCCGCCCCATCTCCCTGAAGCAATGACTGGAGCCGCCGGTGGTCGCATCTTCTTCCGGGCTGCCGTTTGATGATTTTCGCGCTCTTGTCGCGAAGATGCCCGGCCCGGACGAAGCCGCGGCGGCGGCAGTGCGAACCCGCGATGCAGTCCTGACCAAGCCGGCAGGCTCCCTCGGCCGTCTCGAATCACTCGTCGAATGGCTGGCCGCGTGGCAGGCAAAGGCGCCCCCAACCGTCAACCGGCCGCTGGTCGCCATCTTCGCCGGCAACCACGGCGTCACCGCGCAGGGTGTCTCGGCGTTCCCGGCGGCGGTTACGCGCCAGATGGTCGACAATTTCGCTGCCGGCGGTGCCGCCATCAATCAGATTTGTCTCGCCTACGACCTGTCGCTCAAGGTCTACGATCTGGCGCTCGACCTGCCAACGGGCGACATCACGCACGGCTCAGCGCTCGACGAAGCCACCTGCGCTGCCACGATGGCTTTTGGCATGGAGTCGACGGCCGGCGGCATCGATCTTCTCTGCATCGGTGAAATGGGAATCGGCAACACCACGGTCGCGGCGGCGATCTTTGCCGCCCTGTTTGGCGGCGGGGCGGACGACTGGGTCGGTCCGGGAACCGGCGTCGACGCGGCCGGAATGGGCCGCAAGCGCGATGCGGTGACGGCGGCCCTTACCTGGCACACCGGCCATCTCGGCGATCCGCTGGAAGCGCTCGGCCGGGTGGGCGGTCGGGAAATCGCCGCGATGACCGGCGCAATCCTCGCGGCCAGGATCAACCGGGTGCCCGTGATCGTCGATGGCTACGTTGCCACGGCCGCCGCTGCGGTTCTCTTCGCCATGGATCCCGGCGCGCTTGACCATTGCCTGTTTGGCCACGTTTCGGCGGAGCCTGCCCACGCGCGCGCGCTGGCCCACATGGACAAGACGCCGCTGCTGAATCTTGGCATGCGGCTGGGAGAGGGGACGGGCGCTGCGCTCGCCGCCGGCATCGTCAAGGCGGCGGTTCGCCTGCACACCGGCATGGCGACCTTTACCCAGGCCGGCGTGGCGACCAAGGAAACTTAGCCGGCCCGCAGCCAGCTGGCGCCGCGGCGCGGCGCCGTGCCGTCCATCGGCGGCAGCGCCTCCATCACCCGCGATTGCGGGAAGGTAGCAATGACCTCCGTGCCCTCGCGCAATTTCGACCGCAATTCGAACGTGCCGTCGTGCGTCTCCATCAGGGCCTGGACGATGGGCAGGCCAAGGCCGGCGCCGCGCTCGGCGCTCTTGATGGCGATAGAGCCCTGGCCGAACGACGACAGCACGATCGGGATTTCCTCCTCCGGAATCCCCGGCCCGTTGTCTCGGATCGAGAGATATTGACCGCCGCCCGCGGCCCAACCGACTTTTATGGCGATCTCGCCACCGCTCGGCGTAAACTTGACCGCGTTGGAGAGCAGGTTGAGCGCGATCTGGCGAACCGCGCGATCGTCGGCCCAGAGCCGCGCCAGACTGCGCACGTAGCTTTCCGTGAAAGTGATGTCCTTGGCCGCCGCCTTTAGCTGCATCAGCCGCTGACATTCCTCCATGATGTGGACGAGATTCACCGGTTCCTCGTTCAGTTCGTAGCGCCCGGCCTCGATGCGCGACAGGTCGAGGATCTCGTTGATCAGGTTGAGGAGGTGCTGACCGCTGGTGTGAATGTCGCCGACGTAGTCCTTGTAGCGGTCGTTGCCGATCGGGCCGAGCACCTCCTTGCTGATGATTTCCGAAAAGCCGAGGATAGCGTTCAGCGGCGTGCGCAGTTCGTGACTCATGGTGGCCAGGAAACGCGACTTGGCGAGGTTAGACTCTTCCGCGCGCCGGCGCGATTCATCCGAAATCGACTTGGCGGTGCCCAGCTCCGCGATCAGTAAATCCTTCTCGACGCGATATTCCAGCATGGCGAGCGTCGCCGAGTTGAGGCGTGAAGCGAGAATGAGAAAGAACACCTGGGCCGCGATCGCCATGGCGGCGAGCGCCAGCAGGAGCACGTCGCCGCGGCCGATGTACTCGGCTGCGAGGACCACGGTAACCGGCACGGTGCCGGCTGCCGCCGCCGGCAGCATTGTCGAGGCGAGCGACGTGATGACCGCGACCACGACCAGCATGGTGGCGAACTGAAACACCTCGAGTCCGGCAAGATTGGCGCTGGCGCTTGGCAGCAGCACCAGCAGCACCGACCATGCCACGCCGCCGAGAAACTCAGCCACGACGAAGCGGCGGGTCCAGCGCTGAAACGAAACCTCGTTTGCGGGTGCGACGATGTATTGGCGGCAGAGCAGCACCATTGCCACGTGGCTGGCAAGCACCAGCGCTGCCCACGCGGCGGCTACGTAAGGCGGAACCCAAAGGAGCGCGGCGGTCGCGACGATGACCACCAGCATGGGCACGGCGTAGGCGGCGCTGAGGCGATTGCGGGCGTAGGTCAGCGCCAGTTCGTAATCGAACGCCGGCCGTGTGCCCGAGCCCGATGTCAGCCGTTCGCGGGTTTCGCGCACCGTGCGCAGCACAACCCGGCGACGATCCGCCCGTTGCCGGCTCGCGACGGTCTTGTCACTTTCCGAATTGGCGACGCTCTGTCCCATTCCGCTGCATTTCGCTCCGTCTTGGGGCCGGTGCCTCAAGGCCCGCAGGATCGGGGGAAATGCTTAATTTGATGCTCAACGCGGTTGATAAAATGCGTTCCCGCGCGGGTCGTGGCCGCTGCCCGCCTCGGTTGACATTCGCAGAAAGAATTTCTATTACGTTCGCCTAAGACGGCGCTATGTAGGATAATATCCTACCTGAGCGACGGTTTAGGAACCAGCTTGCAGCAGAGGCATCCGATGGTCGACCGGCTGGACCGCAAGATTCTGCAAATCCTGCAAGAGGACGCCACCGTTCCGGTGGCCGAGATCGGCCGCCGTGTCGGCCTGTCGACGACGCCCTGCTGGCGCCGGATTCAGAAGCTCGAGGAGGATGGGGTCATCACCGGACGCGTGGCGCTGCTCGACCCGCGCAAGGTGAACACCAAGGTTACCGCCTTCATCTCGATCACCACCAACCAGCACAACGAGGAATGGCTGAAGCGGTTCGCCGAGGTCATTCAGGACCTGCCGGAAGTGGTCGAGTTCTATCGCATGGCCGGACAGGTCGATTATCTGCTGCGCGTCGTCGTGCCGGACATCGAGGCCTACGACAATTTCTACAAGCGGCTCATATCCAAGATCGACATTGCCGATGTCTCGACGACGTTTGCCATGGAGCAGATCAAGTACACGACCGCGATGCCGCTGAGTTACGTCATCGTCGACAAGGAGAAGTCGAAGGCGGCTACCGCCTAGGCAGCCGCCGGGCGATGCGCTCGATCGTGGCGGGATCGGTGAGTTCCCGCAGCGCGTCCTTGCCGATCCAGCGCGCCGTCTTGTCGTCGGAGGCGGCCAGCGCCCGGGCGAGATTGAGGGCAGGGCGGTTCAACGCGGGAGAGCGTTTGCCGATCTGGCGGAGCGCCCAGTTGACGGCCTTGCGCACGAAATTGCGCTGGTCCGTGGCGTGCGTCTCGGTCAGCGTCAGGAAAGGCAGGAACTCCGCACCCGGCGCGCCCTTGGCCCCGACGGCGTAGCCGGCAATCGTGGCGAATGCCGCCCGCCGCACGAACTCCCGTTCGTCCGCCGCCCATTTCGCCGCCTTCTCGGCCACGAACGGTGTCCGCGCGAAGACCTTCATGCACGCCTGATCGCAGAGATCCCAGGAATCGAACGCGCCCGCCCAGGCGTCCATCTGCCTGCGTGTCACCTTGTCCGGCTCGTCGACGAGCGCGGCAAGGATGCGGGCCTCGTGATAGCCGCTCGCCCAAAGCTCGGCGGCGAGCGCGTGATTTCGCCGGTACTTCCGCTCCAGTGGCCGCATCGCCGCCATCGACACGCCGAGCGCATTGGCGGTGTTGATGCCGAAGCGCGCCATGCCGGCGCGGCCCTGCTCCGACCCCAATGACTTCAGTTCGGCCAGCACCGTCGCCGCCGAAGGCGCCGCACCCGTGCGCGCCATCAATCTTTCTCGAGGCGCGCGATCAGACTGGACGTGTCCCAACGGCGGCCGCCCATGGCTTGCACGTCGGCGTAGAACTGGTCGACGAGCGCGGTCATCGGCAGCTTGGCGCCGGTGCTGCGCGCCTCCGCCAGCGTCATCCCCAGATCCTTGCGCATCCAGTCGACGGCGAAACCGAAGTCGAACTTGCCGGCGTTCATCGTCTTGTAGCGGTTCTCCATCTGCCACGATTGCGCGGCGCCCTTGGAAATGACGCCGATCACCTTCTCGACGTCGAGGCCGGCGCGCTTGGCGAAATGGATGCCTTCCGCGATGCCTTCGACGACGCCGGCGATGCAGATCTGGTTGACCATCTTGGTGAGCTGCCCGGCGCCGGTCGGGCCCATCAGCCCGACCATCTTGGCGTAGCCGTCGATGACCGGCTTGGCCTTGTCGAAGGTCGCCGGATCGCCGCCGACCATGACCGTGAGCTGGCCGTTCTCGGCCCCCGCCTGCCCCCCGGAAACCGGCGCGTCCAGGAAGCCGACACCCTTCGCCGAAGCCGCCGCTCCGATCTCGCGCGCCACCGTTGCCGAGGCGGTCGTGTTGTCGACGAGGATGGCGCCGGCCGTCATGCCGGCAAGCGCACCCTCTGCGCCAAGGACGACCGAGCGCAAGTCGTCGTCGTTGCCGACGCAGGTGAAGACGAATTCGGCGCCGGCCGCGGCCGCCTTTGGCGTTGCCGCGGCAGCGCCGGCGTGCTCCGCCACCCACTTTGCCGCGCGCGCCGGCGTGCGATTGTAGACCGTGACGGCGTGACCGGCGCGCTTGGCGAGGTGCCCGGCCATCGGGTAGCCCATGACACCCAGGCCGAGGAAGGCAACTCTTGCCATGTCGATTGCGTCCTTGCGTTTGTTGATGGTGATGTTGGCGAAACGGAGAGGGAAGTCTAGCCGAGGTCAGCGCCGCGCGGGAGCGCGAACGTGCCGCGTGATCCGCCGCTCTATGGCGTTCACCACCCGGCCGAGTGCCTCGACGAGAACGAGATAGAACACCGCCGCCAGCAGGTAGAACGAGAGATCGTAGGTCTTCGAGAAGATGAAGCGCGTCTCCCCCATCAGGTCGAGAACGGTGACGATACTCGCCACCGCCGAGGCTTTGATCATCAGGATCACCTCATTGCCGTAGGGCCGCAACGCCACGATGAGCGCCTGCGGCAGGAGGATCCGGCGGAGGATCACGAAGGGGTGGAGACCGAGGGCGGCGGCGGCTTCGCGCTGCCCGTGCGGCACGTTGCGGATCGCGCCCGAAAGAATCTCGGATTGGTAGGCGGCAGTGTTGAGCGCGAACGAGAACACGGCGCAGTTGAAGGCGTCGCGGAAGAACCACCACAGGCCGATCGCCTTCAGCCCGCCGGCAAACTCGCCGGCGCCGTAGTAGACGAGGAAGAGCTGCGCGATCAGCGGCGTACCACGAAAGAAATAAGAATAGGCATAGGCAATTGTCCCGACGATGCGGTTCTTCGACAGTCGCCCCGCGGCAACCGGCAGCGAGATGATGGCACCGACCAGGACGGAGGCTGTGACCAGCTCGATCGTCGTGACGAAGCCGGTGAAGATGCGCCCGCCATAAGCGTCGATCCGCTCGGCGCTTACCGAGTGCGCCAGCACCAACACAAGAACGACCGCGACGATCGCCCACAGTGCGATCAGCGCCACGCCGGTCGCGGTGATGCCGTCGGCGCGGCGGGCCCGCGGCGGGGCCGTGGCGAGAACCGCCGTCATCGCCGCACTATGCCGCGCGACGCCCAGACATCGACGCGCCAGATGCCCAGCGACGCCACCATCGAGAGAACCAGGTAGATGGCGCAGGCGACGCCATAGAGGAAGAACGGTTGCTTGGTGAAGCCGACGGCGACCGCCGTCTGCCGCAGAAGATCGTTGAGCGTAATGACCGACACGAGGGCGGTGTCCTTCATCACGTTCAGCCAGAGATTGGACAGGCCGGGCAGCGCCAGCCGGATGAGCTGCGGGAAGATTACCAGCCGGATGGTCTGCGGACGCCTCAGACCAAGGGCGGTGGCCGCTTCGTATTGCCCGGCGGCTATGCCGCGAAAGGCGGAAAGGAAGACCTCGCTGGCGTAGCTCGATAGCACCAGTCCAAGCGCCACCATGCCGGCAATGAACGGACTTATCTGGAACTGCGCGCCGAGCATCGCGGCGACGGTGCTCACGCCCGACTGCGCGCCGTAATAGACCAGGAAAAGGGTAAGAAGCTCAGGAATGCCGCGGAAGATGGTGGTGTAAATCTGGGCGGCTACACGGATGAGCGGATCCGCCGACTGCTTGCCCAGCGCGACAAAGAAGCCGGCGACCAGCCCGACCGGTAGTGTCGCCAGCGACAGGCTGATCGTCACCAGCGCGCCGGCAAGAAGCTCGTCGCCCCAGCCGTCAGGCCCGAATCTCAGCAGGTCGAAGAGGTTCGACAACCGACCGATCTACCCCCGCATTTCCCGCCCGCGACTGTTCCGGGCGATCGCAACCGGAAGCGGATCGGACCGTGTCCGGCCCACTCCGGCAGAGACTACGATCAATCGCCGTAAACGTCGAACGTGAAGTACTTGTCCTGGATTTTCTTGTAGGTGCCGTTGGCGCGAATGTCGGCGATGCCCTTGCTGAGCAGGTCCTTCAGGTCGGTGTCTTCCTTGCGGAGGCCGAAGCCGGCGCCGATACCATGGATTTCCGGAACCGGTTTGATCGTGCCGACGACCTTGCAGCAGGCCCTGTCGGGCGAATTCACCCAGCTGCTCACCACGACGACGTCGTCGTTGATCGCGTCGAGACGGCCGTTGGCGAGATCGAGCTTGGCGTCGTCGAGGTTCGGGTACTCCTTGATGCTGGAGTCGGTGAACGCCTTCTCGGCGTAGGTCGCGTGCGTGGTCGACGATTGCACGCCGATGGTCTTGCCGGCGAGGTCGGCCTTGGTCACGACTTTGATGGTGGTGTCCTTGGGCGCGATGATCGCCGCCGGTGTGTTGTAGTACTTGTCGGTGAAGGCGATTGTCTTCTCGCGCTCGGGCGTAATCGAGATCGACGAATCGATGACGTCGAACTTGTTGGCGAGGAGCGCCGGAATGATGCCATCGAAATCCTGGTTGACGTAGGTACACGTCGCTTTGATGTCGGCGCAGACGGCGTCCATGATGTCGATGTCGAAGCCGACGATCTTCTGGTTGGAATCGACCGACTCGAAGGGCGGATAAGTGGCATCCGAGCCGATCCGAATCGTGCTCCAGTCCTTGGCGCTGGCGAAACCGGTGGCGGCGACGAGCGCAAGCGCCGTGATGGTAAGGCGAGTTCCAATACGCGTGACTGTTTCCCCTGAGGATTGGCCGAGAGCTTGTCCTCGGCTGGAAAGCGACAGCGCACCTTTTGTGAGAACTGCCTCATCTTTCCACCAAGGCAGTCGGGTTGCAACGCGACCGATTGCGCCCGTTTGACGCGATGGGGGCCAACTCAGTGCAAGGCGTAAATCGCGCCGTTGAGCAGCGTGGCGAAGCCCACCCAGCCAAGGTACGGAACCAGAAGAAACGCGGCGGCGCGTGAGATCGGGAAGAAGGCGGCGATCGTCCAGGTGATAGTGAAGATGAGAAGGAAGATGACAACCAACCCCGCCAGCGGACTGTGGGCTCCGAAGAAGGCAAACGACCAAGCGACGTTGAGGATCAGCTGAATCGCGAACGGAGCGAGCGCCCGTGTGCCGCGCCCGGCTGCATCGACGCCTTTGAAGCGTGTCCGCCATACCAGCCAGCCGGAAACTGCCATCAGCAGATAGAGCAATGTCCACACCACCGGGAAGACGCCGTTCGGTGGGTTGAAGGCGGGCTTGGCGAGGCCCGCATACCAGCTCGGGATGTTCGGCGTCGTCGCGATTGATCCAAGTGCGCCGGCGGCCAGACAAAGCGCCAAGAACACTACAAGACCCAAAATTTCGCGGCCGACAGGCCGGTGTGCTCTCGGGGAAATCGCTGCAGCGCCATCCGTCATGCTACGCTCCGCCGGTTGACCGCGCGCTCCGCGCAGCTAGTTTCGCCGCTGCCTCCACCCATCGGGAATGTCAGTTGGATGCCGGACATCGATAAGGAAACTATTCTGGATCGCCTCCGTTCCATTCGTGGGCCGGACGACGATCGCGATATCGTGCGGCGTGACATGGTATCCGACATCGTTATCGCCAATGGCCGCGTGATGTTTTCGATCACGGTGCCGGCCGAGCGCGCCAGTGCCTATGAGCCGATGCGTGAGGCAGCCGAGACGGCGGTGAAGACTCTGCCGGGCGTCGCCGGCGCCATGGTTGTCTTGACCGCCGAGAAGAAGGGCGGCGTCGCTGCCGCGCCCCGGCCGACCCCGCCACCGCAACCGCAGCGCGGCAGCAGCGCGCCGCCGCATCAGCACGCGCCGCGGCAGCCGGCTAAAGCCGAGGTGCCTGGCGTCAACGCCATCGTCGCGGTGGCCTCCGGCAAGGGCGGCGTCGGTAAGTCGACCACCGCCGTCAACCTCGCGTTGGCGATGAAGGCTAACGGCCTGCGGGTCGGCATTCTCGACGCCGACATCTACGGGCCATCGCTGCCGCGCCTGCTGCATCTTTCCGGACGGCCGGAAGCGATCGGCGGCCGCACGCTGAAGCCGATGGAGGCCTACGGCGTCAAGGTCATGTCGATGGGTTTCCTGGTGGAGGAGGAGACGCCGATGATCTGGCGCGGGCCGATGGTGGTTTCCGCGCTGACCCAGATGCTGCGCGAGGTCGCGTGGGGCGAACTCGATGTGCTGGTGGTTGACATGCCGCCCGGCACCGGTGACGCGCAACTCACCATGGCCCAGCAGGTGCCGCTCGCCGGCGCCATCATCGTCTCGACGCCGCAGGATCTGGCGCTCATCGATGCCCGCAAGGGCCTCAACATGTTTCGCAAGGTCGACGTGCCGGTGCTCGGCATCGTCGAGAACATGAGCTACTTCATCGCTCCCGACACCGGCGCCCGCTACGACATCTTCGGCCACGGCGGCGCTCGCCGCGAGGCCGAGCGGCTCGATGTGCCTTTCCTCGGCGAGGTGCCGCTGGTCATGGCGATCCGCGAAACCTCGGATGCCGGCACGCCCATCGTTGTCGCGGAACCGGATGGGCCGCATGCGAGGGTCTATCGCGAAATCGCCGCCCGCGCCTGGGAAGGCGTGGCGAGCAGCGCCGGCCGCCGCGCGCCGCCGAGGATCGTCGTGGAATAAGGCGCCGTCCCGGCCCGAGGTCCGGGCTATTCCGCGAACCGCCCGATCCGGAACATCGACAGATCAAAGCGGCTGGCGCCGGTGATGGCGAGATCGGCGAGAATCTCGCCGACGACGCTGGCGAACTTGTAGCCGTGGCCGGAGCGGGGCGAGGCGACGATGACGTTTTCGTCGCCGGGCAGCGTGTCGATGATGAAATGCTCGTCGGGCGCGTTGGTATAGAGGCAGGCCCTCAGCGCCATCACCGGGCCGTTGGCGAGCGGCGCGTAGCGGGCGAGACAGACGCGCAGGAGCGCCTCGTCGTCAGCTGTGGGTTCGCGCGACAACGAATCGGCATGACCGCGCTCGCCACGATGATGGTGCAGGCCGATCTTGACGCCCGGCGTGCTCCAGACCGGCAGCACGTAGTAAGCGCCTTCCTCGACATCCAGGATCGTGACCGGGAACGTATCCGGCATGAACGGTCGCGCATCAGTCGGCTGAAACCAGCCGACGACCTGGCGCTCGGCGACTGCTGTCGTCTTCAATGCCGGTGCCAGGTCCGAAATCCACGCGCCGGCCGACAGGATCAGGCGCCCGGCCTCGTAGGTATCGCGCGTGGTCTTCACGCGCACGCCGCCCCCGGCGATCGGCGACCACTCCAGCACTTGCTCGCGCGCATGGATTTCGGCGCCGGCCGCCTGCGCCAGTGTCACATGGGCGACGATCCCCCGCTCCGAGGCGACGAAGCCGCCGTCCGGCTGGAAGAGTCCGCGATGGTCCGCTGGCAGCCGCAACCCCGGGAAACGCCGGTTGATGGCGGCTGCCGTAAGGACTTCGTAAGGCAAGTCATGTTCGCTACAAGCGGCAAGCGAGCCGGCGACAAGGTCGCCGCCTTCCGGCCCGATGTCTAGCGAGCCGGTGGTGAAGAGGAGCCGCTCGCCGAAGCGCTCCTCCGCCTCTTTCCAAAGCAGCATCGCGCGCCGCACGAGCGGCACATAGGCCGGGCTTTCGTGATAGGCGAGACGGATGATGCGCGTCAGGCCGTGCGACGAGCCTTGCGAGTGCGGAATGTCGAAGCGCTCCAGCCCGAGCACGCGCTTGCCCCGGCGCGCCAGTTGCCAGCACGCCGCCGATCCCATGCCGCCGACGCCCGCAACGATCACGTCATAGACCTGCGTCATTCGGTTCTCCCCGGCCGCCGTTCAGATTTTCCATGTCGCGACCGACGCAACAACCTTGACCCGTTGCCGTCCCGGCGGGCACCGCCTAGATCAAGGTGATGAGCGACAGCAAGGCGCCGTGGCCGACCGAGATTCGCCTGAAGAAGGACCGGGGCGTGCTAGCGGTTTCCTTCGACGATGGTGTGGAGCACGACCTGCCGGCCGAGATGCTGCGGGTGCTCAGCCCCTCCGCCGAGGTGCAGGGGCACAGCCCCGAGCAGCGGGTTACTGTTCCCGGCAAGCAGAACGTGACCATTGCGGCGCTCGATCCGGTCGGCAACTACGCGGTGCGCCTCACGTTCGACGACGGCCACAACACTGGGCTGTTCACCTGGGCCTATCTCCGCACGCTCGGCGACGAGCGCGCAACGCGTTGGGCGGAATATCTCGCGGAGCTGGCCGCCAAGGGCCTGTCGCGCTAGCGCTGAAAAAGAAGAAGCCGGTGGTTGCCCACCGGCTTCTCCTGCCCCGAGGTTACGCCCCTCAATTCCAAAGCGTGACCCATTGTGATCGTTGATGCCGAATTCGGCAGCGCCGGGCAAGATGGCGTTGCGCTTTTGCCGCCGCTGTCACATCCGGGCAACACACGGGAGAGGCGTGTGAAAGCTGCATCACTGTCCCCGGAACCGCGCGGAAACAATCGAAGCAGCTTGAATGTGACCGAAGTCATTGCGATGAGGGATCATTGTCGGCAATCAGGCGTTAATGGTCGCTGTTGTATTTTGAATGCGGGGCTACGGGAGATTTTAAGGCGATGAGTTTGATGCTGCGTATCGTGGTGTTTGTTGGATTGTGTGCGGCCTCTAGCGCCGTTCTGGCGCTTCCCTACCTTTCCATCCACTAGTTGGGCGCTTAGGGCGGTTTTCGAGACCTGCGCGCCAATATGCGGTCGCGCAAAAAAATGGAGCGCCGGAGCGCCCCATTCTGATTTCGCCAAACCCTGATTCTAGAACGGCGAATCGGGGAAGTAGAAGTCCTTGGCGTTGTCCTTGGTGATGACCGTGGCATCGAGAATGAAGCTGCCGCGGACCGGAACCGTGTCGTAGAGGCTCGCCGCGGTCAGTTCCTCGGCCGTGCCGATCATTGACGGCGGATAGGCAATGTCGACGGGGATCAGCTTATCGCCGTCCATCACTTTCTTGACCATCATCTTGGAGCCGGCGCCGGCGATGACGTACTTGATGTCGGTTCGCTTGGCCTGATCGATGGCCTTCAGCACGCCGACGGCCATATCGTCGTCTTGGCACCAGACCACGTCGATCTTGGGGTATTTGGTCAGGAAGTCCTGCATCACCTTGAAGGCGTCGTCGGTCGACCAGTTGCCGAACTGCTTTTCGAGCACCTTTACTCCCGAGCCGGCGACCGCCTTGTCGAAGCCGTCCTGGCGCTGCTGGTCGATCGGGATCGGCAGGCCGCGGATCACGACCACCTGCGCGTCCGGCGTCGTGGTCTTGATGTAGTTGCCGGCCTGGGCGCCGAGGTCCGGATTGTTGCCGGCGACGTAAAGATCGCGCACCGACGTGTCGTTGTTCGACGGCGAACGGTCGACAAGGGTCACGAACTTGCCCTTGCTCTTGATCTCCTTGATCGCGTTGACCACCTGGTCCGGATCGGTCGGCAGGACGACAAGCGCGTCGATGCCCTGCGTCTCGAGATCCTGCAACGCGTTGGTCTGCGACGCCGGATCGGCCGAAGTCTTGACGATGATGTTGAGGCCGGGATGTTCGGCCATCAGCAACTTCGCCACCCGCTGGGCGTGAAACACGACGCCGCCAGTCCAGCCGTGATCCGCCGCCGGGATCGACACGCCGATGGTGTACTTCTGATCGGCCGCGTGTGCCAGGCCGGCGAACGCCAGCGTAGCAACGCTTGCCAGTAGAATCTTACGCATTCTTCTTCCCTCTCTTCTCCAGGGCCTTCACCAATTCCCAAAAGCCAGGCGACCCAGTTGACCGGGCGTTTTTCTCAAGTTCTGCGCATCAGCGAACGCTGCACCAGCATCGCGATGATAATGATAGCGCCCTGAACGGCGCCGATCAGGTATTCGCTGATGAAATTCGACAGCAACATTATGTTTCCGACGATTTCAAGAATGAAGGCACCACAGATCGTTCCCCATACACGCCCGATTCCCCCACGGAGCGCCGTGCCGCCCACGACCACCGCCGTAATCGCCTGCAGCTCCCACAGCAGGCCGGTGGTCGCGTTCGAGGCGCTGAGCCGCGGCACGTAGAGCAGCACCGCGATACCGACGCAAACTCCCTGGATAATGTACGTGACCGTCCGCACTCGTCCCACGGCGATACCCGAATAGCGTGCCACGTCCTCGCTTGAGCCTACCGCCACGACGTGGCGACCGTAGGCGGTGCGGTAAAGAACGAATGCGCCGACAATCGCGGTGACCGCGATGAAAATGATCGGCACCGGGACACCCAGCACTTTGCCGAAATAGATCGGATGATAGATGGTCTCGATATCCGCCGCCCTCAGCGTCATCGAGCCGCCCTGCGACAGCCATGTGGTCAGGCCGCGCAGCACGCCCATCGTGCCAAGCGTAGCGATGAATGGTTCTATTCGACCGACCGTCACGATAAGGCCATTGGCGAGGCCGCAAGCGGCGCCGAGCACGATCGCCAGCGCCACGCCGGCGATCAACATCCAGAACGGATCGGCGACAGCACCGGTGTTGAGAAACATGATCATGAGGCTGGCAACGAATGCCGTCATCGAGCCGACAGAGAGATCGAGCCCGCCCGCGGAAATGACGAAAGTGGCCCCGACGCCGATAATCGCGGTGAACGCCGCGCGCGTCAGCACGTTGATGAGATTATTGACGCTGAAGAAGTTTTCGTTGACGAACGTGCCGGCGATCAGAAGGACCACCAGCGCCACGAACGGCGCCACGGCCGCCATATTGATACGGTCCATGGACCACCGGCGGGGCCTGCCCTTTACAGTCGCGTCGGTCATATCCGTCCCATCATACTTGCCGTCGTTGTGCCCTGGGTCTTGATGCCCGTTGCATAAACCACGATCTCGTCCTCGGTCATGGCGTCGCCGGAGACTTCCCCGACAATTCTGCCGCCGCGCATCACCAGGATGCGGTGGCAGATGCCGATGAGTTCCTGCATCTCCGAGGAAATCACGATCACGGCCTTCCCCTTGGCGGCGAGATCGGCAATGAATCTGTAGATCTGCTGCTTGGTGCCGATATCGATGCCGCGCGTCGGCTCGTCGATGATGACGATTTCCGGATCGAGCAGCATCATCTTCGCCAGTAGCAGCTTCTGCTGGTTGCCGCCAGAAAGCTGGCCCGCCAGCATGTCCTTGCGCGACGCGCGTATGTCGAACTCGCCGATCGCCTTGTTGAGAGCCGCTGTTTCCTTCGCGCGGTCGAGCAGCGGTCCATTCACGAAATGCTGGAGCGCGGCGAGTGTCAGGTTGGTGGGCAGGTCGCGCGTCAGCAGCAGGCCTTTGCCCTTGCGGTCTTCGCTAAGATACACGATGCCGACATGCATGCTGTCGCGCACACTGTGGAAGCTGACGGCGTGACCCTTCAACCGGATCTCGCCGCGATGGGGTCGCAGGCCGACGACCCCCTCCATCAGTTCCGTGCGCCCGGCGCCGATAAGTCCGGCGAAACCCAAAATCTCGCCGGCTCGCACGCTGAAGCTGGCGTCGCTGGCAAACCCGGGCACATTCATGTCGTGCACGTCGAGCACGGGTTCGCCCGCCACTTCTGGCGGGCGGTCCGGGTAAAGGCGCGACATGTCGCGGCCGACCATCAGGCGGGCCATATCGACCGGTTTCAAATCGGCGGCGTCGCGGGTGGTAATATGCTTGCCATCGCGGAGTACGGTGATCCGGTCGGCGATGGCCGCCACTTCGGTCAGGCGGTGCGAGATGTAGAGCACCGCCGTGCCTCTGGCGCGGAGGTCGCGAATGACATTGAGCACCGCTTCCGTTTCGAAGGGCGTAAGCGACGCCGTCGGCTCGTCGAAGATGACGACGCGATGCGGCACCTGCAGCGCGCGGGCAATCTGCACCAGCTGGCGCTGGGCGATCGACAGGCGCGAGATGACCGTCATTGGCGCGATGTCGGCGCCAAGATTGTGAACGGCCTCTGACGCCTGCCGGTTCATCTCGCGGTCGTCCACCGTGACGCCACGGCGAATCTCGCGGCCCATGAAGATGTTCTGGGCGACCGTGAGATGGGGGGCGAGCAGGATTTCCTGGTGGACGAGGACGATGCCGCGGCGTTCGGCATCGACCGGGCTCGCGAACACCACCGGCTGCCCCTCAAAGAGGATCGTACCTCGGGTCGGCGAGAGATGGCCGGCCAAAATCTTCATAAGGGTCGACTTGCCGGCGCCATTTTCGCCGACGATCGCGTGTACCTCTCCCGCCGCCAGCGCGACCGAGACATCGCTCAGCACTTCCACAGGGCCGAAGGATTTGGAGAGATGCTGCCCTTCCAGCAAAAAGGGTGCAGCGCCGTCTGAAATGGTCATGTGTCCTGGAACCAGCGTCAAAGTGGGAAGCTAGCGTCCCACTGCCGGTTCGGCAAATGAGGGGCGTACCCGGTGACATATGTCAGCATCAATTCATCGGCAACGCAGGCCTGTTGAAATCGAGCATGCCAATCGTCGCCGGGGCCCGCTTTCGGATTCCTGCCGCCCCCGGCGCCTTTAGCCAGATGCCCGGCCGTTCAGCAGTTGCGCCACCACACCCTTCACAGCCGCGAAATCGAACGGCTTCGGCAGGAGCAGTGTGTCCGCGAATCCATCCGCCAATTTGTCGGCGCCGTGCCCGGTGGCAAATGCGAACGGGATTCCGCGGCGGCGGAGCGCTTGGGCGACGGCAAAGGAGCTCCCGTCGCCCAGCGACACGTCCAGAATGGCGCCGTCCACCCCCGTCTCCTCGATCAGCTGGAGGGCGGTTGCCACCGTATCTGCCGGTCCCACGGTCTCGCAGCCGAGCTCGGTCAGCCAGTCCGCCATCATCATGGCGATCAGCGGCTCGTCGTCGAGGAGAAGGATACGCGGCATTTTCTCCGTTCCGATACTGAAGCCAAGCTATCCGTTAACGGAAGGCAAGCAAAATCATATTGATAATCGACGGGTAGCATGGTGTCTGGGCAACAGAGTCGTGTGCTTCGGCGCGGGACAATGCAGCAAAGTACGAGACCCTGGTTCATCCGCAATGCCCGGGCGCTGCTTGTAGCCGGCTTTAGTCTGGTTCTGCTTGCCCTGGTTGCCGCGATAGTCATCGTAATTCGCTCCGGGGAAGCCGAGGATCTGGTCGAGCACACGCTGGAAGTACGCCAGGTCGCGCAGAATCTTTTCATCTTCATCGAGGACGCCGAGACGGCTGAGCGGGGCTATCTGCTCACCGCCGACGAGCACTATCTCGACCTGTACAATGTTGAATTGCCCCAGATTCCGGCGCTGTTCGACCAACTGCGCACAATGACCGCCGATAATGTCGTCCAGCAGACGGAGTTGGGCAGGCTGAAGCCGCTGATGGATGCCAAACTGGAATTCGTCCGCCACATCCTCGAGCTTGCACGGTCGGGACAACACGACGCCGCGGTTGAAGAAGTTCGGACAAACCGCGGTCGGCAGCTGATGCTCGACCTCCGGGCCTCGGTGCGCGCGATCGTCACGGAAGAGCGCAGCCTGCTCCCGCCGCGGGAAGCTGCGACCGACCGCCTCCGCGCTTGGCTGCTTGTCTTCATCGGTGTGTGCCTGGGTACCGCGCTGCTGCTGACCGCCGCGCTCGGTCGCTCGACGCAGTACTATATCGCGCAGCTGCGCCAGCGCACGGGCGAGCTTCTTAGCGAAGCCAGTCTGCGCCAGCAGACGGAAGAAACCTTGCGACAGTCGCAGAAGCTCGAACTCGTCGGCCAGCTGACGGGTGGCATCGCGCATGACTTCAACAATCTGCTGACTATCATCATCGGCAATCTCGACACGTTGAAGCGCCGCCTCTCGGCGCCGTCCGCCGAGCAGGTAGCCGCGCTCAAGGAATCGCTGGGGGCGCCGATCGAGCTTGCCCTGAAAGGCGCTCGCAGCGCCGCGCAGCTGACGCACCGGCTGTTGGCCTATGCGCGTCGCCAGCCGCTCGAACCGACGCGCCTCGACCTCAACCGGCTGGTGTCGACCATGTCGGATTTGCTCACCAGGACACTGGGTGAATCCATCAACGTAGAGACGGTTCTTGCCGGCGGCCTGTGGCGAACGTTTGCCGACGCCAACCAGGTCGAGAATGCGCTGCTCAATCTCGCCATCAACGCGCGCGACGCGATGAAGGACGGCGGCCGCTTGACTATCGAGACCGCCAACTCATTCCTCGACGACGCCTACGCCGCCAGGTTCGGGGACGTGAAACCCGGGCAATACGTGCTGCTCAGCGTGACCGACACCGGCGTTGGCATCCCGACCGAGGTGATGGAAAGGGTCTTCGAGCCATTCTTCACCACCAAGGGGGACGGCGAGGGGTCCGGCCTCGGCCTCGCCATGGTTCATGGTTTCGTCAAGCAGACCGACGGACACGTCCGCATCTACAGCGAGGTCGGGCAGGGCACCAGCGTGAAGATCTATCTGCCGCGGCTGCTCGATGCGGAAGAGGTATTGGCGGCGCCCGCCGAAAAAATCACTACCGTGTCTGCTGCCCGTGGTGCGCAGCCTGAGGAAACCATACTCGTCGTGGAAGACAATGTAGGCGTTCGGCAGTACGCGACGGATGCCCTGAAGGAGATGGGCTATCGCGTTCTGGAAGTAGGCGATGCCGACGGCGCGCTCCGCATCGTCGATGGCGGCGGTCGCATTGATCTCCTGTTCACCGACGTGGTGCTTCCCGGCGGCATGAACGGGCGTGAACTCGCCGCCAAGGTGGCGAAGCGGCGGCCACGGCTGCCCGTCCTGTTCACCACCGGCTACACGCGTAACGCCATCGTTCATCACGGCCGGCTTGATGCGAACGTGCGCCTGCTTGGCAAGCCCTACACCCTGCAGGACTTGGCCCAGAAGGTGCGCGAGATACTGGACGGCACGGCGCCCATGCCCGACCCCTCGGTCCGGCCGGCCGATCAGGCGCGGCCGCCGGTGTAGTCCCGGTACCACGCGACCAGGGCGGCAAGCCCCGATGCAATCGGAGTAGCGGGCCGAAACCCGGTAAGCGCCTCAAGCAGCGCCGGATCGGCGCAGGTTCGCGGCATGTCGCCCGGCTGCATCGGTAAACTGTTGCGGACGGCCCGTTTGCCCAGCAATCGTTCGATGGTCGCGATCGCCTCGCTCAACTCGATCGGTCTGCCCTCGCCGATGTTGACGACACGGAACGGCGCCAGACGGGCGAGCGTATCGGTCGCCCCGGCCGACGAGGCCCGGTTGGATTCGCCAGGGATGAGCGCGATGAGGCGAACAATGGCCTCAACTACATCGTCGACATAGGTGAAGTCGCGACTGACCCGGTCGTCGCCATACACATCGATCGGTCGGTCGTTGGCAATGGCATCGACGAACCTGAAAAGCGCCATGTCCGGGCGACCCCAGGGACCATAGACGGTGAAAGGCCGAAATACGGTGATCGGTTGGGCATAAAGATGGGCGGGCATGGGCGATCGCTTCCATCCCGTTTTTGGTGGCGGCATAGAGCGACAGCGGCGCGTCGATTGGGTCGCCTTCGGCAAACGATGCGCGCGGATTGGCGCCATAGACCGAGCTGGACGACGCCAGGAGGATATGTTTCGCGCCCGCTACGCGTGCGGCATCGAGCAGCTTCTGCGATCCGACCACGTTGGCGTTGACATACAGGCGCGCTTCCTCAGCCGGCGCGCGGACGCCCGTGCGCGCCGCGAGGTGCACGATGACTTCCGGTGCCGCAAGGTCCACGGCGCGGCGAAGGGTATCGAAGTCCCCGAGCATGCCGGTGATCGCGTGGAAACCTTCGGTGCCGGCGAGGAGGGCACTGCGCGCCCGTTTGAGGGAGAGTGCCCGGCCGGGCGTCATGCCATCGTATCCCACGACCGCATGGCCGTCGGCGAGAAGTCGGCGCACGAGATGGAATCCGATGAAGCCCGCCGCGCCGGTGATGAGCAGCCTCATTCGGCCGCCACGGACACCATGTTCGCGGCGATCCCGACTGGCTTGCCAAGGCCGGCGTAGCGGAAGCCGTGGCCGATGACCTCGCGCGGATCGAGAAGATTGCGCAGGTCGACCACGACCGGCTCCGCCATCGTTTGCCGGAGCCGCCCGAAATCCAGCGCGCGGAAGGCATCCCATTCGGTGACGATGACCAGCGCCGCCGCGCCCGTAGCCGCATCGTAGGGGTCGGCGCCGAAGGCTACATCCTCCACCAGTGCCGCCGCCGCCGCCATGCCGACTGGGTCGTATGCGCGGACCTTGGCGCCGGCGTGTTGCAGCGCCGCTATGATCGCCAGCGACGAAGCCTCGCGCATGTCGTCCGTGTTTGCCTTGAAGGTCAGGCCGAGCAGACCGATGGTCTTGCCGCGCACCGTTCCGCCGCAGGCAGCGATGACCCTGTCCGCCATCATCCGCTTGCGCGCCTCATTGATCGCGATCGTCGTCTGGTGAAGCCGTCAACCGCCGCGGCGATCTCGGGGGCGGCCCTATGGAGATCGGCAAGATCGGCACGACCGTCGCCGGCCCGCGACGGCGTGCCGACGGCGATGAAGACGATATCCGCTTGCGCGACCTCAGCGGCGAGGTTGGTGGTAAACGCCAGCCGGCCTGCCGCAAGGTTGGCGGCCACGAGCCCGGCGAGGCCAGGCTCGAAGAACGGCAGGACGCCCCGCCGGAGGGCGGCGATCTTGTCCGCGTCCCTGTCGATGCAAGTGACCTGATGGCCGAAATCGGCGAGGCACGCCCCGCACACCACCCCGACATAGGCCGACCCGACAATCGCGATACGCATGCTCATCTCTCGCCGGAATCCGGACTCGCTTTAAGCCAAAAGGCATATTGGCATCGAGTTTAGCCGCGGAGCCAGTCTGATTACTCTTCGTACACTGGAAAAGTTATACTTGAGAGAGGTTCTAATCTGAAGTTTAGAGCACCTAAAAGGCGTTATTTTATCTTGGCGTATCTCAAAAAGCGAAGTTATAAG
>DATCBY010000052.1:0-70685 GCA_036511595.1 Bauldia sp.
ATACATGCCACGGCGCGACATCTAGCTTTGTCGGACCGTCCTTGTCTTGTTGTAGATCAAGGCGGTGTTTCCGTTCTTCACATTTTCTATCTTTCGAGATGGCGGCCCTCGCGAGGGTTGGATGCCCACGGATTTGGCCAGTCGCGGGTCTGAAGGGGGTGCCACTGATTCCGCGTTTCGTGGTATGATTCCGCTGTTTTCTCGTTCGGTGGCGTGATTCCGCTGCATTTTTGGGGGGGCGATGATGGTCTGGATACACTCGGGATCCTCGTCCGGGACCACCGCGGTCACGAGGTTCAAGAGGGTTGTCACCGCCATGGCTTTCGCCGGGGTGTTGGCGTTCGCGGGCTTCGCCTCCCGCGAAGCGCACGCCCTGCCAAGCTTCGCCCGCCAAACGGGACAGCCCTGTTCCTCCTGCCACACAGCATTTCCCGAGCTGACCCCATTCGGTCGCGCCTTCAAGCTCGGTGGCTATACGTTGGGTGGCGGCATGATGGATCCGTTCACCCACTTCGCGGGCATGGTGCAGACGGGGTTCACACACACTCAGGCTCCACAAACCGGGCTCGATCCCTTCAACCCCAACGATAACCTCGCGATACAGCAAGCCAGCCTCTTCTATGGCGGCAAGATTGTCGAAAACCTCGGCGCTTTTGTTCAGGCGACATACGACGGCATCGGCAATTCTGTCTCGTGGGACAACGTCGATGTTCGCATGGCCAAGTCGACAACCATCTCAGGCAAGGACACCGTGTTCGGGATTACGGTGAATAATAATCCGACTGTTCAGGACGCCTGGAACACGGCCCCGGCATGGAGCTTCCCGGGGGGGTACATTACCTCGGGGCTCGGACCGGAGCCCACCGCGTCAACGATGCTCGAAGGCGCCTTCTCACAGCAAGTGCTCGGCGCGGGTGCCTACGTTTACTACAACAGTACGCTCTACGCGGAGCTATCTGGTTATAAGAGCCTTTCGCCGGAGACACTGTCGGCGCTGGGCGTGGCGCCGGATGGTACCAGCGCGTTCAGCGGTATCGCTCCCTACGCGCGCGTGGCGTTCGAGCCATCGTGGGGTAACAATTCCCTGGAGATTGGCGCGTTTGGAATGTTTGCCAACGTCGTGCCACAGAGGATGGGACCTCAGACCGATTCCTACACCGACATAGGCCTTGATTCTCAGTACCAGTACATCAACGACAAGAATGCATTTACGGCACGCGCCAGCTACATCCACGAGAACCAGAGATTGAGCGCGAGCCAAGGGCTACATCTGACCACCAACATTTCAAACTACTTAGACAGCTTTAGGGCTTCGGCTTCCTACACCTATGACCATACCTACAGCTTGACGGCCGGGTACTTTGGAATTTCCGGGAGCGCCGACTCCGCCCTCTATGGAGGAAGCCCCAACAGTAGTGGATTTGTCTTCGATCTTTCCTGGCTGCCTTGGAGCAATGGGAACTCTCCCTTGTGGGAGGGGTTCAACACCCGCTTTGGCGTTCAGTACACGATGTACAACGAATTCAACGGGACGAGTGCGGGCGCGTCAGACAACAACACGCTGTTCCTTTATGCGTGGTCCGCCCTGTAAGTTGGCGAACCGTCAATCATGTCCACAAATCATCGCTCGGTCACCAGAGTTGTTCATAGTTGAACGGACTCTCCGACTAGAGATATTCACCGTGCGCGACGCGGTCTCCTTGGGTCGCCTTCGCCACCCGTTACCAACCTTCGCCGTTGGTGAGCGTTCAGCTCAGGTCGCCAGTCTGAATGCGAACGTCGATTGTAGGCAATTGCCGGAGCACACCTGACCACCGCAGAATTGATACGGGCCGATCGGTTCCAACGATCGCAGATAAGTTGCGCCGACCTGTTTCCGACGAACGGCCGGTGACGTTGCCCCCAAGTTTTATCGCCGTGCCCCGCTCGCCGACCCGGGGCACGGGATCGCCCGCAGCGCTCAAAATCACCCGTCTACACATACAATTGCTACGAGCACGGCCTGAGGTGGGGCGCGGGCAGCCGACAGCCCCTCGCCGTCGGAAACCGTCCGTGCACACGGGCGATCTTCGGCCAGGCCCGTCAACAGATCGCTCGTTTGCAAATCCGCAAAGAGCAGACATCGCACCCGATGGTCATCGAAACTGCAAAGCCTCAAGAGCAGCTTTCCTGGACGCGTTAGCAAGCGTAGCGCATCATCATCTGGAGCGTACTTAGTGGCCTTGGCCGACCAAGGAATTCATGCGACGGCGAGCTGCAAGCGCGCCACACAGAGCGCAGCATCGAGCCTACAACTAGCCGGCAGCGGCTGCGAGGACAGGGAACTGCTCATGGCCGATCAGCGCTCGGAACTCGACTGAAGGCATTGGCCGACCGAAGAAATTGCCCTGTACCCGATCGCACGAAGATACTGACAAGATTTTGGCCTGCGCTTCGGTCTCAACGCCCTCCGCGATAACCTGCATGCCAAGTTTGTGGGCTAGCGCCACCAACGCCTCGACCAAGACCGCATCCCGAGGCCTCAAGTCAAAGTGGTCCACTTTTTCGATATCACTATACTCCCCCCGCGAAAGCGGGGACCCAGGTGGGAGAGGAAGTCGCACCCGCGCGACTATCCGCAACTGTCGCGCCCGCGCAGGCGGGGACCTAGCATCGTCGGCGATGCAAATGATGCCCGGACGGCGCCTGCTGGATTCCCGCCTTCACGGGAGTGACAACAAAAGAATGAGCCAGCACGGCAAAGAAGCAACCCCGCTAAGCGTGCCCCGCTTCCCCCGAAAGCCGCGCCGGATCGACTCCCATCAGCGAAAGCGCCCGCGTGTATTTGCCGTCGAGGTCGCCATCGAAAATGAGTTCCGGCAATGCCGGGCAATGCAGCCAGCCGTTCGCCTGGATCTCGTTGTCAAGTTGCCCCGGCGACCAGCCGGCGTAGCCAAGCGCCAGCATGGCGTTCGCCGGTCCGTTGCCGTTGGCGATGGCCTTGAGAATTTCCAGCGTCGCCGTCAGCGAGACGCGGTCATCGATGGGCAGCGTCGAGTTTTCGACGAAGTAGTCGGAGGAGTGCAGGACAAACCCGCGCCCGGTTTCCACCGGCCCGCCGCGATTCACCTTCATGCGGCCCGCCGGCCCCGGCAGCCTGATCTCGCGGCCTTTCGGGATGATGTCGAGCTGTACCAGCATGTCGCGGAAGGTGATCTGTCGCGCCGGCTGGTTGATGGTGATGCCCATCGCGCCTTCGGCGGAGTGCGCGCAGATATAGACCACGGTGCGCGCGAACGGTCCCTCGAGGATCGTCGGCATGGCGATGAGGAACTGCCCGTCGAGATAACCCCGACCGGCCTTGCCGGATGCTATGTCGGTAACGAGCTTGGACATGGCTGCGAATCGTACCACGCCGACCCCAAATTGAAAGAGTGGCGGACCGCCTGCGCCGCTTCGGCGCATCCCGGTTGTCACAAACAAATGAAACCGCCGTGGTCGCGGTCAGGCCGCCCGGCCGCTATGGTCCATCGATGAAATCCGCCGTTCCCGTTCTGCTCGCTCTTGCGGTCGCCGCCGCGTGCCTCGCCGCCATCCCGTCGCTCGCCGCCACCGGCGACTGGGCGACAGGCCAGAAGGCGCAGGTGCGGCTGCTCGCCGCGGGCATCGGCAAGGACGGCAAGCTCGCTGCCGGTATTGAGATCGCGTTGCCCGAGGACTGGCACACCTATTGGCGCAGCCCCGGCGATGCCGGCATCGCGCCGATCATAGATTTCTCCGCGTCGAAGAACGTTGCCTCCGCCACGGTCAGTTATCCGACGCCGAGCCGCCTCGACGACGGAGATTCCGTCACCAATATCTATGAGCACGACGTGGTTCTGCCCGTCAGCGTTGTCCCGGCGAATCCGGCGAGACCGGTCGAGCTCGCCGCCCATCTCCAGATCGGCGTGTGCGGCACCGTCTGCGTGCCTGACGATATTCGCGCGACCCTGACGGTGAAGCCGGGAGCGGGCGACCCCGACGTTGACGCTACGCTTGCCGACGCCCGCAACGCCGTTCCCGGTCCGCCGCAGCCTGGAGTTTTCGCGTTCACCGCCGTCACCCGCGACGGCGGCACCGACTCGCATCCCGTTTTCCGCTTCACCGGCACCGTCCCTGACGCAAGGGATGCAAGCCTGTTTGTCGAGGGGCCCGACGGCTGGTCGCCGTACACGCCGGACTTTGCCGGCGACGATGGTGGCAAGGCGGTCTGGTCGGTGAAGTTTTCGCGCCTCGGCGCCGAAACCCCGATCGCGTGTGCGAAGTTTCGCCTCACGGCGGTTTCCGGCGGGCGCGCCATCGATCAGACCATCGGCGTCGAATAGTGCCTCGACGGGCGGCCTCGGCTCCGCTAGTTGAATGTCCAACTACCGTTCAATCCAGCGTTCAAGGGTGAGAAACATGATCAAGGTAGGCGATCGTCTTCCGGCCGGAAAATTCCGCGTCAAGCAGGCCGATGATTCGGTAAAGGAAGTCACGACCGACGAGTTGTTCAAGGGCAAGAAGGTCGTTTTCGTCGGCGTCCCCGGCGCCTTCACGTCCACCTGTCACCTCGCGCATATCCCGGCGTTCATCACCCATGCCAGCGAGCTGAAGGCGAAGGGCGCCGATCACATCGTCGTCATGGCCGTCAACGACCACCACGTCATGAAAGCGTGGGGCGAGTCTCTGGGCGGCAAGGACAAGGTCGACTTCGTTTCCGACGGCAACGGCGAATACGCCAAGGCGCTCGGCCTGCTGGTCGACCTGTCCGCTCCCGGGCTTGGCCATCGCGTACGCCGCTTCTCCGCCCTGGTCGATGACGGCGTCGTCAATACGCTGAACCTCGAGGCGGACGGCAGCCGCGACGTCAAGGAGACCAGCGCCGCCACCATCATGGCGCAGCTCTAGGACGCGCGCTTCTTCTTGAAAGGTGCCATGCCTTCGTTGGCAAGTTCGTCGGCGCGCTCGTTGCCATGCGTGCCGGCGTGGCCCTTCACCCAGTGCCACTTGATCTCGTGCTTCGCCGCCAGCGCGTCGAGCTTCTGCCACAGGTCGACGTTCTTTACCGGCTTGCGGTCGCTGGTCTTCCAGCCGTTTCGCTTCCAGCCGGTCACCCAGCCGGTGACACCGCCGCGCACGTATTGCGAGTCGGTATAGAAATCCACCGCGCTCGGCCCCTTCAGCGCCGACAGCGCCTCGATCGCCGCCGTCAGCTCCATGCGGTTGTTGGTGGTCAGTGCCTCGCCGCCCTTGAGATCTTTCTCGTGCCCGTCGGCAATGAGCACGGCACCCCAGCCGCCCGGTCCGGGGTTCCCCGAGCAAGCGCCGTCGCTCCAGATGGCGATGCGTCGCTTTTCGCTCACGCGTCGACCAGCCCGTAGGCGGAGGCATCGCTGACGCCGCGGTGAAAGCGCAGCTTGCGGTAATATTCGAGCGGGTCCTTGGGCACGACCAGCGCCCCGGCCGGCACCTCCAGCCAGTCGTGCAGCCGCGTCAGCAGGAAGCGCAGCGCCGATCCGCGCGCCAGCAGGGGCAATGCGGCGATTTCCTCGCTGCGGAAGGCGCGCACCGCTCGGTAGCCTGAGGTCAGCGCGCGCGCCTTGGTCACGTTAAGCGCGCCGTCGGGCTCGAAGCACCATGCATTGAGACAGATGGCGACATCGTAGGCCAGCATGTCGTCGCAGGCGAAATAGAAGTCGATGAGTCCCGAGAGTTCGCCGCCGAGGAAAAAGACATTATCCGGAAAGAGGTCGGCATGGATGACGCCCTGTGGCAGTCCGCGGGGCCAGTGCTCCTCAAGGTAGTCGAGTTCCCGCTCGATCTCTGCACCGAGGCCGGGAAAGACACTGTCCGCGCGGCCGCTGCATTGCTGGTAGATCGGCCGCCAGCCGCGCACGGAAAGTGCGTTCGGTCGCCGCAAAACAAAGCCATCGCCGGCGAGATGCAGTTGCGCTAGCGCCTCACCGACCGCCACGCAATGCTCCGTCTTCGACCGGCGCAGCGACCGCCCCGGCAGGAAGGTGACGATCGCCGCGGGCCGTCCGGCAAGGCGGTTCAGCGCTTTGCCGCTACGGTCGCGCACCGGCAGGGGGCACGACAGCCCGCGGCCGGCGAGATGTTCCATCAGGCCAACGAAGAACGGCAAGTCGGCCGGATCGACCCGCTTCTCATAGAGTGTCAGGATGAACTGCCCGTTCACGGTGCCGAGCAGGTAGTTCGAGTTCTCGACGCCTTCGGCAATGCCCTTGACCGAGGTCACCTCCCCAAGGTCGTAGGCCGCCACGAATGCGTCGAGCTCGTCGTCGGGAATTTCGGTATAGACCGCCAAGTTAGCTCACTCGGCCGCGTCGCGGAGGGCCCGCGGCAGGTTGAAGGTGACATCTTCGGCGGCGGCAGTGACCAGCTTGACGTGAATCTCAAAGCGTTCGGCGAACGCCGCTATCACTTCCTCGACGAGCACTTCCGGCGCCGATGCGCCGGCGGTGATACCCACCCGCTTGATGCCGCCGAGCCGAGACCAGTCGATTTCTGAGGCGCGCTGCACAAGCAGTGCTACCGGGCAGCCCGCCCGCTCGGCCACCTCACGCAGCCGCTGCGAGTTCGATGAATTGGGCGCCCCGATAACGATCATCGCGTCGATCTGATGCGCCACCCGCTTCACCGCTTCCTGGCGGTTGGTGGTCGCGTAGCAGATGTCTTCCTTATGTGGGGCCACGATCTGCGGAAAGCGCTCCGTCAGAATGGCGACCATGGCAGCAGTGTCATCGACCGAGAGCGTGGTCTGCGTGATGTAGGCGAGCTGCTTGTCGGACTTTGGCTGGAACACGCGGGCATCCGCCTCCGTCTCGATCAGGCTGATCGCACCGTCAGCCAGCTGCCCCATGGTGCCGGCGACCTCCGGGTGCCCGGCATGGCCGATAAGCACGATCTCGCGGCCGCGCCGGAAATGGATTTCAGCCTCGCGATGAACCTTTGTCACCAGCGGGCAGGTTGCGTCGAGATGGAAGAGATTGCGCAGCCGCGCTTCCTCGGGGACGGCCTTGCTGACCCCGTGTGCCGAGAAGATCACCGGCTGCTCGGTAGCGGGAATTTCCGAGAGTGTCTCGACGAAGATCGCGCCCTTCGCTTTCAGGCTATCGACTACGTACCGGTTGTGCACGATCTCATGGCGCACATAGACTGGCGGGCCGAATTTCTCCAGCGCCAGCTCGACGATCTGGATCGCCCGGTCGACGCCGGCGCAGAAGCCGCGCGGGCTGCACAGGAGAACGTCGAGGGCCGGCTTCGCGATCATGGCTCGAAATGGGCTGCCGCCCGTCCGCTGTCAAGGCTCGCCCTCAGGCCTGCACCTCTTCCGGCTCTTCTTCCTCATCGTCGACTTCCGGCTTGCGGAAGATGAGACGGCTGGCCTCGGCCGCGGTCATCGGCTGGCCATAGAGGAAGCCCTGCACGTATTCGCAGCCCAGTTCCTGCAACTCCTCGGCGTCCGCCTCCGATTCGGCGCCCTCGGCGACCACGTCCATGCCAAGGTCGTGCGCAAGAGTGATGATCGAGCGCAGGATCACGCGCCGGTCGCTTAGTCCCTTGCCGCGCACGAACGTCTGATCGATCTTGATGGTGTCGAACGGAAAGCGCTGCAGGTAGGAAAGCGACGAGTACCCGGTGCCGAAATCGTCGAGCGAAAGCCCGGCGCCGAGTTCACGCACGCGTGAGAGCACTTGCGCGGCATACTCGGGGTTCTCCATGACGAGGCTTTCGGTCACCTCCAGCTTCAGCGATCCTCGCTTGATGTTGGAACGCACCAGAACGGATTTTACGTCGTTGATGAGGTCGTGGCGCAGCAGCTGGCGGCTGGAGACGTTGACGCTGGCGAACAGTGCGGTGTTGCGGCCGAGCCCTTCCTGCCATTCGGCGAGCTGCCGCGCGGTGCGGTCGAGCACGAAAAGACCAAGCGGAATGATTAATCCGGTCCGCTCGGCCAGCGGGACGAAATCGCTCGGCGGAATCCGCCCCAGCTTGGGGTGATCCCAGCGCACCAGCGCCTCGAAGCCGGCGATCGTCTTGTCCTCCAGCCGCACGATCGGCTGGTAGAGCACCTTGATCTCCTCGCGGCCGAGCGCCCGGCGAAGGTCCGATTCGAGCGTCGCCAAATCGCTGCCGTGCTGCCGCAGCGCCGGGCGGAACGCCTCGATGCGATCGCCGCCGAGGCGCTTGGCATGGAAGGTTCCCATTTCGGCGTCGCGGATGAGTTCCTCTGCGTCGTTCTGCTTGCCGTCGTGCATGGCGATGCCGATGGAAGCCGTCAGGAAGATTTCCTTTTCGCCCAGTGTGATCGGCGCGCGCAATGTGCGGCGGACGGATTCGGCGAAGGCTGCGATACGCTCCGGCTGGCTTTCCGAAATAAGCAGGAAGGCGAACTGGTCTCCCGAGAGCCGCGCCAGGGTGTCCTGCTGCTTGAGCAAGCGCGCCAGCCGCCGCGCGATGGTGAGCAGGATCGAATCGCCGACCGCGATGCCGAAGCCGTCGTTGACCTGCTTGAAGCGGTCGATGTCGAGAATGAACACCGATGGCCGCGCCGTGTTCTCGGCGGTGGTCCGCGTGATCGCCGCAGCCAGCCGGTCGAGGAACAGTTCGCGGTTGGGAAGTCCCGTCAGGTTGTCGTGCACGGCGTCGTGGAGCAGCCGCTCCTCGGCGTTCCGCTCTTCGGTCACATCAAGCAGTGTGCCGACGCAGCGCAATACTTCGCCATCGCTGCCCAGTACCGGCCGCGCCCGCAGATGGAACCAGCGATAATGGCCGTCCTCGGCGCGCAGCCGGAAATCCTGCGAGATACGGCCGCGGCGCAGTTCAACCGCCGTGTCGAGCGTTGTCTTGAAGCGGTCGCGGTCGCCGGGGTGCAGGATCTCCAGCCAGTCGCGCGCCGGTCCTTCCAGCGTCCCGCGCTTGCGGCCGAGCAGGTCCTCCGCTTCCGGACCGGTGTAGATGCGGTCGCGCGGCACGTCCCAATCCCACACCACGTCGCCGGCACCTGTAAGCGCCAGCGCCTTACGTTCCGTGTCGCCCAACGGCCCTGCCGTGATGACGCCCCCGGCGAAGGCGTGCTGGAGCACCGTGAAGCCGATCAGCAGCACGATCAGTACAAGGCCGCCGGCGAGCGCCGGCTGGACCACGTCGTCGACGAGACTGCCGCCGATCGTCAGCCATGCTGCGCCCGTCCACACCAGCAGCAGCACCCACGTCGGGATGAGCATGATGGCGCGGTCGTATTGATGGGTGGCGAGCCACAGCACCACGCCGAAGCCGAGGATCGCGATCAGGCCGATGGAGAACCGTGCGATACCTGCGGCAACCGACGGTTCGATCACTGCGACTCCGAGGAGGACCGCCAGCCCGACCAGCCAACCGATAGTCAGGTGGCTGTAGCGGACGTGCCAGCGGTTGAGGTTGAGATAGGTGTACGTGAAGATCAGCAGCGACGCGGCGACGAACACCTCCGCACCCGCCCTCCATGTCTGGTCGGCGTCGGGCGGGATATTGAAGATGCGGTTCCAGAAGCCGAAATCGACGCCGAGATACACCAGCACCGCCCATGCGAGTGCCGCGGTCGCCGGGAACATCGCCGTGCCCTTGACCACGAACACCACGCTCATGAACAGCGCCAGCAGACCGGCGATGCCGAGCACGATGCCGTGATACAGCGTGTAGCTGTTGACCGAGTCCTTGTAGGCGTCGCCGTCCCAAAGATAGAGCTGCGGCAGGTCGGGAGTTCTGAGTTCCGCCACGAACGTCACCACCGCACCGGGATCGAGCGTGATGCGGAAGACGTCGGCATCCTGGCTCACTTGCCGATCGGGCGCGAAACCCTGGCTTGGGGTTATGGCGGCAATGCGTGATGCGCCAAGGTCGGGCCAGAAAAGTCCGGAACCGGCGAGGCGGAAATGCGGCGCCACCAGCAGCCTGTCGATCTGCTCGTCGCCGCTGTTGACCAGGGCGAACACCGCCCAATAGGACAAGCCGCCAGTTTCGCGCGCGCGCACCTCGATGCGTCGCACGATGCCGTCGGCGCCGGGTGCTGTCGAGACCTGGATGCGGTCGTCGGGCTGGTGGAAGAACTGGACCGCTTGGGTGAGGTCGAGCGTCTTGCCGTCGAGGGGTACGGACGCCGCCTCGAGCGCGTTGGCGGGCGCCCACGCGATACAAAGTGCCAGCATTGAAAGAACGGGAACCGCGAACCGACGCGCGAACGACAACCGACACTCCGGGTATGCGGAACGATTCGAGAGCTTACTATGCTGGCCGTCTGGGCGCGACAAGCCATTCCTCATCCCGGCGAAGAGGGTTAAACCCTCAGTTCCGGGGGTCGTCGCGAACCAGCCCATAAAGCACGTGATCCTGCCAGCGCCCGTCGATACACAGATATTTGCGGGCGTATCCCTCACGTTGGAATCCGACCTTTTCGAGGAGCCGTATTGAGGCGGCGTTGTGGGGAAGGCAAGCGGCCTCAACACGGTTGAGCTGCAGCGTGTCGAAAGCGAATCCGACCACCGCCGTGACCGCGGCCGTCATCAGCCCCTTGCCAGCATGCGGCTTCCCCATCCAGTAGCCGATCGTCGCCGATTGCGCCACGCCACGCTGGATTTGCGCCATCGTTAGTCCACCGAGCAGCGTATCGCCATCGCTGGCGAACACGAAGAACGGGTAGCCGGTGTTGTTGCGGATCTCCCGCTGATAGCGGCGCAACCTCCGCCGAAAGGCAAGCTTGGTGAGGTCGTCGGCCGGCCAGATCGGTTCCCACGGCGCCAGGAACCCCCGGCTCTCCTCACGCAGTCGCGCCCATTGCGGGTAGTCGCCGACCGAGGGCGTGCGCAGGATGACGCGATCGCCGCGCAGCGTCGGATAGTTTGTGCCGGTCGAGATCGAACGGAGGAACGCCATCGCGCCGTCGCCTACGCCTCCACCCCGACTACCCGCTTCGCTGCCGTCGGCCCGTTGCCGAACCGCGCAACGAGCTTGTCGTGATCGAGCATGCCATCCAGCGCCCCGACAGCGGCCACGGTGGGCTCGCTTCCGGTGAAGATGTCGCTCGCCAGCGCGCGCACGTTGTCGACGGTGATCGCGTTTATGCGTTCAACCAGTTCGTCGGTTGGGATCGGCCGCCCAAAGAGAAGCATCTGACGGGCGATCTGTCCGGCACGGCCTGCCGGGCTCTCCAGCGTCATCAGCAGGCCGGCGCGAAGTTGTGCCCGCGCACGGTCGAGTTCGCGTCCGTCGATATCGTGGGCGGCGCGCTCCATTTCGCCAAGCATCACCGGCATCAGTTCGGCGACATCCTCCGGTCCGGTCGCGGCATGGACGCCGAAGATGCCGGAATCGGCGAAGCCCCAGTGGAACGCATAGATTGAGTAGCAAAGACCCCGCTTCTCGCGCACTTCCTGGAAGAGGCGGGAGGACATGCCGCCGCCGATAACAGCCGCCAGTATCTGGGCGGTGTGGTACGTGTCGGCCGTGTACGGCCGACCCTCGAAGCCGACCATGATCTGGGTTTCCTGGAGGTGATCGCGGGTCTCGCGTCGATCGCCACCGCGGTAGGTCGCCGCAGCCGGCTTCGGTCCGGGGCTCGACGAAAGTGTCTCCAGCCGCTCGCCGGCGAGGTTGACCAAGGCATCGTGATCTATCGCCCCGGCCGCCGCCAGGACCATCTCGGGGCCGCGATAGTGGCGCGCGAGATATTCGTCGAGCATCGGCGGCCTTACCGCCTCGACCGTCTGGGGCGTGCCGAGGATCGTGCGCCCGAGGGGTTGGTTTGGGTAAGCCGCATCGGTGAACAGGTCGTAGACGCGATCGTCGGGAGCGTCCGCCGCCGCGCCGATCTCCTGCACGATGACATGCTGCTCGCGCTCGAGTTCCGCCGGATCGAAGACCGAGTTGCGCAGAATGTCGGAAAGGATGTCGACCGCCAGGCCGACATCGTCCTTGAGGATGCGCGCGTAGTAGGAAGTCGTCTCGACGCTGGTGGCCGCATTCACCTCACCGCCCACCGCCTCGATCTCTTCGGCGATGTCGACGGCGGAGCGGGCGCGCGTGCCCTTGAACGCCATATGCTCAAGCAGGTGCGACAGACCGTGCTCGTTGTCGCGCTCCGAGCGCGAGCCGGCGCCCACCCAGATACCCAGCGCCGTACTCTCCAGGTGATCCATCGCGTGCGTGACTACTGTCAGGCCGGAAGGCAGGCGCGACTGGCGAACGGTCATCGGAACTATACTTTCTCGGTCGTCGCGCGGGTCAGGCTGGCGATGTGGTCTTCGACTGCCTGACGGTCGTTGGCAAGCGTAGCGTATCGCTCGGGTTTTGTAAGAATCTCGGCAAACCCGTGGGGAATGGCCGGCTCGATGCCGATCGCCGCCTTGACAGCGTCGGGAAATTTAGCCGGATGGGCGGTCGCCAGCGTGACCATCGGCACCCCCTTCTTGGCGGACCGGTCGGCCACGGCAAGCCCGACCGCCGTGTGCGGATCGGCCAGAAATCCGCTGCCGCGATAGGTGGCGGCGATGGCCTCGGCCACCTCGCGTTCGTCCGCACGGTCGGCGGCAAAGTCCGCCCGGACGGCGGCAAGCGGCTTCGCTGCGATCGTAAAAGCGCCTGTCCAGACGAGGCCCTCCATCAACCCGCGGACCGCCTCCGCGTCCCGCTCGTAGGCCTCGAACAACAACCGCTCGAAGTTCGACGAGACCTGGATATCCATCGATGGCGACGTTGTCGCGGTGACGCCGCGCACGTCGTAGCGCCCGGTTGAGAGGGTTCGCGCCAGGATGTCGTTGACGTTGGTGGCGATCACCAGCGTGTCTATCGCAAGCCCCATGCGCTTGGCGGCGTAGCCGGCAAAGATGTCGCCGAAGTTCCCCGTAGGCACAGTGAACGATACCGCCCTGTCGGGAGCCCCAAGCGCCACCGCCGCCGTGAAGTAATAGACGATCTGCCCGAGGATGCGCGCCCAGTTGATCGAGTTTATTCCGGAAAGGGCTACGGCATCTCGAAACGGCGCGTTGCCGAACATTCCCTTCACGATCGCTTGGCAATCGTCGAAAGTTCCGCGGACAGCGATCGGGTGAACGTTGCCGGCGCCGACAGTGGTCATCTGCCGCTGTTGGAACGACGAAACGCGGCCTTCAGGAAACAGAATGAAGACATCGACGTTGTCGCGGCCGCGAAACGCTTCGATCGCCGCCGCTCCCGTGTCGCCGGAGGTGGCGCCGACGATGGTGGCCTTGCGGCCGCGCTTGGCGAGGACGTAGTCCATGAGTTGCGCCAGCAACTGCATGGCGACGTCCTTGAAGGAAAGGGTGGGCCCGTGGAAGAGTTCGAGCACGTAGCGGTCCGACGCCAGCAGGGTGAGCGGAGCGACCGCTGGGTCGCGAAAGCCGGCGTACGCCGCCCTGCACATCGCGTTGAGATCATCGTCCGCAATCTCGTCTCCAATGAACGGGCGGATGATCCGCCAGGCCACCTCGGCGTAGGGCAGCCGCGCGAATTCGGTAATTTCCTTGGCCGTAACCCGGGGCCAGACGGCAGGCACATAGAGGCCGCCGTCGCGGGCAAGGCCGGCGAGCAGCACATCGGAGAAGCCGAGCGGCGGGGCAAGCCCGCGTGTACTGAGGTAGTGCATGGGCGCTAGATAACGCCTTCCGCGGCGCCATGAGGGGTGGGCCGAACCCTAGCCGCCGTCGTTCTCCCCAGCAAGCGTCGCTGTCCCCATGCAGTTCCCGCCGTCGGTCGCCAAGGCGGAATCCCGCTGCTATAGAAAGGCCGCAATGGTTGGGGGATGTATGGCAATGCGCTTTCTCGATTCACGCTCTTCCTCCCCTTGTCTGCTCGGTGCCGCCGTAGTCACGCTTGCCCTCGGCCTGACAGGCTGCGCCTCAAGCGGCGGAGGAGGCGGCCTCTCGGGCCTTTTCGGTGGCGGCTCGAAAGCGGCGGCGCCGCTCGCAGACAATACGGCAATCGCGGCGTCCGGCGCGCCGGCCGCCACCGGCAAAACGGTATCGGCGGGCGATGCGAAGGCGGGCAGCTACGATGCTTCGCTGTTCCTCGACGCGGGGTATTGCCCGCCGATCGAGATTCGCGCGGGCACCGACACATTGCCGATCTACGATCGCGGCCACGATGGCGATGACGCCTATGTCCGATTCGAAGGCTCGATCAGCAAAACCGCCCGCGAATGCCACACCATCGGCGACACGCTGACCGTCAAAGTCGGCATCGCCGGCCGCCTGACGGCGGGTCCGAAGGGTGGTCCCGGCAGCTTTACGGTTCCGCTTCGCGTGGCTGTCGTCAAGCAGCACGGCGACAAGGTTCTCTTTTCGCAAATGTCGCGGGCGCCGGTGTCTATTAGCGCACCGACATACTCCGCTAACTTCTCGTATGTGATCGACAACATTAGCTTTAAGATCAGCCCCGACGATCACGATCTGACTATTTTCGTCGGCTACGACGAGGGCAAGCCGAAGGCTCCGGCGCCCGCTTCGCCCTCCGGCTAGAGTTTGGTCCGCGCCCGGCGATTGACTCGCTGCGCCGCACACCTATTCTGAGCCCGCCGGGATAGAGTCGCGTTCCGGCGGGCCCGCCAGCTTGGCGGGTTACCACGACCGCCGGGAGAGACCGGATCCAGGTTGGATCCGGCGCCGAAGGAGCAACCGCCCCGGAAACTCTCAGGCAGACAGGACCGGACGGTCGGCGACACTCTGGAAAGCAGCGGGCGGCATTCGCTCGCTCACCGAAGGAGTAGCCGCGGCCGGAGCGTTGTAGCCGGTTATCGCGGGAAATCTCTCAGGTCCTCGGACAGAGGGGGCGCGGACGGACGGCAATACCCGTCGCCGCGAACCTGTGAAGTCGAGGATCGCCGTTGGCCGAATCAGCGCCGCCGATGGATTTGCTTGAGACGCCGCTCGCCGCCGCCCATCGGGCGCTGGCAGCGCGCATGGTTCCGTTCGCCGGCTATTCCATGCCCGTGCAGTATCCGACCGGCATTATCGCCGAGCATAAGTGGACGCGCGAGCATGCCGGGCTCTTCGACGTGTCGCACATGGGGCCGTCGTTTCTCGTTCTGGCGGAGAAATCCGGCGACCCGGAGAGAGACCACGCCGCGGTCGCCGGGCTCGTCGAGCCGCTGATCTCGGGCGATATGCGTGCGCTCAAGCCAGGTCAGATTCGCTACACGCTACTGCTCAACGAGGCGGGCGGTATCCTGGATGATCTGATGATTGCCCGGCCGGTCGATCCCGCCTGGTCCGGCGCCCTCTACATTGTCGTCAATGCCGACACCAAGAACGCCGATTTTGCCCGCATCGCCGCTGCAACCGCGGGCAAGGCCAAGCTCAACCGCAGCGATGATTGCGCATTACTCGCCCTGCAGGGTCCTGAGGCCGTCGGGGTCATTCGCGATGTAGTTACCGCGGCGGCGGAATTGAGCTTCATGACATACGGCTCATTCCCGTACGATGGAACCAAACTGACGATCTCCCGTTCGGGCTATACCGGCGAGGACGGCTTCGAAATTCTCGTCCCGCCCGATCGTGCCGTCGCCTTCTGGCAGCGCCTCCTCGCAGATCCGCGCGTGAAGCCCGTCGGCCTCGGTGCCCGCGATTCTCTTCGCCTCGAAGCGGGCTTGCCGCTCTACGGCCACGACCTCGACCAAACGGTGTCGCCCATCGAAGGCAACCTCGCGTTCGCTGTTTCAAAACGCCGGCGCGAAGCCGCTGACTTCGCCGGCGCGGCGCGCATCCTCAAGGAACACGCCGGTGATCTCTCCCGCGTCCGAGTCGGTCTGCTAGTCGAAGGCGCCCCGGCCCGCGACGGCGCCGAAATCCTCGACACAGCCGGAGCCCCGATCGGCAAAGTCACCAGCGGCGGCTTCTCGCCTTCGCTCAACCGAGCGATTGCCATGGGCTACGTTCCACCAGCGAAAGCAACTCCGGGCACTAAACTCGCCGTTTCAGTCCGCGGCCGCTTCCAGCCGGTGACCGTGACGGCGCTCCCCTTCGTCCCCCACCGCTATTTCCGCAAGCCTGCCTGAGGACCAACATGCCCATCCGCTACACTCGCGATCACGAATGGATCCGCCTCGAGGGCGACGTCGCCACCGTCGGCGTAAGCGACTACGCCCAGGCACAGCTGGGCGACGTGGTTTTCGTCGAGCTGCCCGAGGTGGGCAAGCTGCTCGCCAAAGGCGCTGAAGCCGCGGTGATCGAATCGGTCAAGGCGGCGAGCGAGATTTTCGCGCCCGTCGCTGGAGAGGTGATCGAGGTCAACGGCGCGCTCGCCGACGAACCTGGCACCGTTAACGCCGATCCTGAAGGCGAGGGCTGGTTCCTTAGGCTGCGGGTGACCAACCCGACGGAAGTCGAGGCGCTGATGACCATCGACTCCTACCAGGAATTCCTGCGCACGATTTGAGGAGGGAAGACCCATGCGCTATCTCCCGAACACCGACGAAGACCGTGCCGCCATGCTCGCCCGCGTCGGCGTCGGCTCCATCGACGATCTGTTCGCCGATATCCCATCCGCCAAGCGGCTGAGCGGCCTGGTCGACCTGCCGACGACCAAGAGCGAAATCGAGGTCGAGCGCGTCCTTGGCGCCATGGCGGCGAAGAACGTCGCCGCCGCTTCCGTGCCCTTCTTCGTTGGCGCCGGAGCTTACCGCCACCACGTTCCCGCCAGCGTCGATCATCTCATCCAGCGCTCCGAATTCCTTACCTCATACACGCCCTACCAGCCCGAGATCGCTCAGGGCACACTGCAATACTTGTTCGAGTTCCAGACCCAGGTCGCCAATCTCACCGGCATGGAGGTCGCCAACGCCTCCATGTACGACGGCTCGACGGCAACCGCCGAGGCGGTTCTCATGGCGCAGCGCTTGACGCGCCGCGCCAAGGCTGTGCTCTCCGGGGGCCTTCATCCCCAGTATCGCAGCGTCGTCGAGACGGTCTCCCGCATGGCCGGCGACTCGGTCGTCGCGCTGCCGCCCGATCCTGCCGCCACCGAAGCGGTCCTCGCCGCCATCGACGCCGACACCGCCTGCGTCGTCGTCCAGACGCCGTCGTTCTACGGCCACCTGATCGACCTCGCTCCCATAGCCGAAAAGGCGCACGCCGTTGGTGCGCTGCTGGTTGCGGTATTCACCGAAGTGGTGGCGCTCGGCGCCATCGAGCCGCCGGGCTCGCAGGGCGCCGACATCGTCGTCGGTGAAGGTCAGTCGATCGGCAACCCGCTCACCTTCGGCGGCCCCTATGTCGGCCTCTTCGCCACGCGGCAGAAGTTCGTGCGCCAGATGCCCGGCCGCCTCTGCGGCGAGACGATGGACGCCGAAGGTAAGCGCGGATTCGTGCTGACGCTGTCCACCCGCGAGCAGCACATCCGCCGCGACAAGGCGACATCCAACATTTGTACTAACTCGGGTCTCTGTTCACTCGCCTTCACTATCCACATGTCGCTGCTTGGCGAGTTTGGCCTTTCCCGTCTTGCGGCGCTCAACCACGCCAACGCGGTGGCGCTCGCTGAATCTCTTTCTGAAGTTCCCGGTGTAAACGTCCTCAACGACTCGTTCTTCAACGAGTTCACCATCCGCATCTCCGGCGATGCCGCGACGGTCATAGAAAAACTGGCGGTGAGAGGCATCCTCGGCGGCGTCCCGGTCTCGCGTCTGGAATTCGACAATCCTGACCTCGCGGATCTCATTGTTGTCGCCGCCACCGAAATAAACACCGAAGCCGACCGTGCCGCCTATGCTCGAACGCTGAAGGAGGTGCTGTAATGCTGAATGATAAAGGTCGCCCCACAACGCCCACTGCGCCCAATACGGCACCGGCGGAAACCTTTACCGGCAACCGCGCCCTGCAGATCGAGGAGCCGCTGCTTTTCGAGATGGGTCGACTTGATGTTAGCGGCGTCGATCTCCCCGATGCACCAAAAACAAAATCAAAGCTCGGCGCCCACGCGCGCCGGACGCCGATCGACCTTCCCGGCCTCAGTGAACCGGAGGCGATGCGCCACTACGTCCGCCTCAGCCAGAAGAACTATGCCATTGATGCCGGTATCTACCCGCTGGGTTCGTGCACGATGAAGCACAATCCGCGCCTCAACGAGAAGATGGCGCGCCTGCCAGGCTTTGCCGACATCCACCCGCTGCAGCCGATCTCGACCGTCCCCGGCGCCATTGAGTTGATCTCGGAACTTGGCCGGTGGTTGCTCGAACTGACCGGCTTGCACACTGTCGCGATCAGCCCGAAAGCCGGCGCCCATGGCGAGCTCTGCGGCATGATGGCGATCAAGGCGGCGCTGGATGCCCGCGGCGACCGCCGCTCGGTCGTGCTGGTGCCCGAGTCGGCCCACGGCACTAACCCGGCTACCGCGGCCCTGCTCGGCTACCGCGTCGAGGAAGTGCCTGCCCGCGCCGATGGCACCGTCGACCCGGAGGAGGTCAAGAAGCGCCTGTCGCCGCAAGTCGCCGCGATCATGCTGACCAACCCCAACACCTGCGGCCTGTTCGAGCGCGACGTGGTCGCCATCGCCGATGCCGTCCACGCCGCCGGCGCGTTCTTCTATGCCGATGGCGCCAATTTCAACGCCATCGTCGGCAAGGTAAAGCCCGGCGATCTCGGCGTCGATGCCATGCACATCAACCTGCACAAGACCTTCTCGACGCCCCACGGTGGTGGCGGGCCAGGCGCCGGTCCTGTCGTTCTCTCGGACAAACTGGCGCCTTTCGCACCCGTGCCGTATGTGCAGATCCAGGCAGGCAAGCCGGAGTTCATCTGGACGCGGCGCGACCCCGCCGCTAAGGCCACGTTCGGCCGCATGACCGCCTTTCACGGCCAGATGGGCATGTTCGTCCGCGCTCTGTCGTACATGCTTGCCCACGGCGCCGACGGCATGCGCCAGGCATCGGAGGACGCGGTCCTCAACGCCAACTACGTCCGCGCGGGTCTCGCCGACATCATGAGCCAGCCGTTCGGCGATCGCCCGTGCATGCACGAGGCGCTCTTCGATGACAGCTTCCTCGAAGGCACCGGCGTCACTACGCTCGACTTCGCCAAGGCGATGATCGACGAGGGCTTCCACCCGATGACCATGTATTTTCCGCTGGTCGTCCACGGCGCGCTGCTCATCGAGCCGACCGAGTCGGAATCGAAAGCCTCGCTCGATCTCTTTGTTGCGACGCTGCGCGAGCTGGTCATGCGGGCTAAGCGCGGCGAGCCCGAGCGCTTCCATCAGGCCCCGATGCATGCTCCGCGTCGTCGCCTGGACGAAACCCGTGCCGCCCGCGCGCCGAAGCTCAGATGGGAAAAGCCACAGCCGTGGAGCGAGGCGGCGGAGTAGACGGAACGCCTAAGCGCCCAGCCCGGTCAACTTCCGGCTCAAGGCGCGCAGCTTCGCGCGCGCCGTCACGTCATACGCCTGTTCGTTGGCGCGCGCCTCGCTAAGCCCGTTGAAGAATTTGCCGTTCGTCGTGGCGTGCTGCGGGCCGACCGCCAGCGCCAGGATCGCATCGGCGCCTTCGGCGACGGTGCTTTGCGGGGTCAGCCCGGCATCGCGCACCATCGCCGTATCCATGAACGTCGCCGGATCCAACGCGTTGACCGTCACGCCGCCGGCCAGTTCCTCGGCCAGCGAAAAAGTGGAAATCACCTGTCCCAGCTTGCTTTGCGTATAGGCGACGCGTCCTCCCTGCCAGTTGCGTTCCATCATCGGGTCGTCGAAATCGATCGGCGATTGGCCGATAGATGCGACATTGACGATCCGCGCCGGCGCGCTGGCGCGGAGTGTGCCCAACAGGAGATGGGTCAGCAGGAAGCCCGAGAGATAATTGACCGCGAAGCGTACCTCGTAGCCGTCAGCGGTGGCCCGCCGCTCAGCCGGCAGGAAGCCGATGCCCGCATTGTTGACGAGCACGTCGATGCGTTTGTTGTCGGCGAGCACTTCTTTCGCCAGCCGCCGCACCTCGTCGAGCGAAGACAGGTCGGCTAGATAGAGCGTCGCCTTGCCCTTGCCACCCTTGTCGACTGCGGCGACCAGGCTATTGCCGCGCTTGCGGTCGCGCCCGTGGACAAGCACATGGGCGCCGTCGGCGGCCAGCCTCTCGGCGACCAGCCGCCCGACGCCGTCGGTCGACCCGGTGATGAGTATCGTCCTCCCGCTGAGGTCCATCCGCCTATTCCTCCAGTCCTTCCCAACTCATCAGCGCCTCCGCTATCGCGGGCAGGTCGGCAAACCGGCTAATCACCGTCTCTGCACCCGCCTCGATCAGCAGATCGGAGTGGCCGAGCCAGGTATGCCGGCCGCCGGTGAAGCCGACCACGCGCGCGCCAGCCGCCTTCGCCGCGGCAACGCCGAAAACTGAATCTTCCAGCACCACCATCTCGCGCGGATTCACTTCGAACTGCCTCGCCGCATAGGCATAGACATTCGGCGATGGCTTCGGTTGCTTGTCGCCGACCTCGACCGCCGAAAAGATGTAGGGCCGGAACCGATCCATCAGCCCTACCTTGTTGAGTTCGATCGTCAGCCGTTCGGTAGATGAATTAGAGCAGATGCAGCGCGGCCCATCGATCCGGTCGAGCAGTTCGTCTGCGCCGGGCACTATCCTGAGATCGCGCGCCAGCCGCCGGTCGAGTTCCGCCGTCTGCCTGGCCATGAAGTCCGCCGGCAGGCCGTGGCCGATCTCCTTCTCGACGATATCGTGGATGGCGAGGCTGGTGAGCCCGGCAAAGCGCTGGCTCACCTCCGCCGCGGTGACGTCGTAGCCGGCTTCGGTCAGAAGTTTTGCGTCGACTTCGGAGGCAATGATCTCCGAATCGACCAGCACGCCGTCACAATCGAACGCGAAGAGCATGGAGCTTCCTGTCGGCGCGACGTACCCGCCGCGCAAATCGAATTGGGCGCTTCTGTCTAGCCGGGCAGCGGCCCGGGCGAAAGCCCGCCGGCCGCATGGCGGCCCGCAAGTTTACGCCCGTTTAACCACGTTTCTGAACCCGGGATTTACCCTGTTCGCGCAGCATCGCCCTTCCTTTGGGTGGTGTCGCGTGGGGCGTGTTGCATGGGTGCGATGGAAAAGGTTCAGGTCGCGGGAAATCCCGATTGGCTGGACACTATCGTGAAGGGCGACTGCATCACAGCCCTCGAGCGCCTGCCGGCGGCGAGCGTCGATCTGGTCTTCGCCGATCCGCCCTACAACCTGCAGCTCGAAAGCCGACTCACCCGCCCGGACCAGTCGGAAGTCGATGCGGTGACGCAGGCTTGGGACAAGTTTGCTTCGTTCTCCGCCTACGACGATTTCACGCGCGCGTGGCTGCTCGCCTGCCGGCGCGTTCTGAAACCAAACGGCACGCTCTGGGTGATCGGCTCGTATCACAATATTTTCCGCGTCGGGAGCGCCCTGCAGGATCTCGGCTTTTGGGTTCTCAACGACATCATCTGGCGGAAGACCAACCCGATGCCGAATTTTCGCGGCCGTCGCTTCACCAACGCGCATGAGACGATGATCTGGGCAAGTCGCGACCAGGATTCTCGTGGCTATACGTTCAACTATGAGGCCCTCAAGGCCGCCAATGAAGACGTGCAGATGCGTTCCGATTGGCTCTTCCCGCTTTGCACCGGCAACGAGAGGCTGAAGGGCGGGCAGGGCAGGAAGGTGCATCCGACACAGAAGCCCGAGGCGCTGCTCCACCGCATCTTGATGGCCTCGTCAAAGCCGGGCGATGTGATCCTCGATCCTTTCTTCGGCACCGGCACTACCGGCGCCGTCGCCAAATATCTCGGCCGCCATTTCGTCGGCGTCGAGCGCGAGGACGACTACATCGCCGCCGCGACCACCCGCATTGCCGCAGTCGTACCTGCGACCGCATCCGCGCTGGAAGTCGTCCACAGCAAGCGCAGCGAGCCGCGCGTCGCCTTCGGAAGTCTCGTCGAAAGCGGCCTCATCGTTCCCGGCGCCGTGCTGACTGACTCCCGCTCCCGCCACACCGCGGAGGTACGCGCCGACGGCATGTTGCGCGCCGGCGATCACGTTGGCTCTATCCATCGTGTCGGCGCACTGGTGCAAGGGTTGGATGCCTGCAACGGCTGGACGTTCTGGCACTACGGCAAGGCTGGCGGCCTTGTGCCGATCGACGATCTCCGCGCCGCCGCCCGTCGCACAATGGCGCGGGCTGGCGCCTAGCTCCGGCCCGCGACGCCGGGGCAGTTGCGAAGGCTGGGCCTTCAGGCGTAGCAAGTCCCAATGCCTGACGATGATGTCGTGACCAAGCCGCGGGCGAAGGTCCGGCCGAAGATCGAGCCGAAGGTCGACCGCCCGCGTCTTCACAAGGTCATTCTGATCAACGATGACTTCACGCCGCGTGATTTCGTCGTCATGGTGCTGAAGGCGGTGTTCCGCACAACCGCCGATCAGGCCTATCGCATCATGATTACCGCCCACAAGAAAGGCGTCTGTGTCGTCGCGGTCTATACGAAGGATATCGCCGATACCAAGGCGACCGAGGCGACCGACCTCGGCAAGCGCGCCGGGTTTCCTTTGATGTTCACCACCGAGCCGGAAGAATAGCCGCGGCCTATCGTTCTTGCCGGTGCCGGAAGCGCGTGCCAGGAATCTCGCGGTCCTTCGGAGACAAGTCGCAATGACGGTGTTGGTCGCTGGAGGCGGGATCGGTGGGCTGACGCTTGCCTTGAGCCTGCACCAGATCGGCGTTCCGGTTCAGGTGTTCGAGGCGGACGCCGAACCCAGGACATTGGGCGTCGGCATCAACATTCTTCCCCACGCCGGCCGCGAACTGATCGACCTCGGACTCATCGACCGGCTCGACGAAATCGGTGTTCGCACCGAGGGGCTCGCCTACTATTCGAAACACGGCAAGCTTATCTGGCGCGAGCCGCGCGGCCTGTCGGCCGGCTACAGATGGCCGCAGTTCTCCCTTCATCGTGGCCGGTTGCGCCGCCTTTTGTGGGAGGCGGCGGTCGAGCGGCTGGGCGCTGCCGGCATCCATGCTGCGCATCGCCTTCGCTCGTGGGAAACCGGCCCGCATAGCGTTCGCGCAAACTTCGTCGATCCCAGAACCAACGAACCGGCGGGCGCTTACGAGGGGGCGCTGCTGATCGGTGCCGATGGCATCCACTCGGCCGTGCGGGCCGCGTTTCAGCCGGGCGAGGGCGCCCCAAAATGGAATCGCAGCATCCTCTGGCGTGGCGTCAGCGAGGGCCACTCGTTTCTCGACGGCCGCACGATGATCACCGCCGGCCACCAGTCGCAGAAGTTTGTCGCCTACGCCATTTCGCCGGTCGATCCAGCTGCCGGCGGCCAGACGATCAACTGGATTGCCGAGCGCCGCTTTCCGGCGGAGCACGAGTGGCACCGTGAAACCTATGACCGCACCGCCAAGTTCGAAGATTTTCTGCCATGGTTTGAGGACTGGAAGTTTGACTGGCTCGACGTGCCGGGCATCATCCGCAGCGCGACGCATGTATATGAATACCCGATGGTCGACCGTGATCCGCTTGCCCGCTGGACAGAAGGTCGCGTGACGCTGCTGGGCGACGCCGCCCACCCGATGTATCCGATCGGCTCCAACGGCGCCTCGCAGGCGATCCTCGATGCCCGTGTGCTGGCGCGCAGCATCCTCGATCGCGGCGAGACGCCGGAGGCGCTGGCTGCCTACGAAGCCGAGCGCTCGCCGGCGACAGCCAAAATTGTCGAGCTCAACCGCCGCAACGGCCCCGACCAGGTGCTCCAGATCGTCGAGGAGCGCGCGCCGGGCGGTTTCGAGCGCATCGACGACGTGATGCCGAAAGCGGAGCGCGAGGCAATTGCCGCCGGTTACAAGCAGACCGCCGGCTTCGATCGCGACGCACTCAACGCGCGTCCGCCGATCATCCCGCCCAGGGCTTCGGCGCCGGCATGATCGCCTACGGCGCCAGTCCGTAACGCCGGAGGTCGGCGCTCAGCGTGTCTGTCGACACGTATTGCTCGGCCTGCCAGCCGAGGCTGAGGGCCGCGGCGACGTTTGCCGGATTGTCGTCGAAAAAAAGCGTTTGCGACGGTTCCAGAGCGAATGTCCCGGCATGGTGTCGGTAGATTGCCGCATCCGGCTTGATCAGCCCGACGCGCCCCGAAACGGTGACGCCGCGAAAGCGCGCCAGGAACGGAAACTTGTCCTCGGCTTCGGCGAAGGTGTCCGGCGCCCAGTTGGTGAGTGCGGTGACGTCGATGCCGCGGTCGATCAGGTCTTCGACCATCTCGACGTTGGCCTCGATCGGGCCGGGGATCATCTCCCACCAGTTGGCGCGGAACGCGCGAATCAGGTCTGCCTTGCCGGGATGGCGCGCGATGAGTTCCTCTTCGGCCTCTTGCCACGTCCGCCCGCGATCCTGTTCGAGGTTCCATTCGTGGGTGCACACCTCGGCGAAAAATCGCGCCCGCTCGTCGTGGTCAGGGATCAGCCGGCGAAACGGCCGCTCCGCCTCGTAGGCGATCAGCACCTGGCCGAGGTCGAAGACGACATGCCGGATTTCGTTCACGCCGCGCGCCTTCTGGTGGAGTGTGGAAGCACCGCCTCGATCGCCTTTTTCATGACGCTGGGCAATGCCTCCCCGGGAAGGGCCGCCGGCGCCGACCACCAGAACCCCGCGGGCACCTTTGCCATGACGTCGACACGCGCGCAAAACACGGATAATTCCAGTCGGAAATGCGTGAAGACATGAACGACCGACCCCGCCGCCCGCCAGTCGGCGGGGAAGGGCGCATCTGCTTCCGATGCGGCTGCGGCCCCCCACACCGAGTTGGGCACTTCAGTCATGCCGCCGAGCAACCCCGGGTCGGGCCGGCTTCGCAACAGCACGGCACCGTCAGCGCGTACCGCAACGAACGCCGCGCCCCGCCGCGTCGGCCGCTCCGCCTTCGGGCTGCGCACCGGATACTCTTCCTGCCGGCCTTGCCGCCGCGCCGCGCAGGCGTCGCCGATCGGGCAGAGTACGCAGCCCGGCTTCTTCGGCGTGCAGATCGTGGCGCCCAGATCCATCATCGCCTGCGCATAGTCGCCGGCGCGGCGCGACGGTGTAAGTTCCGCCTGTCGCGCGCGGATGACCTTCTTCGCCGCCGGCAAGGGTTCGCGGATTGCAAACAGCCGCGCGATCACACGCTCGACGTTGGCATCGACCACCGCTGCCGACACGTCGAAGGCAATCGCGCCGATCGCCGCCGCGGTGTACTCGCCGATCCCGGGCAGCGTACGGAGGCCCTCGACGGGGAATACCCCGCCGTGGTCGCGCACCACAGTCTCTGCACAGGCCTTGAGATTGCGCGCCCGGGCGTAGTAGCCGAGGCCTGCCCACGCTTTCAGCACGTCCTCGCGCGCGGCTGCCGCGAGCGCTTCGACCGTCGGCCAGCGCGTGACGAAGTCGTCGAAATACGGCTTCACCGTCGCGACCCCAGTCTGCTGCAGCATCACCTCTGACAGCCAGACGCGGTATGGATCGGGCTTCACTCCGGCCGCGCGGTCCCTGGGCGACACGCGCCACGGCAACCCGCGCGCATGCCGGTCGTACCAGGCGAGAAGCGCCGCGACTTGCGTCTCGCCGGCTCTAGGCCGCCGTTTCGCGAAAGCTCTCTGCCGTTTCAAGGTCCACCGACACCAGTTGTGACACGCCACGTTCGGCCATGGTCACGCCGAACAACCGGTTCATGCGTGACATCGTGATCGGGTTGTGCGTGATCACCAGGAATCGCGTGTCGGTCGAACGTGTCATCTCCTCAAGCAGGTTGCAGAAGCGCACGACGTTGGCGTCGTCGAGCGGCGCGTCCACCTCGTCGAGCACGCAGATCGGCGCCGGATTGGTGAGGAACACTGCGAAGATAAGCGATAGCGCCGTCAACGCCTGCTCGCCGCCGGAAAGCAGCGTCATGATCTGCGGCTTCTTGCCCGGCGGCCGCGCCACGATCTCCAGACCTGCCTCCAGCGGATCGTCGGATTCGGTGAGCTGCAGCTCCGCCGTGCCGCCGCCGAAGAGATGCGTGAAGAGCCGCGTAAAATGCGCGTTGACGGTCTCGAATGCCGCGGACAGCCGCTCGCGTCCTTCCTTGTTGAGGCTGCCGATCCCCTGGCGCAGCCGTGCAATGGCCGTCGTCAGGTCGTCGCGCTCGCCCGTCAGGGTATCGCGGCGGGTGGCGATCTCGCGGGCTTCCTCGTCGGCGCGAAGATTGACTGCCCCTAGTCGCTCGCGCTCCTGTCGGTAACGTTCGAGCCGCGTCTCGATCTCCTCGAGATCCGGCGTCGGCGCGTCAGCGTCGAGTTCCGCGATCGCCGCCGCCTCCTCGGGCGCGCAATCGAGCGCCTCGTGAATGCGTGCTGCCGCTTCCCCCAGCCGTTCTTTCGCCGCCACCATCCGCTCTTCGGCGCGACCGCGCCATTCCCGCGCCTCTGCCAGGCGTTCGAGCGCCGCCCGCGCCGCCTTGTCGGAAGCGGCAAGCGTGGCTTCGCCGGTCGCCAGCTTGTCGGCAGCCGCCGAGCGCGCCGCATCGGCAATGACGATCTCGGAAAGCAGTGTGGCGCGGCGGGCAGCGATTTTCGCGGGCTCGCCGACCAGCGATTCCTTTTCAGCCGCCGCGTCGCCGCGTCGGGCGCCAAGCGTGGAGATTTGGACCTCAGCGTTGGCGGCCCGTTCCTCCCACGTCCGGCGTTCGCCGGCGATAGTGGCAAGCCTGCCGGCCCTCAGTTCAGCTTCGCGCGCCATCCGCTCGAAGCCGGCCCGCGCCCCGGCAAGTCCGGTGCGATCGTCGTCGACCTGCGCCCGTTGGCCGGTGAGTTTCTCCGCGAGAATATTGATGACGTCGGTCGCGGCCAGTTCCGCCACCGCCACCTCGCCGCGCTCGTAGCTCTCCGCAAGGTCGGCGTCGAGACGCGCGACGCCCTCCTCAAGGCGGGTTCGCCGCGCCGCGGTGCGGGCTTCCTCGCGCTCGGCATTGGCGAATGCGGTGCGCGCTTCGTCGAGCGTCTTGCGGACAACCCGCAGCGCCTCCCGCGCTTCGCGGTCATCCTCGGTAGCCCGCTGCACGACGCCGTCGGCTGCGGCAACGCCATCGCGGAGCGCGTCCACGGTCTCGCGCGCCGGGCCGATCTCGCCCTGCACGCTGATCAGGCGATTGCGTTGCGCCAGCCGCTGGGTCGCGGAGCGCGGCGCATCGGCCATGGCGACGTATCCGTCCCACCGCCACAGGTCGCCCCCGGCGCTGACGAGGCGTTGACCCGGGCGCAGGAGCGCCTGCAGGCGCGGGCCGCTCGCCAGGTCGACCAGCCCGGTCTGCGCCAGTCTGCGCAGCAGGACTTCGGGCGTGCGCACGTGCCGCGCGAGCGGCGTCACGCCCGCCGGCAGGCTGGCGTCATCGCTGCCGTAAGCCACTTCGCGCCAGTGGGCGGCCGCATCGTCGTCCGCCGGCGCGTCGAGATCATCGCCGAACGCAGCACCGAGTGCCGCCTCGAAGCCGGCATCGACAGCGATCGCGTCGATCACCGGAACACGGTCGTCCGCGTTCGTCGCCAGTACCGCGGCAAGCGTCGCCGCCTCCGTCTCGATCCGTTCAAGTCCGCGCTCGGCATCGGTGAGTGCAGCGCGCGCTGCCGTCGCCGCTTCCCGGGCCGTCATCAGGCCTTCATCGGCCACCGCCGTCGCACCATCCCGGGCGTCGCGATCGGCTTCCGCCGCCGTAGTCGCGGCCCGCGCTTTCGCCGTCTCCGCCGCGGCCTCGTCCTGCGCATCGAGACTTGCCAGCTCGGCCCGCGCCGTCGCGACCTCCCTGGCAAGCCGCTCTGCCCGTGTTTTGGCATCGGCAATCGTGCGTTCGTGCTGGCTCCGCCGGGCACTTAGCATTGCGTGTTCGGCCGTCAGCTCCGAAAGCGTCGCTTCGCTTGCCGACAGCGTCGTCTCCGCCGCTTCCTTCCGCTCCGCGGCGGCCTGTTGCCGCTCCGCGTTTGCGGCGTTCAGAGTCTGGAGTTCGCTTTCTTCCTCAGCGAGTCGCGCAAGGATGGCGGCGTTGTCGGCGACCATACGCTGCTCGCGACCGATATCGTCGCCAAGTTGGGTCAGCCGCCGGTCGAGCTCGGCCAGCCGCGTCCCGATGCGCGCCTCTTCCTGGTCGAGCGTCTCGCTGGCGAGCTTGATCCGCTGCAGGGCCGCACCGGTGCGCGCGGCCTCGTTGCGCAGGTCGGGCACGGTCGCTGCCGCTTCCGCCTGCTCGCGTGCAGCCGTCGCCTGCGCCCCGGCGCGGGCGGTGGCGGTGGTCACGGCTTCCGCGAGTTGCGACTCGGACTCGGCGACCGTCGCTCTGGCGGCCTGCCAGCGAAGATGAAGCACCGTTGCCTCGGCCTTGCGGATTTCCGTCGACAGGTTGCGGTAGCGAGTCGCCTGCCGCGCTTGGCGCTTCAGCGCGTCCACCTGTTGCTCGATCTCGGAGATGACATCGTCGAGTCGCGACAGGTTTTGTTCTGCGGCCTTCAGGCGCAACTCCGCCTCGTGGCGACGGTTATGCAGCCCGGCGATGCCGGCCGCTTCTTCGAGCAGCGCCCGCCGATCGACCGGTTTGGCGGCGATCAGCTCGCCGATCTTGCCCTGGCCGACGATGGCCGGCGAATGAGCCCCCGTCGAGGCATCCGCGAAAAGAAGCTGGACATCGCGGGCCCGCACGTCTCGCCCGTTGATGCGATAGACCGATCCGGCCTCGCGCTCGATCCGGCGGGTAATCTCGATCTGCTCGGAATCGTTGAAGGCGACCGGCGCCGTGCGATCGGCGTTGTCGACCGCGAGCGAAACTTCGGCGGTGTTGCGGGCAGGTCGGTTGCCGCTGCCCTGGAAGATGACGTCGTCCATTCCCGAGGCGCGCATCGCCTTGTAAGAGCTTTCGCCCATCACCCAGCGCAGCGCCTCGACCAGATTGGACTTGCCGCACCCGTTCGGCCCCACCACGCCAGTCAGTCCCGGTTCAATGGCGAGTTCGGTTGGCTCGACGAAGGATTTGAAGCCGAGAACGCGCAGGCGCGTGAATTTCAAGCGGGTACCCCCATTCCGAATCTCGCCGTCCCGGTTGTCGTCATCACACACCGCGCCGCGTGGGCGCCGGCCACTCGTCTACTTCTTCAGGGCCGCCGCCAGCTGGTCGAGCGTCTGCTCGCCGGCGACCTTGGTGCCGTTGATGAAAAATGTCGGCGTGGAATTGACGCCGAACAGCTTCGTCGAACGGTCCTGAACCCAGTTCACTCCGTCGAGAAGCGACTGATTCGTCAAGCACGCGTTGAAGGCATCGCGCGTGAAGCCGGCTTGTTTCACCAGATTGAAGAGCGCATCAACCGGCTGCGGCACGAACGCCCATTCACTTTGGTGGTCGTACATCAGATCGACCAGCGGAAAGAAACGTTCCTTGGGCGCGCAGCGCGCTACCACGATCGCCGCGGTTGCCAGCGGGTCGAGCGGAAATTCGCGGAGAACATAATAGACCTTGCCGGTATCGACGTACTGCGCCTTGAATTTCGGGTAAACCTCGCCGTGGAACCGCGCGCAATGCGGGCAGGTCATCGAGACATATTCGATAACCACATTCGGCGCGGTGGGACTGCCGAGCGCCATCTCGCCGAGCGGTCCCGCCACCATGAGATCGCTGGCGGGAGCCGAAGTTGCCGGTGCCGGGGTCGCGGCGCTGGCTTGGTCGAGAACCGCCGCGCCCGGTTTGTGCAGGAAGTAATAGCCTGCGCCTGCCGCTACGATGACGATCGCCGCAGCGATGATGAGTGCCTGCCGGGAAATGGACGCCACGTGGATACCCTCGATTCGGAAAAGCCACCCTGATTTCAGGGATTCTGCCGCAAGACGGCCGCACTGGACAGTGAATTGTGGCTCATGTTCGGTATCGCCGACCGGCGCGCCTAGCGCTGCCGCTTGGCGAGGACGCCACGACCGAGCCGGTCGAGGACGGAACGTAAATCCTTGTCGGCGACCCCAGAAAGCCTTGCCTCAAGCTCCGCCTCGGCATCCGCAGAAAGTGGCCGTTCGCTGGTCGTCTCCACCATTCCCCCCCCGCTGACCGGCGCTTGGATAATCCGCAGATGGCCGATGGCACCGTAGCCGAGGAATGCGTTGACCCGCTCGATAATCTGCCCGGCCTCGTGCTGCACGAAAATTGCCCGCGGGCCGTCAACCCGGACAACCAGGAGGGCTGGCGCGCCGTCCATTTCCTCTCCGCGCGACCAGACGATCTTCTCCGGTCGCGTGCAGTCGGCAAAGCGGGATCCCACGATTTCCGGCCATGCGGCGATCAAGTCGGTCGTGGCGAAGCCGCGGCGCTTGGTGACCGGGTCGATCACCCGGCCGATGAGCTCACCCAGCGCAACAGGCCCGCGGCGGGACGGCTTCTGATTTGAATCGGACATGCCGACGCTTGTCGCACGAGAACCGCACTTCAGGAAGGTGCGGCAGGGCGCGAACTGGCGTCCTGGCGCTCACAGAAGCCAATAAAAGATCAGTAAAATCAATGTCTTAAGCAGTACTGTCGCTTCCTTGACACTCCCGGAACCCACAACTATTGTGCGGCCACTTTTACTGGAAGTGGCGGAATTCTTGGTTTTCTGAAGTCTCGACGGAGCGGGCGTGATGAGCGACCGGGACGGCAAGCCGACCTTGCCATCCTTCAGCGGATCCTCCGAAGAGAGCGAGCTTTCCGGACGGTTGCGCGATCTCGATCGGCGGCTTGACGAAAGTCGGGCAGCACGCCACACGGATGCGCCCTCGGTCATCGAGCCGCCGCGTCAGGGATATGGCCTGGCGATGCGGCTGGGCGCCGATTTTGTCGCCGGTGTCGTCGTCGGCGCCGCTTTGGGGTGGGGGTTCGATCGCCTTTTCGGCACGTCCCCCTGGGGCTTGATTGTGTTTCTGCTTTTGGGTTTCGGCGCCGGGATCCTGGGCGTATTGCGATCGGCGGGACTGGCGCCGCCGGGGCCGCCGGGTCCGGACGATGGTTCCGGCACGAAGAGGTAGCAGAACGAATTGGCCTACGATCCGATTCACCAGTTCCGCATCGAGCCGATCGTTCCGATTCATGTCGGCGGTCTCGATTTCTCGTTCACCAATTCCGCCCTGTTCATGGTGCTGACCGTAGCCGTCGGCGCCGGTTTCCTGATCCTTGCGACCGCTTCGCGGGCCGTGGTTCCGGGCCGCTGGCAGTCGTCTGCCGAGATCGTTTACGAGTTCGTCGAAAAGACGCTCCGCGACTCCGCCGGCAGCGAGGGAATGCGCTTTTTCCCCTTCGTGTTTTCTCTCTTCATGTTTGTACTGGTGGCGAACCTATGGGGCATGTTCCCCTACTTCTTCACCGTCACCTCGCAGATCATCGTCACTGCCGCGCTTGCCCTCTCCGTAATCCTGCTGGTGATCGTCTACGGCTTCTGGAAGAACGGGCTGCACTTTTTCAAGCTGTTCGTGCCGAGCGGCGTGCCGAAGGTCATTCTGCCGTTCATCGTCGTGATCGAGGTCCTGTCGTTCGTCTCGCGGCCGATCAGCCTGTCGATCCGTCTGTTCGCCAACATGCTGGCTGGTCACATCACGCTGAAAGTTTTCGCCGGCTTCGTGGTGCTGCTGGGCTCGGCCGGCTTCCTCGGCGTCGTCGGCGCCGTGCTGCCGCTGCTCGGCACCATCGCGCTGACCGCGTTGGAGTTCCTGGTGGCCGCCCTGCAAGCCTACGTTTTTGCGATCCTCACCAGCCTCTACATCAACGACGCGATCCATCCCGGTCACTGAGTTTTCGACCTTCACCAAGGAGACGACGACAATGGAATTGGCAGCAGCAAAGGCTCTCGGCGCCGGCATCGCCTGCATCGGCATGGGCACCGCGGGTATCGGCCTCGGCCACATCTTCGGCAACTACCTCGCCGGCGCCATTCGCAATCCGGCTGCCGCCGACGGGCAATTCGGCCGTCTGATCTTCGGGTTCGCCGTGACCGAGGCCTTGGGAATTTTCTCGCTGCTGGTCGCGCTCATCCTGCTGTTCACCTGAGCCTCAAGACGATTGGGTAGGCGAGAACTGCGATGCTTCAGCTGGCCGAGGTAACCGGGACGGACGCGGCGGCGACCGCCGCCACGGGCTCGTCCACCGAGCAGCCGGCGGCCGCGCACGCGCCGTTCCCGCCGTTCGACAAGTCGACCTTCGCCTCCCAGTTGCTCTGGCTGGCGATCACCTTCGTGGCGCTCTACTTCCTGCTGGCACGCGTGGCGATTCCGCGCATCGCCGGCATCCTCGCCGACCGTTCCGGATGCATCGCCAACGACATCGCTACGGCCGAACGGGCCAAAGCCGACTCTGAAGCCGCGCTCGCTGCATACGAAAAGGCGCTCGCCGCAGCGCGCACCAACGCCTTCGCGATCGCTGAGACCGCCCGCGGCCAGGCAAAGGCGGCTGCCGATGCCGAACGCACCGCAACCGAAAGCGATCTCGCCGGCAAGCTGGCGGCCGCCGAGGCGCGTATCGGTGACATCAAGACGAGGGCGCTTGCCGAGGTTGGCAGCATCGCCGCCGACGCGACCACGGCAATCGTCAAGGCGCTCATCGACGCCGATGTCGGTCGCCCCGACGTGGACGCCGCCGTCGCCGGCGTCATGAGGAAGTAGAGATGTTCGAAGCTCCCTTCTGGGCCCTCGTCTCGCTGATCATATTCTTCGGCATAGTCATCTACCTGAAGGTGCCGCGTTCGCTGGGCGGCAGCCTCGACAAGCGCGCCGAGACCATCCGCGGCGAGCTGGAGCAGGCGAAGAAGCTGCGCCTCGAGGCCGAGGCTCTGCTCAAGGAATACCAGCGCAAGGCCCAAGCGGCGGAAGCCGAAGCCGGTGAGATCGTCGAGCAGGCCCGCCGCGAGGCCGCCGCGCTGGCTTCAGAGGGCAAGCGGCGCATGGAAGAATATGTCGTCAGCCGGACCCGCCTTGCTGAACAGAAAATCGCCCAAGCCGAGGCGCAGGCGGTTCGGGAAGTCCGCGCCTTGTCGGCCGATGTCGCCGTCGCCGCCGCCGAAAAATTGCTCGGCCAGCGCGTCAAGGGCGAGGGCGGCGCCGGCCTCGTCGCCCGCTCTATCGCCGACGTGAAGGCGAAGCTCAACTAGGACGGCGGCCTATATCTCCAGCAGCAGTTGCTGTTCGCGCACCGGGGCAAAACTTTGCCGGTGATAGGGGCACGGGCCGTGCTCGCGCAGCGCCGCGAAGTGCTCCGGCGTCGAATATCCCATGTGCCGCTCGAAGCCGTAGCCGGGGAAGGCCCGGCCGACGTTGGCCATCAACCGGTCGCGTGTCACCTTGGCGATGATCGAGGCCGCGGCGATCGAAACCGAGAGCGCGTCGCCGCCGATGACCGCCTCGGCGCTGCAGGCCAGATCCGGCGGCAACATGTTGCCGTCCACCAGCAGGTGATCCGGCTGGCAAGAAAGACCGGCCACGGCCCGGCTCATCGCCCACAGCGATGCCCGCAGGATGTTCATCCGGTCGATCCGCGCCCGGCTGGCGATGGCGATCGATACCGTGCCGGCCGCCAGGATCAGCTCGAACAGCCGCTCGCGCTCTGCCCCCGTCAGCCGCTTCGAATCGTCCAGCCCCTCCGGGAAGCGCCGTCCCGCGAACACCACGGCGGCGGTGACTACTGGCCCCGCCAGAGGTCCACGCCCCGCCTCGTCGACGCCGGCTACTAGCTCCGCTCCGCGCCGCCGCGCCCGGCGCTCAAGGCGGTCGGTCGGCGGGGCATATTCAACGGGCGAATCGGATGCTCGCGGCATGGTGCCCAGCGTGGCCGCGTCGCCGTCCGCTGGCAAGTTCTAGTCGCGCCGGCCGAACAACCCGGCGCCGCCCTCGAGTATCGCGTGCAGACCGAAGCCGATGAAGATAATGCCGGACACGCGCGCCACCCATACGTCGTGGCGCCGGTAGAGGCGACGCACGAAGCCGGCGCCGACGATGCTGACGACGACGATGTCGGCGAGGATGAACCCCACGCATGCCGAAGCGAGCAGCGCGGGAAAGGCGGACCATGTGAGCTTGTCGGCCGTGCTTGAAAGCATCGCCGTGAACATGGCAATGGCGACCGGATACCCTTTGGGATTGGTCAGCCCGAAAGTGAGGCCGCGGAGCAGCGGCCGCTTCGGCTGCGCCGCCAGTTCCCCGCTCGCGGTTCGCTTGGCGCCGAGCGCTGTTGCGCCGAGCCAGCAAAGATAGAGGCCGCAGAACAGCCCCAGCACATCGAAGACGGTTCGCCCGATCGCGTGCGCGCCGATGATCGCGATAAGGGCCAGCGACGACCACAGCACATCGCCGGCGAAATGCCCGACGAGAAATCCGGCGCCGGCGCGCCGTCCGCGGCTAGCGCCGATGCCGAGCAGGGCCAGAAACGCCGGGCCGGGGATGAGCGTGTAGATCGCGCCCGCGAGGAAAGCCGAAATCAGGATGGAGGAGTCCAAGCGAAGATCCGCTATCGCGACGGGAACATCCGAAGATGCCACGCCCGTGGCCATTTGCGAATGACCTAATCCTAAGCCGCCCGTCCGAAAAGATCGAGCTGGTCGCCGGCAACCGCCGGCGCCGTGAAGAGGTCGGTGCGCAGCGTCCGCCTCTCAAGATTAAGCCCGAGCCGCTTGGCCGCCATCTCGAACCGCCGCCCGATCTGCCAGGCGTACGGCCCGCTGCCGCGCATGCGCTCGCCCCATTGCGAATCGTATTCCTTGCCGCCGCGCATCGAGCGGATGACCGACATCACATGCCTTGCGCGGTCGGGATACTCCCGCGCCAGGAATTCCTTGAACACGTCCTTCACCTCAAGCGGCAGGCGGAGCAGTACATAGCCGGCCGAACGCACGCCGGCCGCCGCGGCCGCCTCAAGAATGCGCTCTATCTCGGCTTCGTTGAGGGCGGGGATCACCGGGGCGACCAGCACCGTTGTTGGCACGCCGGCCGCCGCCAGCAGCCGGAGCGCGTCGAGTCGCCGTTCGGGCGTCGCCGCGCGCGGCTCCATCGCCCGCGCCAGCTTGCCGTCGAGCGTGGTCACCGACAGCGCCACCTTGGCAAGGCCGCGTTTCGCCATGCGGGACAGGATGTCGATGTCGCGCACAACCAGAGCCGACTTGGTGACGATGCCGACGGGATGGTTCGTCCGGTCGAGTACCTCCAGCACCTCGCGCATGATGCGGTATCGCCGCTCGATCGGCTGGTAGGGATCGGTGTTGGTTCCGATCGCGATCGTCTTCACGTCGTAGCCGGGCTTCGCCAGCTCCTTTTCCAGGAGCTTTGCCGCTCCCGGCTTGGCGAAGAGCTTCGTCTCGAAGTCGAGGCCGGGCGAAAGACCCATGTAGGCATGGGTGGGTCGGGCGAAGCAGTAGGCGCAGCCATGCTCGCAGCCGCGGTAAGGATTGATCGAGCGATCGAAGGAAATGTCGGGAGATTCATTTCGGGTGATGATCTTGCGCGGCGTCTCCTCCTGCACCTCCGTCTTGAACGGCGGCAGCACATCCAGCGATCCCCAGCCGTCGTCGGCGCTCTCGCGCGCCAGCGGCTCGAAGCGGCCGGACTTGTTGCTCTCCGCCCCGCGCCCGCGCCGTCGGTCCGGATCGATCCGGACGCCGACGTAGTCGTTGGATGGCTCGACTTCAATGATATCGCTGCACTGTTTTTCCATGAAAACATTCCTATCACCGCGTAAAGAACAAAGCAAGAACACTGTCGACCGCTTCGTCATGTCGCGGATTTTCGGTCGTCACGGCTTCTGCGCCGGCTTATGAAGCAGCCATGATCACAGCGATCATCGAGACGCGAAACGATGAGGTGCCGCTGGCGCACGCGCTGGCGGCGCTGGTGCCGGCTGCCACTGAGGGCGTGCTCCGCCAGGTGATCGTCATCGATCACGGTTCCCGTGACGGCACGCTCAGGGTCGCCGACGTTGCCGGCTGCACCGTCATCGAAGCAAGCATGGGCGAGGGCGATCCGCGCCGGCAAGCGGCCGAAATGGCGCGCGGCGACTGGCTGCTCCTCCTGTCGCCCACTGAGCCGCTGCCGCTTGATTGGCAGAGCGGCGCCCTGGCGTTCATCGATCGGGCGTTGGTGGCCGGAAAGGCCCATTCGCGCGTCGGCACGATCCACCGAGGCAGGATCAGCAGCGGCTGGCGCGGCTGGCTTCGCTCGCGCCTGACAAGAAGCGACGGCTGGCTGCTGACGAAGAGCGCGTACCTTGCGGCTAAGGCTTCGTCGCGGCCTTCTTCTTCAGTTTTCCGCGCTTCAGATGTTCGTCGAGGCGCGGCATGATCTCGACAAAGTTGCAGGGCTCCTGGCGGTAGTCGAACTGCCGGACGAGGATCTCGTCCCATGCGTCTTTGCAGGCGCCGGTCGATCCCGGCAGGCAGAACACAAACTTGCCTTTCGCCAGGCCCGCCGTCGCCCGCGACTGGATCGTGGAGGTGCCGATCTTCTCGTAGCTGATCCTGTGGAAGATCGCGGCGAAACCTTCCATGCGTTTATCGAACAGCGGCTCGACCGCTTCCGGCGTCACATCGCGCCCGGTGAAGCCGGTGCCGCCGGTGGTGATGACCACGTCAACATCGGTATCCCTCAGCCAGCGCTTGATCACCCTGCGAATCTTGCCGCCGTCGTCGGTCACGATCGCCCGATGGGCCAGAATGTGTCCGGAGCCGGCGATGCGCTCGGCGAGCGTTGCGCCGGAGCGGTCATCCTCCAGCGTGCGCGAGTCGGACACCGCGAGGACCGCGAAGCGAACGGGTACGAAAGGCTTCCCGGCAGGCTGTTTCATGGTCGCTACCCTACCCGGTCACGATGGTAGCGTCATGGCCGGGATCACCCACCACGTCGGCTTGGCTTCGCGCAGCCGCACCGCCGCCCTTTCGGCGGCTTCAAGGGTGACGAAGATGCCAAACGCTGCCGCGCCCGAGCCGGACATGCGCGAAAACAGGCAATCGGGATCGCGCATCAGCGCCTTGGCGGCCGAAGCTGCCGCCTTGTTGACGCGCGCCGCCGGCTCGGCAAGGTCGTTGCGTGCTTGCCGCAGCCAGAAAATCACGTCGAGCAGCGAACCAAATTTTTCGGGCAGCGGCGGCAGCGAACTGCGATCGGCGACCGAAAGGTTTGCGAACACGGCGGCCGTCGGCACGGCAATGCCGGGGTGCGCCATCACGATCGGAAGTGCCGGCACCCCAGTGATCGGCGTGATGCGGTCGCCAATTCCTTCGGCCAGCAGCGGCCGCGAGACGAGGCACATCGGCACATCGGCGCCGAGGCGCCCGCCGATGGCGGCAAGCTTCGCTTCGGAAAGATTGGTGTTCCATTCGCGGTTGAGGAGCCGCAACGTCGCCGCGGCATCGGCCGAACCGCCGCCAAGCCCCGACGCCACCGGGATGCGCTTGATGAGAAGAATCTTTGTCGGCGGCACCCGCTTCTTGCCGGCGACATGCGCCAGCTCGTTTGCCGCCCGAACCGCGAGATTATCGTCCGGCGGCGTGCCAGCCCCGAGGCGCGCCGCGAATTCACCCTTGACCGTCAGTCTGAGGCGACCGTCGTCGGAAGGTGCCGCAGCAAGCACATCGCCGTAATCGGCGAACACGACCAGGCTTTCGATGCTGTGGTAGCCATCCGTGCGCCGGCCGGTGACGTGCAGGGCGAGGTTGATCTTGGCGCATGCAAGTTCGCGGGCACCGGTGCCGTCGCCGATCGCGTCTTCTATCGCTCGTACAAACTCGTCCACTGCGTCGCCACCGCCGGAGAACTCAGCCGCTCTAATTTACACTCTGGGGCGGGATGTCCAGCGTCATTCCCGGAAAGATCGTATCCGGGTTGGCGATCCGCTCCCGATTGGCGGTCAGGATGCGAGGATAGAGCTTGGGGTCGCCATACACGCGTCCGGCGATCGTCCACAGGCTCTCGCCCTTGCCTACCTCGACCGAGCTGCGTGTGCTCGTCCCGCCGGCGGACGCGGGGCTGAGTCCATCCTTCAGCTTGACCATTATCTTGGCGAGCAGATCCTTATCCGGCGAAGAGTCGCGGGCGTAAGTCCACTGGAAGACCGCCTCGCGCTTGCGCCCGACGGTCCAGTAAACGTCACCGAGATGGTCGTTGATGGTTGCGTCGCCGCCGCTCAGCTGCACGGCGGTTTCCATCGTCGCCACCGCGTCGTCGTAGCGACCGAGCTTGTAGTAGGCCCACCCGAGACTGTCGACGATGTAGCCGTCGTTTGGCTTGAGCTTGACCGCCGCCTGGATCATGGCGAGCGCCTGATCGAGATTCTGGCCGCGATCGATCCACGAATAGCCGAGATAGTTGAGCACCGATGCCTGGTTCGGATTGAGCGCCAGGGCGCGCTTCAGATCGGCTTCCGCTTCCGGCCAGTGCTTGCTCTGTTCCAGTGACACGCCGCGATAATAGAACACCAGCCAGTTAGGCGACGGGCCGCTCTTCGTGGCACTCCCGTCGGTGGCCGCTGACTGATCGTCGGCGCCCAGTGCCTTGATGGCCCACGTGTAGGCGGCGACCGCCTCGGGGAAATGGTTTTGTGCCCGGTAGTTGTTGCCGAGTTCGAGCGCCGCATCGGCGTCGTCGGGATCGGCCGCAAGTACCCGCTTGAAATGCTTCGCCGCCTGATCCCGTTTGTCGAGTGTTTCCAGGCAGACGCCGGTCTGCAGGTCCACATTGCGGCGAATACGCGCGGAAAGGGGAACGCTGTTGTATATTGCGACGGCATCCTCGCAACGGCCGACCGCCTGGAACACGTCGCCGAGCGCCACGGTGGTCAGGGGTGATGCCGGATTGAGATAGGCGGCGAGGCGCAGGTAGGCCGCCGGGAGCTCGGGACCGTCGTCGGTTCCGATCGCCGAGCCGATCCCGTAAAGGGCCTCGGCAACGCCGGTCGCCGCCGTCGTAGCGAGCGGCGGGAGCTTTTTTCCCGCGTTGATGTCGGCAAGCAGGTATTTCAGCTCGGGGTGGGTCGGCTTGTCGCCACCCAGCCGCGTCAAAGCGTCGATGGCATCCGCCTTCTTGCCGGCCCGCGCCAAAATGCGGGCGTAGCTGACCACCACGCGCAACGCCGAGGAATCGTCGTCATATGCCTTTCCGATGGCCGCCACTGCCTCGTCGGTGCGCCCGGCGGCGTCGAGGATGAGCGCCGTGTGGTAATCCTTGAATACGCCGTACCAGTCGGGACCGCTGAGCGCCGCGATCGTCTTCAGCGCGACATCGACCTTGCCCTGCCCAAACTGAATCCATGCCTCCGCGAGACCGCTGGTCAGCGTCGCAAGCTCCGTCGGGCCGATCTTGCCGAATTCGCCGAGCGCGTCGTCAGACTTGCCCTGTCTCAGGTCACGCACCGCGAGGGAGAGCCGCGCGGCGGGGTTGCTGCCGTCCGTCTTTAGGAGGTCGCCGGCGAGAGCGAACGACCGGTCCATTGCGCCGGTGGCGAGGCTGAGCAGGAGAAGCCGTTCAAGGAGAGGAGGATTGTCGGGCTGGGCTTGCACCGCCCGGCTGTAGAAGCCCACCGCCGCGTTGATGTCATGCGCCCGGTCGGCGCTGCGGCCGGCGAGGTAGCTGCCCGAAAAGGACGGCGGCAGCTCGCCGGAAAACGCCGGCCTCGCTGCGGCGATGCCGCCGGCGGTGGTCGCCAGGATGACGGCGGCAGCAAGCGAAAGGCAGTAGATGCGCAAAAGGGGCATGGACCTCGATTTTCTGGTCAGATTGAAGCGTCCGCAGCAGCGACAGGATGGCGGCTTTGCGCCGTCCGGGCAAGCGGCGAGTGACCGCCTGCAACTCCTCAACTGACGCGCGCAATGCAGAAGTCGACGGCCTCGAGAAGCGCCGCCTTGTGCGGCGAATCGGGGAAGGGCGCCAGGGCGTCGCGGGCGACGGCGCCGAAGTGACGCGCCCGTTCCACCGTGTCGTCGATCGCCCGATGCGTCCGCATCAGCTGGATGGCATGCTCGAGGTCGCCGTCGCCGATCTCGCCGTCCTCCAGCACCTTCTTCCAGAATATGCGGTCTGCGTCGCTTCCTCGCCGGTAGGAGAGCACGACAGGCAGCGTGATCTTGCCCTCTCGGAAGTCGTCGCCGACCCGTTTGCCGAGGTTCGCCGAAGTGCCACCATAATCGAGCGCATCGTCAACCAGCTGGAAGGCGAGGCCGAGATTGGTGCCATAAGAGCGAAACGCCGCCCGCTCCGCCCGCCCGCGGCCCGCAAGCACCGGGCCGACCTCGGCCGCCGCCGAGAACAGCGCCGCGGTCTTTGCCTGGATGACGGCGAGGTATTCGTCTTCGGTTGTCGCCGTGTTCTTGGCGGCGCCCAGTTGCATCACCTCGCCCTCGGCTATGATTGCTGCGGCGTTGGAAAGAATTTCGAGCGCCTCCAGCGAACCAACCTCGACCATCATTTTGAAGGCTTGGCCGAGCAGGAAATCGCCGACCAGGACGCTCGCCTGGTTGCCCCACAACATGCGGGCTGCTGCCTTGCCACGGCGAAGGTCGCTCTCGTCGACCACGTCGTCGTGGAGAAGGGTAGCGGTGTGCATGAATTCGACGCTGACCGCGAGCTTCACGCGGCCGTCGCCCTCGTAGCCGCACATGCCGGCGCCCGCAATGGTCAGCATCGGCCGCAGCCGCTTGCCGCCGGAATCGATCAGGTGACGGGCGATTTCAGGAATGAGTTCCACGTTCGAGCCGGCGCGCGCCAGGATGAGCTCGTTGACTCGCTCCATCGGCTCGCGGGTAAGCCGCACGAGCGGTTCGATGCTGGCGGTGGCGAAACGCTTGCTTTCTTCGAGGGGAACGACAACGCCCAAATCCGATGCTCCTGTTGGCTTTGCCAATGAGACTAGGGTCGTAGTGGCGAGGGAACAAGGGAAAGCCTCGACGATTGTACGCCGGGCCGCGACCACGTACGGTCGCCCCGCTTACCGGCAATGAGGTTGCGCGCGATGGAAGAATTGTTGCGGACCAACGATTTGGTGCTGATCTCCTTCGTCGAGTCGCTGCTCCGAGAGGCCGGGATAGACCTTTGGGTCGCCGACCAGAACATGAGCATCATCGAAGGATCGCTGGGTGTGTTGCCGCGCCGGATCATGGTGCCCGCCGACAGTCTCGCACAGGCGCGGCGGTTGCTGGTCGATGCAGGGGTCGGCAACGAGCTCGAGAAGCCGAAGGCCTGAGGACAATGTCCACGGCCGTTGCTTCCGCCGTCGATAGCGCCTCGGTCGACGCTTTTCTCGGCGGGCGATTCGAAGCGTTGCAACCAAAGACTGGCCACCACCGGGCGGGCCTGGAAGCCATATTCATCGCTGCTGCCATCGAGCCGGGCTTCGCCGGTACGGTTGTAGATCTGGGCGCCGGCGTCGGTGTCGCCGGTATGGCAATCGCGGCGCGCTGCAAGCATGCCACCGTCGCGCTGGTCGAGCGCAACCCGGAGGCTGTCGCGTTGGCGCGAGCGGCATTGACCCGCCCGGCCAACCGCGGCTTTGCCTCTCGCATATCGATTGTGATGGCCGACGTCACCGCGCCCGAAGCCGACCGCGCCGCCGCCGGTCTCGGCCGCGCCGCCGCCGACGCGCTGGTGATGAACCCGCCTTTCCACGCGGCGGAAGAGGGCACCGCCTCGCCCGATCTCCCGCGTGCCGACGCCCATGTGCTGGCAGACGCAGGCATCGACCCGTGGCTGCGCGCCGCCGCCTCCGCGCTGCGCCCCGACGGGCGTCTGGTTGTGATTTTCCGCGCCGACCGTCTCGATGCGCTACTGGCAGCTTTGGCTGGCCGCTTCGGCGGCGTGGCGATCCTGCCGATTTACCCGCGGGCGCACTCCGACGCGCATCGCGTCCTCATTGGCGCCCGCAAGGGCAGCCGCGCCCCGGCGCGCCTTTTGCCGCCGCTTACCCTTCACCCCGAGGCCGCCAGCACCTATCTCCCGGAGGCCGAGCAAATCCTTCGCCACGGGGCCGGCCTCGCCGAGGTCAACCCGGCGTGGCTGTTGACCTGAGAGAGAGTGCGCCCATGCCGATGTCCATTAAGGCCATGCTCCCGGCGCGGTTTCGAAACGATCACCCGGTCGTCCCGGTCATTCGGCTGTCCGGCGCCATCGGCGCGTCGTCCGGCTTCCGCTCCGGCCTGTCGCTCGCCGGCATCGAGGTCGCGTTGGCGAAGGCATTCGCCATGAAGCGCGCTCCCGCCGTGGCGCTGCTCGTCAATTCGCCCGGCGGCGCCGCGGTCCAGTCGCATCTCATCTTCAAGCGCATCCGCGCGCTCGCGGAGGAGAAGGGCAAGAAGGTCATCGTCGCCGTCGAAGATGTCGCTGCCTCGGGCGGCTACATGATCGCCGTTGCCGGCGACGAAATCGTCGTCGATGCTTCATCGATCGTCGGCTCCATCGGCGTTCTCTTCGCCGGCTTCGGCTTCCCGAAGCTGCTGGAGCGTTTCGGTATCGAACGTCGCGTCCACACTGCTGGCAAGTCGAAGGCGATGCTCGATCCCTTCCGGCCGGAGAAAGAGGAAGACGTCGCGCGCCTCACCGCTTTGCAGGAAGATGTGCATCGGGACTTCATCGCGCTGGTCAGGAGTCGCCGCCGGTCGCTGGTTGATAATCCCGACCTCTTCACCGGCGCATTCTGGTCGGGATCGCGTGCCGTCGAACTTGGTCTGGCCGATCGCGTCGGCGATCTCCGCCAGGTCCTGCGCGAGGCTTACGGCGAGAACGTCCGCATGCTGCAGATTCCGGTCGGCAAGCGCAGCTGGTTTCGTCGCTTTGGCTTTGGCGGCGGCAGCACCGCATTTCCCGCGGACGTCGCCGGCGGACTGGTCGAGCGCGCCATAACGGCGATTGAGGAACGCCTCCTGTGGAACCGCTTCGGCCTCTGAGTGCGGGTTATGACGTCACGGCACCCGGCGCGACGTTCCGCCCGCTCGATAACAGTCGCCCGTGACGTTTTGGGGTGCTAGACAAGCGCCGCGGACGAACGACCCAGGAAGGCTGGCATTTGACCGAACCGCCCGATCGATACAAACGCGCGTCGAGCCGCAAGAAGTCGGCTCCCGTGAAACGCGTTGTTTTGTCGGCCGAAGCCGCGAAGGCATACGAGAAACTTGTCGAGGACCGCGACGCACGCGACCGCGACTACGCCCGCCATCTCTCCGCCGACAATAAGCCAAAATAGCTCGCCTCCGTTAGCTTGACCCTCGGCTTGGCGTCTTTATAGGTTGCGCCGCGCCGGCGAACCCGCGGGCGCGGGGATTCGCGCTTCAAGGTGCCGCCGCTGTCCGCCACGCCCGATCACATGCGCCCGGAGCGTTCGTTCCAGGGACTGATCCTGACGCTTCAGCATTTCTGGGCGGAGCAAGGGTGCGTCGTACTGCAGCCCTATGACATGGAGATGGGCGCCGGCACCTTCCATCCGGCGACGACGCTGCGCTCGCTGGGTCCACGGCCGTGGCGCGCCGCCTACGTTCAGCCCTCGCGCCGCCCCAAGGACGGCCGCTACGGCGAGAACCCGAACCGCCTGCAGCACTACTATCAGTTCCAGGTCATCATCAAACCGTCGCCGCCCAACCTGCAGGAGCTGTACCTCGCTTCGCTGAAGGCCATCGGCCTCGACATGGCGCTGCATGACGTGCGCTTCGTCGAGGACGATTGGGAGAGCCCGACGCTGGGCGCCTGGGGCCTCGGCTGGGAATGCTGGTGCGACGGCATGGAAGTTTCGCAGTTCACTTACTTCCAGCAGGTCGCCGGCTTCGAGTGCTCCCCGGTCTCGGGCGAACTCACCTACGGCCTCGAACGCCTCGCCATGTACGTGCAGGGCGTCGACAACGTTTACGACCTCAACTTCAACGGCCGCGACGGCGACGACCGGGTCAGCTATGGCGACATCTTCCTGCAGGCCGAGCAGGAATACTCGCGTCACAATTTCGAATACGCGGACACAGCGATGTTGTTCGAGCAGTTCAGGATGGCCGAGGCGGCGTGCCGGAAATATCTGGCGGACGGCTGGTCCGATTCGGAAAAATCAGGTCAAGAGGCGCGGAGCGGCGAAGCCGCGACCGGGAAGCAACAAGATGCGCGGAGCGGCGAGGCCGCGACCGGGAAGCAACAAGCGGCGCGGAGCGGCGAAGCCGCGACCGGGAACGAACAAAGGCGCCACAGGATGGCTCTCCCGGCCTACGACCAATGCATCAAGGCGAGCCACGCCTTCAACCTGCTCGATGCGCGCGGCGTCATCGCGGTGACCGAGCGCCAGAGCTACATCCTGCGCGTCCGCGATCTCGCCAAGGCCTGCGGCGAGGCGTGGCTGGCGACCGCCGGGGGCGGAGCGCACGCGCTTGGCGCTCCGGCGCAACCCACGCGCTAACGCCGCTTTAACCACGGAGGGCCTATCGGTCGGCGGGTCACCCCGCGGGTGCCTTCATGGGCTTCTCCACTGTTGCGGTCGCACGCGCCGAGGTTCGAGAGCCTCGCTCTTCTGTCTATCCGGCGTGGCTGAAACGTGCCGCCTTTGCCGCGCTGCCGGTGGCGCTCATTCTTTTATGGACCTGCGCGGTTCGCCTGCCGTTCTACACGCAGACCGACAAGGACGAATTCTTCTTCTCGGCCATCGCCGCCGAGTGGCTGAAGGGCGGATTGCCGTACGTCGCGACTTTCGACATCAAGCCGCCCGGCGTCTTCTTTATCTTCGCGGTTGCCCAGAGCCTGTTCGGCGCCTCGCAGGCCACCATCAAGGGAATGGAGATCGTCGCGGTGACGCTCGGCGCCTACGGGCTGTAAAGCCTGATGCGCGCCAACGGCACGCAGCGTGCGGCCTTATGGATAGCCGTGCTCTATCCCGTCTACACCCTGACGCTTGCCGGCACCGTCACCTCCGCGATGATGCTCCAGCTTCCGCTGCTGATCCTGGCCTTCGCCGCTGTGCTTGCCGCGGTCCGGGAAGGCGAGGAGCCGGAGAAGCGACTGAGGCAGGCGTTTATCGCCGGTCTCTTCGTCGGTGCGGCCGGAATGGTCAAGCAGACTGCGATCTTCGAAGCCGCGGCGGTCTTCACCTTGCTGTGCATTTATGGCGAGCGTCGGCGGCTTCTCGCCCTCGGCGGTCTGTTCGTGCTGGGCGCGGGCCTGCCCGCCGCCGCCTTCTCTCTCTATTTTTTGGCTGCCGGCCATTTCCGCGAGATGTTTGAGGCGGTGGTGGTGCTGGCCGCGCAACGCACGAGCCCCGATGTGCTCGCCGGCTACGGGCCCGCCGCCGCGTACAATTTCACGATTCTGGGTTCGCTGGAAAATACGTTCCTGCCCTCGGCGCCGCTCATCTTTCTGTGGGGCGGCGCGGCGTTCGCGGTTCTTCGGCTCAAGCGTTTGCGGCAGGCCTTTCCGGTCCACGTGCTTGTCGTGGCGGGCCTTTGGCTCGTGGCTTCGCTTGTCGGCGTGATGGCGGGGCGCGGGCTTTGCACCTATTACCTCCTCGCCATCGTGCCGCCGCTGCTCGTCCTCGCCGCGGCATTCTTTTCCCACGGCCTGGAAGTCGCTCCGCGCAACCGGCAAGCAGCCTTCGTTCTCTCGCTGATGGCGGCGGCGCTGTCGATGATCTACGTCGATCATCACGACCTATTCTCGCCCAACGCCTTTCTGGCAGGCGATTTCCCCGCGACCCGCCAGGTATCGCGCAAACTGCTCGATCTGGGCCTTACCCCGGTGGATCGGCTGCTCGTCCTCAACCGTGGCCTCGCGGTGTACACCGAGACGGGGGCGCTGCCGCCGTCGCCGTACTTCCACCCGACACAGCTTCTCGGCATATTCCATACACCGTCGCCGGATCCACTCGGCGAGGCGCTGAACGCCAATCCGCGCTTCATCGTTATCGCGGACCCGCAAGTCTGGCACATCACCGAGCAGCGCTCCCGCATCGACCGGGCGCTCGACTACGTCGGAAAGCACTACCGCGCCGCGGCGGCGATCACGGGTGCGCGGGATAGCTACACCATCTACGAATACGTCGGCTGAGCCCGGCGGTTTCGGCTGGGCTGGGCGCACGACCGTTCTGTGCTAGAAGGCGCCGGGTTGTCTGAGATTCCCCTGAGCCGGCATGCCTGATCTTCTGCTCGAACTGTTCTCCGAAGAAATTCCCGCCCGCCCGTTCGCCCGTAGCGCCGCAGGCGCGAGGACGAACAACCTTTTGGTGGCATGCGGGGCAGGAGGCGCCGATGCCTGATCTCCTGCTTGAATTGTTCTCGGAGGAAATTCCCGCCCGCATGCAGCGCAAGGCCGCGGCTGACCTGCAGAAGCTGGTCACCGATGCGCTCGTCGCGGCGGGCCTGCTCTACGAGGGTGCCAAGGCCTTCGCGACGCCGCGTCGCCTGGCGCTGACTGTCCACGGCCTGCCCAATCGGTCGCCCGATCAGAAAGAAGAGACCAAGGGGCCGCCAGTCGGCGCGCCGGAGCAGGCGATCGCCGGCTTCCTGCGCAAGACCGGCCTCGCCTCGATCGATCAGGCCAGCGTGCAGACCGACAAGAAAAAGGGCGATTTCTACGTCGCCATCGTCGAGAAGCCCGGCCGCCCGGCCATCGACGTCATCGCCGGGATCATGCCGGCGGTGGTCAAGAGTTTTCCGTGGCCGAAGTCGATGCGCTGGGGCGCTGCCTCGGCCTCGCCGGGAAGCCTGTCGTGGGTGCGCCCGCTCCACTCCATCCTTTGCATGTTCGGCCCGGAAACCTCCGACACCGAGGTCGTGCCGTTCGAGGTCGGCGGCATCTATTCCGGCAACCTCATCTACGGCCACCGCTTCATGGCGCCCGCCCCGATCGCCGTCCGCCGCTTCCACGACTACATGGCGAAGCTGGAAGCAGCGAAGGTCGTTCTCGACGCCGACCGCCGCAAGCAGATGATCCTCGCCGACGCCCGCGACCGCGCGCTTGCCGTCGGGCTCGAGCTGATCGAGGACGAGGCGCTGCTCGAGGAAGTCGCCGGCCTCGTCGAATGGCCGGTTGTCCTCATGGGCTCGTTCGACGAAGCCTTCCTGGAAATTCCGCCCGAAGTCATCCGCACCACGATCCGCGCCAACCAGAAATGCTTCGTCCTGCGCCATCCCGCTGTCGGCACGCAGGTGTCTCAATCTTCACCTCTCCCCTTGCGGGAGAGGGCTTCGCCTCTTGAGAGCGCCAGTGAACTAGAGGCGAAGGGTGAGGGGGCACCGGCCACGAAGTTGGCGAACCGCTTCATCCTCGTCGCCAACATCGAGGCCAGCGACGGCGGCCCAGCGATCGTCGCCGGCAACCAGCGAGTCATCCGCGCAAGGCTCTCCGACGCGCGCTACTTCTGGGAAACCGACCTCAAGACGAGGCTGGAGGACCGCCTTCCCAAGCTCGACAAGATTATCTTCCACGAGAAACTGGGGACACAGGGCGAGCGTGTTCAGCGCATTTCGCGATTGGCTCGCGAAATTGCGCCGCTGGTCGGCGCCGATCCCGACAAGGCAGAGCGCGCCGCGAAACTCGCCAAGGCCGATCTCGTCACGGAAATGGTGGGCGAGTTCCCCGAGCTGCAGGGCTTGATGGGCAAATACTACGCCCTGAAGCAGGGCGAGAACGCGTCAGTCTCGACGGCGATCGAGGATCACTACAAACCAGTCGGACCGAATGATCGCGTGCCGGCTGACTCAATCGCCATTGCGGTCGCCCTTGCCGATAAACTCGATACGCTCGTGAGCTTTTGGGTCATCGACGAGAAGCCGACAGGCAGCAAAGATCCATACGCTCTGCGAAGAGCTTCGCTGGGAGTGATCCGAATAGTCCTCGACGCGTCACTGCATCTACCAATTGCGCGCGTGACTTCCCCGCACTTCCGTGCGGTTGGTCGGGCAGTCGCTCACGCGGCGAATCAAGCTCGTTTGCAAAAGGTCGATAACCTCCGAGACTCAGCTATCAGCGTCGTTGCCGGTATGGATACCTCGTTGGTCGTGACTCAAGCCTTCGCTGGGGTGCAAGTCGATCGTCGAACCATTTCCTTGTTAGAGTTCTTCGCCGATCGTCTGAAAGTCCAACTCCGCGAACAGGGCGCCCGCCACGATCTGGTCGATGCGGTCTTTGCACTAGGCAATCAGGATGATCTCCTGCTGATCGTCCGCCGCGTCGAGGCGCTGGGCAAATTCCTCGACACCGACGACGGCAAGAATCTCCTCGCCGGCTACAAGCGCGCCACTAACATCCTGCGCGACGAAGAAAAGAAGTCGGGCGAAGCCTTCACCAGCGCCGTCGATCCGAAGCTGCTCGCCGATCCCGAGGAAAAAGCGCTGGCCGCAGCGCTCGACTCCGCCGCCCCGGCCGCAACCGCCGCCGTGGCGAAAGAAGACTTCGCGGCCGCCATGACCGCGCTGGCAAAACTCCGCGCGCCGGTCGACGCCTTCTTCGAAAAGGTCCGCGTCAACGCCGACGATCCGGCTGTTCGCGCCAATCGCCTGCGCCTGCTCAACCGCATCCGCGAAGCAACACTCGCCGTCGCCGATTTTTCTAAAATCGCCGGTTAGACGGAACCGGCAAGCCTGGTCGCACGTTCAGTTCTTCCCTCGTCCCGGATCACCTGCAACTTTCCCGGAGAAATTCCATGGTCATCACGCATGCGGCCATCCAGCCGCTCATCGCGCTCCTCGCCGGCATCCTCATCCTCATCATGCCGCGCCTGCTCAACTACGTCGTCGCCATCTATCTCATCATTATCGGCATACTCGGCCTCTTCCCGAACCTGCTGCACGGCGTCTAGTCGATCTCGACTACTAGTCGGCCGCGCACCTTGCCGGCGATGATGTCGTGCGCCGCGTTGGGGATAGCCTCGAACGGAATGAGCGTGGTCATCGCCGCCAGCTTGCCGCGGTCTAGGTCGTGCGCCAGCCGCTTCCATGCCCTCAGCCGCATCTCTTTCGGCGCGTGGCTCGATTCAATGCCGAGCAGCGCAATGCCGCGCAGGATGAACGGCGCCACGAATGTTGGCAGCTCCATACTGGCGGCGTTGCCGCAAGCCGCCACCGCGCCCCAGCGGCGGATCGCGCCGATGACGTTGGCGAGCACCGTCCCGCCGACCGAATCGATCGCCGCCGCCCAGCGCTCCTTGCCGAGCGCCTTCGGCGGCCCGCTGAGTTCCGCCCGGTCCACGATCGCCGCGGCGCCGAGCCCCTTCAGATAGCCGGCTTCGTGGGGGCGCCCGGTCACCGCTTCCACTGAGTAGCCCAGCGACGACAGCAGCGCAGTTGCCATCGAGCCGACGCCGCCCGCCGCGCCCGTCACCACCACCGGCCCGCCCGCCGGCGTGATGCCGTGGTGTTCCAGCGCCAGGATCGACAGCATCGCCGTGTAGCCCGCCGTCCCCACAGCCATAGCCTCGCGCGCCGAAATTTCGGCGGGCAGCGGGATCAGCCAGTCGCCGTTGACGCGCGCCATCTGGCTGAAGGCGCCATAGTGCGTCTCGCCGATGCCCCAGCCGTTCAGCACCACCTTGTCGTCCGGCTTGTAGCCGGCGTGGGTCGAAGCGGTGACGGTACCGGCGAAGTCGGTACCGGGGATCATCGGGAAGCGCCGCACCACCGGCAGCTTGCCCGTGATGGCGAGGCCGTCCTTGTAGTTGATGGTCGAATATTCGACGCGCACGTCGACGTCGCCCGGCATCAGTTCGGCGGGTGTCAGCATTGCCACGCCGACCGATTGCGCCTTGCTCGCCTCGTCGCGGGTAATCAGCAGCGCCTTGAAACTGTCCATGACATGCCTCCGCCAATTCCACGCAAAGGCGGGAACCCGGCAGCCGCCGTCATAGCAAATTGCGCCGCGCGCTAGTACCCGGCGGCCACCGGCGCCACGACTGGTTCGCCGCGCGCCACCGGCTCTTCGACGATCGGCAGGTTGACCACCGCCGCGAACACGCCGAGCGCCACCGAGATCCACCAGACGATGTCGTAGGAGCCGGTGCGGTCGTAGAGGAAGCCGCCCAGCCACACGCCGAGGAACGAGCCGACCTGGTGCGACAGGAACACGAAGCCGAAGAGCGTCGCCAGGTAGCGCGTCCCGAACATGATCGCGACGATCTGCTGCGTCGGCGGCACGGTGGAAAGCCACATGAAGCCGATCGCCGCCGCGAACACGAGCACTGTCACCGGCGTCGTCGGCAGCAGCACGAACAGCGCGATCGCCAGCGCGCGGCCGATGTAGAGCCAGGCGAGAATCCAGCGCTTCGGCAACCGGCCCGACATGTAGCCCGAGGCGAAGGCGCCGAAGATGTTGCAGAAGCCGATGAGCGCCAGCGCGTAGCCGCCAAAGACCGGCGGGATGCCCTTGTCCGAAAGGTACGGTGGTAGATGCACGGTGACGAAGGCGAGCTGGAAGCCGCAAACGAAGAAGCCCGCGACGAGCAGCCGGTAGGAGCCGTGTGAGAATGCTTCCCGCAGCGCCTCGGGCACGCTCTGTTCGCGCTGTCCCTGTGGCGCCCCCGCGGGCTTGCCGCGCACTACGATTGAGAGGAGCGGGATCGCCGCCATGAACGCGGCAAGCAACAGCAGCGCCGTCTGCCAGCCGTAGGCGGAGATAAAGCCCTGGCCGAGCGGGGCAAAGATGAATTGCCCGACCGACCCGGCCGCCGTGCCGATGCCAAAAGCCAGCGCACGCATGTTGTCAGGGAGCAGCCGTGCGAACGCCGATGTCACCAGCACGAACGCCGACCCGGCAATGCCGAGACCGACCAGCACTCCGGCGGTCAGCACCAGCGCCCCCGGCGTTCCGGCCGTCGACATCAGCGCCAGGCCGAGCCCGTAGAGGATGCCGCCGCCGACCAGCACGCGCGCCGTGCCGAATTTGTCGGCGAGGATACCGACGAACGGTTGGGCGATCCCCCACACGAGGTTCTGGATGGCGATGGCGAGCGCGAAGGTCTCGCGGCTCCAGCCATATTGCGTCGTCATCGGCGTCAGAAAGAAGCCCATAGTCGAGCGCGGGCCGAACGACAGGATGGCGATGAGACATCCGCCCGCGAGCACGAACGGAATCGTTTGGAGCGCAGGACGCCCGGCGGGCGCGCTGGTAGCGGAGGTGATCATGGGACGAAGTGCCTTCCGAAGCAGCAATCATCAATCTACGCCATGCGTCGCGCCGGTGTGATGAATCTTGGTGATCCGAGGCATGCAGAGTTGTCATGCATCGGTTGCTGGATTTTTGCTCGGCAGCCGCCTATATCTGGTGCAGCAGCTGGCCTTTGGCCGGTATTTTTCGGCGTCCATATATACTCAAACTGAGTATATATGAGGAGGGTGTGGCGATGCTTACCGTCCAGCAGACCGAACGGAAATCCGCACGCTCGGCCCGTGACCGCTTTCCATCGATGCCGATGCCGTCGCTGGAATACACCGACGAAGTCGCCCGCGAGACCGCGCACCTCTACGAGCGCGTCAAAGAAGTGATCCCGGCGATCGAGTGGCCGGTGATGGCGCCCTACGTCAAGGCGATCAACGATCTCAAGAAGGTCCGTAACGCCGTCATCCTGGCCCACAATTACCAGACGCCGGAAATCTTCCATTGCGTCGCCGACGTGAAGGGCGATTCGCTGCAGATCGCCATCGCCGCGTCGAAGAGCAACGCCGATATCATCGTCCAGTGCGGCGTCCACTTCATGGCCGAGACGTCGAAGCTGCTCAATCCCGACAAGCTGGTGCTCATCCCGGACACGCGGGCAGGGTGCTCGCTGGCTGCCTCGATCACCGGCGCCGATGTGCGCCTGCTGCGCGAACGCTACCCCGGCGTCCCGGTCGTCACCTATGTCAACACCTCCGCTGACGTGAAGGCCGAGAGCGACGTCTGCTGCACTTCATCCAACGCCGTCGAGGTGGTCGAGGCGATGGGCACCGATCGCGTCATTTTCTTGCCCGACCAGTACCTGGCCAAGTGGGTCGCCTCGCAGACCCAGGTCAAGATCATCGCCTGGCACGGCGCCTGCGAGGTCCATGAGCGTTTCACCGGCGCCGAGATTCGCGAGTATCGTGAGGCCAATCCCGGCATCCAGATTCTGGCGCACCCGGAGTGCCCACCCGATGTGATCGCCGAAGCCGACTACACCGGCTCGACATCGAAGATGACCAACTGGGTGCTGAAGAACCGTCCGGCCAAGGTCCTGCTGGTCACCGAATGTTCGATGGCCTCCAACATCGCGGCGGAAGCGCCCGGCATTGACTTCATCAAGCCGTGCAACCTCTGCCCGCACATGAAGCGGATCACCCTGCCGAAGATTCTCGATAGCCTCGTCTACCTGAAGGACGAGGTCACGGTGGACCCGCTGATCGCGGCCCGCGCCCGCCAGTCGGTCGAGCGGATGATCAACCTGAAGAGCTGAGCTGGGGGGCACTCGAACGCGATGACCAGACAAGCTCCGCTCATCCCCGCGAAAGCGGGAACCCAGGAGTTTCCATGAGCGCTCGGTATCCGCGTTTGCGGCGCTGAGCGAGGAGATGACCATGTTGGATCGAGCCCCTGATACCAACTCCATGCCCTCCGACGATGTCATTATCGTTGGCGGTGGCCTCGCCGGTTTGTTCTGTGCGCTACGCCTCGCCCCGCGCCCGGTCACCGTGCTCACAGCCGCGCCGATCGGGCAGGGCGCTTCGTCCGCCTGGGCGCAGGGCGGCATTGCCGCCGCGATGGCGCCGGGCGACACCGTCGAGAAGCATCTCGCCGATACCATCGCCGCCGGCACCGGCATCGTCGATGAGAAGATCGCCCGCATCCTCGTCTCCGAGGCGCCGGCGCGCATCCACGACCTGCTCGAGTACGGCGTCCCCTTCGACCGCGACCTCGAAGGTCATCTCGCCGTTTCGCGCGAGGCCGCCCACTCCGAGCGGCGCATCGTACACGTCCGTGGTGACGCCGCCGGCGCCGCCATCATGGCGGCCCTGATCGCCGACGTGCATAAGACGCCATCCATCCGCCTCTACGAAGGCTACATCGGCGAGCGCCTCCTGACGCGCGGCAGCCGCGTCGCCGGCATCGTCGCCCGCCCGCGCGATGGTGGCGCGTCCGTTGAGTTCCCCGCGCGCGCCGTGGTGCTCGCCTCCGGTGGCAGTGGCCACCTCTACGCTGTCACGACCAATCCCGGCGAATCGGAAGGCGGTGGCCTCGCCATGGCCGCCCGTGCCGGCGCCGTTATCGCCGATGCCGAATTCGTGCAGTTTCACCCGACCGCATTCTCATTTGGCCGCGATCCGGCGCCGCTCGCCACCGAGGCGCTGCGCGGCGAGGGCGCCACACTCATCAACAGCGCCGGCGAGCGCTTTATGCTGAAGGTGGATCCCGCTGCCGAGTTGGCGCCGCGCGATGTCGTCGCCCGCGCCGTCTATGCAGAACTGGCCGCCGGCCGCGGCGCCTTCCTCGATTGCCGCGCCGCCATCGGCGCGAAATTCGCCGAGGAATTTCCGACCGTCTATGGTTACTGCGTCGCCGCCCGCATCGACCCGGCGAAGGAGCCGATCCCGGTCGCTCCCGCCGCGCATTTCCACATGGGTGGCGTGCTCACCGACGCGGAGGGTCGCTCGACCCTCGACGGCCTGTGGGCCTGCGGCGAAACCGCGTCCACGGGCGCCCATGGCGCCAACCGCCTTGCGTCCAACTCGTTGCTGGAGGCGGTCGTCTTCGGCGCCCGTGTCGCCCGCGATATCGCCGCCAGGCTGCCGCAGGCGCAGACGATGGCGGCCACCCGCCTCGCCGATGGCGCAGTTCATGCCGATCCCGAACCCGCCGACAAGGCGTTCCTGCGCCGCACGATGTCCGACCACGTCGGCGTCGTCCGCGATCGCGCCGGGCTGGAGACGGCACTCGCGGTCATTGCAACAATGGAAAGCAAGAATCGCTCGCCCCGCTTCGGCAACATGCTCACCGCAGCCCGCATGATCGCCACCGCCGCGTTGAAGCGGACCGAAAGCCGCGGCGGTCACTATCGTTCGGACTACCCGACAGCCGACCCTGTCTGGCGGCATCGCACCTTCATGACGCTTGCCGAGGCTTTGGCTGCTACCGGCGAGCCGAAGCTTGTGCCCGCCAGCTCGTGACCGATTTTCCAGGCCTGCCGCCGCAGCTTGTCGTCGAGGCGGTCCGCGCCGCGCTCCGTGAAGACATCGGCGCCGGCGACATCACATCCGCCGCCACCATTCCGGCCGCCGCACACGCGACCGCGACCTTCGGCGCCCGCAAGCCGGGCGTCCTCGCCGGCCTGCCGCTGGCCGAAGCGGCCTTTCGCGAAGTCGATCCGACAATCCGCTGCGAAGCGATTCTCCGCGACGGCGCCCGTATGCCTGCCGGCGCGCTCGTCGCGAGCGTGTCTGGCAACGCCCGTGCCGTGCTCGCCGCCGAACGGGTCGCCCTCAACTACCTCTGCCGTCTTTCCGGCATCGCAACTGCGACCGCCGCGCTCGTCGAACGGGTAAAGCACACCCATGCCGTCATCCTTGACACGCGCAAGACGACGCCCGGCCTTCGCGCCTTCGAGAAATACGCCGTTCGTTGCGGCGGCGGCGTCAACCATCGCATCGGCCTCTACGACGCCATCCTCATCAAGGACAACCACATCGCCGTCGCCGGCGGTGTTGCGGCGGCGATCCGGCAAGCCCGCGCCCACGCGCCGGGCGTCAGGCTGGAGATCGAGGTCGGCTCGCTAGCCGAGCTCGCCAACGCGATGGCGGAAAAACCCGACATCGTCATGCTCGACAACATGAACCTTGCCGACATGCGCCGCGCGGTGGTCGAGGTCGCTGGCCGCGCCAGGCTCGAAGCCTCCGGCAATATCACGCTGGAAACCGTCGGCGCCATCGCCGAGACTGGTGTCGACTACATCTCGTCGGGCTGGATCACGCATTCCGCTCCGGCGCTGGATATCGGCCTGGACGTCGTCGTTACATGAACTTGGGAGGATCGAGCATGGGTACGCTGGGCACCGGCCAGCCGTTTGGCAGCATCGTGCAGACGGCCTACGTCGTCGCAGACATCGAAAGCGAGATGGAGGCCTACGTCGATCGCCTGGGCGTCGGCCCGTGGTACCTGGCCGACCATTTTCGCCCACCGAATCCGCGCTATCGCGGCAAGGTCGTCGCGCCGCTTTTCAGCCTGGCTGTTGCCTATTCCGGTGCGACGATGATCGAACTGATCCAGCAGCATGACGACCTGCCGTCCGTGTTCAAGGAGCAGGTCGCGCAGCGTGGTTACGGCTTCCATCACTGGGGCGTCGGCGTCGAGGACTTCGATGCGTCCGTCGCGCACTACCTGAAACAGGGCTACGAGATTGCCTTCTCCGACACCGCGCCGATGGGCATGCGCGTCGCCTATATGGACACGATGAAGGACCTGCCCGGTATGGTCGAACTGATCGAGGCGAACGACGCCTATGAGGGTTTCTTCACCCCGGTCTACAAGGCTTCGCTCGGTTGGGACGGCCGCGATCCAATCCGCAGGGCTTAGCCGCTACGGCGTCGGCGGCGCACTACCGCGGAAAAAGACAAAATAGAGAATTACGTAGGCGACGATCAGGACGCCGACGCTGACGGCCAGCACAAAACGCACGTTGTGGTGGGTCGCCGCCCCACGTGCTTCGTTGGGCTCAAGCACAGGGGCAGGGGCATTTGCCGTCACAGTCGGCCGCCGACCCTCATCCCTCTTGTCATCATAATCCGGCGCGCGGTCGGTTGGCATGGGCGCCCTCCTGATAATGGCTCAGGACGGGATAACGGCGGGCCAGCTCCAATGTTCCCGCGTCGACCGATCAGGTCCATCCGCCGTTGACCGTTTTGTAGAAGATGTGCCGCCCGATTTTTTCCATCTTGGTCATCGTGTGCGCCCACCGCGGCCGCACGTACGTAGCGTGATAGTGCGTGGAGGCGCCGATATCCGGCATGTACATTGCCTGTTCGTCGTTGATTTCGCGCCGTGCCAGCGCCTGTGCCGTGGCCCAAGCGTCGGGATCGTTGATGCGGTCGGGAATACCGTCGCACGCGAAAGAGAACTGGCACTGGTTGCGCTTGTCCTTGTTCTGGTAGACGACGCCGCACACAGTTTTTGGATAGGCAGGGTTCTTCAGCCGGTTGAGCACCACCTGGGCAACCGCGATTTGCCCCTTCTCCGCTTCGCCGCGTGCCTCGAAATAGATGGCCGTCGCGAGGCATTTCACTTCCGTAGCAGAGCGCGCGCTGACCGGGATAGGCGTGTTCAGCCAGGCATGTGCCTCGTCGATCTTGGGGTCCAGAATCGGACTGTTCTTGCCCATCACCGCGTCGAACGGCTTCTCCGTCGCGACCGCTGGATCATCGGGCGGTGCGTAAGCGAGCAGGCCCCGCGTCTGCGGCTTCATCGCTTTATCGTTGGCCGGATGCGGTATCGCCGCCGCAACCGAAGCCACGAGCGGCGCAGCTGCCTTGGGAGTCGGGATCGAAACGAGCGACGCCGCGATCATCTTGAGTGGTGCAACCGGCGTCACTGACGCTGGTGTCTGAATCGCCACGGCAACCGCAACCCTCGGCGCCTCGGGTGCAACGAATGTAGCCACCGCCATGCCCGCCCCAGCATTGGCGGGTGCGAAGAACGAAGCGGCGCCGATCAGCCCCCCGCTGATCATGCCAGGAGGCGGAACCAGCATGTCGGTCTTGGCGACGCGATTGATCGTGCTGGTTGCCGGCCGCGGCGCCGCTGCAGCAATCGAAGCGGTAGTTGTTGCATCGACCGCGCTGGCGGTCTGGACCCGCACCGCCGGGATGAGCTTCGCAGCGTAGCGCTTGCCGTTGTCCATGATGAGACGAAGCTGCCAGCGATCGCTGGTCGCGGCGTAGTTCTTGAAGCGGGCGAGGGCGTCTTGCTGGGCGATGGTGGTGGTGGAGATCGCGATCAGAGCGAGCACGCCCGCGACGCGCACTATCCACTTGCCCCGTTGCGCCTGCGCACGCCGCTTGCCCCGTACAATCAACGCAACACTCCACGCATACCCGGCAACAAGTGGCCGCCGCGGTCCCTCGGGATCGCAAAAGCCCCATGTCGTCAGTGATGCGGGATTAACCTTGAAGTCCGGTTAACACCGAAAAAGTGACGCTCCCCCGTCCACATGACATCAACCGTCAAATCGGGCGGCAATGCGGGTTTCCGAAGGCTGTCGCGTGGTCTTCCACAGATTGAGATTGTGCTTTGCGACGCCGGAAAATCCTGCCCTGACCCTGTGTGGTGTCCTTCACACGCCTGTGGCGCGGAGTGGTCTAGGGTCCGCCGCGAAAATAGTTGCCCTGGAGACACTCCGCCATGAAACGCCTCGTCCTCTCCGTTGCCCTTGCCCTCGCCACGGCCTTTTCGGTCGCAACCGCCTGTGCGGCGACCGCCGACGAGGAAAATGCCTTCGTCAACGCGTACAAGACGGCTTTCGCCGCCAAGGACGCCAACAGATTGCAGGCGCTGCTTTATACGGACGGCGCCGATCCGATGGCCCTTCAGTTTTACGGTCAGATGATGACTGCTGAACTGGCCAACGGAACGTTGAGCTCGATCGAATTGCAGGATTTGACCGCCGACGAAGTGACCGCGGCGGCGACCCCGCAGGATGGACCGAACGGCAAGTTCGTTCTCGCGCCGAAGCCCTACAAGAAACTGGCACTGAAGATCGATTCCAAGACGGCCGACGGCATGGCGAGCAGCACCAGCACGGTGTTCGTCGCGGAAATCGGCGGCAAGATCGTCATCTGCACACCCGGCAAGGCGAAGTAGGCATCAAGCGCCGGCGCGCGCGCGAAAACGGAATCCGGGAGCGGGGCGTTCCTTGAGAATGTCCCGCCGGAAACGGAACATCGCCGCGGGGCGTCCACGTTCCTGTTGCGCAGTCTCCCCGGTCGGCTCAACCAGCGCGGCGCCTTCGACCAGACGACGGAAGTTCTGCTTGTGTAGATGGCGCCCGGAGATCGCCTCGACCGCGCGTTGAAGTTCGGTCAGCGTGAATTCGTCCGCCATCAGTTCGAAGACGACCGGCCGGTATTTCAGCTTCGCCCGCAGGCGGGAGATGGCAGTCGCAAGGATGCGCCGATGGTCGAACTGCATCGGCACACCGGCGGCGACAGCTACCCGGCGGCTCCCTGTCTCGCGGCCGTCGCGCGGTGCCTCCGCTACGATGCCTGCTTCGTAAAGCAGCTCGTAGCGATCGAGCGCGTGTTCCTCGTCCCATCTCGCGCCCTTCTCACCGAAGGCGAGGCTCACGCGCTCGCGTCGGCCGAGAGGCTTTGCTTGGGCGCCTTCGGCCGGCTCTGCCACCCACCGCGCCAGTGCCGGCAACAGCTCTTCGTCGAGAATCGCCGGCCGGCCATCCCGCCAGTCTTCCCACGGGAAGAAATCGTACCAGCGTCGCCAGCTCGCCCCTGCTCGCGCCAGCGCCTCCGAGGGTTCGTCACTGATGCGCGTCAGTGCCAGGTAGCCGACCGAGACGAGGTGAGGGCCGGTATCGCCCGTGGTCGCGTGACGACCGCGGTCGCCGAATGTATAAAGCTGCTCGGCGTATCCGAGCTTCAACGCGGTCTGCTCCGCCACCCAGGCCCGCAGGCCGGTTTCAAACGTGCGATGCGCCAGCGGATCGAAAGGACCGAAGGGCAGCGTCTCGCCACCGACCACCAGGATCAGAGGCTGCCGGTCGGAGACCGCCACGATCGCTGCGTTCAGCCCGATCTCAATCGGCCGCTGACGGAGCTTCATCCGGTTTCCACCAGCGCCAGCATGAACGGAACCGACTCCACCGCCATCTCGCCCTGACCGATCTCGTGGATCGCGGCGATCATGCGTCCACCGCGGCCCAGCATCGCGTCCGCGATCGCGACCAGGAGCGGATTGGGAGTCGCGAACGGCGACGCAGACCGCAGTCGCCTTGCAATATCCGCCTCGTCGCGTTTCGGCTCTGCGGCGCATAGCGCGATGAAAGCACCGGCGGTCGAGCGGCTGATGCCGGCGTAGCAGTGGACGACCATCGGCCGCTGTCGGTCCCAAGAGTCCACAAAGTCGAGCAGCGCCCGGACATGTTCCTCCGCGGGCGCCACCAAGCCATTCTGTGGCTCGTTAATGTCGTTCATTCCAAGGAACAGGTAGTTCTCCTCCGGGATGGAATCGGGACGTGTCACCAGCGTCCCGTCGTTGATGAGGCTGACAAGATGGCTCGCCTTGGTCGAGGCGACGGTTGCGGCAATCTGGGAAAGCGGGCAGACGCAGACGAAGGACATGGCAATTCCTGGCGCGGGGGTGCAGCATGAATGTAGGAGGCCTCGTCGCGGCCGTCACGCCTCGCCTGAGTGCGCCACTTCCAAAGCCCGGAACCTCTTGAGGAAGCGTCGTTCGGCGACGGAAGCCGGCCACGGCTTCAGGTCGAATTTCGCGGGATCGCCGGCGTTTGGCCGGCCAAAGTAGCGCAACGCTTCGGCCTCGCTGAAGCCGGCGATGCGCACCGCCTCGTGATAGGCGGCTACCCTGTCCGCCGCCTTGATCTTGGCGGTGAGCTTTTCCGGCAGCAGCGCCGGCAGCCCGAAGCGCAGGTGGATCGCGCCAAGCAGCCGCGCCTCGACCGCGCGATACTCGCCGCCCAGCAATCCCTTGAACGGCGAGATGAGGTCGCCAATGACATACTCCGGCGCATCGTGGAGCATCAGTGCCAGCCGCTCGTTTGCGGCAAGTCCCGGCATCGCTGCCACGGCCACGTCATCCACCAGCAAGGTGTGCTGCGCCACCGAGTAGGCGTGCGGGCCCGTGGTTTGGCCATTCCAGCGCGCCACGCGCGCAAGGCCGTGGGCGATGTCGTCGATCTCGACATCGAGCGGCGAGGGGTCGATGAGATCCAGCCGCCGACCCGACAGCATTCGTTGCCACACCCGTGCCTCTCTCGGCCGTCGCGCCATGCCGATCAGTCTTCCCCCGCTACGGTCGTGGGCCAGGTGAACTTTGCCCAGTCGGGGAGGGTGAGTGTTAGCGCAACGCCTTCCGCCGTGATCGACACCCCGGCATCGATAGCCTCTTTGGCCCGGTCGAGACGAACCAGGGCCAGCACGTTGATTCCCGCCGACGAGCCAAGGGCGCCGACGGATTTCTGGCCGGCAATCAGCGGGGTCCCCGCAGCCGGCAAAGGCGCTTCCCCACGCGCCATCACGAAGCGCCGGCGCGCCGTTCCGCGATGCTGCATGCGCGACACGACTTCCTGTCCGACGTAACAGCCCTTGGCGAAGTCGACCCCGCCGAGCTGATCCATGTCGGCGTCATGCGGGTAAGATTCGCCGTACGCGAAATCGACGCCGCCTTCCGGCACGCCGAGTGCGATGCGATGCGCATCGTAGCCGGCGATAGCGGCTTCAGTGTAGTCCGCCGCCATGTCGGCCCCCGCTGGCACGATGCCGCGAAAGCCAAGCGCGGCGAGGCGGGGATCGGCCGCGACCGGCCCGTCGACGATCGGCGCGCCCGCAGCGCCCCATGCCGCGATCACCTCACGTTCGGGAGAAAGGTCGGCGATCTCCACCCTCGCACGCAGCCGATAGAAGCCCATCCGCTTCATGAAATCGGCCACAGCGGCTTTTGGCAGGTCGAACAAGAAACCGTCGCCGTCGCGAAAGACGATGAAGTCGAACAGGATCTTGCCCTGCGGTGAGAGCAGCGCGCCGAATTTTGCCGTACCGGCAGCTTCCGGTACGTCGGAAGTGACCAGATCATTCAGGAATTTGGGCGCGTCCAGGCCACGCACGGCGACCACGCCGCGCCGCGTCATCTCGGCAATCCGTCCGTTGTCCATGGAGGCTTCCGGCTTGCAACCCGCGTCTGGCTTACGTAAGCGGAGGCGACGCGCGGAGCAAGGGTGGCCAGGGCCGGGAAAATCTTGGAGACTTTCGACCTCGTTTTCAGGAACGCCACCGTCGTCAACCAGGACGGCGTCGGCCGGCGGGATATCGGCGTCCGCGACGGCCGTGTCGCCGCGCTGGGCGCCGTCCCGGCCGAAAGCGCCGGAGAGGTAGTCGATTGCACCGGACTCCACATCCTGCCCGGCGTTATCGACACGCAGGTCCACTTCCGAGAGCCCGGCGCCGAGCATAAGGAAGACCTCCAGACCGGCTCGCGCGCCGCCGTCATGGGCGGCGTGACCGCCGTCTTCGAGATGCCCAACACCAATCCGCTCACTGCCACCGCCGAGACGCTTGCCGACAAGGTCGCTCGCGCCCTTGGTCGCATGCATTGCGATTTCGCCTTCTTCGTCGGGGCAACGCACGGCAACGCCGCCGACGTTGCCGTGCTCGAGCGCCTCCCCGGCGCCGCCGGCATGAAGGTGTTCATGGGGTCGTCCACCGGCGATCTGCTCGTCGCCGACGACGATGGCCTGCGCGCGGTTCTGTCGCGTACGCGCCGCCGCGTCTCTGTCCACTCCGAGGATGAACCGCGCCTCACAGCACGCCTCGGCGAGCGCGTCGCCGGCGATCCGTCGTCTCATCCCGTCTGGCGCGATGTCGACGCAGCCATGCTCGCAACGCGTCGCCTGACCCGAATTGCGGAGGAAGAAGGCGCCCGCGTCCACCTCCTGCACGTCTCGACCGCCGAGGAGATGGATTTCATCCGCGCCCATAAGGACGCCGTCTCGGTCGAAGTCACGCCCCAGCACCTCACCCTCGACGCCTCGCAATACGCCAAACTGGGCGCGCGACTGCAGATGAACCCGCCGATCCGCGAGGCGCGCCACCGCCGGCGTCTGTGGCAAGCAGTCACCGACGGCACCGCCGATGTGCTGGGCTCCGATCACGCCCCGCATACACTGGCCGAGAAGGCGAAACCCTATCCGCAATCGCCGTCGGGCATGCCTGGTGTGCAGACGCTGGTTCCGGTGATGCTCGACCACGTCGCCGCCGGTCGCCTCAGTCTCGAGCGATTTGTCGATCTGACTTCGGCCGGACCGGCGCGACTGTTCCAGATCGCCGGCAAGGGCCGCATCGCTGTTGGCTACGATGCTGACCTGACGGTGATCGATCTGAAGCGGCGCACGACCATAACCGACGCGTTGATGGCCTCGCGCGCTGGCTGGACGCCCTATGAGGGCATGAGTGTTACCGGTTGGCCGGTCGGCACCGTCGTTCGCGGCAACCGCGTCATGTGGGAGGGCGAGCTGGCGTCACCGTCAACTGGCGCGCCGGTTCGCTTCCTGGAAGCGCTGCCGCGCGCCTAGTCGTCGTCGGTAAAATATTTCCACGTCCCGTCCGGCGCGATGCCGACGCGGAAGTAGGTGTAGACGCCGTCGGGCAGCATGTCTTCGTAGTCGCCGGCGTAAACCAGCTTGAAGAGCTGGACCAGCTGTGGCGGCGTCAGCTTGTCAACGGGGTAGCGGGCGAAGTAGGGCCACACGTACATCTCTTCCGGGGTGCCGATGTCGACGTGGACGTATCCTGCCTCCAGCACCTCGGTGAGGATCGCAAGCATCTCGCGACCCTCGCCGTCGCCCGATTGCAGCTTGAGATAGCCGATCGCATCCCCGCTGCCGTCTGGACCGAACTGCGGGTTGCCACTGCCTTCGATGACAACGCGCAGCTTCTCCGGGTCGCCGGTTGCCGCCGCGGCAATGATCTGCTCGCGCAGGCGCGCTACCGGCTTCGGCAGCTTCGAGAGGTCGTATTCCACGGCTGGCAGTTCCGCCGGGGCTTTGTCGCCCGGGGCTGCCGCCCCGGGGTTCGGCGTCGTCGACCCCGGCGTGTCGGCGCTGTCGCCGTCTCCCGCCTGATCGGGCGCGACCGTGATCGTCTGGGTTTCGACGGCGTGTGGTTTCGCGGCACCCAGAGCGGGTGCCGCCACCAAAGCCAGTAGCATCAACCCGACGATCAACCCGCGAAAGGAAGTGAACATGCCGATTGCCCCGAGTCCCTGCGGGCGCGCCGCGCGCCTGCGCGCAGCATCCCGAACAGGTCGCCCGGAGTGGCACTCTAAAGGATTGGCGCGGTCTGGACCACGCCGCTTGGCGGCAAATCCTCGGAAAATGACGCCGGGATTCCGGCGGATCTACTGGATAGTGCGTTCGTCGACCGTGAATTCGAGCGCCCGGATTCGCTTCGGGAGCGTCTTGGCAAGCTCTGCCACAGGCTCCTCGCCATAGGTGGCGATGAGGTCGCAGAGCGCCGTGAACAAGGCCGCGTGGGCCAGGATTTCGGAATCGACGCCCTCAGCCAGCGCATTGTCCCAAGCCTCGCAGAGGTAGGCCAGTGCCACCCGCTTTTTCTCCGCGATGGGCATTTCCTCACGCGCACGCACCGTCGTCTCTTCCGGGGTGGGCATCTTGCGGGTGTCCTTTTGGACGTCGAAGAGGGTTGATCCGGCCAATTTACCATGATCGGTTGGCCTCCGCAGCGGTATCGTGAAGAAGAGGTTAACCGGGAGTTAAAAAACCGCCCGGTCGCGTTAACCAATGGTTAACCATCAGCGCCCGTAGCGCGCCGTAATGTCGGTGGTGATCCTGGCGCCTTCCTCGAGGTAACGCCCCGTCGCCTCCACCGCTGCGGCCGTGCATTCGAGATAGACCGAACGGTAGGTGGCGTACCCGTGATTGAAACGGTCGACCATGCGAGCCCGCCGCCCCTCGTCGGGCTGCTCCACATCGATGAGCTTCTGCATCTGCTGCCGCCACACGTCGCCGTCGTCGGATTTGCAGAGCTGCCGGAGGTAGTGGACAGCGCCCAGAATTTCCGCCAGGCGCAGCAACTGGTCTTCGTAGGGCGGCGGGGCCGCCGGGCCGGCGGGAACCGACACAGCCGGTGGCGGTGGGGGTGCGGGCCCGAGATTGGTCGCCGACTGCGCGCTCATCGGCAGCGCGAGCACAAGCAGGAGCACGGTTGCAATGCTACGCATCGCCGTTTCGCATCACCAGTCGCCGCGTATCGTCCGTCATCTTCAGTCCGTTGAGTTCGTCCTGCCTGACCCAGCGCGCTTCTGCCGCATCGTCGCCGGCGACCGGGTCAGCCGGTCCAGCGCGTCCGGCAAACACCACAAGCACAAAGTGGTAGGGCGCGCCACCGGCCGCGCCTTCGCTGATGATTTCCGCCACGTCGATCTGGCGAAGATTGTGAACGGCAAGCCCGGTCTCCTCGCGCACCTCGCGCGTCGCGGCTTGTCGCAGTGTCTCGCCGCCGTCGACATGCCCGCCGGGCAGGCTCCAGTAGCCCTTCAGCGGCGATCGCACCCGCTTCACCAGAAGCACCCGGCCGCCGTCGCGCACCAGTACACTGACTCCCAGCACCGGCCGGCCCACATCGTGTTTGATCGCCATTTCCGCCGACCGTATCTGCTAACCTCGACGGGAAGAAGGGAGGAGGCGATGTGCGGACGCTTTGCGCTGACCGACGATGGGGCGGCGCTCATGGCATTTCTCGGTTTCGTCGACGGCGAGCCGTTCCCGCCGCGCTATAATATCGCGCCGACGCAGCCGATTGCTATCGTGCGACACCAGCATGGCGCCCGTCGCTTCGCTCTCGTCCGCTGGGGTCTGGTGCCGTCCTGGGTGGAGAATCCCAAGCAGTTTTCGCTTCTCATCAACGCCCGCGCCGAAGGCATCATCGAGAAACCGTCGTTCAAGAACGCGATGCGTTACCGCCGCTGCCTGGTGCCGGCATCCGGCTTCTACGAGTGGCGCCGGCGGGGCGGTGAGAAGCAGCCCTATTGGGTGCGTCCGCGCACCGGTGGTCCGATCGCCTTTGCGGGCCTTTGGGAAACCTGGTCCGACCGCGACGGCGGCGAGATCAATTCTGCTTGCATCGTCACTACCCATGCCAACGCCACCGTGGCCCCTATTCACGCGCGCATGCCGGTGATCATTGCGCCGGAAAATTTCGAGCGCTGGCTGACGGAGCCGCATCCGGAAGAAGCCGCCGACCTGCTTCACCCAGCGCCCGACGATTTCTTCGAGGCGTTTCAGGTCAGCGATCGCGTCAACAAGGCCGACGCCGACGACCCCGGTCTTATCGAACCGGTCGTCGAAATGCGCGCCAGCCTTTTCGATGATTGATCCGCAACTCATCTCGGCCGGTGGCGAAGGCTTCCTGCTCGGCGCCAGTTTGATCATTGCCATCGGCGCGCAGAACGCCTTCGTTCTCCGTCAGGGTCTGCAACGCCAGCACGTGTTTGCCGTCGCCACCGTTTGTGCGCTGTCGGACGCGGTGCTGATCGCCGTCGGTGTCGCCGGGCTCGGCGCGTTAGTCGGTCGCAATCCCGGACTACTAATGATGGTCGCGATCCTGGGCGCGGCTTTTCTCGTGGTCTACGGCGCGCTTGCCGCCCGCCGCGCGTTGCGGCCGGCAGGTCTGCGTCCGGCGGATCAGGCCGGCCTCACCCTCGCGGCGACGCTCGCCACCTGCCTGGCGCTTACCTTCCTCAATCCTCACGTCTATCTCGACACGGTCGTGCTCATCGGCGGCCTGTCGGCGCGACATCCGCCGGCCGGCGCGATCGCCTTTGGCGTCGGCGCCGGTCTCGCGTCGGCCATCTGGTTCTACGGTTTGGCGTATGGCGCGCGCCTGCTGGCACCGCTGTTCGCGTGACCGGCCGCGTTGCGTCTGCTTGACGCCGCTGTCGCGCTGGTGATGTGGGCAATCGCGGCCCGCCTGATCGGCGAAGCGCTGAAGTGAGCGCTAGGCGGCGCTCGCTAGATCGGCCGGACGCTCGTCATGTTCCGTCCGCGCTTTGAGGTGATGGAGCGCCTCGGCCACCTCAGGAATGGCAACCTCGCCGTACTGCGAAACCAGCGATTGCTGGTTCTCCAGCTTGGCCTTGGCCTGGAAGGGGCGGTGGTCGATCGGGCTGGCGTGGCGGCTCACGGGAGGGACTTCTCTGCTTGTCGGTTCGGCAGGATGCCGGATCGAATCGTACGATGTTTGTCTAGCTACGCGCCCGAATACGGCAGAACGGTGATAGCCGCCATTGGTTAACGAAATCTTCTTGCGAGCTGTTGCACACGTGCCACTTCGGGAACGGCTTGGACAGGCGGTAGCGATCTGGCATTGATGGCGCCGCCGGCGGGCGGAACAAAGCCGCGATGGGAACGGGGGAGGGCACGCGTGGCGGCGCCAGGGATCATGGTCGGCCAATGAGGGTGCGCCTGCGGGAGGGGCGGTCGCGGCTGGCCGGGTTGAGTTCCTATCTCGGCACGCTCGCGATTCCCGTTCTTATCATCGTCGCGGTCGGCCATCGCGCAGGCCTCCTGGATGCGACTTCGACCTATGCCGCCATGGCGCTGGGTTTTGCGCTCGCGGCCGCCTCGGTTATCGCGGCGCTCGCCGCCTTCGTTGCCATATGGCGCGACGGGAGCCGCGGCACCGGCACGGCCCTCCGCGGCCTCTTTATCGGCCTCGCCATTCTGGTCATGCCGGCGATCGGTGCGTGGGACGTGGTTACGCTGCCCCGACTGACCGACATCTCGACCGATCCGTCCAACCCGCCCCTCTTCGTCGCGGCTCTCCGCGACCGCCGACCCGGGGATGCGCCCATCGTCGAACCCGACACCGCCGAGGCCGCGCTGCAACGGCAGGCCTATCCCGACATCGTGCCCCGCCACTATCCGGTATCGGCGGCGCGCGTCTATCTTGAGGCGCGCAACATCGTCGACCAGCGCGGCTGGCGGGTCCTTACCGATTCAGCGCCTTCCGACGACGATCCTTCCGGGTCGATCGAGGCTGTCGCCCAGACACTCGTCTTCGGTTTTCGCCAGGACGTCGCGATCCGCGTCGTTCCCGAGGGGGACGGAACGCGGGTCGACATGCGCTCGGCTGCACGCGGCGGTGCGCACGACCTCGGCTCCGACGCCGAGCGCGTCCGCCACTTCTTCGGCGACCTCGACAACGCCCTTCAGGGCGTCACCGGTAGTTAGCAACTACTGCGCCTACCGAACCAGCCGCTCGCGTCCGTATAGCAGCATCATGCCGACGATGACGACCCCATAGACGATCTGGCGACCGGATTCGGGCATCTGCATGACCGACAGGATCGATTGCAGGAGCGTGATGAGAATCACTCCGGCGACCGTGCCCAAGTAGCTGCCGCGGCCGCCAAGGATCGACGTACCTCCGAGAACCACCGCCGCAATGGAGGGGAGCAGGTAGGCGTCGCCCATTGATTGCGCCGCCTTCGACGCATAGCCGGCGAGCAGCACACCGCCGACGGCGGCCAGCCCTCCCGACATGGCGAAGGTCAGCATTACGATCCGGCGTGTATTGATGCCCGAGAGATAAGCGGCGCGCTCGCGGTTGCCGATGCCATACACGGCGCGACCGAACGTGGTGCGCGTCAGCAGGAACACCGCGATACCGCCGACGATCGCCCATACAATGACCGCGTTGGGCAGCGCCGGGATTATGAAGCCCGTGGCGAGGTAGCGCATTGGTGGCGAGGCGGTGTCTTTCGGCGAGAAGCCGCCGGAATAAACGACCATGATGCCCTGCGCCACCGCGTTGGTGGCAAGCGTAATGATCATCGAGGGTATTCGGAGATAGGCGACCCCCACCCCGTTCAGCAAGCCAAGAAGGACACCGCACAGGATGCCGAATGGAATGCCGAGGATGACGCCCCACGGTCCGAAAGACGATGCGAACGACGCCATCATGGCGCCGGTCGTTACCACCCAAGGCACCGATAAATCGATCTGGCCGAGCAGGATGACCAGCATCATCCCAGTGGCAATGACGCCGAGGAACGACGCCACCTTGAGCTGTTGCAGCAGATATTCCGGCGACAGGAAATTTCGCGAGTAGAGGCTGCCGACAAGCAGGAGAAGGATGATGCAGCCGAAGGCGGTCGCCACGGCCGGATCGACGCGACGGAGGAATGCCGGCATGCGACTGGCCGCTTCCCGGACAGGACGTGCAGCCTCGGTCATCCGAACCACTCCAGCCGGTTGCGCACCCTGAACAGCCCGAACGCGCCGAGGCTGACGGCGATCATCAGCACCACGCCCTGAAACAGCGGTTGCCAGAGCGGATCAAAGTTAAACACGAACAACAGGTCACCGATGGTCCGGAAAGCCAACGCTCCGAAGATTGCGCCGATGGCGCTGCCCTTGCCGCCGAAGAGCGACACACCGCCGAGCACGACTGCTGCGATCGAGAACAGCGTGTACGTATTGCCGCTCGCGAGCGCCGCTTCACCGGTATAGGTGAAGAAAGTCAGGAACAGTCCACCGATGGATGCCAGCAGCCCCGAAAGTGTGTACGCGACGAACTTGGCGCGACGCACCGGCACGCCGGACATGTAGGCAGCGAGGTCCGAAGAACCGACGGCGTAGGCGCCGCGGCCGGTCACCGACCGGCTGAACGGTATCCAGACGACGACCACCACCCCGGCAAGAACCACGAGGCTTGCTGGAAAGACATCGAAGATCTTGCCGGTCAGCAGATCGGCGAGATCGCCGTTGACGCTGCCGCCGGGAAACGGCCGCAGCGCCAGGGCGATGCCGAAATAGATAGCACCCGTGGCGATGGTGGTGACGATCGGCTGCAGCCGGCCGAAGATCACGATGGCGCCGTTGATGGCGCCGCAGAGCGCCCCGACCGCCAGCACGCCTAGCACACCACCGGCCGTTTGCAACGGCGAGCCGACGACGATCCACGATGCCAGACAGTTGGTCAGGGTGAAGGTCATGCCCACCGAGAGATCGATCCCGGCCGTGATGACTACCAGCGACTGCGCCATCGCCACGAAGGCCAGCAACACGCCCTTATTGGCTGCCGTCTGCGCGATGTTGCTGAGAGTGGCGACGTTGTAGCCGCTGTTTGCGATGGCCGGGTGATTGGTCAGGTAGATAGTGAACATGACTACGAATATGCCGATGGCCAGCAGCGTCCCCCGCTGCTCCGCGAACCAGAAGCGCCACTCTTTCATGCCCCTATCGCCGGCTGCAGGCCGGCCTCCGCGCCCTGGATATTGAGGGCACTGGCTATCAGCGCCCGTTCGGTGATCTCCGCGCCCACCAGCTCGCGCTTGACCGCCCCGTCGTAGAGGACAAGTACGCGGTCGCAGCAGCCGATCAACTCGTCGTAGTCAGTCGAATAGAACAGGATCGCCGCACCCGCTGCCGCGAGCTTGCGCAGGAGTTGGTAGATTTCCTGCTTGGTGCCGACGTCAATACCCCGCGTCGGGTCGTTGAGAAGGATAATGCGCGGCTGGTTCATCAGCCATTTGGCGATGACCACCTTCTGCTGATTGCCGCCCGAAAGTGCCCCGACCGGAATACCGGTGCCGGCGGTGCGGATGCCGAGCAGCTGGATGACCTCATCGATCAGCTTCGATTCTGCGGCGGTGTCGATGACGAGGCCGTGTGAAACGCGGTCGAGCGCGGCAAACGAAAGGTTCTCGCGCACCGTCATTGGCAGCATCAGGCCCTCGGTCCTGCGATCCTCCGGAATGAGCGCCATGCCGATCTTGTCGCTCTTGGCGAATGATGGGCTGGCTATCGACACGGCCTTGCCGTCGATGAGGATTTCTCCTGAGCAGCCGCGCAGTACCCCGAACAGGGCCAGCAGCAATTCGCGTTGTCCTTGGCCGTCTAGTCCGCCGAGCCCGATCACTTCGCCCGGCCGGACGGCCAGGCTGATATCCCGCAGGCGGTCCATCCACGAGAGTTTCCTTACTTCCAGCACCGGCTTGCCCCCATCGACGGCAGCGAGTTTCGGCGGAAAGATGTGGCTGTATTCGCGGCCGATCATCATCTCGACCACTTCGTTGTCGGTCTTCGTGCCGGCCTGGTAGGTGGCGACATTCTTGCCGTTGCGGAAGACGGTGCATTCGTCGGCGAGTTCGGCGATCTCATGCATGCGGTGCGAGATGTAGAGTAGCGCCAGGCCTTCGGCCCTCAGGCGCTTCAGCACTGTGAAGACCCGCGTGACGTCGGAGGCCGTCAGTGCGGAAGTTGCTTCGTCGAGGATCAGGATGCGTGGTTGCCGTGCCAGCGCCTTGGCGATCTCGACCATCTGCCGCCGCGACAGCGGCAGGTCCTTTACCAGCGCCAGCGGATGGATGTCGTCCGCTCCCGCGCGGCCAAGTGCTTCCTCCGCCATCCGCCGCTGTGCGCGCCGGTCGATCATGCCGTAGCGCGTGGGAGGGTCGCTGATGCAAATGTTGTCGGCGACGCTGAGTTCCGGGATCAGCGACAATTCCTGGAAGATACAAACGATGCCGGCCTGGTTTGCCGCGGCCGGGGAAGCGAAGAAAACCTCGCTGCCGTTCAGCGTCATTCGTCCGGTATCGGGCGCAACCACGCCCGCCATGATCTTGATGAGGGTCGATTTTCCGGCGCCATTCTCGCCGAGGATGCCGTGGATACGGCCCGGGACGACGGTCAGGTTGGCACCGTCGAGCGCGCGCACCCCGCCGTAGCGCTTGGAGACGCCTTCCATGCGGAAGAGGGGGTCTGCCTCGTCCATTTATTCCTCCCGAGGACGAAGATAGCAGATACGACAGCGCCGCGGGGGTTTGCCCCCGCGGCGCCACTCCGAGACAGAACTTACTTGGTGTCTGTCTTGTTCTGACCCGTGATTTCCTGCGCAGTGAAGTTGATGCCGCAGGTCGGGAAGGAGTTGCCGACGAAGAAGTTGTCGGACTGGTCGGGGAAGTAGTCCTGCCCGGCCTTG
>DATCBY010000053.1:0-3258 GCA_036511595.1 Bauldia sp.
CCGCCATGGGCAGCGTTGCCCTGCTGGTCGGCGCGGCTCCCGCTGCTGCCGCGGAAGGCGTGCTGCCGCCGCTCGTCCACGATATCGGCATCGGGCTTTTCCTGTCGGGCGTCCTCGCCGTCCTCTTCACGCGTATAAAATTTCCGGCCATCGCCGGCTACATCCTCGCGGGCATCGTCGCCGGCCCGCTGGGCTTGAAGCTCGTCACCGATCCCCAGAACATCAACACCATCGCCGAACTGGGTTTCGTGCTGCTTCTCTTCGTTATCGGCCTGGAGATGGATGTCGGCAAGATCCTGAAAAGCGGCCGCACGATAATTCTCACCGGCCTGATGCAATACCCTCTCATCGTCCTGTTCGGCTTCCTAGTGGCGCACCTCCTGGCGTTTCTCGGACTTGCCACCATCCTCGGCGGTGGGCTGGGGTTGCTTTACGTCGGTCTGGTCATCGGCGGCTCCTCGACGCTGCTCGTCGTCAAGCTGTTTCAGGAGGCCTTCGAACTCGACACCGTCCCCGGCCGCATCGCCCTCGGGCTGCTGGTCATCGAGGATGTGTGGGCGATCATCGTCATCGTCCTGCAGCCCAATCTGCAGCATCCCGAGATTCTTTCGATCATCGAGTCGTTTATCGGCATAGCCATCCTCGGCGGCATAACCTTCCTCGCCGCCCGCACGCTCTTCCCCGTCGCCTTCCGCTGGATCGCCAAGGTCCCAGAGATCATTCTGGTCGGCGCCATCGCGTGGTGCTTCGCCATCGTGTTTCTGGGCGCCAGTTTCGACCCGATCATGTACATTCTGTTCGGGACCGAGACCCATCTTGCCGTCAGCTCCGGCATGGGCGCGCTGATTGCCGGCGCCACCATTGCGAGCCTGCCCTACTCGATCGAAATCATTACAAAAGTGAGCGTGGTCAAGGACTTCTTCGTCACGCTATTTTTCGTCGGCCTGGGCCTTGGCATTCCCGCACCGAGCGGTCCGGCGGTGCTCATCCTCGCCGTCTGCATCGCCGCCGCCGCCATCGCGGCGCGCCAGCTCGTCGTCTTTCCGCTGCTTTATTTCAATGGCCTCGATCAGCGGAACGCCGAGGTAACCGCGCTCCGTATCGCCCAGATTTCCGAGTTCAGCCTGGTCATCGCATTTCTGGGAAAGGACCTCGGCCACCTGTCGGCCGACCTGTCGAGTGCGGTCATCTTCGCTTTCGTCCTGACCGCACTGACCACGACGCCGATCTACGGTGCCGCCTATCGCATCCACGCGCTGGTCGCACCGACGCTCAAACGCCTCGGCTTCCGCGATCCCCCCGAGGCCGAGCGTGCCGATGAGAAGGAATGGCGCCTGGCGCTGCTTGGCTTCCATCGCGTCGCCTCGTCCCTGCTGCACGACATCGCCCGCGACGATCCATCGTTGGTGAAGCAGACTCTGGTCATCGATTTCAACGTCGCCCTTCACGATCGCATCCGCGCCGTCGGCGCGCATGTCGAATATGGCGATCTTTCCAACGCCGATACCCTTCATCACGCCGGCATCGATCGTGCCCGCGTCGTCGTGTCGACCGTTCCCGACGATCTCATCCGCGGCACCGATAACCGCCGTATCGTTGCCAGCGTGCGGCGCCTCAGCCCGCATGCAATCATCATCGCCAATGCCGTGAACCTCGCCGATTGCGAAGCCATCTACGCCGCCGGCGCCGACTATGTGTTCCTGTCGCGCATCGACACCGCGCGCGCCCTTGGCGAGGCAATCGGCATGGCGCTCAACGGCACGCTTTCCGAGTTCCGCGCCGCCCGCGAGGAAGAGGCCGGCAAGCCGCAGCTGCGCCCGGAAGTTCTAAGCTAGGGGGTCAGCCGCTGCCGGCTGCGGCCTGCGAAAGGAATTCGGGGGCGCGACTCCAAGAATTCTTGAGTTTTGTCCGAAATCGGCGTCACATCCGCGCCGAGTTTTGCGAGTCGCGGTCCCATCGGCATATGCCAGGAGCGGAAATTCGTAACGCGCGTGGTGCCGACCTCGACGGTCTGGGAGCCCTTGAGGCGCGTTCTTTCGCCACCGATCATCTGGCCCGGCGAAGCCTCAGGCGTCTTCTTGGCCGGCCGAGCGCCTGCCTCCGGGTTGTCGCCGCGAAGCGGGGAAGCGCGGTGCACGGCTACTCTCTTGTCCTCTTCCGGAAAGGGTCTTCGGTTGCCCGCTTGTACTCGATTGCCGTCGATGGTGAACGCCGCAGCGAAGGTCTCGGGCGCCGTCTGCTCGCCGACGCCGAAGCCCTCGCCATTCGCCGCAAGCAAAGGGTGTTGAGGCTGGAAGTGCGCGAGGACAACCTTCCGGCTATTCGCTTCTACGAGCGGCGCGGTTACCGGCTCATCGGCCGCTACGACCGCTATTACGCCGATCGCACCGATGCGCTGCGCTACGAGAAGCAGCTGCTCGGCGACCGATCCGCGACGGCAGGCTCGCGCCGCCAACGAGGCGCCTGAGATATGGCCGACTGGGTTATCCTCGTCGACAGCGCACGCGACTTTCCGAACGCCGACACTCCCCACAAGGTGATCACCACCAAGGATTACCTGGCGCGAACGAATCTTTTCTCTGGCGCGCGGCCGAAGATCATCAACCTGTCGCGCTCGTTCAACTACCAGAGCCGCGGCTACTACTCGTCGCTGCTCGCCGAGGCCCGCGGCCACCGCGTCATTCCCTCGGTCGAGACGATGGTCGATCTCGGCGCCCGCCAGCTTTACGCCCAGGCCCTGCCGGAACTCGACGATTCGCTCGCCAAGGCGCTGGCTGCCGCTGACGACAAAACGGTTCCCTCGCGCATTCTCGTCTATTTCGGCGCGGTTGCCGATCGCCGCTTCGATCGCTTTGGCCGTCTGCTGTTCGACTGGTTTCGCTGCCCGGTGCTTGACGTAACCATAGAGAACGGCGGCCGCCCGCAGATCAGGAAGCTGGCCGCGGTTCCGGTCACCAAGCTCTCACCGCCGGAACTCGTCCACTTTCACGCCGCGCTCCACACCCACACGACGCGCGAATGGCGCTCGAAGAAGGACCGCGCCGCCCCACGCTATTCCTTCGCCGTCTTGTACAATCCTCAGGAAGAACTGCCGCCATCCAGCCTCGCCACCCTGAAACACTGGTCGCGCATCGCCGAGAAGTTCGGCGTCGAAATCGAGCCGATTACCCGCCGCGATCTGCCGCGGCTCGCCGAATTCGACGCCCTGTGCATTCGCGAAACCACGTCGATCGACGATCACACGTATCGCTTCGCCCG
>DATCBY010000054.1:0-8556 GCA_036511595.1 Bauldia sp.
CGTCGCCGGGCTGACGTCCTGGCTGGAGGCCCGGGAATTCGGGTCGGTCAACGAAATGCGCGGTATCATGGAGCAGCGGCGGCTCAAGGATCCGCAGGCCTTTGAGCGGGCCAACTACATCCGCATCCTCCAAGGCTACAACACCTGACATTGCGATCTGTTACCCGAAGGCTTCGCCCCAAACGAGCGCCGGTGGATGAAAGCGCCTCAAACCGACGTCCCATACTGGAGCTGTGATGCGGAGGAGCTACGCGTAAGGCTCGGGTCAGGCCCGCGTCGCTAAGCAGATATTGCTCAACAATTTTCTTTCCGACTTGCCATCGCCACCGACGGGGTCGACCCAGAACGCGTGACGCTGCCGCAACGCTGGTCGATCAACGACGTGCAGCACTTCATGATCCTCTTCGGCCTGACCAGCTCGGTATTCGATCTGATCACCTTCGGCGTCCTCTTGTTGGTCTTCCATGCCGGCGAGGCCGTGTTCCAGACAACCTGGTTCCTGATCTCGTTGCTTACCCAGCTTACCGTCCTTCTTGTGCTCCGCACGCGGCGCCTGGCATTCCGCAGCCGGCCGAGCGGCCTGTTGGCGTTAATGGTAGCGATGATCGTAGGCCTTGCGCTCGCGACGCCCTTTCTCGGAGCGCTTTCAGCGGCATTCGGCTTCGTTCCCCTGTCAGGAGCGGAAATCGCGGCCTCGTTATTGATCGTGGGCGGCTATGTCGTGGCGACTGAACTGGCGAAGAAGTGGTTTTATCGACGAGTGGGCAGGGCGACTGCGAAATAGCTCGTGGGCTGCTCGCGACGATAGAAGCCGCGGTGCCGCCAGTGCGTGCGATGCGGTTGAACCCCGCTGCTGGAGGCTCTCATCGTCACCGCCGCTGTTCGCGCTGCACGAATTGGCGACCAACGCTGTCAAATCCGGTGCGCTCTCACTCTCGACTGGCACGTTGCCGTATCTTGGGGTCTGGAAAACCACGGTAGTGAGCTGCGCGAGTTGCGGTTGAACTGGGTGGAACGGGGGGGTCCAATCATAACGCCTCCCTCTCGCAGCGGCTTTGGCCGCGTGGTCATCGAGCGGATGGTTGCCAAAGCACTCAACGGCAAGGTCGCGATGGACTTCGCCCCTGAGGGCCTACAATGGAGCCTGTCCATGCCGACGACCAACCTGGCTGCCGAAGAGCCATCGTCCGAGATGGGCGGACGTGCTCTGGGCTGACCGCCGAACGCCGGGCACGATGCGGCGGCGCCTTCAGAGGTACAGCTAGTTCGCCTTCTTCACTGCAGCGCCCAAAAGGGCTAACAGACCTCGTTCGAACCGATCTTTGTTCGCGTGGACGCGACCTCGGCCGAACGTCTCCGCGCCCGGTGTGATCATTCCTTGCCGTTTGCTAGGGGGCGTGGCCGTTGTACAGCGCGAAGGCGGCGAGAAGTATCGGAACGATCGGCAGATCGCTGTGCCGGTACACCCGCATCGCTGCCAAGACCTTCATTAATATGTAGAGCTACAGAACCGCGCAGAACAACCAGTTCCATGACTGGAAGCATTGGCGGGATCCCGACCAGGGCTGGACGCAGTAGCTAGCGCTGCGTCGTTGGGCAGCGCACGTATCCGGTAAGGGTGGCGACTGCTGCACAACTTCGCGCATCAGGCGAGCGTCCGGGCGTGGACCGTCTTTAGGGACCAAATATTTGTAGATGTAGTCTCTGGTGAGCCAACGCGACGCGCGTTCCGCCTTCTGTTCGGCGCAGTTGTCGTGTGGCCATTGATGGCGGCTGGCATCGGACTGCTGGCGCTTGCCTTATCTTTCGACAAATGCGCTTACCCTCCGAAGTGAAGTGTGGGATCATGGCTCGTCAACCGAAATACCGGCCCTGAGGTGCTTAGATGCGGCAGCTTGCCGGGCAAGTCGTGCTCACACGTGACGGACTGCAGGCGCTCATCGCTTCGCTCAATACGGCGGGCTACAGGGTCTGCGGCCCGACCGTGCGCGATCAGGCCATTGTGTACGACGATATCGATGGTGTCGGCGACTTGCCGGCCGGTTGGACGGACGAGCAGGATGGCGGCCACTATCGCCTGAAGCGGCGCAGCGACGATGCGCTTTTTGGCTACGTCGTCGGCCCGCATTCCTGGAAGAAGTACCTGCATCCCCCACGCCGCAGCCTGTGGCAGGCAACCCGCGATGCGGAGGGGATGGCGATAATCGCTGAGCCGGAGACGGAAACGAGATTCGCCTTTATCGGCGTGCGCGCCTGCGAGCTTGCCGCTATCGCCGTGCAGGATCGCGTATTCCTCGAAGGCAAGTACGTCGACCCGCATTATCGCACCCGCCGCGAGGGTGCGTTTATCGTCGCCGTCAATTGCGGGGAAGCCGGCGGCACCTGTTTCTGCGTCTCGATGGAAACCGGGCCCGAGGTTAGGTCAGGGTTCGATTTGTCGCTGACCGAGATAGTAACCGGCGGCGAACGGGGCTATCTGGTCGAAGTCGGCAGTGACGACGGCCTTGCGATCCTCGCGGCGCTTCCACAGCGCCCCGCCAGCGATGCCGACACGGCCGCCGCGGGGGCCGCCATCGCCAACGCCGCCGCCCACATGGGTCGCTCCCTCGATACCAATGGCATCCGCGATCTCCTGCTCGCCAATCTCGAACATCCGCGCTGGGACGACGTCGCTGAACGCTGCCTGACCTGCGGCAACTGCACCATGGTCTGCCCGACCTGCTTCTGCACCTGCACCGAGGACAGCAGCGATCTCGCCGGCGGCGAGGCCGAGCACACCCAGCGCTGGGATTCCTGCTTCACGGAGGATTTCTCCTTCATCCACGGCGGCAGTGTCCGCACCTCGGCGAAGTCCCGCTATCGGCAATGGATGACCCACAAGCTCGCTACCTGGTGGGATCAGTTCGACAGTTCCGGCTGCGTCGGCTGCGGTCGCTGCATCACCTGGTGTCCGGTCGCCATCGACATCACCGAGGAGGCGCGCGCCATCCGTGATGGATCGGCGCACGTGGGCGCGTCATGATCGAGGGCATGGAGCAGATTGTCCGCGAACACCGCTTCTTTGCCGATCTCGGCGACGACACGATCAGGCTCCTCGCGGGCTGTGCACGCAACGTCGTCTTCAAGCCGGGCGAATACCTTTTCCGCACCGACGAGCCCGCCGACGAGTTCTATCTGATCCGTCACGGCCGCGTCGCACTCGACATCGTGGCGCCCGGAAGGTCGGCGATCACCTTCCAGACCGCCGGACCGGGGGAGATCGTCGGCGTATCGTGGCTCCTTCCGCCGTACAAATGGATTCACGACGCCCGGGCCGTCGATCTGGTACGCGCCATCGGCATGGATGCCCGCTGCCTGCGCGACAAGTGCGACGCCGATCACGACGTCGGGTACCAGATGATGTTGCGGTTCGTGCCGATGCTCGTCAGCCGTCTGCAGGCGACCCGCATTCAGTTGCTGGACATCTATGGCAAGCAGGCCTGAAGCAATGCTCGACCGACCTGCCGCCGCCCCGATGGTGCCGAAGGTTGTCCGCGTCGCCGCAGCGCAGCAGGAGCTTGCCGACGTCTGGACCCTCAACATCGACGCGGGCGACAGTGGATTTCCCTTCGCGCCAGGTCAATTCAACATGCTGTACGCTTTCGGCGTTGGCGAGGCCGCGATCTCGATCAGCGGCGATCCGACCCGGCCAGAACGACTCGTTCATACCATTCGCTCCGTGGGCAAGGTCTCCGACGCCCTTGCCCGGCTACGGCCTGGCGACCCGCTCGGCCTCCGCGGCCCTTATGGTGGGGGTTGGCCTCTCGATGCGGCCGTCGGCTCCGACGTTATCATTGTGGCGGGTGGTCTCGGCCTGGCGCCGTTGCGGCCGACGCTCTATCGCCTGATGGCCGAGCGCGACCGTTATGGACGCATCGTTATCCTCTGCGGCGCGCGCAGCCCCACCGACATCCTCTACCGCAACGAACTGGAAGGTTGGCGCACGCGTCTGGACATCGAAATCGAAGTCACGGTCGATCGCGCCGGGCGTGGCTGGCACGGCAATGTCGGCGTGGTGACGACGCTCATCGAGCGCGCTGCCTTCGATCCGGCGCATGCCATCGCCATGTTGTGCGGGCCGGAGATCATGATGCGCTTCGCTGCAGCCGGGCTCGAGAAGGCGGGTGTTTCCGCGTCGTCGATCTATCTCTCGATGGAACGCAACATGAAATGCGCCATCGGCCACTGCGGCCACTGTCAGTTCTCCTCCGACTTCGTCTGCAAGGACGGGCCGGTCGCGACGTGGGCCGATCTCCGCCGGCTCATCGTCATGCGGGAGATCTGAGATGGCAACCCGGCCCAAGCTCGCCGTCTGGAAGTTTTCGTCCTGCGACGGTTGCCAGCTGTCACTGCTCGATTGCGAGGACGAACTGCTCGCCGTCGCCGGTGCGGTCGAGATCGCCTACTTTCTCGAGGCGACGCGGGCGGTGGTGGAGGGGCCCTACGATCTTTCGCTGGTCGAGGGCTCGATTACCAACGCCCACGACGCGGAACGCATCCGCGAGGTCCGCAAGCAGTCGAAGGCGCTCATCACCATAGGCGCCTGCGCCACTGCCGGCGGCATCCAGGCGTTACGCAATTTTTCCGACGTGACGGCCTTCACGTCCGTCGTATACGCCCACCCGGAATACATCTCGACGCTTTCGACCTCGACGCCGATCGCCGCCCACGTGCCGGTCGATTTCGAGCTGCGCGGCTGTCCGATCAACAAGGTGCAACTGATCGAGGTGCTCAGCGCCTTCCTTGCCCGCCGCAAACCTGTGACCCCGGCTCACAGCGTCTGCGTCGAATGCAAGCTGAAGGGCAACGTCTGCGTCATGGTCACCCACGGCACCCCGTGCCTCGGCCCGGTCACCCACGCCGGCTGCGGCGCGCTCTGCCCGAGCTACGACCGGGGTTGCTACGGCTGCTTCGGCCCGATGGAGACCCCGAACGCGCCCGCCCTGAGCCGCCAGCTCGCCGGCCTCGGGATGACCGAGGGCGAACTGCAACGCATCTACCGCACTTTCAACGCCAACGCCGACGAGTTCCGCAAGGAAGCCGACCGTCATGGCGCGTAAAACGATCAAGGTCGACTACCTGGCCCGCGTTGAGGGTGAGGGCGCGCTCACCGTTGTTGTTCGCGACGGCGAGGTGACGGAAGCGCAGCTCCGCATCTTCGAGCCGCCTCGCTTCTTCGAGGCGTTCCTGCGCGGTCGAGCCTACAGCGAAGCTCCAGACATCACCGCCCGCATCTGCGGCATCTGCCCGGTCGCCTACCAGATGAGCGCCGTGCACGCTATGGAAAATGCCCTCGGCGTCGCCGTCGGCGGTCAGCTTCGGGAACTTCGCCGGCTTCTCTACTGCGGCGAATGGATCGAGAGCCACACGCTCCACATCTACATGCTGCACGCACCGGATTTCCTGGGCTACGAGGGCGCCATCGAGATGGCGCGCGATCACGCCGAGATCGTCAAGCGCGGCCTGTTGCTCAAGAAGGCCGGCAACAGCCTGATGACGCTGGTCGGCGGGCGCGAGATTCACCCGATCAATGTTCGCGTCGGCGGCTTCTACAAGACGCCGGCGAAGCGCGATATGCGAGCTGCGGCCGAGACCATGAAACGCGCCCGCGACCTGGCTCTCGAAACCGTGCGCTGGACCGCCGGCTTCGATTTTCCCGATCGCTCGCGCGACTACGAGCTGGTTTCTCTCCGCCATCCGGATGAGTATCCGCTGAATAAGGGCCACATCGTCTCCAACCGCGGCCTCGACATCGCGGCAAACGAATACGATGCGCATTTCGAGGAAACCCACGTCGCGCATTCCAATGCGCTGCATTCTCACCTGCGCCAGCGCGGCGCCTATCTGGTCGGGCCGCTCGCCCGCTTTGGCCTGAATTTCGACAAGCTGTCGCCGCTCGCGCGAGAGGCAGCCCATACCGCCGGCATTGCGCCGATATGCACGAATCCATACCAGAGCATTGTCGTGCGCGCCGTTGAGGTTCTCTACGCCTGCGACGAGGCGGTCCGTATTCTGGAGAACTACGAGGAGCCGGATCGACCCTCGGTCCCCGCCGAAGCGAGGGCGGCGGTCGGCTACGCCGCCACCGAGGCGCCGCGCGGCCTGCTTTATCATCGCTATCGCCTTGCGGAGGACGGCGCCATCCTCGATGCCCAGATCGTGCCGCCTACTTCGCAAAATCAGCCGAGCATCGAAGAGGATCTCCGGCTTCTCATCAAGGGTTGGCTCGATCTGCCCGACGATGAACTACGCCATCGTTGCGAGCAGACGGTCAGGAACTACGATCCTTGCATTTCCTGCGCGACCCACTTCCTCGACTTGCGCATCGACCGTGGCTGAAGCGAAAATGGCCCGCACCCGCATCATAGGCATTGGCCACCACGATCGCGGCGACGACGCCGTCGGCCGGGTCGTTGCCGCCCGGCTTCGCGCCGAGGCCCCGCCCGACGTTGAGGTGATCGAGACCGACGGCGACGCCGCCCAGCTCCTCGACCTGTTCGATGGCGTCGACGGTGTCATCGTCATCGATGCCGCACTCTCGGGGAACGCGCCGGGCTCCATCCATCGCCTCGACGTGGTTTTCGCGCCCGTACCGCGTCCCCTGTTTGCGACCTCGTCCCACGCCGTCGGGCTGGCCGAGTCGATCGAACTCGCTCGTGTCCTCGGCAGCCTGCCCAAGCGATGCGTGGTCTTCGCCGTCGAAGGCGAACGCTTCGACCTCGGCGCGCCGCTATCGGCGCCTGTGGCCGAGGCCGTCGCCCGCGTCGTCGCTGGCGTTCTCCACGAAATGCGCGTGGAGGCCGGGTAGCCATGCACGAGCACGCGCTCATGGCCGATCTCATGCGCCAGATCCTGAAGACGGCGGAAGCCGAGAAAGCGCAGTCGGTAATCGGCGTGTCGGTGTGGCTGGGTGCGCTCAGCCATATGAGCCCCGGTCATTTTGCCGAACATTTCGAGCGGGCGGCTGCCGGCACGATCGCTGAAGGGGCGGCGATCGAGGCGGCCATTTCCACGGACATCCACGATGCGCATGCCGCGGATGTCCTCCTCAATGGCATTGAGGTCGAGACCAGCCCATGAGCGCCACCTCCCTCCGCGCCAGCCAAGCGCCGCGCGAGCGGGTACGTCTCGAGGTGCGCGGTACGGTGCAGGGGGTTGGCTTCCGCCCATTCGTCTATCGCCGCGCGACGGCGCTGGGCCTCGCCGGCTGGGTCGCCAATACGCCGGCGGGCGTGACCATCGAGGCCGAGGGAAGTCCGACCGGCATCGCCGCCCTGGTGCGGGAGATGCAACGCGCGCCGCCGCCGAACGCGCGGGTGACCTCGATCGACAGCGCACCGCTTTTCGTGCGCGGCGGCGCCTTGTTCGAAATCCGCCCGAGTGTGGCTATGGGTTTTGCCACGACGGCCGTGCTGCCTGACATCGCGACCTGCGACGACTGTCTCGCCGAGACGTTCGATCCCGCTAACCGCCGCTACCGCTATCCCTTCACCAACTGCACCCACTGCGGCCCGCGCTATTCGATCGTGGAAGAGATTCCCTACGATCGGGCGCGGACGACGATGCGCCGCTTCCCGCTCTGCCCGGACTGCCGCGTGGAATACAATGACCCGGCCGATCGCCGGTTCCACGCCGAGCCGAACGCATGTCCCCTCTGCGGCCCGCGAATCGCCCTCTGGGACGGAACGGGGACGGTGCTGGCCGAGCGCGGTGCGGCGCTCCTTAACGCGGCGGAAGCGCTGCGCCGCGGTGAGATTGTCGCGGTCAAGGGCGTCGGTGGCTTCCACCTGCTGGTCGACGCTCGGAAGGATGCGGCGGTCGGGCGTCTCCGCGAGCGCAAGCATCGCCCGGAAAAGCCTCTTGCCGTCATGTTTGCCTCCCTCGCTGCTGCAGCGGCCGAGGCGGAGATCGGCATCGCGGAAGCGAAACTGCTGATGTCGCGCGAGCGGCCTATCGTCCTCCTGCGCCGGGGTGCCGGCAGCGTGTCCGCAGCCGTCGCGCCTGGCGTGCCGCTGATCGGCGCCATCCTGCCCTATACGCCGCTGCATCATCTGCTGATGGCAGAGCTGGGGTTCCCGGTCGTGGCTACCAGCGGCAACCGGGCCCATGAACCTATCGTTATCGACGAACAGGCGGCGCTGCTTCGCCTCGCGGGCATTGCCGACCTTTTCCTCATCGATGATCGGCCAGTCGTGCGCCCGCTCGACGACTCGGTTGCTCGTGTGGTTGCCGCTCGTCCGATGCTGCTCCGCCGTGGCCGCGGATATGCGCCTGCGCGTGTGTCCGATGCCGAGGCGGCGGAGCCGGGGATCCTCGCCCTCGGCGGCCATCTCAAGGCGGTCGTCGCCCTTGGTACGCCGGCCGGCGTCGTTCTTAGCCAGCACCTCGGAGATCTCGACACGCCGGAGGCGCGAGACGGGTATGACGCCGCCGTCGCCGATCTGGTTCGCCTTCACCGCGTGACGCCCCGTGCAGTCGTCCGCGATCTTCATCCGGACTACCATTCGACAGGCCAGG
>DATCBY010000055.1:0-52782 GCA_036511595.1 Bauldia sp.
CTCAACGCCCGCTCGACCATCGGTACGCTGCTGCGCCTGCGCGCCGTTCCCGTCATCAACGAGAACGACACCGTCGCCACCAGCGAAATCCGCTACGGCGACAACGATCGTCTGGCGGCGCGCGTCGCCACCATGATGAGCGCTGATCTGCTGGTCCTGCTCTCCGACGTCGCCGGGCTTTACACCGCGCCGCCGGCGAGCGATCCGAACGCCACGCTGATCGAGGCTGTGGAGCGCATCACGCCGGCGATCGAGGCGATGGCAGGCGCTGCCGGCTCGGAACTCTCGCGCGGCGGCATGCAGACCAAAATCGAGGCCGGCAAGATCGCCACTGCCGCCGGCACCACCATGGTCATCGCGTCGGGTCACGAGCCGAACCCGCTCGCGCGCATTACGGCCGGCGAGAAATGCACTTGGTTCCTCGCCGACGCCAATCCCGTTACGGCCCGCAAGCGCTGGATTTCCGGCCATCTGGAAACCCGTGGCGCCGTCATCGTCGACGCCGGCGCTGTCAGGGCGTTGCGCGCCGGCAAGAGTCTGCTGCCGGCAGGTGTGAGCAAGGTGGAGGGTGGCTTCCATCGCGGCGATGCGGTTGCGATCCGCGGGCCGAACGGCGAGGAGATCGGGCGCGGGCTGGTCGCCTACGACGCCGCAGACGCGCAGCGCATTGCCGGGCGGAACAGCAGCGAGATCGAAACGATCCTGGGATTCGCGGGCCGTTCCGAGATGATCCACCGCGACGACATGGCGCTCCGCGGCGACTAGGTTCGGCGGGCTTTCGCCGCCGCGGTTTGCGCACGGCGGCGCTTCACCTGCTCGGCGATGAGATCGTAGGAGGTGCGCAGCAGCGCGATCGCCGCCGACACGTCCTCGTCCTTTGCAAGACGAAAACTGACCCAGCCGCTGTCCGGCAATATGTGGTGACGCTCAGCGGCACCCTCGGCGATGAGTGCATCGTGCACCGCCCGCGGGAACGGCACGTCAAGCAGCCGGTCGCCGTGAAGGTGGCCGATTTCACGCTTGCCGACGCTGAATTCGACACCGCCGAAACGATGCGGCACTTCGGCGGTGTCGGGCCATTCGGCCACGGCCCGACTGATTTTCTTTGCGGCTCCGGCGACACTCATGCCGCAGAAGATAGGTAACGATCGTGAGCTTGGCTAGCGCTCGGGCGCCAGCTCTTCGCGCGGATCGAGCCCTACGGTCTGCTCGCGGAAGAAGATAAAGAGGCCGGCACCGATGATGATGGCCGCGCCGATCAGCATCTGCACGCTGGGCACGTTGCCGAAGACGAAGTAGCCGAAGATCACCGCCCACACGATCATCATGTACTGGTAGGGAACGACGACCGACGCCGGCGCCACCGACAGCGAGCGGTTGAGGCCAATGATGGCGGCGAGCGAGGCGACCCCGAGCAGCGCCAGCAGGAAGCCATCCTGCCAGTGGGCCAGCGGCGTCCATGCCAGCGGGGCGGCGATGATGCCCAGCACCAGCGCCGACGCCACCTGCCATGCCGCCATCACAAAATCCGGAGTCCTGCGCAGTGTACGCGTGATTACCAGATAGATCGAATAGATCACGCTGCCGGTGAACGCGATCAGCGCTGGCCAGCCCACGGTCGACGCGGACGGCCCGAGGGCGACGAGCACCCCGATGAAGCCGACGACGACCGCCGACCAGCGTCGCCAGCCGATGTTCTCGCCAAGGAACAGCGCCGCCATCACGGTGACGTAGATGGGACCGGCGAGGTAATAGGTCATGGCATCGGCGAGCGGCAGGTAGTGGACCGACCAGTAGAACAGCGCCACCTCAACGCTGGCGAGGACGGCGCGCACTAATTGCAATCGCGGCCGCTCGAGATTGAACAGGGTCCGCCAGCCGACGCGCAGGATCACCGGCGTCAGCAGGATCGCCGAGGCAACGCTGCGAAAGAGCAGGATTTGCAAGGCGGGATAACTGCCCGCCAGCCATTTGCCTAGCACGTCGTTGACGGAGAAGGTGAAGACCGATGCGAACATCAGCAGGATGCCGAGCGGGATGTTCTGTTCGCGCGGGGTGGCGGTAAAAAAGGTCATGAAACTCGCCGCTCGGAAGACGCCCCTCATGGCCTGCCCGCGCCGTGAAGTCAAAGCGCCTTCACGGAGGCGTAACCGTCGGCGGGTTGCGCATCGAGGCCCCCCGTGCCAAACCCGCCGACGCTCGATAAACTGACAATAGACCGACCAGACGAACCCCACGTACCGGCCATGAATGTCGCCGAAATCACGCAGGATCCGATCGTTGCGGTTGCCGTTGAGATGGCGGCAATCGGCCGCGCGGCGCGGGCGGCCGAGCACGTCCTGGGACTGGCGTCGACGGCTGCCAAGAACGCCGCTCTTACCGGCGCAGCAAGAGCCCTCCGTCGCGACATGGCGGCCATCCTCGCGGAGAACGCGAAGGACGTCGCCGCCATGGGCAAGGAGGGCGCCACGGCCGCCTTCGTCGAGCGCCTCGTCCTCAAACCGGATCGCATCGACGCAATAGCCAGGAGCATCGAGGAGGTTGTCGCGCTGCCCGATCCGATCGGCGCCGTGCTGGCTGCCTGGAACCGCCCGAACGGTCTGCGCATCGAGCGGGTGCGCACGCCGCTGGGCGTCATCGGTATCATCTACGAGAGCCGGCCGAACGTCACCGCCGATGCGGCTGCGCTCTGCGTCAAGGCCGGCAACGCCGCGATCCTTCGCGGCGGCTCCGACTCTTTCCGCTCGTCGGCGGCCATACACCGCTGCTTCGTCGAGGGCCTGACTGCGGCGGGCCTGCCGGCAACTGCCACCCAGCTGGTGCCGACCCGCGACCGCGCCGCCGTAGGCCAGATGCTCGCAGGTCTCGACGGCTGCATCGACGTGATCGTGCCGCGCGGCGGCAAGGGGCTCGTCGCCCGCGTCCAGGCGGAGGCGCGCGTTCCTGTCTTCGCGCATCTGGAAGGCATCTGCCACGTCTACGTCCACGCGCGCGCCGATCTCGCAATGGCCGAAAAGATCGTCGTCAACGCCAAGATGCGCCGCCTCAGCGTATGCGGCGCCGCCGAGACAATGTTGGTCGATCGCGCGGTTGTCGGCACTCACCTGAAGCCGCTGGTCGTCGCACTGCAGAATGCAGGCTGCGCTATCCGCGGCGATGAAACTGCCCTCGCGGCGGTCGCCGGCGTAACGCCCGCGACGGAAGCCGACTGGTCGTCCGAGTATCTCGACGCGATCATCGCGGTGCGCGTCGTCGACAACATCGACGCTGCCATCGCCCATATTGAACGCTATGGTTCGCACCACACCGATTCGATCGTCACCGACGATGGAGCGGCCGCCGAAAAGTTCCTCGCCGAAGTCGACAGCGCCATTGTCCTCCACAACGCCTCGACCCAGTTTGCCGACGGCGGCGAATTCGGCATGGGGGCCGAGATCGGTATCGCTACCGGCCGCATGCACGCCCGCGGTCCCGTCGGTGTCGAGCAACTGACTAGCTTCAAGTATCGCGTCCACGGGTCCGGCCAGGTGAGGCCTTGACGGGCCGCGACGAAGGAGCAAACGCCGCTGATCTCCGCCTGCCACCATCACAGCCCGGCATGCGGGTGGGACTTTTCGGCGGCACGTTCGATCCGCCCCATTCCGGTCACGTCGAGGTCAGCCGCGTGGCGTTGCGCGCGCTCGTGCTCGACCAGGTTTGGTGGCTGGTATCGCCGCATAATCCGCTAAAGCGGAACGCACCTACCGCCGATCTCGCGCGTCGCATCAGGGCGGCGCGTCTCATCACCAACGATCCGCGCATCAAGGTTACCGGCGTCGAAGCAACGCTGGGCACGACCTATACCGCCGAGACGCTCGCGCGGCTGCTTCCGAGGCTGCGCGGGGTCGATTGCGTGTGGATGATGGGCGCCGACAACCTCGCTTCCTTCGACCATTGGCGCGATTGGCGGGCGATCGCCGAGGCCCTGCCGATCGCGATCTTCAACCGGCCGGGATCGGCGCTGCGCGCTCTCGCCTCGCCCGCCGCCAGGACCCTTTGGCGCTTTCGGCGCGACCCGACCGATGCTGCCGGATTGGCTGGAAGCCGGCCGCCGGCATGGGTTTTCTTGCCCTCTCCGCACGTCGCGCTCTCTTCGACCGCGATTCGCGCCGGCTCGCGCAAGACGTCTTGAAAGCTTCACGCTCCTACGCATATTCTCAAGGGTGTGCCGCCCCGGCACGACACTGAAGGAGAAGGGACCGAACGCTGACAACCGCACTTCGCAGTGAGGAGACGCGTTTCCGCTCTCCCCGTCTTGCGGCCGCCCGCCGTGAACTTGGCTCCGCGGCCGCCATCAAGGTGGTTCTCACCAGTCTTGAAGACTCCAAGGGCGAGGATATCGCCCCGATCGATCTCACCGGAAAATCCGCCCTCGCCGACTACATGGTCATCGCCACCGGCCGCTCGCAGCGGCACGTCGCGGCGATCGCCGACCATCTCATCGAGGATTTGAAGCAGGCCGGCGGCAGCAACCTTCGCGTCGAGGGATTGCGTGTCGGCGACTGGGTGCTGATCGACGCCGGCGATGTGATCGTCCACATCTTCCGGCCGGAGGTTCGCAGCTTCTACAATCTTGAGAAGATGTGGCGGGCTGAGCATCCCTCGGCCCCTGTCGAAGCCGACATCTGACGGTTCCGCCGGAGGGCCGGTGCGCGGATGCTGATCACCATCGCCGCGATCGGCAAGCTGAAGGCCGGCCCGGAACGCGAACTGCTCGCCCGCTTTATCGAGCGCGCCGCGAGCGCCGGCCGCAATGTCGGGCTCACTTTTGTCGTTCGTGAATTTCCCGAAAGCCGGGCGGCCACTGGCCCTCTCCGCAAGGATCAGGAAGCAACGGCGCTGATCGATTCGCTTTCGCCGGGCGCGGTTCTCGTCGCACTCGACGAAGCAGGCAAGAGTTTCGACAGTCGCAGCTTCACCGAAAGGCTCGGCCGCTGGCGTGATTCGGGGACCGCCGAATTGACGCTTGCCATCGGCGGCGCCGACGGGCATGGAGCGAAGCTCCTCGAAAAGTCGGCGCTCCGGCTTGCTTTCGGGTCGATGACATGGCCGCACCAGCTTGTCCGCGTCATGCTCGCCGAACAGCTCTACCGGACGGTGACAATCCTGTCGGGTCACCCTTATCATCGCGACTGATGCGTCTCCGGGCCACTCTCCTCGCTGCTGCCATCGCCGCAGCCCTATCGGCGCTTTCAGTCGAGGTCCTGCGCGCCGAGGATTCGGCGCCCGCCGCCCCCAGCGACCTCGTACCCGAATCGACGGCCGCCGCTCCCGCCGACGCCACGCCGGCGACTAACGACGCGGCGAGCAACGATGCCCGCAAGGCAGAACTGGACGCCGTCACCCACGACATCGAACTCACCGCCAGCCGCCAGGCTGAGTTGAAGAGCGAAATCGACGCCCTCGACAAGGACCGCGCCACCCTCAACCAGTCGCTCATCGACACCAATAGGCAAGTACAGAAGCTCGAAGGCGACATTGATAGCGCCGAAGCTCGCCTGAAAGGTCTCTACGACGGCGAGGACAAGATCCGCGCCAAGCTCGCCGGCCAGCGCGACGTACTGGCCGAGGTGCTGGCCGCCCTCCAGCGCATAGGCTACCACCCGCCGCCGGCAATTCTCGTTCGCCCACAGGATGCTCTTGCCTCGATCCGCAGCGCTATTCTGCTTGGTGCGGTCGTGCCGGACCTTCGCGTCGCTGCCGCGGCTCTGGCCGACAATCTCACGCAGTTGACGGCGCTCCGCACGGCCAAGGAAAAGGAGCGCAACAATCTGCGCGAAAACGCGACGGCACTGGCGGAGGGTCGCGCCCGCGTCGCCCTGCTCATCGAGGATCGCCAGAACCAGAGGCAAGCCTCGCTGGATGCGCTTGCCGACGAGCAGAAACGGGCCGGCGTCCTCGCCGGACAGGCTACAACTTTGCGTGATCTCATCGCCCGCATGGAAGCGGAGAATGCCACCGCCGCTGCCGCTGCCACCGCCGCCGAAAAGGCCGCTGAGGCGGCCCATACCAAAAACGGCGGCGCCCAAGCTCAGTCTCTGGGCAGTGCCGACCGGATGACCCCGAAAGTGGCATTCGCCAGTGCCAAGGGGCTTTTGCCCCTGCCCGCCAATGGTACGCAAATAAAGGCATTCGGCGATGATGACGGGCTTGGCGGCAGGGCTCAGGGTATCTCGCTGGCTACGCGCGATAGCGCCGTCGTCTCCTCGCCCAGCGACGGCTGGGTGGTTTACTCCGGCCCTTTTCGCAGTTACGGGCAACTCTTGATCATTAATGCCGGCGACGGGTATCATGTGTTGCTGGCGGGCATGGAACGGATTGATGTTCAGCTTGGCCAGTTTGTGCTTGCCGGCGAGCCCGTAGCTGTCATGGCTTCTCAGAAGCTGGCGAACGCGGGCCCCGTGGCTGTAGGCGTCACGCAGCCGGTGCTCTATATCGAATTCCGGAAAGATGGTGCGTCGGTCGATCCAGCCCCTTGGTGGGCGGCCCCCAACGTGGAAAAGGTAGGCGGATGATTCGCAAGGTCACACTGGTTGTTGCCGGGATTCTGATTGGTTGCCTGGCGACCATTTCCCTGACGCAGCCACAGCTGTTCTCAAGTTCCAGGGCAAACGCGGCCAGTTCCGACGCCTACAATTCGCTCAATCTCTTCGGCGATGTCTTCGAGCGCGTGCGCGGCGACTACGTCGAGGCGCCCGATGATAAGCAGCTCATAGAATCGGCGATCAACGGCATGCTGGCCGGTCTCGATCCGCACTCGAGCTACATGAATCCGAAGGCCTATCAGGACATGCAGGTCACCACGAGCGGCAAGTTTGGTGGCCTCGGCATCGAGGTGACCATGGAGGACGGTGTTCTCAAGGTCATCTCGCCGATCGACGGGACGCCGGCTGCCAAGGCCGGTATTCTCGCCAACGACCAGATCGTCGCCCTCGACGGCGAAGACCTGAGTGGCATCGCCCTGAACGACGCCGTCGACAAGATGCGCGGCGCCATCGGTTCGCCGATCACCCTCACTATCCAGCGTCCGAACGTGACCAAGCCGTTCGACGTGAAAATTGTGCGCGGCGAGATTACCATCGAAGCGGTCCACGGCCGCGCCGACGGTCAGATCATCTACGTGCGTATCTCCTCCTTCAGCGAGAATACGTATGACGGTCTCAAGCAGACCCTCGACAAGTATACCCAGCAGATCGGCGCCGATAAGGTGCAGGGCGTCATCATCGATCTGCGCAATAATCCCGGCGGCCTGCTCGATCAGGCAATCGCCGTGTCCGACGCATTCCTGAACCAGGGCGAGATCGTCTCGACCCGCGGCCGCCATGCCGACGAAACCCAGCGCTACAATGCCCACTCCGGCGACATCGCCAACGGCAAGCCGGTGATCGTGCTGGTCAACGGCGGATCGGCTTCGGCCTCCGAGATCGTCGCCGGCGCGCTTCAGGATCAGCGCCGCGCCACCATCCTCGGCACGCGCTCGTTCGGCAAGGGATCCGTGCAGACGATCATTCCGCTGGGCTCTGACGGGGCGCTGCGCCTCACGACAGCGCGCTACTACACTCCGTCGGGCCGGTCGATCCAGGCACAGGGCATCGAGCCTGACATTGAGGTGGTACAGGAACTGCCCCCGGATCTGGCCGCGCAGATCACCACCCCGCCGGAAGGTGAGTCGCGCCTCAAGGGCCATCTGGCCAACGACGCCGAGAAGGCCGGCAAGGCTACCCAGTCCGGCTCTCTCGCCTACGTTCCGCCGGATCCGAAGGACGACAAGCAGCTCAACTATGCGTTCAACCTGCTGCGCGGCTTGCAGGTCAACGCTGCCTTCCCGCCCGACCCCAACAAGGGCGTGCCGAATTAAGCAGGTGGTGCCAAGGCACCACCCTCTCCTGCTCCAGGAATGACAGGCGGTTCATGGCGGGAAGCGACCTGAGCAAACCTCTCGGGCTGGGCCCGGGGCCAAGCCCCCGCCGGCGAGTGTTCATCCTTGCCGGCGCCGCGCTTGTCGGTCTCGGGGCAATAGCTGCGGTGGTCTGGCTTCTTCTGCCGGGCGCCCATGGACCGACCGCCACGGCTGTCATCAACGCACCGGCAGCCAAGCCGCCGGTGACCATACTGGCCGACCAGACCGGCTCGATCACGCCGGCGAAGCCTGCCACCATGACCGAGGTGACCCCGACCGGATCGCTTTCGGACGTCGGCGAGGTAGTCATTCACAATCCTTCCGATCCACAGTCCATCACGCTGGCCGCGCTGCCGGAGCAGGACCTTGTCGAGGCGAGCAGCAACGGACCGCTGCCGCGCATCGCCGCCGGCGGCAAGCGCCCGCTCGACGCCTACGCCCGGCCGAGCCAGACCGACCCCCAGAACTTGCGAATTGCCATTGTCATCGGCGGTCTCGGCATCGACGCCGAGGCTACCCACAACGCGATTGCCTCTCTGCCCGGCGACGTGACGCTCGCCTTTGCCCCCTACGACCAGAAGCTGGCAGCCGACGTCGCCTCGGCGCGCGCCGCCGGTCACGAACTACTGCTGCAGATTCCGCTGGAGCCGTTCAACTACCCGAAGATCGATCCCGGCCCCAACACGCTGACCGCCGATGCCAGCCCCGCCGAGAACCAGAGTCGCCTGCGCTGGTTCCTCGGCCGCATGACCAACTACGTCGGCGTGGTCAACTATCTCGGCGCCCGCTTCACCGCCGAGGAAGGTGCGCTGGCGCCCGTAATGCAGGAGATTGCCAGCCGCGGCCTTCTCTATCTCGACGATGGCTCCTCGGCGCGCAGTCAGGCGGCCGCAGCTGCGGGCACCAACACGCCGTTTCTGCGTGCCGATGTCGTCCTCGACGCCGACCTCGATCCCGCCGCCATCGACGACCGCTTGAGCCAGTTGCAGGCAATCGCGCGCCAGCGCGGCTACGCAATCGCCACCGCCACCGCCTTCCCGGCCACCGTCGACCGCGTCAACAACTTCATCAAGATCGCCGCCAACAAGGGCATTGTGATCGTGCCGGTAAGCGCGCTGGTCGGCGGACGCTCCTGACGAGAAAACCGGCCGGTTCATGAGCAAGATGCCTGACGTCGCCAATCTGCCCTACCGGCCTTGCGTCGGCGTTGCACTTTTCAATACCGCCGGCCGCGTTTGGGTCGGCAATCGCTCCGACGCGGATTCCGAAGGCGAGGGTGAAGGCCGCTGGTGGCAGATGCCCCAGGGCGGCCTGGAAGACGGCGAAGACCTTTACCAAGCGGCGTTGCGCGAGCTCTACGAGGAAACCTCGGTGAAAAGCGTCAGCCGGCTCGCCGAGGCGCCGGGGTGGCTGACCTATGACCTCCCCGTCGAACTCGTCGAGCAGTCCTGGGGCGGCCGCTACCGCGGCCAGAAGCAGAAATGGTTCGCGCTTCGCTTCGCCGGCAAGGATTCGGAGATTGACGTGCTCCATCCCGGTGGCGGCAAGCACAAGCCGGAGTTCTCGTCATGGCGCTGGGAGAAGCTGGCGAAACTTCCGGAGCTGATCGTGCCGTTCAAGCGAAAGGTGTATGAGCAGGTGGTGGCGGCGTTCGGCTCGCTCGCGAGCTGAGCAGGCGGCACGTAAACAGGGAGCTCGACCGATGACCAATGGTTCCGGCGCACAATCTCCCTCGCAGGCATCCGGCGTTCGGATATTCCCGCCCGCCGTTTACATTGCCGGCCTCGTGATTGGCTATCTGATCGAGTGGCTATGGCCAATTCCGATTCTTCCGGGCCCGTTTGGCTTTGTGCTCCGTATTCTCGGAGTCGCCGCCATTCTTGCCGGTGCCGGCCTCATCATCTCCGCGATCACGAGATTCCGCACCATCGGCACGCCGGTAAATCCGACCGCGCCGACCACGATGCTTGCTTTTGACGGGCCGTATCGCTTTACGCGCAATCCGATGTATCTCGGCTTGGCGCTGCTGCTTGCGGGCTTCGCCCTCGTCGGCGACGCGCTGTGGCCGCTGGTCGCCGTGATCCCGGTGGTGTGGATCATCCAGACCCAGGTTATCGCCCGCGAGGAGCCTTATCTGGAGGCTAAGTTCGGCGCGCCTTATCGCGACTTCAAGGCCCGCGTCCGCCGCTGGCTCTAGGCTGGCGACGCGAGTGCCGCGCCCTGCGCCCGCAAAGATGGCACTGCATTCTTTCTGCTCGAGCGGCGCGACCCGGTAAGACGTGCGCGAAGGAACCTGAGCACGGACTGCTCCGATTTTCCAGCCCGCGGCGTCAAACATCCGTCCAGATAGGCCGCGACGATCTCCGGGTGGATGTAGCACTTCCGGCAGACGGCCAGCGTGTTCCCGAGACGGCCTGCTACCTCTTCGACGGCAGCTCGGACATTGACCTTTGCCTCGCTCTGGCTAGCCGACGGCTTGAATTTCCGCAGCGCTTCCGCCGCGAGCACCGTTCCCGCGAAGGTACGGAAGTCCTTGGCCGTGACTTCCGCCCCTGTGATCTCGCGCAGGTAGGCGTTGACGTCGGCGGAGCCCACCGACTGACGCTCGCCGTTCTCGTCGAGGTACTCGAAGAGATGCTGGCCGGGCAGCTCCTGGCACGACTTGACGATGCGCGCGACGCGCCGGTCGTGGACGTCGAGGCGCCACTGCTTGCCGCTCTTGCCCTTGAACTCGAAGTGCAGGGCGCCACCGTGAACATCCACGTGCTTGTTGCGCAGCGTCGTCAGTCCGAAACTGCCGTTGGTGCGGGCGTACTCGTCGTTGCCGACCCGGATCAGCGTCGTATCGAGCAGATAGACGATGGTCGCCAGCACCTTCTCGCGCTGCAGGCCGTGGCGCGCCATGTCAGCCTTGACCCGATCGCGGATCGTCTCCAACGCCCGGCCGAAGGTCAGGATGTGCTCGTACTTGGTCCTGTCGCGGGCAGCTCGAAAGTCAGCGTGATAGCGATACTGCTTGCGCCCGCGAGCATCGCGACCGGTGGCCTGCAGATGGCCGTTTGCGGATGGCGAAATCCAGACATGGGTCCACGCCGGCGGGATGGCGAGATGTTTGATCCGCGCCAGCGTATCGGAGTCGCGTACCGCCTTCCCGTCAGCACTAACGTAACGAAATCCCTCGCCATGTCTCAGCCGGTGCATGCCCGGAGTTTCGTCGGCGAGGTATCTGAGGCCGCTGTGTCGCGCGTCGTCGCGGGCGGAGTCTCGCAGGGAGGCGACATCGGACATCGGCAATTCCGCGGTTCAGCAACAGCGGATAACGCCAAGCGGACTAATGAGTTCCCGACGAATTCGAAAACCGAAAGGCTACTGGCGCCCGAGCGCCGTCTGCACTTCCTTGAGCTGGTTCAGCACCAGTTCCGCCGCGTCCCGGGCGGCGCCGTCCTTTGCGTCGGCGACATCTTCCTCGGCGTCCTTGACTTCCTGCGCCAGCATCGCCGCATCGACTTCTGCCAGCGGGATCGCCCGCTCCGCCAGGATGGTCAGCCCTTCCGCATTCACGTCGGCAAAGCCGCCGCGAACGAAGATGCGTTCGGTCCCGCTGCCGCGGATAACGTCGAGCACTCCAGGGCGCAGGGTCGACATGAACGGCGCGTGGCCCTTCAGCACGGTGAAGTAACCATCGGAACCGGGCACGACGACCTGCTCGACCGGCTCCGACACGAGCAGCTGCTCCGGCGAGACGAGTTCGAACTGGAATGGTTCGGCCATGGCTTCCTCAGGCGCGGCGGCTGTCGACCGCGAAGCCGAGACCCAGGCCGACAATGGCCCCGATCACGGCAAAGATGCCGATGTGCTGCCAACCGCTGCTGGTTACCGCATCGCCCGGAGCCGCGGTCTGGTCGGTCTGCACGTTGAGCTGGATTGGTCCGACTTTGATGTCCGTCGATTCCGGGCGCGTCACGTAGCCGAGCAGGCCGCCAACGAGCAGCCCGACGACGAGCAGGCTAACTTTGCTGTTCATGGCTACGCCGCCTCCGCTGCGAGCTTCTTGGCCTTTTCGATGGCCTGCTCGATGGTGCCGACCATGTAGAAGGCGGGCTCCGGCAGATGATCGTAGTCGCCAGCGACCAGTCCCTTGAAGCCTTTGATCGTATCGGCGAGCTCGACGAAGACGCCGGGCGCCCCGGTGAAGATCTCGGCGACGTGGAACGGCTGCGACAGGAAGCGCTCGACCTTGCGGGCGCGTGCCACCGTCAGCTTGTCGTCTTCCGAAAGCTCGTCCATGCCGAGGATCGCGATGATGTCCTGCAGCTGCTTGTAGCGCTGCAGCACCTGCTGCACCTGACGCGCCACCGTATAATGCTCCTCGCCAACCACCGCCGCCGACAGCATGCGCGAGCTCGAATCGAGCGGGTCGACGGCCGGGTAGATCCCCTTCTCGGCGATGGCGCGCGACAGCGTCGTGGTCGCGTCAAGGTGGGCGAATGAAGTCGCCGGCGCCGGGTCGGTCAGGTCGTCGGCGGGCACGTAGATCGCCTGCACCGAGGTAATCGAGCCCTTCTGCGTGGTGGTGATGCGCTCCTGCATGGCGCCCATATCGGTGGCGAGTGTCGGCTGGTAGCCGACCGCGGAAGGAATGCGGCCGAGCAGCGCCGACACTTCCGATCCGGCTTGCGTAAAGCGGAAGATGTTGTCGACGAAGAACAGCACGTCCTGCCCCTGGTCGCGGAAGTATTCGGCGATGGTGATGCCGGTAAGGCCGACGCGGGCGCGCGCGCCGGGCGGCTCGTTCATCTGGCCAAACACCAGCGCGCATTTCGAGCCCTCGCCGCCGCCCTTCTTGTTGACGCCGGACTCGATGAACTCGTGATAGAGGTCGTTGCCTTCGCGAGTGCGCTCGCCGACGCCGGCGAACACCGAATAGCCGCCGTGCGCCTTGGCGATGTTGTTGATCAGTTCCTGGATGATGACCGTCTTGCCGACGCCGGCGCCACCGAACAGGCCGACCTTGCCGCCGCGGGCGTAGGGCGCCAGCAGATCGACGACTTTGATGCCGGTGACCAGAATCTGTGCCTCGGTCGACTGCTCGACATAGCTCGGCGCCGGCTGGTGGATAGCACGCAACTGCTGCGTCCTGATCGGCCCGGCCTCGTCAACCGGCTCGCCGATAACGTTCATGATGCGCCCGAGCGTCTCCGGCCCGACCGGCACCGAGATCGGCTCGGCCGTGTCGGTTACCTCCTGCCCGCGCACCAGTCCGTCGGTGGTGTCCATCGCAATGGTGCGCACCGTGTTCTCGCCGAGGTGTTGGGCCACCTCAAGAATAAGCCGGCTGCCGTTATTGCTGGTCTCCAGCGCGTTCAGGATGGCCGGCAATTGGTCCTGGAACTGCACGTCAACGACGGCGCCGGTTACCCGGGTGATGCGGCCGGTGACGCCCTTGGCATTGGCGGTGCTGGGATTTGCCATAGTAGTTTCCTTTGCAGTCCTTCTAGAGCGCCTCGGCGCCCGAAATGATCTCGATCAGTTCCTTGGTAATCTGCGCCTGGCGGCTGCGGTTGTAGAGCAGCGTGTAGCGATCGATCATGTCGCCGGCGTTGCGCGTTGCGTTGTCCATGGCGCTCATTTTGGCGCCCTGCTCCGAGGCCACGTTTTCGAGGAGCGCCCCCAGAATCTGGATCGACAGGTTGCGCGGCAGCAGATCGGCAAGGATCGATTCCTCGTCGGGCTCATACTCATAGATGGCGCCATTACCGGCCACCTCTGGCGCCGCGCCGCCGACCTCCGCCGGGATAAGCTGCCGCGCCGTCGGCACCTGCGAGATCACCGAACGGAAGGCGGCGTAGAAGAGCGTCGCCACGTCGAACTGGCCCTCGGCGAAAAGCTTCAGCACGCGCGCGCCGACCTCCTCGGCGTTGCCGAAGCCGACCTGCTTGACGTTGCGCAGCTCGATCACCTCGATGATCTGCCGTGCATAGAGCCGGCGGAGGACATCGTAGCCCTTCTTGCCGACGCACAGGAACTTGACGTCCTTGCCCTCTGCCATCAGGCGCCGGGCGTGGTCGCGCGCCATGCGCGCGATAGACGAATTGAACGCGCCCGAAAGACCGCGATCGCCGGTGCACACGACGAGAAGATGCGTCTGGCTCTGCCCGGTGCCGACGAGAAGCCGCGGTGCATCGGCGCTGCCCGCCGAGCCGGCCGCCACGTTGGCAAGCACGGAGGCCATGCGCGCCGCATAGGGCCGCGCCGCTTCCGCTGCTGCCTGCGCACGCCGGAGCTTCGACGCCGCAACGAGCTGCATCGCCTTGGTGATCTTCTGCGTCGCCTTCACCGAGGCGATGCGATTGCGGAGGGTCTTGAGACTGGGCATCGGCCGGTCCGGCTACCTTCTCGTCCGTCTAGCCGAAGACCTTGGCGAAGCCGTCCGCCGCCGCGCGGAGCTTCGCGCGCATGTCGTCGGTAAGCTCCTTCTTGTCGCGAATTTCCGACAGCAGCGCCTGGTTGTCGGTGCGCAGAAGCGTCAGGAACCCCTGCTCGAACTCGCCCACCTTGTTAACCGGCAGCTTGTCGAGATAGCCGTTCACACCGGCGAAGATGACCGCCACCTGCTCCTCGACCCGCAGCGGCGCGAATTGCGGTTGCTTGAGAAGCTCGGTCAGCCGCGCGCCGCGATTGAGCAGACGCTGCGTCGCCGGATCGAGGTCCGAGCCGAACTGGGCGAACGCCGCCATCTCGCGGTACTGTGCCAACTCGCCCTTGATGGTGCCGGCAACCTGCTTCATCGCCTTGATCTGCGCGGCCGAGCCGACACGCGACACCGAGATGCCGACGTTCACCGCCGGCCGGATGCCCTGGTAGAAAAGATCCGTCTCGAGGAATATCTGCCCGTCGGTGATCGAGATGACGTTGGTCGGGATATAGGCCGACACGTCGTTGGCTTGCGTCTCGATGATCGGCAGAGCGGTCAGCGAGCCGGAGCCGTTGTCCTTGTTGAGCTTGGCGGCACGCTCGAGCAGGCGCGAATGCAGGTAGAACACGTCGCCCGGATAAGCTTCGCGACCCGGCGGACGGCGAAGCAGCAGCGACATCTGCCGGTAGGCGACCGCCTGCTTGGAAAGGTCGTCGTAGACGATGAGCGCGTGCATGCCGTTGTCGCGGAAGTACTCGCCCATCGTGCAGCCCGACATCGGCGCCAGGAACTGCATTGGCGCCGGATCGGAAGCCGTCGCCGCGACGATGATCGAGTATTCGAGGGCGCCGTTTTCCTCCAGCACCTTGACGAACTGGGCGACGGTGGAGCGTTTCTGGCCGATGGCGACATAGACGCAGTAGAGCTTCTGGCCCTCGTCGCCGGACGCGTTGATCGATTTCTGGTTGAGGATGGCGTCAAGCGCTACCGCGGTCTTGCCGGTCTGGCGGTCGCCGATAATCAGCTCGCGCTGGCCGCGGCCGATCGGGATAAGCGCATCGATCGCCTTGAGGCCGGTCTGCATCGGCTCATGCACCGAGCGGCGCGGTATGATGCCCGGTGCCTTGACGTCAACGCGCTTGCGCTCGGTCGACTGGATCGGGCCCTTGCCGTCGATCGGATTGCCGAGGGCATCGACCACGCGGCCGAGCAACCCCTTGCCGACCGGCACATCGACGATAGCGCCGGTCCGCTTGACCGTGTCGCCTTCCTTGATGTCGCGGTCGTTGCCGAAAATAACCGCGCCGACGTTGTCGTCTTCGAGGTTAAGCGCCATCCCGCGAATGCCGCCCGGGAATTCGACCATCTCGCCGGCCTGGACGTTGTCGAGGCCGTAGATGCGCGCGATGCCGTCGCCAACCGAGAGCACCTGGCCGACTTCGGAGACTTCCGCCTCCTTGCCGAAATTCTTGATCTGCCCCTTCAGGATTGCAGAGATTTCCGCGGCCCGGATTTCCATCAGCCGACCTCTTTCATAGCGAGTTTGAGCGAATTGAGTTTAGTCCGCAGCGACCCGTCGATCATGCGGCTGCCGACCTTGACGATGAGGCCGCCGATCAGCGCGGGATCGACGTGCGCGGTGAGCGTAACGTCCTTGCCGAGCGAAGCCTTGAGCGCCGCCTTGAGATCGGCAGTCTGTCCGTCGGTCAGCCGTTCGGCGCTGGTGACTTCCGCCGCAACCTCGCCGCGCTGCTTCGCCGCAAGCCGCTTGAACGCAGCGATCATGTCGGGCACGACAAACAGCCGGCGGTTGGCGGCCGCGACCTTGACGAGGCTGGCAACGAGGCCGCCGATCTCGTCCCTTTCCAGGATGCCGGTCACGGCGCGGAGCTGCTCATCGGAGGAGAAAACCGGGCTCTTCACCAAGCGCGTGAAATCGGCGCTCTCCGCCATCAGGCCGGTAAACCTATCGAGGTCCTTTTCGACGGCGCCTAGCGCATTTTCCTCGCTGGCGAGCTCGAACAGCGCGTTGGCGTAGCGTTCTGCGACGACGGAAGAATGAACTGAGCTACCGGCCACCCTGACCCCTTACCCTCGACATCGTGGGCCTCGTCCGGAACGGTCCGGCCCGTCGTCGTTCGGCCACTAACGGATTGATTTCTAAGGTGGGTCAGCCGCGCGACCGACCCAACCCCAGAATTGGCCGTTCGCTTAGCATACGCGATAGTGCGGGGCAATATGGCGGGCGCCCCGGAAAGGGTGTTGCGGCTCGCGCATTCGTTGCAAATAAGGGAGACTTTACGCTCCGTTGGAAGGCGCGATGTACCCTCGATCTGTCAGTGCTGCGCCGGCCCCGAACACACGCGTCTGCATCGGCGGCGGCGGACCCGCCGGGATGATGCTGGGCTTCCTGCTCGCCCGGGCGGGCATCGCCGTGACTGTGCTGGAAAAACACGCCGACTTCCTGCGCGATTTCCGTGGCGACACGCTCCACCCTTCGACGCTGGAAGTGATGGGCGAGCTGGAGCTGCTCGACGCGTTGCTCAAGCGCCCGCGCGACGAAGTGCGCCAGCTTTCCGGAATGTTCGGCGACACCGAAATTCCGATTGCCGATTTTTCGCATCTGCCGACGCGATGCAAGTTCATCGCCCTGATGCCGCAATGGGAGTTCCTGAATTTCCTGGCCGAACGGGCGAGAGGGTTGCCTGCATTCACCCTGCGCATGTCGACCGCCGCAACCGATCTTCTGGTCAAAGACGGCATCGTCGTCGGGGTCAGCACCGAAGGACCGGAAGGCGCTGGTCAAATCCGCGCCGATCTGATCGTGGGAGCCGATGGCCGCCATTCGACGATGCGTGCGAAGGCCGGCTTCACGGTCCGCGATTTCGGCGTGCCTATCGACGTGCTGTGGCTGCGCATCTCGCGCCGGCCGGAGGACCGCTCCTATCCGTTCGGCATAGCCCGGGCGGGTCAACTCGTGGTGATGCTCGATCGCCGCGACTACTGGCAGGTCGCATTCATCATCGAGAAGGGCACGTTCCCGGCGAAACAACGAGCCGGATTGCCCGCCTTCCACGCCGAACTGGCGCAGGCGGCGCCCCTCGTCGCCGACCGCGTGGGCGAGATCACCGACTGGGATCAGGTCAAGCTGCTCACCGTCTCGATAGACCGCCTCGAAGAGTGGGCGCGTCCGGGACTTCTGTGCATAGGCGACGCGGCCCACGCCATGTCGCCGATCGGCGGCGTCGGCATCAATCTCGCGGTCCAGGACGCCGTGGCGACCGCGAACATCCTTGCCGCGCCGCTCCGTGATGGCCCGGTTCCGCTTGAGATGCTGCAGCGGTCGAACGACGCCGCTGGTTCCCAACCGTAGCGACCCAGCAGGCGCAGATATTCCTCCACAAGCGTGGCGTCGAGCCGATCCTGCGCTCGACCGGACCAATCAAGATACCGTTGCCGTTGCGGTGGCTGAAACGCCACCCGGTGCTCCGCCGAATCCCTGCGTACCTCGTCGGTGTCGGCGTTCGCCCGGAACATGTCCGCTCGCCAGCCGTGCCGGCCGTCTAGAGAAAACTCTGCGGGTCGACATCGACCTGTACCTTGAGGTCGGCCCGCGCTTTCGGTGCTGCCGCCAGCCACCGGCGCAGGTAGCCCTGCATGTCGATGCCCCGCGCCGATTGCACCAGCAGCCGGAAACGATGCCTGCCGCGAATGACCGCCAGCGGCGCCTCCGCCGGACCGAGAACCATGATCGCCGGGTCGACCGGCGCAGCGCGGCGGACGGCGGAGGCGAAAGCCAGCGCGTCGCCGCGCGTTATCGCCGAGACAATGAGCGCCGCTAGCCTGCCGAAGGGCGGCAGCCCGGCGGCCCGCCGCTCGGTAGTTTCCCGGGCGTAGAATGCCTCGCGATCGCCGGAAACGATCGCCCGGATTACCGGGTGCTCCGGCGCGTAGGTCTGCAGGAACGCTTGGCTGGCGCCGCCCGCGCGCCCCGCCCGTCCGGTCACCTGGCTGAGCAGCTGGAACGTCCGCTCCGCCGCCCGCAGATCGCCGTGCGCGAGTCCGAGATCGGCATCGACGACGCCGACCAGCCGCAGCAGCGGAAAGTTGTGGCCCTTGGCGACGAGTTGCGTGCCGATGACGATGTCGACCTCGCCTTTCACCACGGCGTTCAATTCCTGCCGCATGCGATCGACGCCGCCGATGAGATCGCTGGAAAGCGCGATGGTTCGTGCTTCGGGAAAGTGCCCGGCAACTTCTTCGGCCAGCCTCTCGATGCCCGGCCCCACCGGCACCAGACTGTCCTTGTCTTCGCAGCTTGGACAGGCGTGCGGGTGCTTTTCCGAATGGCCGCAATGGTGGCAAAGCAGTACGCCCCGAAAACGGTGCTCGACCAGCCACGTCGAGCAGTTGGGGCATTGGAAACGATGGCCGCAGGTGCGGCAGAGCGTCAACGGGGCGTAGCCGCGCCGATTGAGGAATAACAGGGCCTGATGCTTGTCGGCGATTGCCTCGCCGACCGCGGCAATGAGCGACGGCGACAGGAAGTGTCCCCGCCCCGGCTGATCCTTGCGCATGTCGATCGCGCGGATTGTCGGAAGTGGCGCCGCCAGATACCGCCCGGCGAGCACGATACGGCTGTAGCGGCCCGCATCGGCATTGACGCGGCTCTCGAGCGACGGCGTCGCCGAGGAAAGCACGACCGGGAAACCGGCGAGATGCGCGCGCACCACCGCCATGTCGCGGGCGTTGTAGATGGCGCCGTCCTCTTGCTTGTAGGCAAGATCGTGTTCCTCGTCGACGACGACGAGCCCGAGTTCGCGGAACGGCAGGAAGAGCGCCGAGCGCGCGCCGACCACGACACGGACGCTGCCGTCGGCAACCCCGCGCCAGACGCGCTGTCTTCCCTTCGGCGGAATATCTGAATGCCATTCGGCCGGACGCGCCCCGAAACGCAGCACGAAACGCTGCAGGAATTCGGCGGTCAGCGCGATTTCCGGCAACAGCACCAGCACCTGCCGCCCGGTTTTCAGCGCCGCCGCCACCGCCTCGAAATAGACTTCCGTCTTGCCGGAGCCGGTGATGCCGTCGAGCAGCGTTGCCGAATAACCGCCGGTGGCGACCGAACGCCGGAGCGCCTCGGCTGCTGCTTCCTGCTCAGCGGAAAGTTCCGGCCTGGCGTAGTCCGGGTCGGCGGCCGGCGGCAGCGGCGTTGCCGGCAGCATCACGACTTCCAGCGCACCAGCGTCGACGAGCCCCTGCACGACGTCCGGCGAAACGCCGGCGACGGCCGCGAGGCCGGTCTTGGTCCACGGCATCCCGTCTTCAAGGTGGGCGAGGACCCGCGCCCGCGCCGGCGTTATGCGCTCCGGCGGTGGCCCGCCGCGACGCACGCCCGGCACCGGCGGCTCGGGAGCCAGCGCACCGGTCGAGCGCAGCACCATGCGCAGCACCATCCCACGCGAGGTCAGCGTGTAGTCGGCCACCCAGTCGACGAAGACCCGCATCTCCCTCGAGAGCGGCGCCACGTCGAAGCGGCCGGCGATGGGCCGCAGCCGGTTGTGGCCAATTTCGGCGTCGGGTGGGTCGTCCCAGACCACACCAATCGCGTCGCGCGTGCCCAGCGGCACTTCGACGATATCCCCGGGTTGCACACCGGCTGGAGCGCGATAGGTATAGGGGGCAGCCACCGCCACCGGAACCAGCACTGAGACGATCGATTCGCCGGCCACGGTGCTTCCGAATCTCCGGGATTTGTATGGGATTGGCTGACGATGGGCTTGCTTTGCTCTAAAGGAAAGCCCGCCCGCCGAGATGGTGGCTCGCCGGGCCGGGATAAAGGGAAACGCCAATGAAATTCTTCGTGGACAGCGCCGATGTGAAGGAAATCCAGGAACTAGCCGAGACCGGACTGGTCGACGGCGTCACGACCAACCCGTCGCTGGTCGCCCAGTCCGGCCGGAAGATCAAGGAAGTGATCGCCGAGATCTGCGCCGCGGTTCCGGGGCCAGTGTCGGCCGAAGTCGCTGCCATAGATTTCGACGGCATGATGCGCGAAGGCGAGATCCTCGCCGCCATTGCCAAGAACGTCACCATCAAGGTGCCGCTCACCTGGGATGGCATCCGCGCCTGCCGGGCGCTCAGCCAGAAGGGCCACAAGGTCAACGTGACGCTCTGCTTCACGTCCAACCAGGCATTGCTGGCCGCCAAGGCCGGGGCGACGTTCATTTCGCCCTTCCTCGGCCGCCTCGACGATATCGGCGAGGACGGCATGGAACTCGTGCGCGACATTCGCGCGATGTACGACAACTACGACTTCAAGACAGAAATCCTCGCCGCCTCAATGCGCACGCCCCTGCACGTCAAGCAGGCCTCGCTCGTCGGTGCCGATGTCGCCACCATGCCGCCGGCTCTCATCAAGAGTCTCACCAAGCACCCGCTGACCGACGCTGGCCTCACCAACTTCCTCGCTGACTGGAAGAAGACTGGCCAGTCGATCACCTGACGCCTCTTCCTTAACTCCGCTTTCATCTGGCCGTCGCTGAATGGCGGCCATGACTTCATTGTCTGACCATAACAAGCCGCTCGTTACGGCCGCTCCCGACCTTGCGGACGCGGTCAGGCGCTGGCGGCAGCACCTGTCCGCCGAGCGCCGCCTGTCGCCGAATACGCTGGAGGCCTACACGCGCGATGCGTGGCAGTTTCTTGCTTTCCTGACGACCCACCTTGGCGGCCCGCCAAAACTGGCCGATCTGAAAGCGCTGACCACGACTGACATTCGCGCCTTCATGGCGGCTCGCCGCAACGACGGCGCCGGATCGCGCACGCTCGCCCGCGGGATCGCGGGCGTCCGTTCGCTCATCACTTTCCTCGAGCGCGAGGGCCACGCCAACGGCGCGCCGCTCCGCGCCATTCGCCCGCCGCGCCAGAAGAAATCGCTGCCGAAGCCGTTACCGGTCGCTTTGGCCGGCCGGCTGGTCGATATCGACGAGAGTCTGGAGGACGAGCCGTGGATCGCCGCGCGCAATACTGCCGTCTTCGCGCTTCTCTACGGCGCTGGCCTGCGCATTTCCGAGGCGTTGGGTTTGCAACGCCAGGATGCGCCGAACGAGAATTCGGGTGGATTGCGAGTCGTCGGCAAGGGCGGCAAGGAGCGCATCGTGCCGGTGCTGCCGGTGGTGGCCGCCGCCGTTGCGGCCTATCTCGACCAGTGCCCGTATAATCCCGGACCAAACTCGTGCCTGTTTGTCGGCGCCCGCGGCGGGCCACTCAACCCGCGCCTGATCCAGCGCGCCATGGAGAAGATGCGCAGCGCCCTCGGCCTGCCTGACAGCGCGACGCCCCATGCGCTGCGCCATTCGTTCGCAACCCACCTCCTTGCCAACGGCGGCGACCTGCGGTCGATCCAGGAACTGCTCGGCCACGCCAGCCTGTCGACGACGCAGATCTACACCGGCGTCGACACCGACCGGCTGCTCGCCGTTTACGAGAAGGCCCACCCGCGGGCGTAATCCGGCCATTTGCGGGGCGGAACCGGCGTGCTAGAGAAGCCGCATGATGACCGCCCGCCAGTTTCTTCGGCTTATTACCGGCGCCCATTGCGCGCGACGGCGGCGTCTGCCCTGAGGACACCGACCGGCGCGCGGACGATCGCGTTGCCGCCCGAATGAACCCAGCGATCGTCCTTCTCGACCAAGGATGATTGTGACCCATGACCGTTCCCGAACCCGTCGCTGACGTCGACCCCGTTGTGGCGGAAGCGTCCCCCGCCCGACCCGGCGAGGCGCCGCGCGGCCGCTTTTATATCGAAGCGGGCTATGCCTTCGCCGCCATCGGGGCGCTGCTCTTCTCCACCAAGGGCATCGCGATCAAGCTCGCGTACCGGGAGCCGGTCGACGCCACGCTCCTGCTGGCGCTGCGTATGGGGCTGGCGGTGCCGATCTACGCGGTCATCGCCGCCTTCGCGGTGCGCGACATCCGCCGACGTGGTGCCCGCCTGCCCTCATCGAGCCTCGTGCTCAAGGCCGCGCTAGTCGGCGCGCTCGGCTACTGGCTGGCAAGCTATCTCGATTTCGCCGGCCTGGAATTCATCTCGGCACAGTTCGAGCGGTTGATCCTGTTCACCTACCCTCTGTTCGTCGTCATATTCGGCGCGCTGTTCTTCGGCCTGCCGATGCGCCTGAAGGCCGTCGCGGCGATCGGCCTCAGCTACGTCGGGCTCGCGGTAATTTTTCTCGAAAAGATCGACGAACCCGGCTCCCATGTCGCTGCCGGCGCCGCGCTCGTTCTGGGTTCGGCGATTGCCTTCGCCATGTATCAGCTCATTGCCAAGGGCATCATCGCTAAGCTCGGCCCGCGCCTGTTTACCTGCATCGCCATGACCGGCGCCGGCGTCGGCGTTTTCGTGCAGTTCCTGTCTACACGACCGCTCAGCGAAATAGCGGTGGTAAGCCCGCGCGTCTGGGAGATCTCGGTGTTCCTCGCCATCGGCGCGACCGTGCTGCCGTCGTTTTTCCTGAACGCCGCCCTGCATCGCATCTCGGCGCAGGCGAACTCGACGATCGCAACGCTGTCGCCGGTGATGACCGTCGTACTGGCGGTGCTCGTGCTCGGCGAGCGCCTGACCCTCACCGACATCGTCGGCACGCTGCTGGTGCTCGCCGGCGTCGGCTGGTTCACGCTGGCGGAGCGGCGGCGCTAGCCCGCGAGGCGAGCTACGATGTCATCGACGATGGTCGCCACCGGCGGTTCGATTGACACGACGATTGCATTTTCGTCGGCGGCCGGGGGCTCCAGCGTGGCAAGCTGGCTGTCCAGCAGGCTCGCCGGCATGAAGTGCCCCTTGCGGCCGCCCAGTCGTTTGGCCAGCGTCGCGCGGTCGCCGTCGAGGTAAACGAACATCACCGCGCGTCCAGCGACCGCGATGATGCGATCGCGATAGGCCCGTTTCAGGGCCGAACAGGCGATGACGACCCCACCGGGCGTGTCGCGCATTGCTGCGCCGATGGCGTCCAGCCACGGCCAGCGGTCCTCGTCGTCGAGCGGTACCCCGGACGACATCTTGGCGACGTTTGCCGCCGGGTGAAACTCGTCGGCATCGCGAAAAGGCACGCCGAGCCGCGCCCCAAGCGCCGAGCCGACAACCGTCTTGCCACTGCCCGCTACCCCCATGACCACGATCGCCGTAGACCGACCCATCGTTTCGCTCGCCTCGTCTGGAATCATGCGGACACCCGTCAGGCCCACGCCAGCCATACCGCACCGAACACCATAGTGAGGACCGTGAGGGGCGCACCAACCCTGAAATACGGCCAGAAGCCGATAACGACACCGCGCGAGCGGGCTCGCTCCGCCACGATCAGGTTGGCGACCGAGCCGACCAGCGTGAAGTTGCCGGCCAACGTCGAGGCCATGGCCACCGTCAGCCAAGCGTGCTGGGGGTCCGCCAGGCCAGCTACGAACGGCTTCAAAACCAATACGGCGGGCACATTGCTGACGACGTTGGAAAGGACCGCTGTCACCCCCGCCAGCACGGGCAGGAAGTGGAGTTGGAGGCGCCCGGCCGCGGCGATCAGTTGCGGACCGAGCACCGCCTTCTCCAGTCCGGCGACGACGATGAACAGCCCGGCGAACATCACGAGCAGCGGCCAGTCGATCTCGAAATAAACCTTCTGCGGCCGGACGCGCCGGGTAAACAGCAGCAGCGCGCCGCCGAGCAGCGCAACCTTGGCGACGGGCTGTCCGGTGAAGAAGAGGACCACCATCGCGCCGAGGATCACCAGTGTCTTGATGACAAGCGCCCGGTGATAGAACACCCGTCCGCCGTCGCCCGGAGTCAGGCGCTCCGAGAACTCTCCGCGGTACAGAAACGCGATAAGCCCGAATGTCAGCAGCATTCCGGCGAACGCCACCGGCGCCAGCGCCGCAGCAAACGTCGCATAGGGTATGTGCGACAGCGAACCGATGATCATGTTCTGAGGGTTACCGGTGATCGTGGCGACGCTGCCGGCGTTGGATGCGATGGCGACGCCGAGCAGATAGGGAACGGGCTTGCGCTGCAGCCGCGTAACCAGGTCGAGCACCAGCGGCGTCATCACCAGGCAGACCGCGTCGTTGACGAGGAATGCCGACAGAACGCCGACCACTGCGATGATCGCGCCGAGCAGCACCAGAGGATGACCGGCGCGAAGCGCCACCTGGTTGGTCGCCAGGCCGAAGAAGCCGGAGAGGCGGAGGTTGGCCACCACGATCATCATGCCGAGCAGCAGCGCGATCGTGTCTCCATCGATGGCGGCGTAAGCCGACTTCAGATCGAGCACGCCGGCCGCGATCATCAGCGCCGCGCCGAGCAGCGCCGCTCCGGCGCGGTCGAGCTGATAGCCGGGCAGGCGACCGACCGCGATGACGAAATAGGTCGCAGCGAAGATGAGGACGGAGGCAATCACGACGGTGTCTGTCTAGCGCCCGCCGAACCGGCCGGAAAGGCCATCCTCAGATGTGGATCGGCTTGGTCCACGCCGCGAAGGCCGCCTCGCGCACGGATTCCGACAATGTCGGGTGCGCATGCGAGATGCGGGCGAGGTCCTCCGCCGCACCTGCAAATTCCATGAGCACGCAGATTTCGGCGATCAGTTCGCCGGCAAACGGCCCGATGATGTGGCCGCCGAGCACGCGATCGGTGGCCGCGTCGGCGAGAATCTTCACGAAGCCCTCCTTCTCGCCCATCGCCCGCGCCCGCCCGTTTGCCGAGAAAGGAAACCTGCCGGCCCGATAGGCGATGCCGGCCTCCTTGAGTTCCTCCTCTGTCTTGCCGACCGAGGCGATCTCGGGGCTGGTATAGACGACCGCGGGGATAACGCCGTAGTCGACATGACCGGCTTGCCCGGCGACGATCTCGGCCACAGCCACGCCCTCATCCTCCGCCTTGTGCGCCAGCATCGGACCGCGGATCGCATCGCCGATGGCGTAGATGCCGGAAACATTGGTCTGGAAGTGTGCGTCGACGGAAACCCGCCCGCGCTCGTCGAGGACAATTCCGACGGCCTCAAGGCCCAGCCCCTCGGTGTAGGCGCGCCGCCCAATCGCCACCAGCACGACGTCAGCCTCCAGTACTTCCGCGGTACCGCCCGCCGCCGGCTCGACCGAAACCTTCAGCGTCTTGCCCTTCTTGTCGACCGACGCAACCTTGCTGGAAAGCTTGAACGCAATGCCCTGCTTGGCGAGCAGCCGCTGCGTCTGCCGCGCCACCTCGCCGTCCATGCCGGGCAATATGCGGTCGAGGAATTCGACTACCGTGACTTCCGAACCCAGACGCCGCCAGACCGAACCCAACTCCAGCCCGATGACGCCGGCGCCGACGACAACCAGCCGCGCCGGCACCTGCGCCAGAGTCAACGCCCCGGTCGACGTAACGATGCGCTTCTCGTCGGTCTCGACACCGCGCAGCGGCGACGACTCCGAGCCGGTGGCGATGACGATCGTCTTCGCTTCGACAATCTGGCTGGTGCCGTCGATGGCGGTCACCTTGACCTTGCCCGGCGCCGCGATCGAGCCGGTGCCGATGACGGCATCGATCTTGTTCTTCTTGAACAGATAGGCGACGCCCGACGTATTGGCCTCGACCACCGAATCCTTGTGCGCCTGCATCGCCTTCAGGTCGAGCTTGGGCGTGCCTACCTTGATGCCAAAGCTCTCGAATTTGTGCCCGGCCTGGTCGAACATCTCGGAAGTGTGCAGGAGCGCCTTCGACGGGATGCAGCCGATGTTGAGGCAGGTGCCGCCGAAGGTCGCCATCTTCTCGACGACCGCGACCTTCAAGCCGAGCTGGGCCGCCTTGATCGCCGCAACGTAGCCGCCGGGGCCGGAACCGATAACCAGGAAATCGTAGGAGGAAGCCAAGGTCGAAACTCCGGATGAGGGCCGGAGGAGAGATAGCGACTCGCGCGCTTCCTGTCAGCGCCTCATCAACGCATGGCAGTCAGTTGTTGTCGCTATCCGGTAGCGGGGGCGGCAACAGCTTGTCGACTTCACCGCCAAGATTCATGAAGCCGAGCTGGAAAAAGCGGTCGCTCCATGTGTTGTCGGCGGCGCAAGACACCGCCAGCGCTGCGGCGCCGTCCGGATCGGCCCGCCTCCACAGGGAATTGGCTTCCGCCGCGCTCAGCGTTGCCGCCACCTGATCGCGCGGCAGGCCGGCCGTCACGAGCTTCCCGCCGATCTTGAGCAGCATCTCGTCCCAGTCATGTACGGCGACCAGGATAAGGCCGGGCATCGTGGTCGCCAGGCACTCAAGCGCGCGCTTCTGCAGCGGCATTTCCCTGGCAACCGCGTCCTTGATCGCTTGCCACTGCGTGTCGCTGACCGGCTGCGAAACGGGCGTCAGATCCATGCCGGAAATGCCGTGGCCGACATCCTTCAGCCAGCCCTCGTGATCGGCGTCGCCGAACCCGGCAAAGACCGCGTCGCTGCCACAGTCGAGCTTTGCCGCGGGCGCGGACGCATTGAGGCGAGTGGTGGCCTAGTTAATGAAGTCGGTGGGAAACCCGGACGCCCACAACGTCGCCAACAGCACGGCCTTGGCCTTCGCCCACTCTGCTTCGTCGCGGGCCGGGGACTTCGCATCGGCGCACACCTGCGCGGCGGCGTGGCCCGCGGTGAGCGCGTCAATGTAGAGGTTTAGAGCAGGTACCAGAGCGGCCGACGCGATCGGATCGGCCCGCGCGCTACCCGGCATCAATGCAGCAACGACAATCGTGGCGGCGACCAAGCTGATCTCGCGAAGCTGACGCCGACGCAATCGCCCCTCCGTGGACCCATCAGCTCAGAGGTCGAGTATCATCCGCTGCGGATCTTCCAGGCCTTCCTTGACGCGCACGAGGAAAGTGACCGCCTCGCGACCGTCAACGATACGATGATCGTAGGATAGTGCCAGATACATCATCGGCCGCACCTCGACCTTGCCGCCGACAACCATCGGCCGCTCCTGGATTTTGTGCACGCCAAGGATGCCGGACTGGGGCGCATTGAGGATTGGCGTCGACATCAGTGAGCCGTAGATGCCGCCGTTGGTGATCGTGAACGTACCGCCCTGCATCTCCTCAATGGTCAGCGCACCGTCACGCGCCCGCTTGCTAAGCGCAGCGATATGCTTCTCGACGTCGGCCAGTGACAGCTCGTCCGCATCGCGGACTACCGGCACCACGAGACCCTTGTCCGTCCCGACGGCGATGCCGATGTGGTAGTAGTTCTTGTAGACGATGTCGGCGCCGTCGATCTCGGCGTTGACCGCCGGGACTTCCTTGAGCGCCTGGATGCAGGCCTTCACGAAGAAGCCCATGAAGCCGAGCTTGACGCCGTGCTTCTTCTCGAACAGCTCGCGATATTCCGCCCTGAGGCCCATCACGCGGGTCATGTCGACCTCATTGAAGGTCGTCAGCATGGCGGCGGTGTTCTGCGCTTCCTTCAGGCGGCGTGCGATAGTTTGGCGGAGCCGCGACATGCGCACGCGCTCTTCGCGCGATGCATCGTCGACAGGCGCCGGCGCCCGCGCCCGCAATGGGATGACCGGCGCCGGAGCCGACGGGACGACAATCGGCGCGGAAATCGCGTCAGCCTTGGTAATGCGTCCGTCCTTGCCTGTTCCGGCGATTGCCGACAGCTCGACATTCTTCTCAGTCAGGATCTTGCGCGCCGCCGGCGAGGCGCCGTTGTCGTCGCTCTTCGCCTGCGTCGCCGCCGCGGCAGGCTGAGTTGCGGGAGTGCGCAGCATCGCCTGCTCTGCACCTGCACCGATAGCCTTCGGGGTCGAGGTCTTGACGTCGGGCTTGCCGGTCGGCGCTGGCGTCGCCTTCGCCGCGGCAGCCTTCGCGGCTCCTGCGTCGGCGTTGATCGAGCCGAGCAGTGCGCCGATGCCGACGGTCGCGCCGTCCTTGGCGTCGATCGCCGCGATCACGCCGGCCGCCGGCGCCGGCACCTCCAGTGTCACCTTGTCGGTTTCCAGCTCGACCAGCGGCTCGTCCGCCTTGACCACGTCACCAACCTTCTTGAACCACTGGCCGACCGTCGCCTCTGTCACCGACTCGCCCAGCGTCGGAACCCGGATATCCGTAGCCATTTAGAAACGTCCTCGTTGCCCTACTCGGCGAAGGTTTCTTCCAGGAAAGCGTTGAGCTGCGCCAGGTGCTTGGCCATCAGGCCGGTGGCCGTCGCGGCCGCCGCGGCTCGCCCGACATAGCGCGGCCGCTTGGCCTTGCCGCCGACCTGGGTTAGCACCCATTCGAGATAAGGCTCGACGAACGTCCACGCGCCCATGTTTTTCGGCTCTTCCTGGCACCACACCACTTCCGCATTGCGGAAACGCGAAAGCTCATTGATCAGCGCCTTCGCCGGGAAGGGGTAGAGTTGCTCGACCCGCAGCAGATAGACGTCGTTCAAGCCACGCTTCTCGCGATCCTCGTAGAGGTCGTAGTAGACCTTGCCCGACGAAAGCACGACGCGACGGATCTTGTCGTCTGCGACAAGCTTGATCTTCTCGCCCTTCAGGAATTCCGCATCGTCCCACAGCAGGCGGTGGAATGAGGACTCGGCCGCAAACTGCTCGAGCGTCGACACGGCCCGCTTGTGGCGGAGCAGGGACTTCGGCGTCATCAGGATCAGCGGCTTGCGGAAGTCACGCTTCAACTGCCGGCGGAGCGCATGGAAGTAGTTGGCCGGCGTCGTCAGGTTGGCGACCTGCATGTTGTCTTCCGCGCACGACTGCAGGAAGCGCTCGAGCCGTGCGGACGAGTGGTCCGGCCCCTGCCCCTCGTAGCCATGCGGCAGAAGGCAAACGAGGCCCGACATGCGCAGCCACTTCTTTTCGCTGGACGAGATGAACTGGTCGAACACCACCTGGGCGCCATTGGCGAAGTCGCCGAACTGCGCCTCCCATAGCGTCAGCGCATTCGGCTCCGCCATCGAGTAGCCGTACTCGAACCCGAGCACCGCCTCCTCCGACAACATCGAATTGATCACCTCGAAACGGGCGGACCCGCTGGCGAAGGCATTGAGCGGAATGAACCGCTCTTCGGTGTCCTGATCGAAGAGAACCGAATGGCGCTGCGAAAAGGTTCCGCGCTCGACGTCCTGGCCTGACAGGCGGATGGGATGCTTCTCGGCGAGGAGGGTACCGAAGGCCAGTGCCTCCGCCGTCGCCCAGTCGATACCGACGCCGGTCTCGATGGACTTCCGGCGGTTGTCGACAAAACGCGCGACCGTCTTGTGCAGGGTAAATCCTTCCGGCACCTCGGTCAGCTTGGTGCCGATCGTCTTCAGCTCACCGATGGCGAAGCCCGTGTCGCCGCGTCGCGGCGCATCGCCGGTCTCCGCCGACTTGAGGCCCGACCAAGCGCCGTCCAGCCAATCGGCCTTGTTCGGGCGATAGTTCTGTCCGGCCTCGAACTCTTCCTCAAGCTTGGCGCGCCAGTCGGCCTTGGCCTTGTCGATATCGGCGACGGTCAGCAGACCCTCGTCGATCAGCTTTTGGCCATAGATCTCCAGCGTCGTCGGATGCGCCGCGATTGCCTTGTACATGAGCGGCTGGGTGAAGGCCGGCTCGTCGCCTTCGTTGTGGCCGTGCCGACGGTACGAGAACATGTCGACCACCACCGGCTTGTGGAACTTCTGCCGGAACTCCGTGGCAATCTTGGCGGCATAAACCACCGCCTCAGGATCGTCGCCATTGGCGTGGAAGATCGGCGCCTCGACCATCTTGGCGACGTCCGAGGGATAGGGCGACGAGCGCGCAAAGCGCGGATTGGTGGTGAAGCCGATCTGGTTATTGATGATGAAGTGGACAGAGCCGGCAGTGCGGTGCCCACGCAGGCCCGAAAGGCCTAGACATTCCGCCACCACGCCCTGACCGGCAAACGCCGCGTCGCCGTGGAGCAGCAGCGGCAGCACGCGTTCGCGCTGATCAAGCGGCACGACCTCGCCGCGCGGCTGGTTGGCCAGCTTGTCCTGCTTCGCCCGCGCCTTGCCGAGCACGACCGGATCGACAATTTCAAGATGCGACGGGTTGGCGGTCAACGACAGATGGACGCGGTTGCCGTTGAACTCACGATCCGACGAAGCGCCGAGGTGGTACTTCACGTCGCCGGAACCCTCGACCTCGTCGGGCGAGGCCGACCCGCCCTTGAATTCGTGGAAGATGGCGCGGTGCGGCTTACCGAGGACGTTGGCGAGTACGTTCAGCCGCCCGCGGTGGGCCATGCCGAGGACGATTTCCTGTACACCGAGCGCTCCGCCGCGCTTGATGATCTGCTCCAACGCCGGGATGAGCGACTCCGAGCCGTCGAGACCAAAGCGCTTGGTGCCGGTGTACTTGACGTCAATGTACTTCTCGAAGCCCTCGGCTTCGACCAGCTTGTTGAAGATCGCCTTCTTGCCTTCTGGCGTGAAAGCGATGCCCTTGTCAGCGCCCTCGATACGCTCCTGGATCCACGCCTTCTCGACCGGATCGGAGATATGCATGAACTCGATGCCGAGCGTCGAGCAATAGGTGCGGCGCAGGATCTCGACCATCTGCCGCACGGTCGCGAATTCCAGACCGAGCACGTTGTCGATGAAAATCTTGCGGTCGTAGTCGGCCTCGGTGAATCCGTAGCTCCCCGGATCGAGTTCGGCCTCGTCGCCAACACTCTCCATCTGCAACGGATCGAGGTTGGCGTGGAAGTGCCCGCGCATGCGGTAGGCGCGGATCATCATGATCGCGTGCACGGAATCGCGCGTCGCCTGGGTGACGGCGCCATCGCTGATCACCGAGCCGCGCTGCTCGACGCCGGCCTTGATTTTCTCGGCGGCTTTGGCAGCCACTGCCGGCCAGTTGCCGTCGAGCGCCGAGGTCAGCTCGCCGTTCATGATCGGCGGCCAGTCTGAGCGCTGCCACGAGGGCTTAGCGTCCGTCTCCGGCGCGTCTTTCAGGCCCTCGAAGAAGTCGCGCCATTCGGCATCGACTGACTTCGGGTCACGCCGGTAGCGGTCCTGAATCTCTTCGAGGTAGGGCGCGTTGGCGCCATAGAGGAAGGATGTCGCCGCGAAAGCCTCGTTCGCGTCCTGCCGTGCCATTTTCTTCAGCTTCGCGGGAATACGTCCCGCGCTCTCGTTTCCGCGCAGCCACGAGCCACGCTCTATCGCCCGATCATCCGTGAATCAACGATTTCTTTCGGATAGTATGTCGGATCAACCCACTATCGGTTCAAGACTTCGACGAGAGTTCGACCAATCCGGGCGGGCGATTCCGACACCGTGACCCCCGCCGAGCGCATGGCCTCGATCTTGTCCCCAGCCCCGCCGTGACCGCCGGCGATGATCGCTCCGGCATGGCCCATCCGCCGCCCTGGCGGGGCCGTACGCCCCGCTATGAACCCGACCACGGGCTTGCGACGCCCGCGTGACGCCTCGTCCTTCAGGAAGCGCGCTGCAGCCTCCTCGGAACCGCCGCCGATCTCGCCGATCATCACGATTGAGTGAGTTTGCGGGTCGCCCAGCAGCATCTCCAAAACCTCGACGAAATCCATCCCCTTGACCGGGTCGCCGCCGATACCCACCGCCGTTGTCTGGCCGAGCTTCGCCGCCGTCGTCTGGAACACCGCCTCGTACGTGAGCGTGCCCGAACGCGACACGATGCCGACCGAACCCGTCGAAAAGATGTTGCCCGGCATGATGCCGATCTTGCAGGCGCCGGAGGTCATTACACCGGGGCAGTTCGGCCCCACCAGCCGGCTTTTCGAACCGACGAGCGCACGATGCACCCTGACCATGTCCATCACCGGGATGCCCTCGGTGATGCAGACGATGAGCGTAATCTCCGCCGAGATCGCTTCCAGGATGGCATCGGCGGCAAACGGCGGCGGTACGTAGATGACTGTCGCGTCAGGCCTGGTCGCCTCGACCGCTTTCAGAACCGTGTCAAACACCGGCAGGCCGAGATGGGTCTGGCCACCCTTGCCCGGCGAGACGCCGCCCACCATGCGCGTACCGTAGGCGATCGCCTGCTCGGAGTGGAATGTGCCGTTCTTGCCGGTGAAGCCCTGGCAGATGACCTTGGTCGAAGCGTCGATGAGGATCGCCATCAGGCCGCTGCCTTCACTGTCTTGACCACCTTCGCCGCAGCGTCGTCGAGGTCGTCGGCGTTGATGACGTTAAGGCCGGAGTCGGCGATGATTTTCTTGCCGAGAGCGACGTTGGTGCCTTCCAGCCGCACGACCAGCGGCAGCTTCAGCCCGGTCTCCTTGACGGCGGCGAGGATTCCTTCCGCCACGATATCGCAGCGCATGATGCCGCCGAAGATATTGACCAGCACGCCTTTTACCTTGGGATCGGCGGTGATGATCTTGAAGGCCGCCGTCACGCGCTCCTTCGAGGCGCCGCCACCCACGTCAAGAAAGTTGGCGGGCTCGGCGCCATAGAGCTTGATGATATCCATGGTGGCCATGGCAAGGCCGGCGCCGTTGACCATGCACCCAATGGTGCCGTCGAGAGCGACGTAGTTGAGCTCGTTTTTCTGCGCCTCGACTTCCTTCGGGTCTTCCTCGGTCTCGTCGCGAAGCGCCGCGATGTCGGGATGGCGGAAGAGCGCGTTGTCGTCGAAGTTGATCTTGGCATCGAGGCAGAGGAGCTTGCCGTCCTTTGTCACCACGAGAGGATTGATCTCGAGCAAACTCATGTCCTTGGCGACGAACGCGGCGTAGAGCGACTTGACCACGCCCATGCACGCCTTCACCGCGTCACCGGTGAGGCCGAGTGCGAAGGCGATTGTCTGGCCGATGTGCGGGCTGTAGCCCGCCGCCGGATCGACGTGAACGGAAATGATCTTCTCTGGCGTCGCAGCAGCGACTTCCTCGATGTCCATGCCGCCGGCCTGCGAGGCAATAAAAGCCACGCGCCCGTCCGCCCGGTCGACGAGGCAGGAGAGATAGAGTTCGCGGGCGATGTCGGAGCCTTCCTCGATATAGAGGCGGCGCACGAGTCGACCGTCGGGCCCGCTCTGCTTGGTGACCAGCGTGTGGCCGAGCATCTGCTTGGCATACGCCACGACCTCGCCCGGCGATTTGGCGATACGCACGCCGCCCTTGTCGCCGGCGCCCTTTTCCTTGAAGTGGCCTTTACCGCGACCGCCGGCGTGGATCTGCGCCTTCGCAACCCACACCGGGCCGCCGAGTTCCCTGGCGGCCTTCTCGGCCTCGTCGGCAGAAAAAATGGCGATGCCACGCGCGACCGGCACGCCAAATTCCTTCAGCACCGCTTTCGCCTGGTACTCGTGGATATTCATACGCCCAGCTCCCCGGTCGGCTTGCGACCGCTACCTGCCTACTTGGTCAGCGCCGGTGCGATTTTCAGACACGCTTCGATCAGTCCTTCGACCGCGGCGAGCGAGGAATCGAACATCGCCCGCTCGGCCTTGTTGAGATCGATCTCGATGACCCGCTCGATCCCCTTGGCGCCGATTACCGCCGGCACGCCGATATAGCGATCGCGCACGCCGTACTCGCCCTTCAGCGATACCGCGCAGGGCAGCACGCGCTTCTTGTCCTTGAGGAAGCTTTCCGCCATCGCGATCGCCGAATGAGCCGGCGCGTAGAAAGCGGAGCCGGTCTTCAGCAGGGCGACGACTTCGGCGCCGCCATCGCGGGTACGCTGGACGATTTCGTCGATACGCTGCTTAGTCGTCCAGCCCATGGTGACCAGATCGGGCAACGGTATGCCGGCAACCGTCGAATAGCGGATCAGCGGCACCATGGTATCGCCGTGGCCGCCGAGGACAAACGCGGTGACATCTTCCACCGACACGTCGAATTCGGAGGCGAGGAAATAGCGGAAGCGCGCCGAGTCGAGCACGCCGGCCATGCCGACCACCATGTCCTTGGGCAGGCCGGAGAACTTCTGCAGCGCCCATACCATCGCGTCGAGCGGGTTGGTAATGCAGATGACAAACGCCTTCGGCGCGTATTTCTTGATGCCGGCGCCGACCTGCTCCATCACCTTGAGGTTGATTCCGAGGAGATCGTCGCGGCTCATGCCGTGCTTGCGCGGCACGCCGGCGGTGACGATGCACACGTCGGCGTTCTTGATCGCGGCGTAGGCGGATGTGCCAGTGAACTTGGCGTCGAAGCCGGAGATCGGCGAGGCCTCGGCGATGTCGAGGGCTTTGCCGTCGGGCACCCCTTCCATCACGTCGAAGAGGATGACGTCACCGAGTTCCTTGAGGCCGACGAGATGGGCGAGCGTACCGCCGATCTGACCGGCCCCGATCAACGCGATCCGTGGACGAGCCATGAGCCGGAATTCCCTTGAGGGGCTGGATGGAAATCCGCCTGGAAGGAGGATGCGCCGGTTGACTAGCCCGATTGATGCTGCGGTGCAAGCGGCGCATCGCCGCGAGACCCGCATCGCGGTGCACCCAGAGGTGCGAGCCCGCTAGTGCACCCGACCGCCGGCAAGATAGTCGCTCGAACGCATCTCGATGAGACGCGAAACCGTGCGCGGGAAGGCGAACGCCTCTTCACCGTCAGGTGCCGTGTAAAGCTCCGCCGGCTCGCCCGCCGCCGAGATGACGAGGTGAATGCCACGGTCGTAGAAAGTGTCGATAAGCAGGATGAACCGGCGCGCCGCATCGCGTTCGTTGTCCGCGAGGTTCGGCACGTCGTCGAGCACGACTGTGTGGAATGCGCGGGCGATCGCCAGATAGTCGGTGGCCCCGAGCGGCGAGCGGCAGAGATCGGCGAACGAGAAGCGCGCCGCTCCGTCCGCTGCCTGCGGCACGACGATGTCCCGCCCGTGATTGCGCAGCGTCGTCGGCTTGCCGCGCAAGGTTCCGGTGAGCCGGCGCCAGAGATCGTCGAGCGCCTGCCGTGCTGGCGGTCCGAGCGGCGTGATGTACACCGCCGCGCCGGCAAGTTTCGCCAGGCGATAGTCGGTGTCGATGTCGAGATGAAAGACGTCGGTGTAACGGCGCAGCACATCGACGAAAGGCAGAAAGAGTCCGCGATTGAGCCCGTCCCGATAAAGTTCCTCCGGCGGACTGTTCGACGTGGTGACAAGGACCAATCCGCGCTCGAACAGCGCGCCGAATAGCCGGGAAAGAATCATCGCGTCGGCAATGTCGGTCACCGCGAACTCGTCCACGCAGAGAAGCCGCGTCTCGTCGGCTATCGCCCGGGCGATCGCCCCGATCGGCTCGCCGGCAGTCTCCATGCGAGCCGCGTGGATACGGTCGTGGACCTCGCCCATGAACGCGTTGAAATGCGTCCGCCGTTTGCGCTCCACGGGCGCCGCCTCGAAGAACCAGTCCATCAGCATCGTCTTGCCGCGGCCGACAGCGCCGTAAATGTAGACGCCCTTGGGCGCCTGTCCCGGTTGTCCTGTCAACCGGGCAAGCAAGCTGCGGGTGGGGCCGGCGGCGCCGAGCTCGACAATGACTTGGTCGAGCCTGCCGATGAGACTGCGTTGCGCTGGGCTGGCGGATATCTCGCCGGCCGTCGCTGCGGCGGAATAGCGCGCGGCGAGCGGGCCGTCCGTCACACCGGGCGATCCGGGATGCATGGGCCGCCGCGACGCCTCAACGATAGAAGCTGATGCCTTGCCCGTTGGCCTTGCCGTCGAAGCGATTGTTGCCGGAGGAGGTGAGGTGGGCAACCGCAGTACCACCCTGTCCCGCAAGTACCACGTCGCTTCCCTGCAGGCTCCACGCCGAGATCGACTTGAGCGTGTCAGTGGTGCAGCCACGCGTCGATGCCCGGTAGCCGCCCGTCCAACTCGTCAGAGTCATGAACAGCTGGCAGGAGTCGGAACCCGACGTAATGGTCCAGCCACCGAGCAGGTCAGTGCGGCCGATGCCGCCATTTGCGCCGGAGCCCGCCGGGGCCGTCATTGCCGCGCCGGTCGGCGGGCTAAGCGGTTGGTTGGCGGCGTCTGTGTTGTCCGCTGGAAGTCCGGCCACGGTGCTGTCTCCAGGCGGGCCGATGTTCGACGTCTGCACCGGTCCCGTTGGCGCCCCTTGGCTCTGCGTCATCGGGTCCTGTACGACCGGCTTTTCCCGCTTCCAGGGCAGCCCGATGGCGCCGAACGAACCGCAACCGGCAAGCGCAACTACCAGTGCGATTGGCACAACGACTTTAAACGCCATCAGCAAGTCCTTCCTGGACGGCATGGGCGCGAATCGCTCCCGGCAGCCGATTGTAGCGAGGTTTAGCGCGGATTCCGTCGGTTCGCCGGCGACCATTAGCCGAAAAAGCGGCGCAAACGAGACTGCTTCCGAGCACCGCCCCGTCTGTTAAGTCGCATCCTAGGCGCGGCGTTCCACCATCATCTTCTTGACCTCGACGATTGCTTTGGCCGGGTTGAGACCCTTCGGGCATGTCTGCGCGCAGTTCATGATGGTGTGGCAACGGTAAAGTCGGAAGGGATCTTCCAAAACGTCCAGCCGTTCGCCGGTCGCCTCGTCGCGTGAATCGATCAGCCAGCGGTACGCCTGCAACAGAACGGCCGGGCCAAGATAGCGGTCGCCGTTCCACCAGTACGACGGGCACGAGGTCGAGCAGCAGGCGCACAGGATGCATTCGTAGAGACCGTCGAGCTTGGCGCGGTCGTCATGACTCTGCCGCCATTCCTTCTCGGGCGTCGGTGTCTCCGTCTTCAGCCACGGCTCGATCAGGCGGAGCTGCGCGTAGAAAGTGGTAAGGTCGGGAACGAGATCCTTCACCACCGGCAGGTGCGGCAAGGGATAGACCGTCACCGCCCCGTCGACATCGTCGATGGCTTTCGTGCAGGCAAGAGTATTCGTGCCGTCGATGTTCATGGCACACGAGCCGCACACGCCCTCGCGGCACGAGCGGCGGAAAGTCAGTGTCGGATCGATCGTATTCTTGATCCAGATCAGCGCGTCCAGAACCATGGGCGCGATATGCGTGCGATCAACCTGATAGATGTCGACATGCGGGTTTTCGGGCTTATCCGGATCGTAGCGATAGACCCGGAATTCGGTCGTCTTGTCGCTCACCGGTTTCGGCCAGACTTTGCCTTTGCCGACCTTGGAATTCTTGGGAAGCGTGAACTGGGCCACGAGACAAATCTCCGCGTCCGGCCTCTATAGCCGACCGCCGCCGCCAAGGCCAAGCCGGCCATGCGGAGAAATCAGCGCAGATGAACGCGGATAACGAGCTTCAACCCCGACCACACGTCGTTCACCGCCGCAACCTTCACGTCGACCAGGTCGAGCTTGAGCGCTTCGGCCCGCACCACGTCCTCGGTGATATCGGTCGGGACCCGCGCTGATTTCTTCGGCCACGAAATCCAGATCATGCCGTCGGAATTGAGATAGCGCCGCAGCTTGGGCAGGCCGGCCGCAAGCTCCACGCGGCTGGTGGTGAAGGCGTGAATGGCATCGTAGGTCGTGGGACCGAGCGGCCGCGACCAGTCGCCCCGCTTGGCAACCTTGCCGAACTCCACTGACGCCGGCAACTCGGTAAGTTCCTCCGGCAGCGCAACGAACGCGATCGTCGAGCCGGCCTGGTAGCCAAGCTTCTCGTGCAGCGGTTTGACCGAGTAACCGCTCTGGGAAAGTGTAGCCAGCGCCATGCGAAATAATCCTGCGGCCGAATACGAGTCCTCGGCGCCCCACTATGGGACGCTTCCGGTAATCGAAACGGGCAGGATCGGTAGGAAACCGCTCTAAGGCTTGGATATCTATGCGAATCCTTGCCGTCTCGGGCCACCCCCAGAAATAAGGCATTTCAGCAACAGCGTCATGCATTTTCGGTGATAACCCACCGGAATGGCTAATCTGCTTGCAAACAATCGTAAGTAACTGAAAAGACTATGGTTTTTCAATACCGGCCTAGCGCGGTCTGACCGCCGATCGCGTTTCGCCTCGCAAGCAAGAGCCTGAGATCGCTTGCAAATTCCCTCAACCGGCAGCGGGTCCGCGCTAGTAAACGCGCGCCTTCGGTTCGATGTACTGGACATCGTTCGTCAAAGTGTGGGTATGCACCGGACGATAGTCTATGCCGACCGTGCGCTTGGCAAAGTCCAGCGAAGCGAGCGTGTGCTTCATCCAGTTCTTGTCGTCACGGTCGGGAAAATCCTCGCGCGCATGGGCGCCGCGCGACTCGGTCCGGTTGACGGCCGAATCCATCGTCACCACCGCCTGCGCGATCAGGTTCTCGTATTCCAGCGTCTCGATCAGGTCTGAGTTCCAAATGAGCGAGCGGTCGGTGACCCGGATATCGTCGCTGCCTTTCCACACCTGGTGGATACGCTCATGACCCTCCTGCAATACCTCGCCGGTCCGGAAGACCGCGCAATTTTCCTGCATCACGCGCTGCATCTTCATGCGCAAATCGGCCGTCGGCGTTCCGCCGTTGGCGTTGCGCAAGCGGTCGAGACGCGCAATCGCCTGATCGCCGGCGTCCTTAGCGAAATCGCGGTGCCGCGAATTCACCTCTACCGTCTCCACCGCGCGCCGCGCCGCGGCGCGCCCAAACACGATGAGATCGGTGAGCGAGTTGGAGCCGAGTCGGTTGGCGCCGTGAATGGAAACGCACGCCGCCTCGCCGATCGCCATCAGGCCGGGCACGATGGTGTCCGGGTCGCCGTGGACCTTGGTCAGCACCTCGCCGTGGTAGTTCGTCGGGATGCCGCCCATGTTGTAGTGGACAGTCGGCAGCACCGGGATCGGCTCGCGGGTCACGTCGACGCCGGAGAAGATGCGCGCCGACTCGGCAATACCCGGCAACCGCTCGTGGATGACCTTCGGATCGAGATGCGAGAGATGCAGGAAGATGTGATCCTTGTTAGGCCCGACGCCACGGCCTTCGCGAATTTCCACCGTCATCGAACGCGAGACCACGTCGCGTGATGCCAGATCCTTGGCGTGCGGCGCGTAGCGCTCCATGAAGCGCTCGCCTTCCGAGTTGGTAAGATAACCGCCCTCGCCGCGCACGCCTTCGGTGATCAGCACGCCGGCTCCGTAGATGCCGGTCGGATGGAACTGCACGAATTCCATATCCTGCAACGGCAGGCCAGCGCGCAACACCATGCCGTTGCCATCGCCGGTGCAGGTGTGCGCCGAGGTGCAGGAGAAATAGGCGCGCCCGTAGCCGCCCGTAGCCAGTACCGTCTTGTGCGCGCGGAAGCGATGCAGCGTGCCGTCTTCCATGCACAGCGCCACCACGCCCCGGCACTCGCCCTCCTCCATGATGAGGTCGATGGCGAAGTACTCGATGAAGAACTCGGCAGAGTGACGCAGCGACTGGCCGTAGAGCGTGTGCAGGATGGCGTGGCCGGTGCGATCGGCGGCGGCACAGGTACGCTGCGCGATGCCCTTGCCGTACTCGGTGGTCATGCCGCCGAATGGTCGCTGGTAGATCTTGCCTTCCTCGGTGCGCGAGAACGGCACACCGAAATGCTCAAGCTCATAGACCGCCGACGGCGCCTCGCGGCAGAGATACTCGATTGCGTCCTGGTCGCCCAGCCAGTCCGATCCCTTGACCGTGTCGTACATGTGCCAGCGCCAGTCGTCGGCGCCCATGTTGCCAAGCGCCGCCGAGATACCGCCTTGCGCCGCAACCGTGTGCGAGCGCGTCGGGAAAACTTTGGAGATGCATGCAGTCTTAAGGCCCGCCTCGCTGGCGCCGAGCGTAGCGCGCAACCCTGCACCACCGGCACCGACAACCACAACGTCGAAGGTGTGGTCGGTGAAGGCGTACGCCCGCCCGTTCACCGTCGCCGAGCCGTTGCTTTTGCCATTCTCCGCCATCGGCTCAGCCTCCAACCGCCAGCTTGACGACCGCGAGGATCGCCACGGCGGCGACAGTGATCGAAAAGAGCGTGCTTGCGCCGAGCAGCAGGACCTTCAGGCCCTCGCCGCTAACGTAGTCCTCGACGATGACCTGCATGCCGATTCGCATATGGATCGACGCCGACACGAAAAGCAGGATGAACACCGCCGCCACAAACGGCGAATGCAGGATCGCGACCACATCGGCGTATGGGCGTGCCGCCGCCGCGACGATGATGACGACGGCCGCAATGACCAGCGGAACGTTGGCGGCGCCGGTCAGGCGCTGGCGCCAGAAATGCTCAGTGCCGCCATGGGCGGAGCCGAGGTGCCGGACACGGGCGAGCGGAGTACGCATGATCTACCTGAGAGCCAGGACAACCGCCCACAGGGCGATCGTCAAAACGATGGAGCCGATGACGTTGGCGAGCGCGATCCGGTCCCGCGCCGGCTTGCCCATCGCCAAGCCGAAATCCCAGACGAAATGGCGAAGCCCGCCCAGCATGTGGTGGATGAGCGCCCACGAATAGCCGAACAGGACGATGAGCCCGATCCACGAGCCGAAGACCCGATTGGCAAACGCGAACGGTCCCGGACCGGCAGCCGCCGCCACCAGCCACCACGCCAGCAACAGGGTGCCGAAGTAGAGCGCTCCGCCGGTCACCCGGTGGACGATCGACATGACCATCGTCAGGTACCAATGATAGATTTGGAGGTGGGGCGATAACGGGCGGTTCGCCTTGATGTCGGCACTCGACATGGGCGTGCGGCTGCCTCGAGAATCCGTGGGACGATTGCCGGCTGGTTCTAGCGCCGATGCAGCAGTGCGTCAAAGTACTCGCGAAGCGTTCTAATCAGGCGACCGCACGCGTCAAAAACGCCGCTACGTCGGCTTGTTGAGTCGCCGCATCCGCTGTGCGTCGCGGATCGGATTGTCGCGACAAGACCGGGGAGGGCCCGGCCGCGCGCGCGGTCTTGCCAAGCATCGGCGCGCGCTTTAGCAAACCGCGGACACTTTTCTGCGATCCGATCAAGACCGACCGCATGACCACGCATCATCTCCTCCTTCTTCCCGGCGACGGCATCGGCCCAGAGGTCATGGCGGAGGTGAAGCGGGTAATCGCCTTCCTCAACAATGAGGGCGGCGACCGCTTCGAGTACGACGAGGATCTGGTCGGCGGCTCGGCCTACGACGCGCTCGGCAAGGCAGTCTCCGAGGAAACCATGCGGAAGGCGCTTGCTGCCGATGCCGTGATCTTCGGCGCCGTCGGCGGACCGAAGTGGGATGGCGTTCCCTACGAGGTGCGCCCCGAGGCAGGCCTGTTGCGCCTGCGCAGGGACCTTGAGCTGTTCGCCAATCTGCGCCCGGCCATCGTCTACCCGGCCCTTGCCGATGCCTCTTCGCTGAAGCGCGAGCTTGTCGAGGGTCTCGACATTCTTATCGTGCGCGAGCTCACCGGCGGCGTATATTTCGGCGAGCCGAAAACCATCACCGACATCGGCAATGGCCAGAAACGCGCCATCGATACGCAGGTCTACGATACCTACGAGATCGAGCGTATCGCCCGCGTCGCCTTCGACCTGGCGAAGACGCGCCGCAACAAGATCACGTCGATGGAAAAGCGCAACGTAATGAAGTCGGGCGTGTTGTGGAACGAGGTAGTGACTGCCGTCGGCAAGCGCGAATATCCGGGCGTTACGCTGGAGCACATGCTCGCCGACGCCGGTGGTATGCAGCTCGTCCGCGCGCCGAAGCAGTTCGACGTCATCGTCACCGACAATCTCTTTGGCGATATGCTCTCCGACGTGGCTGCCATGCTGACCGGCTCGCTCGGCATGCTGCCCTCGGCCTCGCTGGGCGCTCCCGACGCCAAAACCGGCAAGCGCAAGGCGCTCTATGAGCCTGTGCACGGTTCCGCCCCCGACATCGCCGGCAAAGGCATCGCCAACCCCATCGCCATGCTAGCCTCGCTCGCCATGGCGCTGCGCTATTCGTTTGCCCTCACTGACACCGCCGCACGGCTGGAAAGCGCGATCGCCGGCGTGCTCGACAAGGGTCTGCGCACCGCCGACATCTGGACGGAGGGTCGCGAGAAGATCGGCACGTCAGCCATGGGTGACGCTATCCTCGCGGAACTCGGCAGCTCGGCGTGACCCGCCTTTACACCAACCCTGGTTTCTGGCTGCGCAATGCGCTGCTGATCGTGTTTCTCATCGCTGTGTTCTTCTACGGCTGCTTCGAGCTGTGGCGCGCCTATTTCCATCCCTCCGGGGACACCTCCACGGGCACGCTGTTCGGCGTGGTCTTCGCCGGCGGCAGCTTGTTTGCATTGCGCCAGCATTTCGAGGACCACCGCGATCTGGTGGCGACGTTCGATCGCGACGACGAGACGGGAAGGCTGGCGGCGCTGATCTGGCAACCGCTCGGCGGCAGGCAGCTCATCGGCGAGCCCGCCGAGTTCAAGAACTGGCGCCTCCAGACGAAACTAGGCCGGCGCAACGCTCGCTCTTTCTTCATCCACGTCGATGTTAATGGGTACCCGCGCCCGTTGCGGTTCGATCTGAAGCCCGGCGTCAACGTCGACGGCCTGCGGACCGTCACGCCGGAGACCGTCGCTGAGTTCGAAGCGGCGAAGATCGCATCGGCCTGACGATCAACCGAAGATCGTGTCGAACAGCAGCTTTAGATTCAGGACTACGATCGCGCCCGCGACAATCCATGCCACCGCCTGCAGCCAGCGCGGAATAACCAGTGCGCCCATCTTGCCGCGGTCGGAGACGAAGCGCACCAGCGGGATGACGGCGAAGGGCAATTGCATCGACAGGACTACCTGACTGAAGACCAGCAGGTTGTTGGTGCCCCGGTCGCCGAAGAACGCAGTCACTGCCACGACTGGAACTATGGCGATGCCGCGCGTGATCAGCCGCCGCGCCCAGTCAGGGATGCGGAGGCGCAGAAAGCCTTCCATGACGATCTGGCCGGCGAGCGTTGCCGTCACCGTTGAATTTACGCCGGAGGCGAGCAGCGCCACCGCGAAGAGGGTCGAGGCGATGCCGGCACCGAGCAGCGGCGACAGCAGCGCATACGCCTGCCCGATCTCGGCGATGTCGGTGCGCCCGCTGGCATGGAAGACGGCTGCCGCCATGATCAGGATGGCGGCGTTGACGAAGAGCGCCAGCATCAGCGCGATCGTGCTGTCGGTGACGGCCCAGCGCAGCGCGATGCGTCTCCCCTCATCATTGCGCTCGTATGCGCGCGTCTGCACGATGGAGGAATGTAGATAGAGATTATGCGGCATCACCGTCGCGCCGATGATGCCGATGGCGATGTAGAGCGACGCCGGATTGGTGGCGATCGAGGGTGACGGCAGCAAACCGCCAACGATGCCTGCGAGCGGCGGCGCGGCGAGCGCGATTTGAACCGCGAAGCACGCGAAAATGACGATGAGCAGCGCGATGACGAAGGCTTCCAGCGATCGGAAACCCCTCTGCATCAGCATGAGCACGAGGAATACGTCCGCCGCGGTGATGAGCGCGCCGTAGACCAGTGGGATGTGGAAAAGAAGTTGTAGCGCGATGGCGGTGCCGATCACCTCGGCCAGGTCGCAGGCGATGATCGCCAGCTCGCAGGAGAGCCATAGGACGAGATTGATCGGCCTCGGATAGTGGTCGCGGCAGGCCTGCGCGAGATCGCGGCCGGTGACGATCCCGAGACGCGCCGCCAGCGCCTGCAACAGGATCGCCATCAGGTTGGAGAGGACGATGACCGAGAGCAGCGTGTAGCCGAATTGCGACCCTCCGGCGATGTCGGTCGCCCAGTTGCCGGGGTCCATGTAGCCGACCGAGACCATGTACCCGGGACCGGCAAAGGCGATGAAGCGGCGCGCCCAGCGTCCGCCCTGTGGCACAGGAATGCTTGCATTTAGTCGCGCCAGGCTCGGACCTTCGCCCGGTCGGGCAAAACGCCACGGCTCCTCCCCCGACGGCGGCCTTTCAAGCATCGATGGTAGCAATCGCCGCAACACTCATGATCGTCTCAAATGCGACTGATAATGCGAACCATTATCAATTTAGGCGTATGTATCGGTTTCGTCAAAGAGATTCTGCCACCACGGACAACGCCGTGGGGAGGAACCGATACGTATCGGCTCCTCCCGCGAGCGACCGCGATTCCTATTCCCAAGTCGTGTAGCTGATCGTTAGCGTCCTCGGAGACCCGGACGTAAGCGCATTGATGCGGAACTGGCTGACGCGGCCTTCGCTGGTCGCGGCGCAGATGTAGTTGCCGACGGCCAGCGTGTTGAGTGCCACCTGGTCAGGGCTGAACGACTCCGCGCTGCAGCCGTTGAAGCCGCGGTTCTGCTTGTTACCGACGGCGATCTGCGCACCGTTCATCGGCTTGATGAACAGCTGCGTCGCCGTGACCACCTCGAACCAGAAGTCCGCATCCGGGCTTGAGCCCAGCACCTGACCGGCGTCGAGATCGAAGCTGAAAGTCTGCGGCACAACCAGCGTGTTGGTAGAGTGCGCGACGGGTCCGCCGCCACCCTGTCCACCTGGGCCGCCGCCCCCCGGCCCACCGAACCCTCCGGGGCCGCCTGGACCACCGACGCCACCCGGACCGCCCGGGCCACCAAATCCGCCGGGACCTCCGGGGCCGAACCCGCCGCGGCCCCCGGGTCCGCCGAAGCCGCCCGGCCCTCCGGGACCACCACCCGGCGACCACGTGGTGTGGTCGAAGAAGATTGTCATGGGCACCGGCAGTCCGGGAATCCCGTTGATGTTGGCAACCCGGATACGGCCGATGTTGCCGTCGTCGGTGGTGACGCAGGCCCAGACACCCTGCGGCATCTGCGACTGCAGAATGGCTGCCGGCGAGGACGGCGCCGTCTGGCAGTCGTCGAACGACGGCTTATGCGTACCTTGCTGGCTGACCCGCGCCCCGTTGGCCGGCCGGATGAGCCGCAGGAACGGGTTGCTCGCATCCAGCCGCAGATCCACTTGTCCACTTCCGCTGTCTAGGTCGACGCCGCCATTGTCGGTAAGGGTAACCGGCCCGTCGGAAAGCACGACTGGGCCGGGCGGCGGTGGCGGCGCCATCGTGGCGCACTGGAAGCGCCGGCCGAAGACCTTCTGGCATGTCTGGTTCGGCGGCACCGCGAATTGTACCGGACCGGACGCGCCATATTCGCAGATGAGGATTTGCTGACCGCTCGAGCTGTCGACGCGATAGTTGGTGACGCCATTGACGTCCTGGGTCGCTGACCAGCCCGGCGGCAATTGATTGACGATCGTTCGCGTTGCCTGGAACAGCGGGCACTGGATGGTGCTGTCGGCGTGGGCGGTGGTCGCCAGCACTCCGATTCCGACAGCGACGACTGCAAAGCGCCATAGCGCGCGCATGTGAACCCTCCGCAATTCGCTCCGGCCTCACGGCGCCACTGCCGGCCGGCGGCGGTCACCATAGCCGTTGATCGGCGAAATGCCGATCAACGTGGCGTCCCGGAGTTGTGATCCCGGTCACATGGCGGGAGAAACCACTGCATCCGGTGCACGGCGTTGACTTGGCAGGCCTTTCGCGTAGAAGAACAGCCGGCTTTTACACGGTCAGGCTCGATGGGCGCCCCCTTCCATTTCACGGCGATTGCAGTTCGGCAAGGAACCAATGCCGGCTTCACCGCGCTCATCCCCGCGCTGACGAAAGCTCGCCGGAAAGCGGCAAAAGCCGTTTAGTCGTCGCTCCCGCCGTCCTCTCCCCGGCCCGAGCGATGGATGGGCCGGATGGGTCAACGCACCCGAAGGCAAGACCGGAGAGAAAGCGGAGCAGGAAAAAATCATGGGCTTCAAGGTCGCGGTCGTGGGCGCCACCGGCAATGTCGGGCGCGAGATGCTTGCCATCCTGGACGAACGCGGCTTCCCCGCCGACGAGGTGGTGGCGCTCGCCTCGCGACGCAGCCAGGGCACGGAAGTCTCCTACGGCGACGGCGTGCTCAAGGTGAAGACCCTCGACAACTACGACTTCTCTGACACCGACATCTGCCTGATGTCGGCTGGCGGCGCCGTCTCCAGGGAATGGTCGCCGAACATCGGCAAGCAGGGTTGCGTCGTCATCGACAATTCGTCGGCCTGGCGCTACGACGCCGACGTTCCGCTCATCGTTCCGGAAGTGAATGCCGACGCCATCGTCGGTTTCCGCAAGCGCAACATGATAGCCAATCCCAACTGCTCGACCGCGCAGCTGGTCGTTGCTTTGAAGCCGCTGCATGACCGCGCGCACATCAAGCGCGTCGTCGTCGCCACCTATCAGTCCGTTTCCGGCGCCGGCAAGGAAGCCGCCGACGAGCTCTTCACCCAGACCCGCGCCGTCTTTGTCTCCGACCCGCTCGAGAGCAAGAAGTTCCCGAAGCGCATCGCCTTCAACGTCATCCCCCACATCGATGTCTTCCAGGATGACGGCTTTACCCGCGAGGAATGGAAGATGGTGGTCGAGACCAAGAAGATCCTCGACCCGAAGATCAAGCTGGTCGCCACCTGCGTGCGCGTGCCGGTGTTCGTCTCCCACTCCGAGGCGGTGGCTGTCGAGTTCGACAATCCGATCACCGCCGATGAGGCTCGCGACATCCTGCGCGAAGCCCCCGGTTGCCTGGTCGTCGACAAGCGCGAGCCCGGCGGCTACGTCACGCCGGTGGAGGCCGCCGGCGAGGACGCCACTTACATCAGCCGCATCCGCGAGGATCCGACCGTCGACAACGGGCTGATGCTGTGGATCGTCTCCGACAATCTTCGCAAGGGCGCCGCACTGAACGCCGTGCAGATCGCTGAGGTTCTGGTCAATCGCAAGCTGATCCAGCCGAAGCGGAAAGCGGCCTGAATTTCACAGCCGCAAGCCCGATGTATCGGTCGTCACGCCTTTCAGTTAGCACAACCCTCGTCGCGGCGGGCGCGGTCGGGAGGAGCGGTTGAAGGCGCGGGACGGGTTGTATCTCGCGGTCGGCGCCGCGGTGATGCTGGTGCCGGCGGCCCTCGCGCTGGCAGTGTTCCCCACCGCCATGATCGACACCCGCGAACTTTTCGCGTGGGGCCGTCACTTTCCTCTCGTTACCCACAAGCATCCACCGCTGATGGCCCTGATCGGCGGCCTCGTCGAGACGGTGCTGCCGCCGAATGCCTTTTCGGCCATCTTAGTTGGTCAGATCCTCAACGCTGTCGGCGTGCTCTACCTCTACCTGACGCTGCTGATGGTGGTGGCTCGCGACCGCGCCCGGCTCTTCGCGTTTCTGTTCGCAACTTCCCTTTATTTCCAACTCGCGCCGCTTTCGTATGCCCTCAACGCCGACATCCTCCAGGTGCCGATCTGGCTGGCGATCGTCTACCACCTGATCAGGGCGGCGCGCTCCAATTCGTTGAGCCACTGGCTCGCCCTGGCGGCATGGGTGGCGGCGGCCTTTCTCACCAAATACACTGCCGGGCTGCTCATCCTCGCCGGCGTCGCCGCGACGCTGGCGGTTCCGGAATTCCGCGGCATCTGGCGCAACCCACGCCTCTACCTCGCCGCCGTTTGCGCGGTGCTGCTCGTAACGCCGCACTTGTTGGCGCTGCGCACCAACAGCGCCGCGCTGACCTATGCCGAACAATTCACGCTTGCCGATCGCGGCGTCTCCGGACGGCTTGCCGGCATCGTACAATTCATCGGCGGCACGCTCCTATTCCTGGCTCCCGGCTGGATCGTTATCGCCGCCGGCTTCCTCAACGGCAACTGCACGCTGGCCGGCCGCGATGACGATCCCGATCGGCGGGCAACCGTCCACTTCGTCCAGGTGCTCGCCGTCGCCACGGTCGCGATACTTCTCGTCATGACCCTGACACTCGGCACGCTTCTCAACCATCGTTATGGCGCACCCTTGTTCGGCCTGTTCGTTCTGGCTCTGGCGCCGTTGGTCGCAGTCAATCCCGCGACGTGGTCGCGCGCCGAGCCCGGCATCATTGCCATCGCGGGCGTGGTCGCGGGCGTCGTCTTCCTCGCCTCGGTGGTCGTCTACGGCTTCTTCACCAGCCACAATTATATGCAGGAACCGACCGGCGAGGCGGCCGCCATCATGCGCGCCGAATGGAACCGGCACTTCACCTGCGGACCGGGCTATTACCTGGGCGACCGCCCGAGCGCCCACGGCCTTGCCCTCGCCGGCGATCGGCACCCGGTCGGCATGCCCCTCGAGGATATTCCTCTGGCCCACTGGTACAAACCGGCCCTCCTGCAGCGCGAGGGCGCGATCGTCGCCTTTCGAACGCCGATACCCGCCGACATCGTCAGGCAATCGTTTCCCGACGCCGAGATCGCCGAGCAGCCGAGCTTCACCCTGCCGCTGCTGCGCACCTTCAGCGGAGCGACCATCACGTACCACTATTTCTTCATACCTCCGCAGTCTTGTACTATAGCCGCGCAGTAGCAGACCGCGGGGAACGCAGGGGAATATGGTTCGGCAAGAGATCGCGGTCGTCATTCCGGTCTTCAACGAGGAGGCTATCGTCGGCGTGCTTGTCGAGCACATGAAGACTGTGCTCGACGGGCTCGACCTTGCCTGGAACGTCCTCTTCGTTGACGACGGCTCGACCGACGGAACGCTTCGTCGCCTGCGCGAAGTCAACGCCGCCGATCCGCGCTTCACCGCGATCGCCTTCAGCCGCAACTTCGGCAAGGACACCGCCATCGCCGCCGGCTTCCGCTATGCCCGCGGCCACGCCGTGGTGCTCATGGACGCCGACCTCCAACACCCGCCGGAAGTAATTCCGCAATTCGTTGCGGAGTGGCGCAAGGGAAACCGCGTCGTCTTCGGGCAACGGCAAAGCCGCGTCGCCGACGGATTTTTGCGTCGGCTCTACTCGCGCACGTTCCACGCCATCTTCCGGCGCATCGCCCAGACCCGCTTGCCCGACGGCATCGTCGACTTTCTGCTGCTCGACCGCGTCGCCGTCGACGCCATCAACCGCCTCGGCGAGCGCACTCGCTTTTCCAAGGGCCTCTACGCCTGGATCGGATTCTCGTCCGCGGTCGTCCCGTTTTCCTCCCCCGATCGTTTCATCGGCCACTCGCGCTGGAGTTTCTTCAAGCTCTCGCAGTTCGCCCTCGACGGCTTCGTCTCGTTCTCCAGTCTGCCGCTGAAGATATGGTCTTACGCCGGCGCGCTTATTTCTCTGTTCGCCATCATCTACGGCATCTATTTCCTGCTGCGCACGCTGCTGTTCAACACCGACCTGCCGGGCTTTCCGACCCTGGTCGTGTCGATCATGTTCTTTTCCGGCATACAGCTGGTGTCGCTCGGCATCATGGGTGAGTATCTCGCCCGCATCTACGAGGAAGTGAAAGCGCGACCGCTGTTTGTCGTCGCCGAGGAGATCGGTCTCAAGGGAGAGCCACGTCCGGACGCAAGGGTGTGAGCGTTCCGATCATTCTCAACGCCGACGACTTCGCGATGACGCGCGGCATCAGCGACGGCATCGTGGCGCTCGCCGAGGCCCGCCGGCTTTCCTCGACCAGCGCCGTGGTCACCACCGCGCACTGGGCGACCGATGCCCCCGCCATCCTGCGCCTGCGCCCGCACTTCGCCGTCGGACTTCATCTCAACCTCACCTTCGGTAAGCCCCTCGCTCCCCTGCCCCGCCTGGCCCCCGATGGAACGCTGCCCGCACCGGAAGCCCTGATCCGTCGCGCGCTTGCCGGCTGTCTCGATCGGCTCGAAATCGGTGCTGAAATCGGGCGCCAGCTCGACCGCTTCAGGGAGATCGCCGGGCATCCACCCGATTTCGTCGATGGTCACCATCATGTCCACGTGCTTCCCGGCATTCGCGACGCGTTGCTGGTGGAACTCAAGCAACGCTTTCCGGGCGGCGGTCCGCTTCTCCGCGATCCCTCCGATCGTCCGGCGAGCATCCTCAAACGCAAGATCGCGCGCGGCAAGGCGATGACCGCCGCGCTCCTCTCGGTGGGATTCCGTCGACGCGCCGGGGCGGCCGGCTTTTCTACCAACGCGGGCTTCTCCGGCTTCTCGACGTTCGGCGAAGTCGCCTATGCCGAAGAATTCCCGGCCTTCCTCATGTCGCCGGGCGCGCGCCCTATAGTGATGTGCCATCCTGGCCTTGCCGATGACGAGCTGGGCTCGCGCGACTCGATCGCGGCTCGCCGGCCCGAGGAGCAGGCGTATCTCGCCGCGCGCAGCGATATTCCGGAACTCATCTGGCACCCGGCTCGCGCTGCGGCCGAGCGCTTCCCATGGTGAATAATTCGCCGTCCCGAACGGATCTCCGCTCGCTTCGCCACTGGGGCGGGTTCGTCTTCTCCGGCGGCACCGCATTCCTCGTCGACGCCGGGGTGACCGGCGCCCTGGTTCATTTCGTTGGACTCGACCGCTTCACAGCGCGGATCATCGGCATCGCGATTGCAATGGTGGTGGCTTGGCTGATGCACCGGCGCATTTCCTTCAACGTCACCACGGCCCGCTCGTGGAACGAGTTCCTTCGCTTTGCGACGGTAGCGTTGAGCGCCAACGCGCTGAACTTCGCGGTCTACAGCCTGATCCTGCTCGTGTTTCCGAGGACCTATTATCTGGTCGCGCTGGTCATCGCGACCGCCATTGCCACGACCTTTTCATACACCGGCTTCCGGATGGGCGTATTTCGCCGTCCGCAGCCATAGCGACAATCCGGCACGCGAGTCCTGTGGAGCAATCGGCGCCGGAAGGCTAGTCTCCCGGCGCGACCTCTCATGGAGCAGACGAATGGCCGCCAGCGTGCGCCCGCGCCGCAGCGCTCTCTACGTCCCCGGATCGAATGAACGCGCCGTCGAAAAGGCCGGGACGGTCGCCGCCGACGTTCTTATTTTTGACCTTGAGGATTCGGTCCCCCCCGCCCGCAAGGATAGCGCCCGCGAGGCGGTAGCCCGGGCTGCCGGCAAACTTGTCGGCGGCCGCCGCGAGATCGTTGTGCGCATCAACGACCTCGATTCGCCGTGGGCGGCGCGGGACGTAGCGGTCATGGCCGGCGTCAGTCTGGATGCCATCCTGATCCCAAAGGTCGAGCGTACCGAGGATATCCGGCGCGTCCGCGCTGCTTTCGCGGCCGCGCAGGCGAGGAGAGCCCAGAACCTCTGGGTGATGATCGAAACCCCGCTCGCTATCGTGAACGCCGCCGCTATCGCGGCGGTGGCGGCCGTGCCGGCCCCCGCGGTCACGGCCTTTGTCGTCGGGACGAACGACCTTGCCGCGGAGCTTCACGTCCCGGTGCGACCGGGCCGGGCAGCGTTACTGCCCCATCTGGCGCAGGCCCTGCTTGCTGCCCGCGCCCACGACCTTGCCATACTCGACGGCACCTTCAACGACATCGACGACCGCAAGACGCTCCAGATCGAGTGCCGGCAGGGGCGCGATCTCGGCATGGACGGCAAGACCGTCATTCATCCGAGCCAGGTGTCCGTCGCCAACGAAGCATTCGCCCCCGAGCCCGAGGAATTGTTCTGGGCCCGCCGCGTGGTCGAAGCGTTCGCGTTGCCCGAAAACTCGGGCGTCGAGGTGCTGCGCCTCGCCGGTCGCATGGTCGAGCGTCTGCACGAGCGCGCCGTCCGCCGCGTCATCGACCTCGCCGGGGCGATCGCGACGCTGGATGAGGACGCCAGGGAAAAGGCCAAAGTGCGCAGGACGACCGGCTGACCGGTCAGATCCAGGGGCGCTCCAGCGCGGCCTCTTTCTCGAAGGTAGCGATATGGTCGGCCTTCGCGAGCGTCAGGCCGATCTCGTCGAGACCGTTGAGCAGGCAGTGCTTCTTGAACGGGTCGATCTCGAAGTGCACGACGCCGCCGTCTGGCCCGCGTATCTCCTGCGCCGCAAGATCGATCGACAGGGTCGAGTTGGCGCCGCGGTCCGCGTCGTCCATCAGCTTGTCGAGATCTTCCTTCGACACCTTGATCGGCAGGATGCCGTTCTTGAAGGCGTTGTTGTAGAAGATATCGCCGAACTGCGTCGAAATCACCGCACGGATGCCGTAGTCGAGCAGCGCCCACGGCGCATGCTCGCGGCTCGACCCGCAACCGAAGTTGTCGCCGGCGACGATGATCTTCGCGGCCTTGTATGCCGGCTTGTTGAGGACGAAGTCGGCGTTGAGCGAACCGTCGTCATTGTAGCGCATCTCGGCAAAGAGCCCCTTGCCGAGCCCGGTCCGCTGGATGGTCTTCAGGTAATCCTTCGGAATGATCATGTCGGTATCGACGTTGATCATGTTGAGCGGCGCCGCCACGGCGGTGAGGGTAGTGAACTTTTCCATTGGAGCATCGTTCCCTTTGAGCTTTTGTCATGCGACGCTCGGCTCCTGCCGTCAAGATAGGCAAGGGAGCGCCGCGTGACACCTCATATCGAGGCCGGGAAGGGCGATTACGCCGAGGCTGTCCTGCTGCCCGGCGATCCCCTCCGCGCCAAATGGGTTGCGGAGACATTTCTGGAAGAGCCGCGCCTCGTCAATCGCGTCCGCAATTGCCTCGGCTACACCGGCAAGTACCACGGCAAGCCCGTCAGCGTGCAGGCCACCGGCATGGGCCAGCCGTCGCTCGGCATCTACGTCCACGAACTGATC
>DATCBY010000056.1:0-27266 GCA_036511595.1 Bauldia sp.
CCTCATTGAGCGCTGCGTCAACCGGCTCAAGCAGTTCCGCCGCATCGCGACGCGTTACGAGAAAACCGCCAGAGCTTTCCTCTCGATGCTGTGCATCGCGGCCGCAAAGCTCTGGATGAAAACCGTCAACACGGCCTAGTCCTTTTCCTTCGCCGCACCGATCGGGCGCAGCGCCGCCATCACGTCGGCAAGACGCGGCGGCGAGCCGTTGATGAAGGGCAGGGGCCGGCATACCTCGATCGCCGCAATACCGACCCGCGCCGTGAGCATGCCGTTGACGACACCTTCGCCAAGCCGAGCCGACAGCTTCGCCGCGACGCCGTGGCCGACGATCTGCTGGATGACGGAGTCGCCGGCCGCGATGCCGCCGGTTAGCGCCAGGTGGCCGATGGTCTCGCGCGCCAGCCGGAAAAAGCCGATCGTTCCTGGGCGACCGCCGTAGAGAATGGCGAGGCGGCGGATGAGCCGCAGGATTTCAGAACCGACGAATACCAGGTCAATGACGGCGCGAGGCGAGATGGCCGTCACCAGCGCGACGCGTTTGGCCGACGAAAGAACCATCCGTCGCGCCGAGTCGTCGAACGCGAGCAGCAGTTCCGCTTCCGCCAGCCCGACGAGGTCGCGCCCGTCGATGATCTCGTTGCGATGTCGGGCCAGCGCCGCCCTGCCGCGCGCTGTTTCCGGCCGTCGCCGATAGAGAACGTCCATCTCGCGCACGACAACCAACGCCCGCTCGCGATCATCGGCGGTGGCGGCCTCGATGGCACGCGCGTGTATGACATGCACCTGCCGCAGTCGCAGCAGCCCGGTCGTCTCGCGCGCGATGACCGCCAGCAACGCCACCACCGCCACGGCGGCAAGCGCCGCCCCCAGCCATCCAAGGACGTCGCTTCGCGAAAAGAGGTCGCGGATGAGATTGTCGATGCCGACGCCGACCGCCAGCAGGATCAGCCCGGCCAGCGCCGCGAAGAAGGCGCCGAGCCACCAGCGTCCGCGCCGTTGCGGCCGTACGGCGACGACGGCGCCACTGGCGATCGCGGCCTCCTCTTCCGTTTCGGCTTCCGGATAGAGTTCGTCCGGCTCGAAGCGTACGTCGCCAAGATCGAACGATGTCGGGCGGCGGCTCATGCGAGCTTGTCTCCGAGCAGAAATTCCAGCGCACGGTCAAGCCGGATATGGGGGAGGGAAAGTTTCAGCCCCTCGGCGGTGCGCTCCAGCCTGGGCGGCCGAAAGCGGACAAAGCGGACATCGGTCGGCGGCGCATCGAGCTTGAAAACGCCGTCGGTATCGGTCGGCAGGTCGCCCGGAAAAAGCGCCGCTTCAGTCGCGCCGTCGAAGGTGCGACTGTCGATTGTTTCGCCCGGCAGGGGCGTGCCGATGATGCTTGGCAGTGTGTCGCCGATGCGGGTCACGCTCGCCTCGCGGGTCGCGCGCACCGAGGCGAGTGCCAGCACGTCCACCTTGGCGCCGGCAAATTTCGCCCGCTCGGCGGCGCGGGCGACAAGTCGTCCGAGGATTGCCTCAAGTCGATCATGGTCGCCGTGGTGCAGGTGATCGGCTTTCGTCGCGGCGAACAGTATCCGATCAATCTTGCGAGTCACCAGCCCGTTCAGCCAGTTGGTCCGGCCAAGGCGGAAGGAGGCGAGAACTGCAGCGAGCGCCATTTCCAGTTCCGCGATCGCGGCGGGGCCGGCGTTGAGTGCCGTCAGTACGTCGGCGAGCACGATCTGTCGGTCAAGGCGCGCGAAGTGCTCGCGGAAGAACGGCCGCACGACGGCGGACTTGTAGGCCTCGTAGCGCCGCGCCATCATCCGCGCGAGTGATCCTGGAGATCCCTCTCGGCTGAGGTTCAACGGCGAGAACGTCAGCGCCGGCGAATTGTCGAGGTCCCCCGGCATCAGGAAGCGTCCCGGCGGCTCCGTCGACAGCGCGCCGTCCGCGGTTCGTGTCGAGCGAAGATACGCCGTGAAATAAGCCGCCAACTCGCGCGCCAGTGCTTCGTCTTCCGCGATGTCCGGCTTTACTCCGGCCAGTCGCGCCAGCCACGGACCCGCCAGCGCGCGGTGGCTCGCGCTTCCCGCCTTGGCGATCGCGTCGCGCGACCAGTCGACGTAGCTCTTGTGCAGCAGCGGCAGGTCGAGCAGCCACTCGCCGGGGTAATCGACGATATCGATATGGAGCTTGCCGCTGCCGATCGTGCGCGACAGAAACGATGCCGACTCGTAGCGCACGGTCAGCCTGAGTTCGCTGATCTGACGCGTCGATTCCGGCCAGACGCGTTCATCGACCAATGCCTGCACATGTCGTTCGTAGTCGAAGCGCGGAACATCGTCGTCCGGCTGCGGCTCCAGCCGCGCGCCGGCGACACGGCCAGCCGCGTAGGATTTGAACAGCGGCAGGCGGCCACCGTGGATCAGGTTGTGAACGAGAGCCGTTATGAAGACCGTCTTGCCGGCGCGCGCCAATCCAGTGACCCCGAGACGAACCGCCGGCGTGACCAGGCCGATCGCGCGGTCGCCGATATTGGCCAGCACCAGCCGCGTCTCGTCGGTGATCGTCGTCAATTGCACAGGCGCCGGCTCCGATCCACGTCCTCATGTAAGCGAGGGCGACCGGCAGCGCCAGCCCGCCTAGCTCTCGGCCGCTTCGGCCCCGAGATCGCGCGGCAGGAGAAGGGAAACTAGCTCGCCGCCGCCGGGAGCAGTCTTCGACCATGCGCTGCAGCTGAACGCGATGATCGCCAGCGCTGCCGTTGGAAATTTGGCCGTGAGGCGCTCCCGTAACGCTCTGTCTCCGGAGCCGGCGAGCGCGAGGGCCGACGCGTGCATGGTCGGATTGTGTCCGACGATGAGCAGGCGCCCGGCGGCGTCGTCGGCCTCCGTAATCGCCCGCAGGTATTCCGGCTCGCCGGCGCCGTAGAGTGCTTCGTCGAAAACGACTCGAGGAGCGCCCGCGAAGCACGGCAGCATCGCGTCGAGGGTTTCCCGGGTGCGCGTCGCCGGCGAGCAAAGCACCAGATCGGGCGTGATTCCGTCTCTGGCCACGGCCGCGCCGATTAGCGCCGCATCGCGGAGCCCCCTTTTTACCAATGGCCGGTCGCGGTCCGCAGCTCCCGGTCCGCGCGTTTCGGCCTTGGCGTGCCGCATGAGCAAGAGATAGCGCATTCTTTACAGTCGTCGCGCAGCACCAGAATGAAAACACCCGCGAGACGGCTCGCGGGTGCTTATCAAATTGCGGACATGCCTAGTGGAACGTCAGCAGGCTCTGGCTGATCCATTGATGCTCGCCAATCTTGCACCAGCCGCTCGGGACGCATTTACCCACGCCGACGTTGGTGCCCGCCGGCAGCTGATCGACAACGTCGAAATTGGTACCCGGGCCGGAGCGGACGTTCGAAGAGGAACCATACGGAGTGGTGGCACTGGCAGACCAGTAGGCGCCGCCCGAGGGGGCGGGCGCCGGGCCCGATTGGTAAGCTTGGGAACCCATGCAGTCATTGTAGGCGTCGTTGTATATCTGTTGGCGCTTTGCGTCAGACAGGATGAGGCCGGTAGCACCACCGGCAGCGCATCCGCCAATGACTGCGCCGCCATTACCGTTGGTCAGCACCTGACCGAGCAAGGCGCCGGCACCGCAGCCGAGAAGGGCGCTGCCAGCCGGATGCGTCGCGCCATCGACCGCATTCTGTGCGGCGCCGGCACAATAGGCGGCGCTCTTCGCCATCGCGCTGTCGGCACTGGCAACCAGGCCCGCAACGAGCGCGATCGTGGTGATTAATGTCTTCATTGTCGTGCTCCTACAATAACTTGCCGCGGCGGCCCCGGGCGTCATCGTTGTGCCGTCGTACCTGTACCAAAGCTGAACAGGCGTTCGCCCACCCGCCCGGCTCGCATACGATATGACCGAAAGTGCGGCGCGGCTGTGACAGGTGTCACATTCCGGTCGCATCCCCTATTCGTCTCGATATACCCGTTCGCGGCGCTCGTGGCGCTCCTGTGCTTCGATCGAGAGAGTAGCAATCGGCCGGGCGTCGAGGCGTTTCAGGCTGATCGGCTCACCGGTCTCTTCGCAGTAGCCGTAGGTACCGTCGTCAATTCGCTGCAGCGCCGCGTCGATTTTCGCGATCAGCTTACGCTGGCGGTCTCGCGCTCGCAGCTCGATAGCGCGATCGGTTTCCGAGGAAGCACGATCGGCGAAATCGGAGTGGTTCGTACTCTCGTCCTGCAGGTGCTGGAGCGTTTCCTTCGCCTCCCGCAGGATGTCTTCTTTCCACGCGAACAATTTGAGACGGAAATACTCGCGCTGCCGTTCGTTCATGAACGGCTCGCGGTCCGTCGGCCGATAGTCTTGAAGACGCGCATTCGGCATGAATTGACCCCTGATACCGGCTGCAATCGGCGCGGAATATAGCGACGGGATATAGCAGGGACAATAAGCCTTGCGCGAGGATACGCGGATGATGAACGGTATAGCTAAGCGGCTGGATTAATTGGCAGATTCGTGATCCCTTCGATCTTCACGGCGATCGCTTGACCGTTATTTCGCCAAGAAGCCGCGCCATCTCCCGTTCCAGATCGTTGACCGTGGCGTTACTGCGTCGGTTGTCGCCCGGGGGCGGCGGGACAAATGGCTGCTCGATTGCCACCGATGTCGCGATGTCCCGGCGCGGCTGGCCGCGGTTGCCGTTGTCCCCGTAACTCGGGAACGGAGATACACTGTCCTGCGAGGCGAGCGTCTCGAAGGGCGGCAAACCCGACAAATGCGGCCGGTTATCCGTGGGGGAGCCGTTTACCAGCCCGCCGTTTGAGACCGCGAGTTCCGCCCGTTCTCCCCTGTCCATCTGAGGTTGCGGAGTCCGCCGCGAGGAGAAGAAAGCGCCGCCCGGCGGAACCGACCCGCCAGCTTGGCCCCCATAGGACTGTGGGAAGGGAATTGGCTGGCTTTCGGGATTTGGCGCCGGCATCTCCGCCGGCAGGTCACCGTCCGCAATCGCTATCGAAGCCTGCGGCGCGGCCACTTGCGGCCGGGCGGCGGGCCGCTGCCGGGGGCGTAGAATTGCGTGCTCTATGACCACATCCGACGGACCGCCCACGAGGATCAGGTGTTCGACGTTGTCACGGCGCACCAGAATCAGCCGTCGGCGGCCGTCCACTGCCATCGCATCTATGACCGCCAGGCGCGGCACGCGACCGCGGCCGATCCGTCCCAGACCGTGTCCGGAATAACGCCGAACGAGCCAATAGACGACGGCCACCAGCACCAGCACGACCGCGAATGTGATGACGAATTCCAGGATCGTTGATCCCCATTGGCCGGACATCGGCTAGCGCCCCATACCCATACGTGTGACTTTAGCTTCTACGGGCTGATTCTCACTGTGGCGGAATCATCAGGAAAGACAACTTTTTCTGCTTTTGCTGCACAGCCTGAGCGCCGCCATTGGCAAGTTACGGCCTCGGAGCCGCGGCGGCAGCCCCTAGCAATGGCAGGTGTGCGTTGAATTCCGCCGCCATCCACCCCATTGTCGGTGTTCGGTGCTCCGATATTGATTCTCCCGGTGGGGAGGCGAACTCGGACAGGGTTGAGGCAAAAGCGCCCTTATGAGCGATCGCGCTACTACGTCCTTGCGCACTGACCCCGTTATCGATCGAACGACGCGCATCAGCGGTGTCGGCAGGCTGATCGTTCTGTCCTGCGGCCTCGTCGGAATATCGATTGGATTTTCCCTGATCGAACCGGGCCACGCCGCGCCGTTTATCTTTGGTCTTCTCATTGTGTTGTCGGCCATTGGAGTGGTCACGCTGCTGGCTGGCGCTGTCGGCATCATCCGGCCTGTCGGCCGCGGCCAGGACGAGAGCGTCAGCAGAACGTTCATCGATGCAATGAGCGAAGGCATCCTCCTCGCCGATTCCCGTGGCCGGATCGTTTACGCCAACCGCGCCTATGCCGAGCTGATGGGGACCGCGAGCGAACGCGATGTTCCCTCTGTCGACCGCGCCTTTTCCGGCAACGCCGACGCTACCGAGGCCATCTACCGGATCGCCCAAGCGCTGCGCGGCGGGTTGCCGGCCGAGGAAGAAGTCCGCATGCCGAACCCCGTGAGCGGGGACGCCAACGGCGGCGCGCGCTGGTACCGCATTTCGGCGCGGCGCCTGCCGACAAGCGGCCGCAAGCAACCGCTTGCGGCGTGGCGGGTGGCCGATATCTCCCGCGAACGGGAGCGGCAGGAATCGATCTTCCAGGAACTGCAGTACGCCATCGACTACCTCGATCATGCGCCGGCCGGCTTCCTCTCGGCCGAACCCGACGGGCGCATCGTCTACCTCAATGCGACGCTTGCCGAATGGCTGGGCATTGATCTGGCGCGCTTCGAGCCGGGGTCGCTGACGCTGGCCAACATCGTGCGCGGCGACGCGATTGCGCTGCTCGCCTCGCCGACCGACGAGGAAACCCGCAACCGGACGATGGTCATCGACCTCGATCTCAGCAAGCAGAACGGCCAGAGCCTTCCCGTCCGCCTGCTTCATCGCGTTCCCGTCACCGCCGATGGTGCGCCCGGCGCGACGCGCACGCTTGTCCTCAACCGCAGCCCCGGCGAGGAAAGTTCGGAAGCGCTGCGCGCCGCCGAGGTGCGCTTCGCCCGCTTCTTCAACAACACGCCGATCGCCATCGCCGCCGTCGACGGCCAGGGCCGCATCGGCCGCACCAACGGTTCCTTCCTGCGCCTGTTCGGCACGGCCATCGTCGGTGGCGGCACCCGCAAGCTGGTCGATCTCGTCAAACCGAGCGACCGCCCGAATCTTGAGGCGGCCCTCAGGGGCGCCGCCGAAGGCCACGGCGTTATCCAGCACATCGACGCGGCGCTGGTGACGGAAGCCGATCGCAGCGTCCGCTTCTTCATCAATCCGGTCGCCGAAGGCGGCGGCGGGGTCGAGGCTGTGATCGTCAACGCGCTCGACATCACCGAACAGCGGGCGCTCGAGAATCAGGTCCGCCAGCAGCAGAAAATGGACTCGGTCGGGCAGCTTGCCGGCGGCATCGCGCACGACTTCAACAACGTGCTTACCGCGATCATCGGCTTTTCCGATCTGCTGCTCGCCAACCACCGGCCGAGCGACCCGTCCTTCCAGGACATCATGAACATCAAGCAGAACGCCAACCGCGCCGCGGGTCTGGTGCGGCAGCTGCTTGCCTTCTCGCGCAGGCAGACGCTGCGCCCGCAGGTGCTGGTGCTGCGCGATACGCTCTCGGACATTTCCATCCTGCTCGAGCGCCTGCTCGGTGAAAACGTCAAGCTGCAGATGGTCCACGGCCGCGACCTGTGGCCGATCCGCTTCGACCTCAACCAGTTCGAGCAGGTCGTCATCAACCTCGCCGTCAACGGCCGCGACGCCATGCCGACCGGCGGCACGATGACGATCCGCACCCGCAACCTTGCCGCCGACCAGGTGGCCGGGTTCGGCTACAAGCCGCTACCCCGGGTGGAGTATGTCCTGATCGAGGTCGAGGACACCGGCACCGGCATCCCGCTGGAAGTGCAGGCGCGCATCTTCGAACCGTTCTTCTCCACCAAGGAGGTCGGCAAGGGCACCGGCCTCGGCCTCTCCACGGTCTATGGCATCGTCAAGCAGACCGGCGCGCACATCTTCTTCAGCAGCGTGCTCGGCAAGGGCACGGTGTTCCGCATCTTCGTGCCGCGTCACATTCCGCGGGAAGGCGAGATCACCACCCAGATCGAGGCAAACGTCGAGATCGCCGATCTCACCGGCACCGCAACGATCCTGCTCGTCGAAGACGAGGAGGCAGTTCGCGCCTTCGCCGCCCGCGCCCTGCAGTCGCGCGGCTACAAGGTGTTCGAGGCGACATCGGGCCTCGATGCGCTCGAGGTCATGCAGAAATCCGGCGGCGCCGTCGATCTCGTCGTCTCCGACGTGGTCATGCCCGAACTCGACGGCCCCTCGATGCTGCGCGAACTGCGCAAGACGCGGCCCGACCTCAAGATCATCTTCATCTCTGGCTATGCCGAGGACGCTTTCAAGAAGAACCTGCCCGACGGCGAGAAGTTCCACTTCCTGCCGAAGCCGTTCTCGTTGAAGCAACTCGCCGTGGCGGTGAAGGAAACGCTCGGCCGCTAGGTCCCGGCGTGCGCGGCGAGCGCGCCTTCGCCAAAGGCCGCACACGGGTCATCGTTCCCGCGCGCCGCCTGGCTCCGGGTCATCGTCTCCTTCCGGGTCTTTCTCCCTCGCGACAAAAGCGAGGGGGTGGCGGGCGCTCAAAGAACGCCTTCCGGGCATTCCGAGTGTGGCGCTCTCCCGAGCGCGCCCGCCGCGGTGATTTTGGGCCTCCGCAATTCGCTGTCCGCCACGGCGACGGTGCCAGGCCGGCTCATCACCGACGGACACCTGGTCACCGCACCCCGCGCAATGCGCGCGAGGCCCGGCGGCCCGCCCCGGCTTAAGGTGGGCCAAAGCCACAGCCGGTCATAGTGCCAGCGGACGAATGCAGCGTCGGCCTCCCGGGGCACAGGGTTGCGAACCCGGCCGGCTCCGGCTTTGACACCGTCGCCGGCGTCCGGCACGTCCGGACAGCCGCAGGCACCGCTCCCCGCTCCACAACAAGACGCCTCGAGCTGCGCCCCCTCGTTGAGCAGGGATGCCATGAGAATAAGCCCGGGCGAGGGAGCGGGGATAAGTTCTCTTCCGGATTTTATTTGGCGGCGGATTTATCCCCGGTGCCGGAAGCGGGGCTAGAATCGCGGCACCCCGTGGCGCGTGGTGGCGACGCAAGCGCGGCCACCACTCCCCACAGGGAGAGGGCCTTGCGCCTCGAGAGCGCAGAATCAGGCGCAAAAGTTGAGGGATGCGATACCACCCACTGCCGTCATGGCCAGGCTTGTCCCGGCCATCTACGAAAGCGATAGTCGAGCGATGCTCGGGTTCGTCTACTTGATGACCACCGGCCGAATGGCATCCTCTACATCGGCGTAACAACGAAATTCTCCGCCGCACCTACGAGCATCGCGAAAGCCTGATCGACGGCTTCACCAGGAAGTATCGGCTGCATCGGCTCGTTTATGTCGAGCAATACGACTGCATCACGCAGCCATTCGACGCGAGCGCAACATCAAGCACTGGTCGCGTGCCTGGAAGGTGAGAGTGATCCTCGCGTCCAATCCCGATTGGGACGACCTTTACGAGACGCTGGTGTGAAACGGCGGCGATTATTTTGCCCGGCGCGTGCTCAACGCGCCGTCGTCATGCCCGGGCTTGTCCGGGTGTCCACGCCTTCTCTTATGGTGGCACCTACAAGCCGTGGATGGCCGGGACAAGCCCGGCCATGACGGAAGGGTGGCGCGTGCTCGGCGATCGCGGCCGACGAGGCTGCAGGACAACTGCAATCGCCGCCGGCACGATCCACGTCGGCATGAAAATCGTCAGCAGGCCGAGCGGGAGATTCTCGAAGCCCAGCCCCTGCGCGATCTTCTCCGCGCCTTTGTCCATGATCTCGAAAATTGTCCAGGCGGTGAAGGCCGGGTTCAACGTATGGCGGACGCCGGCAAGAAAACAGCCGCACCCCGCACGCCCAGAACACGAACCACTCGCCAATCAGGAACGCAACATCGGCGTTACCCGCGATCCGCTAGATCAGGATCGAGGCGAGGGGGCAGACTAGGAGGAGGGCGGTGAGGGAGGCGAGGTACATCGTGCGAGGCTCCGACGCGTCCCACGATTTCTACGGCTTAGCTGCACACCCCTTACATCTGTCTGGCTTCCCATCTCGAGTAACAACGAACCCGCCACAGGTTTCGCAAACGATTGCCCCGAGATCTGGCTTTCGGCGGGGGTGCGCGAGATTGAATTGGGAAGTTGCCACCTCGATTGAGACGCCAAATTTCGTGGCGACGGAGCCCACTGCGTCATAGGACTTCGCCGTCTCCACCGGCACCAAAAAATGGCGAGCGAACGTGTGCGCCTGCCACTCCGCCGATTCTTCTTGTTGAAACGGAGCTAGCTTGAGCGCGGGATCGGCAGAATAAGCGAGGTCATAGTGAGCATGTAGGACGACGTGCCCTATCTCATGAGCAAGCACGTATCGAGCCGACGGCTCACCAATCTTGGCTTCTTCCCACACGGAAGTGTCGATGTTGAGAATTGGGTTTCCATTATCGAATGAGACAAATGCCAGATTCTCGCCCGGACTGGCATCGAATAGACGAATGGTCAGCTCTTCCTTGCCGTTGCTGCGAAGCCACGGACCCAATTGGTGCTCAATAAAGTCACAAATGTTGAAATAGGTCGCGCCTCTCAAGCCCAGCTTCGCCAATAGACGACTTGCATCTTCGGCGATTAATTCCTCGCTTCGAAAATAAAATTTGTAGTCCCTTCCCATGACAGCGTTCTCGCGGTGCCAAGGGTTTAAGAACAGCCAGTTGTAGAACCACAAGACTCACATTTCAGACACGTCCCGTTTCTCACCATCATTAGACTGCCGCATTCCGCGCAAGAGTCGCCCGTATAACCTTGCAGCCGTGCGCTGGCTCTCTTCGTCTCTTTCGTTGCCACAGAGTCAGGAGGTGTAAATCCAAGGCGTGGATTTGCTTGCTCGGTGTCATCAGAGACCTTCTTCGCCTTCGGCACCGCACTGAGAGCCGGCGCCAGCTCGGCCAGACCGACGCGGATCTGCTGCTCGGTCTGCTCGCGCTGCTTCAGGGCCGTCGCGCCGCCGAACGACGTGACGTTGCCGAGGCTGCGCGCGGTAGCTGCTCCGCTGTCGCCGCCGTCGCGTGAGGCAGCGGTCGAACCGACTGCCGAAGCAGGCGAGTCCACCAGCCGCGGCCGCTTGCCGCGCACGAGGCCGTGCGAGACGGAGGCTTCCGGCGGCGCCTTGCCTTGCTCTTCGCCCGAGCCCATCGCGGTCGCGCCAATGTCGCCCGGATTGACGTGGGCGAGGTCGTGGCGGCCGAGATAGGAGATGGCGAGCTCGCGGAAGAGATAGTCGAGGATCGAGGTCGCGTTCTTGATCGCGTCGTTGCCCTGGACGAAACCGGCGGGCTCGAAGCGGGTGAAGGTGAACGCGTCGACATATTCCTCGAGCGGCACGCCGTATTGCAGGCCGAGCGAGATGGCGATGGCGAAGTTGTTCATCACCGAGCGGAAGGCGGCGCCTTCCTTGTGCATGTCGATGAAGATTTCGCCGAGCCGGCCGTCGTCGTATTCGCCGGTGCGCAGATACACCTTGTGGCCGCCGACCACGGCCTTCTGGGTGTAGCCCTTGCGCCGGTTCGGCATCTTCTCGCGCTCGCGCACCGCCTTCTCGATGATGCGCTCGACGATCCGCTCGGCGACCACCTCGGCCCGCGACGCCGCCGGCCGCGATGAGGCAATCTGCTCGACGATCTCGTCGGCCTCGTCCTCATCGTCGGCCAGAATCTGCGAGTTGAGCGGCTGCGACAGCTTGGAGCCGTCGCGGTAGAGCGCGTTCGCCTTCAGGGCCAGCTTCCACGAGGCCATGTAGGCGTTCTTGCAGTCTTCGACCGTGGCGTCGTTCTGCATGTTGATGGTCTTGGAGATGGCGCCCGAGATGAACGGCTGCGCCGCCGCCATCATCAGGATGTGGCTCTCGACCGACAGGAACCGCTTGCCGAGGCGGCCGCACGGATTGGCGCAGTCGAACACGGCGAGGTGCTCGTCCTTCAGGTGCGGCGCGCCTTCCAGCGTCATGGCGCCGCAGCAATGCAGGTTCGCCGCCTCGATGTCCTTCTTCGAAAAACCAAGTCGGGTGAGGAGGTCGAACGCCGGGTCGGCAAGTTCGGTTTCGCTGTAGCCGAGGCCCTTCAGGAAATCCTCGCCGAGCGCCCACTTGTTGAAAGCGAACTTGATGTCGAAGGCGGTCGCCAGCCCGGCTTCCAGCTTCGCCAGCACCGCTTCGGTGAAGCCCTTGGCGGCGAGCGTTGCGTGGTTGATCGCCGGCGCCTGGCGGAGCGACCCGTGGCCGACCGCATAGACCTCGATCTCGGCCAGCTGATGCTCGGGATAGCCAAGCGCGCGCAACGCCTCCGGCACGGCGCGGTTGATGATCTTGAAGTAGCCGCCACCGGCGAGCTTCTTGAACTTCACCAGCGCGAAGTCCGGCTCGATGCCGGTGGTGTCGCAATCCATGATCAGGCCGATCGTGCCGGTCGGGGCAATCACCGAGGCCTGCGCATTGCGGTAGCCGTGCAGCACGCCGAGCGCGACTGCCTGGTCCCACGCGTTCCGGGCATGGTCGACGAGACGGGTGTCGGGGCAGGCGGCGGCGTCGAGCGGCACGGGGTTGATATGCAGGTTCTCGTAGCCCTGTGCTTCGCCGTGCGCCGCGCGCGAATGGTTGCGCATGACGCGCAGCATCGTGTCGCGGTTCTTGGCATAGCCGGAGAAGGCGCCAAGCTCGCCGGCCATCTCGGCCGAGGTCGCATAGGCAACGCCGGTCATCAGCGCGGTGATCGCGCCGGCGATGGCTCGGCCCTCGCGCGAGTCGTAGGGGATGCCCGACGACATCAGCAGCCCGCCGATGTTGGCGTAGCCGAGGCCGAGCGTCCGGTATTCATAGGAGAGCTGCGCGATGCGGTAAGACGGGAACTGCGCCATCATCACCGAGATCTCGAGGACGACGGTCCACAGCCGCGAGACATGCTCGAAGGCCTCGACATCAAAGCGCTTCAGGGTGTCGCGGAACTGCATCAGGTTGATCGAGGCGAGATTGCAGGCCGTGTCGTCGAGGAACATGTACTCCGAGCACGGATTAGAGGCGCGGATCGGTCCCGACTCGGCGCAGGTGTGCCAGTCGTTGATGGTCGTGTGGAACTGGATGCCGGGGTCGGCCGACTGCCAGGCGGCATTGCCGATGTCTTCCCATAGCGCGCGGGCGTCCAGTGTCTTGGTCACCTTGTTGGTGACGCGGCCGTTGAGGTTCCACTTGCCGTCGTTCTCGACCGCGCGCAGGAACTCGTCGGTGACGCGCACCGAGTTGTTCGAGTTCTGGCCGGAGACGGTGAGGTAGGCCTCCGAATCCCAGTCGGTGTCGTAGATCGGGAAGTCGATGTCGGTGTAGCCCTGCCTGGCGAACTGGATGACGCGCAGGATGTAGTTCTGCGGCACCTGCGCCTTGCGGGCGGCGCGCACCTCGCGCTTCAGCGCCGGGTTCTTGGCCGGGTCGTAGCAGGAATCGCCGGGGCCTTCGCAATTGACGCAGGCCTTCATGATCGCCTTCAGGTGCTGGGCGATCACCTTGGAGCCGGTGACGAGGGCGGCGACCTTCTGCTCTTCCTTTACCTTCCAGTTGATGTACTTCTCGATGTCCGGATGATCAACGTCGACGACCACCATCTTGGCGGCGCGTCGCGTCGTGCCGCCTGACTTGATGGCGCCGGCGGCGCGATCGCCGATCTTGAGGAACGACATCAAGCCGGACGACTTGCCGCCGCCGGAAAGCTTCTCGCCTTCACCGCGCAGCCGCGAGAAGTTGGAGCCGGTACCGGAGCCGTACTTGAACAGGCGCGCTTCCCGCACCCACAGGTCCATGATGCCGCCCTCGTTGACGAGGTCGTCCTCGATGCCCTGGATGAAACAGGCGTGCGGCTGCGGGTGTTCATAGGCGGTCTCGGAGGCGGAGACCCGGCCGGTCTTGTGGTCGACGTAGAAGTGGCCCTGGCTCGGACCGTCGATGCCATAGGCCCAGTGCAGGCCGGTGTTGAACCACTGCGGCGAGTTGGGCGCCACCTTCTGGGTGGCGAGCATGTAGCGCAGCTCGTCGAAGAAGGCGCGGGCGTCTTCCTCGGCGTTGAAATAGCCGCCCTTCCAGCCCCAGTAGGTCCAGGTGCCGGCGAGCCGGTCGAATACCTGCCGCGAATCGATTTCCGAGGTCGAGCGCTCGGGGAGGGCCAGCGGCTTCAGCGCCGCCTCGTCGGGCACCGAGCGCCACAGCCATGACGGGACAGAGTTCTCCTCGACCCGCTTCAGATGGGTCGGCACGCCGGCCTTGCGGAAATACTTCTGGGCAAGGATGTCGCTGGCCACCTGGCTCCAGCTTGCCGGAACCTGGACGTCGTCGAGGCGGAAGACGATCGAGCCGTCGGGGTTCTTGATTTCACTCTTGGTCGTCCGGAACTCGATCCCCTCATAGGCCGACTGGCCGGCCTTCGTGTAGCGTCGCTCGATCCGCATTGTCCCGTGTCCCAACCTTCAAGATGCGATCCGCGCCCGTCATCTGGTCGCGAAACAATATGAGCCCCGGATTTCGACTGAAATCCTGTCCCGATGCCTTATCGAATCAACTCTGCGCGCCTGCCCCGGCTAGGGCTGAAACCCCTAGCTCTTGTGTCATCATCAGCCCGAGCCCCTAAATATAGATTAATTCGGACCGATTTCCACTGCCGCCCGAGTGACAAATTCGCCCAATCCGCAACCAAAAAGCGGACATTTTCCCTCTTCCCGGTGCGCAGCGAAAACGCCCGCAACGAGCCTCACAAGACTCTACTTTTGCTGATTGGACTGGGGCTGATCCCGACACGCCCCCGCGCCGCAAAACGTGACGCTTGGATGACGCTAGGGCGAGTCGGTCCGGACCGTCAACGCGACGCCTCGAAATATCCCGCTTGCGCCGACCGAGAATGCGGCAGCGGAGGATAGAGGGGACAAGCCGGCCTCCCGGCAGGCCAGAGTTTACAGTGCCCTTTAGGCCATTGTTGCCGACGCGCCACGCGAATCAACGCGTTCGTCTGCGCTCGCCTGACACAATTGTTGATCGCGAAAATGCCCCGCCCCATCAGCCGCCCGGCCGGCAAGCCGCGACGGTTAACCAAAGATGAAGAAGTCCGGCGAGGACCGTCTAAGTACCGGAAATCGTGGGGTTAGCGACAGAGATGCGGCGCCCTCTGGCTGGTGGATACACCTATGTTTGCGCTGCGATTTGCGAAGACCGGCCGGGCGCTGGCGGTCCTGGTGCTGCCGATTCTGGCGCCGACACTCTGCCTCACCCCCGCAGGCGCGGCTCCCGGCGGCGACGTGATCGCCGTCATCCAGGCGAGTCACGCGGAAGGCGACAGCGGCAATCGCATGCTGGATGTGGCTTCGCCCATCTATTCCGGCGACAGGATCGTGACCGGCGCGATCGGCGAAACGCAGATCAAGTTCCGCGACAACACCCGGCTGGTGGTCGGCCCGAACTCGACCATGCTGATCGACGCCTTCGTCTTCAACGACAACAACACCGCCCGCCAGGTTTCGATCGAGGCGGTTACCGGCGCCTTCCGCTTCATCCCGGCGTCAGCCGCAAGGACGCCTACGCGATCAGCACGCCCACGGCGACGATCGCGGCGCGCGGAACGGAATTCGATTTCAACGTCAACCGCTTCAACGGCAATACCGAACTCGTGATGCTTGGCGGCATGACCCGCATCTGCCCCAAGGACAAAACCCACGCCTGCATCGAGGCGCGTTCCGGATGCGGCATGACGATCATTCCGCCCGGCGGGGATGTGAGTCAGCTCAAGGCGAGCGTCGCGCGCAACCAAATCATCAATCGCGATTTCAAGTACATCCGCAACCAGGCCGGACTGCACTCCGAATTCCGGGTCGATACGGCTTCGTGCGGCAACACCTCCGTCAGTCCGCTCAGCCCCGGGTCGTTCCAACCGATCAGCATACCCGTTCCGTCGCCGCCTCCGCCGCCTCCGCCCCCGCCGTGTGCGCCTGGCAACCGAGGCGGCTATGGTGGTGGCCACACGGGGACGGGTCCGAGCGCAGGGGCTGGTCCGGGACCGGGCGGCCCGGGTGTTGGCGGTCCGGGTGTTGGCGGTCCGGGAGGAGGCCCCGGTGGGGCCGGCGGCGGCCCCGGCGGATAGGGAAGTCCGGGCGGAGGCGGCGGCCCCGGTGGTCCAGGTGGCCCCGGTGGCTCTGGCGGCCCAGGTGGGCCCGGCGGACCGGGTTCCGGTTCAGCCAGCGACTGACGCCGGCTACGCAATCAGAAGGTGATGGCGGAGCCGCTCGCCGGGAACGGCCTGCGAAGGGACCTGCGTCAGCCTTCGGGCTTCCACGGTTCGTAGTCGGCCTCGCCTGGCGTCTGCGGGTTGGCACGCAGGATCGACCCGGGTGGTCGATAGGCCATCGTCGTCCCGGTCAAGTTGGGTTCGTGGGGCTTTTCCCATGCGTGGGCCTCATAGGCCGCCGGCGGATCGTCCTGCCGATAGTGCATCCAACCATGCCAACCCGGCGGGATGAACGAGGCTTCAGCCATGCCGTTGTAAATGACCCAGCGGCGCTCGGCCGCCTTTCCGGGTTTGCTCTGCCGGTAATAGCGGTTGCCGAATTCATCGCGGCCGACGAGCGCGCCCTTTCGCCAGGTGTAGAAGCGCGTGCCGAGGGTCTGGCCGTTCCACCAGGTAAAGAATTGCAGAAGAAAGTTCTTCATCGCGCCTCGCTGAAGCTGGCCGAGTTATCGCGCGCGGGCGCTACGCTGTCCAGAAGCGGCAACGAACTGCTGGAGCAGGAAGGGCGCCGGGAAATTGAGGTCCGGCGTCCTCTGTTATTCGATCCGCGTCAGAAGAAAGACTTCCGCTGCCACCAGCCATTTCGCTTGGGGCGGTTCGGGTCTTCTGTCTCGGCCTCGGGTTCCGCCTCCGGCTTCGAGGCGGGCTGGGCGGAATTCGCCGGCTCACTGGAGCTAACTTCGGCAGGCCGCTCGATCGGTTGCGGCGTGGTGTCGACCTCGCCTTCGAGGAGATCCTGCGGCGGCTGCATGTCGATCCGCCGCGGTGCCTGATGCGCCGGGCGCGCCTCGAGGGTCGGCGTGGTGTCTATGTCCTCGTAGTCGCTGCTGATCGTGCCGCCGAAGGTGTTGCCCTCGTACAGGCGCGGGCTGTCGGCCCGCGGCGGCCGGCTGTCCATGGCGGGACGCTGTTCGCCGCCACCATTCTGGCGATTGTGTTGTTGCGGCTGTTGCTCGCCAGGTGCACCCCCTTCGCCACCGCGGCCTCGCCGTCCGCGACGGCCCCCGCGACGACCCCGGCGACGCTTGCGCGGCAGGCCATCCGGACCGAGCTCCCCGGCGACGAACGGCCGTTCGCCTCCGTTCTGACCGACGGGGGCGCCGTTGCTGCCGTCAGCATCGGCTTCCTCCATCTCGCCATCTGTATCGCTGTGCTGAGACGGTTCGCTCCGCGCAGCGGCGTCAGCCCGGAACCCTTCCGCACGGTTGCCTTCGGGACGCTGGCCGCCTTCCGGTCGGCCTTCGCCGCGGCCGCGGCCGCGCCTTCTCCGCCGGCCACGGCGTTGGCCGTCGGGGCCTTCGCGTTGCTCGCTATCGCTGCGAACCTCGCGCACCTCGCCGACCCCGCCGCCGACGTCCTCGTCCGCATCGTCGATCACGTCCGGCTCGACATCCGCCGGCTCGACTTCCGGCTCGATCGGCGCAGGCGAGGCAGCGATCTGCAAGGGATCGCGCGGCGCTACCGGCTCGCCGCGCTCGATCAGGAAGTGGGCGCCGTTGGAGATGGTTTCGTCCGCCATTACCGAGATCGTCAGGCCGAAACGCTGCTCGACCTCGGCCAGCGTCGCGCGCTTCTGGTTGAGGATGTACAGCGCGACGACCGTGCGGGTCCGGATCGTCAGGTTGTGGGTGACGCCCTTGAGGAGCTGATCCTCTAGCGAGCGCAATACGTGCAGCGCCACCGAAGCCGGCGCCCTGATGTGTCCCGTGCCCTGGCAGGTCGGGCAACTGGTGGTGGTCGATTCGAGCACGCCGGTGCGGATGCGCTGGCGCGACATCTCAAGAAGGCCGAAGTGCGAGATGCGGCCAACCTGGATGCGGGCGCGGTCGTTCTTCAGCGCGTCCTTGAGCTTGCGCTCGACCGAGCGGTTGTTGCGCTTCTCCTCCATGTCGATGAAGTCGATGACGATGAGTCCGGCGAGATCGCGCAGGCGAAGCTGTCGCGCGACTTCCTCGGCCGCCTCGAGGTTGGTCTGGAGCGCGGTGTCCTCGATGTTGTGTTCGCGGGTCGAGCGCCCCGAGTTGACGTCGATGGCGACCAGCGCCTCGGTCTGGTTGATGACCGTGTAGCCGCCGGAGCGCAACGTCACCTGCGGCGAGAACATCGCGTCGAGTTGCGCCTCGATGCCGGAACGCGCGAACAGCGGCTGGCCGTCCTTGTAGGGCTTGACATTCTTGGCATGGCTGGGCATTAGCATGCGCATGAAGTCCTTTGCCTCGCGGTAGGCGTCGTCGCCCGCGACCAGGACTTCGTCGATGTCCTTGTTGTAGAGATCGCGGATCGAACGCTTGATCAGCGAACCCTCCTCATAGACGAGGGCAGGGGCGCTCGACTTCAGGGTCAGCTCGCGCACCGTTCCCCACAGGCGCATCAGGTACTCGAAGTCGCGCTTCACCTCGGCGCGGGTGCGGCTGGCGCCGGCCGTCCTCAGGATGACGCCCATGCCGGCCGGCACTTCGAGATCGGAGACGACCTGCTTGAGGCGCTTGCGGTCGGTGATCGACGTGATCTTGCGGGAAATGCCGCCGCCACGCGCCGTGTTCGGCATCAGCACCGAATAGCGGCCGGCGAGCGAGAGGTAGGTGGTCAGCGCCGCGCCCTTGTTGCCGCGTTCTTCCTTGACGACCTGCACCAGCAGCACCTGGCGACGCTTGATGACTTCCTGGATCTTGTACTGGCGCACACGCGACTTCCGCCGCTCGGGAACCTCCTCCATGGCGTCTTCGGCGCCGACGGACTCGACGGCATCGTCGCTGACGACGTGGTCGCCCTCGTCGCGGCTGGCGCCGTTGCCGTTGGCCTCGCGGGGTTCGGCGTGGTCGCCGGACAAGGCGTCGGAAGCGGTGGCGTCCGAAGTCGGTGAGTCCGCTTCGTGGCTCGACTCGCCGGCTTCCCCGGTCGACGCCATCTCGCCGGCGTTGTCGCCGTTTGTGTCGTCGGCGTGGTCGTTCTCGCGCTCTTCGCCGCCGCCGTTCAGCTCTTCGACATGCCCGTCGCTGTGGACCGAGCCGTCATCGTCGTCGTCATGATCGCCGCCCGCCTCGCTGATGCCCGGCCCCTTGCCGGCCTCCGCCGACGCGCTGCTTCGACCGCCTTCGTTGCGGCCATGACCGCGCCCGCGCCCCCGACCGCCGCGATCGCGCTCGGCCTGGCGCGCCTCGGCTTCGGCGATCTCGGCCTCTTCGGCCTCGATCAGCGCCTGCCGGTCGGCGACCGGTATCTGGTAGTAGTCCGGATGGATTTCCGAGAAGGCCAGGAAGCCGTGACGGTTGCCGCCGTAGTCGATGAACGCCGCCTGCAGCGACGGCTCGACCCGCGTAACCTTGGCTAGATAGATATTGCCGCGGAGCTGCTTGCGGCTGGCGGACTCAAAGTCGAATTCCTCGACGCGATTACCACGGAGAACGACGACGCGTGTCTCCTCGGGGTGGGCGGCATCGATGAGCATCTTGTTGGGCATGGAACTGAATCTCCGCGGTCTTCCGCAGCCAGTCGCCGTCGAGCGCCAGGCGCTCGCAACGCGATAGGGTGGAGTGGACCGGCTTGTCTGTGATGGAGGGAGGCGCGGGCGCCGCTCGCCACCGACGATGCGTGACCGCCGGCCGAAACCGGGGCTACGATCGTTTTAGGTGACGATATGCGGTGCATGAGCGCGCCGTTCTTTTGTCATTCGTTGTTTGACCGGACCAGTACAAGGGCCGGCCTGTCGGCGGTGCCTTGGGAGGGGCACCACACCGGCGGATGCCCGGTCACCGGCTTCAGCAATCGCGCCATCAAGCAGCGCGTGGGCTTGAAACCAGCACCGGTTACACCTCCGTCCGCTCCCGCTTCGGCAACTCAGCGAGCAAGCTCTTGATAACTTGCTCCAACCGGAGGGAGCCAGCGGACGGAAGATGAACTCCGTGCTTTGTGTTGTAGGTGCGGACACGAGTCTTGGCAAGGTGCGGTTCGCAGGCGCCGCAGACTGGCAAGAACTGGTTAACCATTGGTCCGGCATCCTTTAAGAGAGGCGTCCGGGAAGGACGTCGCTGGACGAGGGCGGCGTGCGGAAACGAGGCCGATGCACCTTTCTACCGCCTGGCGGCTTGTCATTTCGGCGGCATTGCTCATGTGCGCGCTGGCAACCCGGCCGCTCTGCGCGGCAGAGGCGGTCGCGCCTGCGCCTGCCGGGGCTGGAACCCCGTCTGCCCCGGAATTGCCGTATATGCTTGACGCGCGTGTCGTCGGCGACGCCAGCCGGGTACGCTTCGTCGCGGACCTCTCCGCGCCGGTGGCGATCGCGGTATTTGGCCTGGCCGATCCCTACCGCATCGTCATCGATCTGCCGGAGGTGCATTTCGTCCTGCCCGAGGGCATCGGCGAGACGGGAAGGGGACTCGTTTCGGCTTTCCGCTACGGGCTTATTTCGGCCGGCAAATCCCGGGTCGTCATTGACGTCACCGGCCCGGTCGCCATCGACAAGCAATTCGTTGTGCCACCGGCCAACGGCCAGCCCGCGCGCCTGGTCATCGACCTGGTGCCGACGACGCGGGACAAGTTCCTTGCCGACGCCAAGTCCTATCGCGACACCCATGAAGTCGAAGCGGAGAAGAGCGTTGCCGATTCTGGCGCGGGCGGCGACGGCGACAAGCCGCTGATCGTCATCGACCCCGGCCACGGCGGCATCGATTCAGGAACCCGCAGTCCGGACGGCACGCTGGAAAAGGACGTCGTTCTGACCTTCGCTAAGGTCGTTGGCGGAAAGCTGCTCGCCACCGGCCGCTATCGCGTCGTCTATACCCGTACCGACGACAGTTATGTGACCCTGGGAGACCGGGTGCAGGTTGCCCGCAGCCAGCACGCCAAGCTGTTCGTCTCGATCCACATCAACTCATTTCCGGGGAGTACGGTCCGCGGCGCCATCGTCTACACCGTGGCCGATGCCGCCTCGGACAAGATGGCTGCGGCTCTCGCTGACACCGAGAATCAGTCCGACGCGCTCGCCGGCATCGACGTGAAGGCCGAGGATTCCGACCAGGTGAAAGATATCCTGCTTGATCTCACCCAGCGCGAGACGCGCAATTTCGGCGTCGTCTTTGCGCAGGCGTTGATCAGGCACGTCGGAAAGACGACGCAGATGTTCAAGGTCCCGCATCAGGAAGCCAGCTTCAAGGTCCTGGAGGCGCCCGACGTGCCCTCGGCGCTGATCGAACTTGGCTACCTCTCCAATGTTGCCGACGAGAAGCAACTCGTGTCGCCGGATTGGCAGGCCGGCGTTGCTGATTCGATGGTCAGCGCAATCGACGGGTATTTCGGCAAGGAAGAGGCCGTCGTCAGTGGCAAGCCCTGACGAGTGTTGCCAAGGAACAACAATCCAAAGTTGAATCACGTTCGTTAGCGCTTTCCGCCCCGGCTTTTTTGCGCCGGAAATTCTGATCGGCCGATGCGCTCTGAACCGTAATAAAGCCATTCGTTGCCCGGCCGGCGGCGTACAGGTGCCGCCTTAACCGATTGTATTGGCTGTTCAATATGACGCGGGCCGCCGCGGACGGTTGAGGCCGTTGCGAGCCGCTGCTGCGGGCCGGGCGTCAGAATTCGGCCGCGGCACTACATCGCCACGCCCCGCCGCCACAACTCATATTTGCAAATTGACCTCCCGCCGATATTCACCTTAAGGTTGTAGGAACGGCCACATACAATCTATTGGCCGCAGATGTGACGGGGCGACGCTTTCACGAGATTCATCGGGAAATCGTGGCAACGCCGCGCGGGCACCCGCGCGGCGAACGGGGAGGGCATGCCATCAGGGCAGCGGCTTCGGCACTTTCGTTTCGGTTCAATTCGGCAGTCGATTTCGACAACCAGGAGGCTCACTTGAAATTCAATTTTGGACTGTTGATGACAAGCGCCAGTTTGTGTGCGCTCGCGCTGGGGGGCTGCAGTACAAGCGGAGGCGGTTTCTCCAGCAATGCGGCGGCAATCCTTGCGTCGGGCACTGTTGACGGAACAAACGGCTACGCGATCAAGACCGCCTCCGATTCAACCACCGATCCGAAGGTGGCGGCAAAGGTCACCTACAACACGAACGGCACGCCAGGATTGACGGACGATACGGTGGTTGTCGCGGTGAACGGCGGCGGCCAGACGGCCGGGCCGACCACTTACGCGTACAGCAGCAGCAACCCGTCAACGCCGGGTACAGGCGACTACGCGGCCTTTTATCGGTACGACCCGACCACCGTGGCACAGAACAGCATTCTGTTCGCCGGTGCGGGCGCGGACAGCTTCGCCGGCCTCGTGGCGGCCAATGACCCGAGCACATCGGCGACCAACTCACCAGCCAATGCCGCCGCATTCTTCGGCGGCAACGCACCGACGGCTTTGCCGACGACCGGAACCGTCACGTACAACGGCAACGCCGCCGCTGCCAGAGAAACCTACGGTTCTGCCAGTGCCATTGTCGGCGGCGCTGCGACGATCGCCGCAAACTTCGCGACCGGGGGAGTAACCGGCACTCTGTTGGGCGGGAGTACCACCACCTTAGGCGCCGTCGGCTTTACCGGCGCGATGAGCACCGACCATGCGAGCTACTCGGCGCTTACCGGCACGTCCGGCCAGTCGGTGACGATCGGCAACGGCGCGACCGCCGCCGCTGCGTTCGGACAGGTCAACGGTGGCTTCTTCGGTGCCAGTGGCTACCAGACCGCGGGCGACTTCGACGTCCAGACCGTGGCCGGAACGATCAGTTCCACTAACACCGGAACGAAGTACACCGGTGCCTTCGGTGCCACGACCGCGGTTCCGTAGGGCGTTACCGGGTTATGTTGGCTTGTGCATTTAGAGCAATCGGCAGGGGGCCCGCGGGCCTCCTGCTTTTCTTTTGGGGCATAGTGTTTGTCACGCTGGCGCCGATTTCGATCGCTCAGGCGGACGACGCCTTTCCCCGACTGAAGGCTTTGATCGAGTCTGGACAGTATGACCAGGCGCGTGAATTCGCCGCTCATGCGTCGCCAGACATGCAGATGAACAGGCTCAGCCTCGCTTTCGCCAATGCCCTGATTCTCAAGAACCAGGGCAGGTTCAAGGAAGCTGCGGCAGCGATGCGGGCGATCCTTTCAGACAATCCAAATTTTACGCGCGTACGCGTCGAACTGGCGGACACGCTGTTTCATATGGGCGACATGGATGGCGCCAAGTTCAACTTCCAGCTTCTCGCAGATTCGAGTTCCGACACCACGCAACGGAACTTCTACGACAGTTATCTCACGGCCATCCGCCAGAAGCGTCCGTGGACGCTGGACGCCTACGTCGCCATCGCGCCGAGCACCAATATCAACAACGGCATCAGCGGAAACACGGTCATCATCGGCGGCGTTCCGTTCGATGCCTCCACCCACGCGGGAAAGAGCGGCATCGGGGCCGCCTACGGCGTCGCCGGCACGTACCGTTTTGACCTCGCGCCGCACTGGGACCTGACGGTCGGAGCGAAGAGGAATGGCAACCTCTACAGCGATGACGTCTTCGATCAGTCGAATGGCTCGGCCTTCACGGCGCTCGCCTACTCGACGCGGAATTGGAGTGCCGCACTAGGGCTGACTGCCGATCGCACGCTGATCGGCTGGCAGGGCTTCGAGTGGGATTTCGGCCCGCAACTCTCGCTGACCCGCAACTTTGGTCCATTGGGTGTTGGCTACGAGCTACGCGACTACAAATCCGATTTTCCGTTGATGGGCACGCCGCGGGCGGATCGGGAGCTCGATCTCGACCTCGCGGTCACCTTCCGCAATCTCTCCTGGCACGGCTTCGCACCGAAGGTCGAGTACACCTACAGCCACAACGACTCGAACGTTCAGCTCTACACCTATGATTCGCAGGCCATCGGTTTCTACATAACCAAGCAATACTGAACGGCCCGCTGCCTGGCAACGATTGTTGCTGAAATGGTACTGCATCGGCGCTAGAAGGTTGCGGCTGAGCGGCGCCCTAGTTTCTCCACAAAAGGCCGCGCATAAGCCGAGGTTACCGACCGCGGGTGATTTGAGTTCGGCCGGCGCTGCTTTCCGCCGGCCGCGTGACCACGACAATCGTTCGGGTTCGGCCGGATTGTGGACAGGATATGATACTTAGACTCTTCGGCTACCTCTTCGGGATCGGTGCCGTGCTCTTTCTTGCCGCCGCTGCGGGCGTCGCCTGGTACGTTTCCTCGCTCACGCAGGATCTGCCTAACTACGACTCGCTCGCCAAGTACGAGCCGCCGGTGATGACGCGCGTCCACGCCGGCAACGGGCAGCTGCTCGCGGAGTACGCCGAAGAGCGGCGGCTCTACCTGCCGATCCAGGCAATCCCTGACCAGATCAAGCACGCCTTCATCTCGGCCGAGGACAAGAATTTCTACGAGCACTCCGGCCTTGACTACTCGGGTATCGCGCGCGCCTTCCTCACCAACGTCGAGGCTTACGGCAGGGGCCAGCGCCTAGTCGGCGCCTCGACGATCACCCAGCAGGTCGCGCGCAACTTCCTGCTCACCCTTGACCAGACCTGGGACCGCAAGATCAAGGAAGCGATCCTGTCGCTGCGCATCGAGCAAGCCTATTCGAAGGACAAGATCCTCGAGCTTTATCTCAACGAAATCTTTCTCGGCCTGAACTCCTACGGCGTGGCGGCCGCGGCGCTGACCTATTTCGACAAGTCGGTCCATGAACTGACATTGGCCGAGACGGCGTATCTCGCGGCACTGCCCAAGGGACCAAACAACTACAATCCGTTCAAGTTTTCCGATCGCGCGTTGGAGCGCCGGAACTGGGTTATCGACCGCATGGTCGAGAACGGTTACGCGACGGCTGCCGAGGGCGCAGCCGCCAAGCAGCAGCCGCTCGGCGTCAAGCTGCGATCGACCGGCCCCTCGATTTTCGCTGCGGACTACTTTGTCGAGGAGGTCCGTCGGCAACTTAGCCAGATGTATGGCGACAAGGCGCTCTACGACGGCGGCCTGTCCGTGCGCACCTCGCTCAGTCCGTCGATGCAGGTCATGGCGAAACAGGCGCTGGACGACGGACTGACCAATTTCGATACCACGCTCGGCTGGCGCGGTCCGGTGTCGCATATCGACGACGTCAGCGGCGACTGGGGCACCAAGCTCGCCGCGATACCGCCGTTGTCCGATCTCACCGACTGGCGCCTCGCCGTTGTTCTTGGCGTCACGCCGGCCGAGGCCCAGGTCGGGCTGCGGCCCGACCTTGGCCCGGGCACCACCACACCCGTCGCCGGTCGCGACATGGGCACCATCCCGACGGCGGGGATGAAATGGAAGTTGCTGGCGGGCCAGACCGCGGACGTGGCGGCAAAGCCGATCAAGACAATCGCCGATCTGCTCCATGTCGGCGACGTGGTTTATGTCAGCGCGGCCGACGGCGGTGCGGCGGGGCAATACGTCCTGCGCCAGGTGCCTCAGGTCGAAGGCGCAATGGTGGCAATGGATCCGCACACCGGCCGCGTGCTGGCCATGGTCGGCGGCTTCTCCTACGCGGAAAGCCAGTTCAATCGCGCGACGCAGGCCTATCGCCAGCCCGGCTCCTCCTTCAAGCCGTTCGTCTATTCCGCCGCGCTCGACAATGGTTACACACCGTCCTCGGTGGTCATGGATGCGCCGATCGAGATTGACCAGGGCAACGGCCTCGGCGTGTGGCGGCCGGAAAACTACTCCGGCGAATATTTCGGTCCATCCACGCTGCGTACCGGCATCGAATTATCGCGCAACGTCATGACCGTGCGCCTGGCGCAGGACATGGGCATGCCGCTGGTGTCGGAATATGCCCGCCGCTTCGGCGTCTACGACAACCTGCCGCCGCTTCTGTCGATGGCCCTTGGCGCCGGCGAGACGACGGTAATGCGCATGACGGCTGGCTACTCGGTGCTCGCCAACGGCGGGCGCGAGGTGCGGCCGACGCTCATCGACCGCATCCAGAATCGCTACGGCCAGACCATCTTCCGGCACGACGACCGGGGCTGCGAGGGCTGCGACGCCGATGCCTGGCACGGCCAGAACGAGCCCACGCTCATCGACAACAGCGAGCAGGTGCTGGATCCGATGACCTCCTTCCAGATCACCTCGATGCTGGAAGGCGTGGTGCAGCGCGGCACCGGCACGGCGGCCAAGGCGATCGGCAAGCCGGTTGCCGGCAAGACCGGCACCACCAACGACTTCAAGGATGCCTGGTTCATGGGCTACTCGCCCGATCTGGTCGCGGGCGTCTACGTCGGCTTCGACCAGCCGCGCGTGCTCGGCAAGGGCGAAACCGGCGGCGCACTGGCCGCGCCGATCTTCACCGAATTCATGGAACAGGCGCTGGCCGATAGCCCGCCGATCCCGTTCCGCGTCCCGCCGGGCATGACGTTCATCACCATCGACCGTCGCACCGGCCTGCGCGCCCAGCCGGGCGATGCCGACACCATCCAGGAAGCGTTCAAACCCGGTACTTCGCCGCCCGATACCTATTCGATCATCGGCTATACCGATGCGATGGGACGTCCGCTGACAGTGGCCCCCGAATCGGATCGCGCCGTCGTGTCCGGTACTGGCGGGCTCTACTAGTCCTTTCCTCGCGTGCCTGGGTTTACAGACACGCCCACTAAGACACGCCGCCATGCGCCCCGAAATCCAGACGACCGTCGACGAGATCCAGCAGGTGACCGGCCTGCTGAGGAGGCATCTTTGACTGGGATCGCGCGCGCAGTCGCCTCGCCGAACTGAACGCCGCCGTCGAGGCCCCGGAATTCTGGAATTCGCCCGAGAAGGCCCAGAGGCTGATGCGCGAGCGCCAGCAGCTTGCCGATGGCATCGCCGCCGTTGAGAAATTCGAGCGCGAAGTCGCCGACCAGGTGGGCCTCATTGAGTTGGGCGAAGCCGAGGGCGACACCGGCGTGGTTACCGAGGCGGAGAACACGCTGAAGGCGCTGCGTGTCGAGGCCGAGCGGCGCCAGATCGAGACCATGCTGTCTGGCGAGGCCGACGGTAACGATGCCTACCTCGAAATTCACGCCGGCGCCGGCGGCACCGAGTCCCAGGATTGGGCCGCCATGCTGATGCGCATGTACACGCGCTTCGCCGAGCAGAACGGCTTCAAGGTCTCGATCCTCGAGCATCACGATGGCGAAGAGGCCGGCATCAAGTCGGTGACGCTGGAGGTGAAGGGAGCGAGCGCCTACGGCTGGCTGAAGACCGAGTCAGGCGTCCATCGGCTGGTGCGCATTTCGCCGTTCGACA
>DATCBY010000057.1:0-31694 GCA_036511595.1 Bauldia sp.
CCTCGCCCTGGAACATGCGGTTACCGACCTGGCGCTTCGGATACTGGATCAGCAGCCGCCGCTGGGCGCGCTCGACGAACACGATGAACGCAACCACCACGATCGCCATGATTGCCACGGCGACGATGATGATCGGCGACAGCGCCCCCTCCCGGCCGAGTTCCAGCGTGCCGGTGATGGCATGAGGGAGGTTGGCGACGATCCCGGAAAAGATGATCAGCGACAGCCCGTTGCCGATGCCCCGCGCAGTGATCTGCTCACCCACCCACATCAGGAACATCGTCCCGCCGGTCAGCGTGATCATCGTCGTGATGAGGAAGAACGGGCCTGGGCTGATGACGATGTTGCTCGCCCCCTCCAGCCCGATGCCGATGCCGTAGGACTGCAGCGCCGCCAGGATAACCGTCCCGTAGCGCGTGTACTGATTGATGACCTTGCGTCCCTGCTCGCCCTCCTTTTTGAGGGCCTCGAGCGTCGGGATGATCGACGTCATCAGCTGGATGATGATTGACGAGGAAATATAGGGCATCACGCCCAGCGCAAAGATCGCCATGCGGCCGACCGCGCCGCCGGCGAACATGTTGAACATCCCGAGAATGCCGCTCTGCTGGGTATTGAAAGCGTGCTCGAGAGCCGTCGGGTTGATGCCGGGCACCGGGATGTACGTGCCGAGCCGATAGATGAGCAGCGCGCCAAGCGTGAACCAGATGCGCTTCTTCAGCGCCTCGGCTTTGGCGAACGCTCCGAAATTGAGATTGGCCGCGAGTTGTTCTGCCGCTGACGCCATGGTTCGCTCCGTTCCGCCCGCTTGCGCGTTATTCGGCCGACTTCGCTACCGCCCCCAGAATCTTCACCGAGCCACCGGCCTTCTCGATGGCCGCGATCGCCGGCTTCGATGCGCCGGCCACTTCCAACGCAATATTCGCCGTAATCTCGCCGTCGCCGAGGATGCGCACACCGTCCAGCGCCCGGCGGACAAGCCCGGCTTGCTTGAGTACCGCCGCCGTGATCGGCGCCTTGCCGTCAAGCTTGCCCGAGTCGATCGCCTTCTGGATTGTGCCGACGCTTACTTCATTGAAGCTCTTGGCGAATATGTTGTTGAAACCGCGCTTCGGCAACCGCCGATGCAGCGGCATTTGCCCGCCTTCGAAGCCCTTTATGGCGACGCCGGTGCGGGCCTTCTGGCCCTTGACGCCGCGCCCGGCAGTCTTGCCCTTGCCGGAACCGATACCGCGGCCGACACGCATCCGATTCTTGGTGGCGCCGGCCTTGTCGGCCAATTCATGCAGTTTCATCGTTCTTCCCCAAAAACCGCGCGCGCTACGCTTCGTCGACGACGCGCACGAGATGCTTCACCTTGGCAATCATGCCCCGCACAGACGGCGTGTCCTGCAGGGTCTTGCGCCGGCGGATACGGTTGAGGCCGAGACCGATCAAGGTGGCGCGCTGATCTGCCGGACGGCGGATCGGACTGCCGATCTGCTCGACCGTTACCGTCTTGCCCGTACTTTTCTTGGCCATGGCTATGCCTCGACCGCTTCTACATCCACGTCGCGGCGGCGCGACTGCAAGGTCGAAACCTTGATTCCGCGACGCGCCGCGACGCCACGCGGACTGTCCTCGTTGCCGAGGGCGTCGAACGTGGCGCGCACCATGTTGTAGGGGTTGGATGAGCCGAAGGACTTCGCCACCACGTCCTGGACGCCAAGCGTCTCGAATACGGCGCGCATCGGGCCGCCGGCAATGATGCCGGTACCGGGAGGCGCCGCGCGGCAAACGACCTTGCCGGCGCCATGGCGCCCCATGACGTCGTGATGGAGCGTGCGGCCCTCGCGCAGCGGCACGCGGATCAGGCCGCGCTTGGCAGCCTCCGTCGCCTTGCGAATGGCCTCCGGCACTTCGCGCGCCTTGCCGTGGCCGAAGCCGACGCGCCCCTTCTGGTCACCGACGACGACGAGTGCCGCAAAACCGAAGCGCCGGCCGCCCTTGACCACCTTCGCGACACGATTGATGTGGACGAGCTTGTCGACGAATTCGCTGTCTTCGCGATCCCGACCGCCCCGTTCGCGTTGGTGTGGTTCTCTTGCCATGTTTTGTCCGTTGATCCGATATCGTTGTCAGGGCGCCCCGGTTCAAGGGTGCGTCAGAAGCTGAGCCCGCCCTCCCGGGCGCCGTCCGCGAGCGCCTTCACGCGCCCGTGATAGAGGTAGCGACCGCGATCAAACACGACTTCCTTGACGCCGGCCTTGGTCGCCCGCTCGGCAACCAGCTTGCCGACCTCGGCAGCCGCCGCGGTGTCGGCACCGGTCTTCAGCTTGTCCTTCAGGTCGGCGTCGCGCGACGAAGCCGCCGCGAGCGTCTTGCCGTCGCTGTCGTCGATGACCTGGGCATAGATGTGCTTGGACGAGCGGAAAATGCTGAGGCGCAGGCGGCCGCGCGCGGCGGCGCGGACGGCGCTGCGGACACGGAAAATGCGGCGTTCGCGGGTCGAGGTGGTCATGGCCGTTACTTCTTCTTCCCTTCCTTGCGGAAGATATGTTCGTCGGAATACTTCACGCCCTTGCCCTTGTAAGGCTCTGGCTTGCGGAACTGTCGGATCTCGGCGGCAACCTGTCCGACCTTCTGCTTGTCCGAGCCGGTGATCACGATTTCCGTCGGCTTCGGGCACTCGATCTTGATGCCGGCCGGGATGGCAAAGACCACGTCGTGGCTGTAGCCGAGGTTGAGCTGCAGGTTCTTGCCGGCGACGGCCGCGCGGAAACCCACCCCGTTGATCTCGAGCTTGCGCTCGAAGCCGACGGTGACGCCCTTCATCAGGTTCGACACCATGGTGCGCGACATGCCCCACGCCGAGCGTGCCTTCTTGGTCTCGCTGCTCGGCTCAATCGAAATCTTGCCGTCGGAGAACTTCACATGCACTTCGTCGCTCGCCAGGAACGACAGCTCGCCCTTGGGTCCCTTCACAGTCACCGACTGGCCGTTGACGTTGGCCGTCACGCCCTTCGGCACCGATACTGACTTCTTGCCAATTCGCGACATTTCAACCGTTCCGATCCACGAAAACCTGTTCGCCCGACCGCGCTAGAACACGCGGCAGAGCACTTCTCCCCCGACATTCTGGTCGCGCGCCTCGGCATCCGACATCACGCCCTTCGGAGTCGAAAGGATCGAGACGCCTAGACCGTTGGCGACGCGCGGTATGTTCTTCACCGAGACGTAGACCCGGCGGCCCGGACGAGAAACGCGTTCAACATCGCGGATAACCGGCTCGCCGTCGTAATACTTCAGCTCGATCTCGAACTCGGAACGACCGTTGTCGAAATCGACGGTCGAATAGCCGCGGATGTAGCCTTCGTGCTGGAGCACGTCGAGAACGTGCCGGCGAAGTTGCGAGCCCGGCGTCGACACCTTGGAACTCTTGCGCATCTGCGCGTTGCGGATGCGGGTCAGCATGTCGCCGAGCGGATCGGACATTGTCATCGCGTGTCTCTCCTCACCAGCTCGACTTGACCAGCCCGGGGATCATCCCGGCCGACCCGAGATCGCGCAGCGCGATGCGCGACATCCTCAGCTTGCGATAGACGCCGCGCGGGCGGCCGGTGATCTCGCAGCGGTTGCGAATGCGCACGGCCGACGAATTACGCGGCATCTCGGCCAGCTTGAGGCGTGCCTGGAAGCGCTCCTCCTGAGAAATGCTCTCGTCGTTTGCCATGCGCTTCAACTCGGCGCGCTTGCCCGCGAGCCGCGCCACCATCTTGCGCCGGCGGTTGTTTTTCTCAATCGAACTTTTCTTTGCCATTTCGGCCCTGTCCTAAGTCGGCTATTGGCGGAACGGAAAATCGAAGGCCTTGAGCAGCGCACGCGCTTCATCGTCGCTCGCCGCTGTCGTGCATACGATCACGTCCATGCCCCAGATCTCGTCAACGTCGTCGTAGTTGATCTCCGGGAAAATGATGTGCTCCTTGATGCCCATTGCGAAGTTGCCACGCCCGTCGAAGCTCTTCGGGTTGAGCCCGCGGAAGTCGCGCACGCGCGGCAGCGCCACGGTCACCAAGCGGTCGAGGAAGTCGTACATGCGGTCGCGGCGCAACGTCACCCGTCCGCCGATCGGCATGTTCTCGCGCAGCTTGTAGGTGGCGATCGACTTGCGCGATTTCGTCACGGCCGGCTTCTGCCCGGCAATCTTGGCGAGATCGGCGAGCGCCGACGTCACCTTCTTGGAATCGTTGACCGCCTCGCCGATGCCCATGTTGAGCACGATCTTGTCGATGCGCGGCACTTCCATCGCATTCTTGTAGCCGAACTCCTCGACCAGAGCCGGACGGATCTTGTCACGGTAGGCGGCCTTGAGGCGCGGTTCGTATTTGGTCTCAGGCATCGATCGTATCTCCTGTCCGCTTGGCAAAGCGGACCTTGCGGCCGTCCGGCGCGTCGCGGAAACCGACCCGCGTCGCCTTGCCGCTGGCATCGGTCAGCGCGATGTTCGAAATGTGAATGGACAGTTCCTTGGTGATGATGCCGCCCTGCTCGCGCGCCGACTGGCGCTGGTGCTTCCGCACCACATTGATGCCACGCACCACCGCGCGGCTTTCCTTCGGCAGCATCTCGATCACTTCGCCGGTCTTGCCCTTGTCGCGGCCGGCGATGACGATGACGTTGTCGCCCTTGCGAATCCTGGCGGCCATTACAAAACCTCCGGGGCGAGCGAGATGATCTTCATGTGGTTCTTGGCACGCAGTTCGCGCGGCACTGGCCCGAAGATGCGCGTGCCGACCGGCTCCGACTGATTATTGATGAGCACCGCCGCGTTGCGGTCGAAGCGGATGACGCTGCCGTCGGCGCGGCGGATATCCTTTGCCGTGCGCACGACCACCGCCTTCATCACGTCGCCCTTCTTCACGCGTCCGCGCGGAATGGCTTCCTTGACCGAGACGACGATGATGTCGCCGACCGAGGCGTACTTGCGCTTAGATCCGCCGAGGACCTTGATGCACATGACGCGGCGGGCGCCGGAATTATCCGCCACATCGAGGTTCGTCTGCATCTGGATCATGTCAGTCTACTCTTCTCTGCTTCCCGGTCCGGCGCCTCTGCGCCGGAAATTCTCAACTACTTGGCAGCCGCCTGGTCGAGCACGACCCAGCGCTTGTTCTTAGAGATCGGCACGCTCTCCTCGATGGATACCTGGTCGCCGACCTTGAACTTATTGGCGGCGTCGTGCGCGTGATACTTCTTCGACCGGCGGATCGTCTTCTTGAGTACCGGGTGCGTGAAGCGACGCTCGACAAGGACGACGATCGTCTTGTCGTTCTTGTCGCTGACGACGGTGCCCTGCAGGACGCGTTTCGGCATTGTCTTACTTGCCCTTTGTCTTCGTCTTCGACGCCGGCTTCGCCTTCGTCGCGGTCTTCGGCGCAGCCACGCCCTGGGCGGCGATCGTGGTCAGGCGCGCGATATCGCGGCGCACCTGGCGCACCCGCGCCGTATTCTCAAGCTGGCCGCTGGCGCGCTGAAAACGCAGGTTGAACTGCTCCTTCTTCAGGCGGTCGATCTCGTCGCCCACCTGGTCGCCGCTCATCAACCGAATATCCGCCGGCTTCATCGTCTTCTTCCCCTACCCGCTAGTCGGCGATGCGCTGTACGAAGCGCGTGCGCACTGGCAGCTTCGCCGCGCCGAGGCGCAGCGCTTCCTTCGCCAGTTCCACCGGCACGCCGTCAATTTCGAACATGATTCGGCCGGGCTTGACCCGGGCCGCCCAGAATTCCGGCGTGCCCTTGCCCTTGCCCATGCGCACCTCGGTCGGCTTCTTCGAAACCGGCACGTCCGGGAACACCCGGATCCAGACGCGGCCGGCGCGCTTCATCTCGCGTGTGATCGCGCGGCGCGCCGCCTCGATCTGCCGTGCCGTCACCCGCTCCGGCTCAAGCGCACGCAAGCCGAACGCGCCGAACGTCAGTTCAGCCGCCGACGTCGCGGTGCCGTGGATACGGCCCTTGAAGGCTTTGCGGTATTTGGTGCGCTTGGGCTGCAACATGGATCTGCTCTCTCAAAATCTCTCAGGCCGCCGGCTCGCGACGGCGCTGACCGCCGCCCTGCTCGGAAGCCTCGGCCTGACGGCGCTCGGAGGCCATCGGGTCGTGCTCCAGTATCTCGCCCTTGAACACCCAGACCTTCACGCCACAGGTCCCATAGGCGGTGTTGGCCGTCGCCGAACCGTAGTCGACGTCGGCGCGCAATGTGTGCAGCGGCACGCGGCCTTCGCGGTACCACTCCGTCCGCGCGATTTCGGCACCGCCGAGGCGACCGCCGCAGGTGATGCGGATGCCCTCGGCACCAAGCCGCATGGCCGATTGCACCGCGCGCTTCATGGCGCGGCGGAAGGCAATGCGCCGCTCGAGCTGCTGCGCGATCGACGCTGCGATCAGGTTGGCGTCGGTTTCCGGCTTGCGCACTTCGACGATGTTGATGTGCACTTCGGAGTCTGTCATCGAGGCAACCCGCTTGCGCAGCTTCTCGATGTCGGCGCCCTTCTTGCCGATGACGATGCCGGGGCGCGCCGAATGGATCGTGACGCGCGCCTTCTTGTGCGGGCGCTCGATGACGATCTTGGACACCGCGGCCTGCTTCAGCTCGTCCATCAGCGTCTTGCGGATCTTCATGTCCTCATGGAGCAGGCGCCCGTATTCGCCCTTGTTGGCGAACCAGCGCGAGTCCCACGTCCGGTTGATCCCGAGCCGCAGCCCGATCGGATTTACCTTCTGGCCCATCAGGCGGTTTCCTCGACTTCACGAACGACGATGGTCAGATGCGAGAAGCGCTTGTGGATCGAACCGACGCGCCCGCGGGCACGCGGCGTCCACCGCTTCAGGACCAGCGACTTGCCGACATGGGCTTCCGCCACGACCAGCGAGTCGACGTCAAGCTGATGATTGTTCTCGGCGTTGGCAACCGCCGACTCCAGTGTCTTCTTGACGTCGCGGGCGATGCGCTTCTGCGAGAAGGTGAGATCGGCGAGCGCGGCCGACACCTTTTTGCCACGGATCAACTGCGCCACGAGATTGAGCTTCTGCGGCGAGATTCGGATGGTACTGGTCCGCGCCCGCGCTTCCGTGGCGGTCAGCGGCCGTTCGCGCTTGGGCTTGCTCATGCCGGCGCCCTCTTGGCTTTCTTGTCACCCGCCGTATGGCCGTGAAAGGTCCGCGTCGGCGAGAACTCGCCGAACTTGTGACCGACCATGTCCTCGCTCACCAGCACCGGGATGTGCTTGGTGCCGTTGTAAACACCGAAGGTCAGGCCGACGAACTGCGGCAGAATGGTCGACCGCCGGCTCCACATCTTGATGACGTCGTTACGACCGCCGCTGCGCGCCTTGTCGGCTTTGCGCAGCAGGTAACCGTCGACGAACGGACCTTTCCAGATTGAACGAGCCACCGGTCAGCCTCTCTTAGCCTTTGCGCGCATGACGACTGCGCGAGATGAATTTGTTGGTCCGCTTGTTCTTGCGGGTCTTGGCGCCCTTGGTCGGCTTGCCCCACGGCGTCACCGGATGACGGCCACCCGAGGTGCGGCCTTCGCCGCCGCCGAGCGGATGGTCGACCGGGTTCATCGCGACGCCGCGCACCGACGGCATGCGACCTTTCCAGCGATTGCGGCCAGCCTTGCCGATATTGACGTTGCCGTGGTCCGGATTGGAGACCGCGCCGACCGTGGCGAAGCAGTTCTGGTTGACCAGGCGCTGCTCGCCCGAGTTCAATCGCAGGATCGCATAGCCCTGTTCGCGCCCGACGTACTGGGCGTAGGTGCCGGCCGAACGGGCCATCTGGCCGCCGGCGCCGAGCTTCATCTCGATGTTATGGACAATCGTGCCGACCGGCATCGCCGACAGCGGCATCGCATTGCCCGGCTTCACGTCAGCGGCCTTCGAAGCCACGATCGTGTCACCGGCGGCGAGCCGCTGCGGCGCCAGAATGTAGTTCAACTCGCCGTCGGCGTAGCGCACAAGCGCGATGAAAGCGGTACGGTTAGGATCGTACTCCAGCCGCTCGATCGTACCGATTACGTCCAGCTTGCGGCGCTTGAAATCGATAATGCGGTAGGCACGCTTGTGCCCGCCGCCGCGCCAGCGAACTGTGACACGGCCGTGATTATTGCGGCCGCCGGTGGAATGCTTGCCCTCGATCAGGCCCTTGACCGGCTTGCCCTTGTAAAGGTGCGAGCGGTCGACCAGCACCAGCTCGCGCTGGCTGGGGGTCGTTGGCTTGTAGGTTTTCAGTGCCATCGTTCCACTCCTACAGCCCGGTCGTCACGTCGATCATCTGGCCCTCGACCAGCGTTACGATAGCCCGCTTGGTGTCGGACGTGCGCCCGGCGATGCCGCGGAAGCGTTTGTTCTTGCCCTTGCGCACCAGCGTGTTGACGCTCTTCACCTTGACCTTGAACAGAGCCTCCACGGCCGCCTTGATTTGCGGCTTGGTCGCGCCCGGCGCGACATGGAAAATGACCTTGTTGTGCTCCGAAGCGGCGGTCGACTTTTCGGTGATGACCGGCCGACGAATGACGTCGTAGTGGCTGAGCGTAATCATTTGAACCGTTCCGTCAGCGCGTCGACCGCGGCCCTGGTGAGCACCAGCGTGTCGCGGCGCAGGATGTCGTAGACGTTGATACCCTGCACGGGCAGCACGTCGACCATCGGGATATTGCGGGCCGCCAAGGCAAAGTTCGGCTCAACCGACGCCCCATCGATGATGAGCGCGCTCGACCAGCCGAGCTTCCTGAACTGGCCTGCGAGCGCCTTCGTCTTGCCGTCCTTGACCTTGGTGTCGGCAATAATGATCAGCTTCTCGCCCTTCGCCTTGTCGGAAAGGGCATGCTTCAGCGCCAGCGCGCGCACCTTCTTCGGCAGGTCGTGGGCATGGCTCCGGACGACCGGACCGAATGAGCGGCCGCCGCCGCGAAACTGCGGCGCGCTCTTTGCCCCGTGCCGCGCCCGACCGGTGCCCTTCTGGGCGTACATCTTCTTGGTGGTCGCGGCGATTTCGCCGCGCATCTTGGTCTTGTGGTTGCCGAGCTGGCGCTTGGAAAGCTGGTAGCGAACCATGCGCTGCAGGATGTCGGCGCGCGGCTCCAGACCGAAAATCTCGTCCGGCAGAACCACCGTGCCGCCAGCCTTGCCGTCGAGCGTCGTGATCTTGTGGTCCATCACTCGGCCCCCGTCGTTTCAGTCGCCGGTGCCGCTGCAGCAGCCGGCGTGGGCGCGGCTTCCGCCTTGCGGATGGCGCCGGGCTTCGGTGCTTCCTTCGGCAGGGCGCGCTTGACCGCATCCCGAACCAGGATCCAGCCGCCCTTGGCTCCAGGCACCGCGCCTTCGACCATGATCAGGCCGCGGCCGGCATCTGTTTTGACGATCTTCAGGTTCTGCGTGGTGACCCGATCGTCGCCCATGTGTCCGGCCATCTTCTTGCCCTTGAACACCTTGCCGGGGTCCTGGCGCTGACCGGTCGAGCCTGCCACGCGATGCGACACCGAGTTGCCGTGCGTGGCGCGACCGCCGCCGAAGTTCCAGCGCTTCATGACGCCCTGGAAGCCCTTGCCGATCGAGGTGCCGGTGACATCGACGAACTGGCCGACGACGAAATGATCCGCGGTGATTTCGGCGCCGACATCGATGAGATTGTCCGGCGACACGCGGAACTCGGCGACCTTCCGCTTGGGCTCCACCGAAGCCTTGGCGAAATGCCCGCGCAAGGCGCGCGGCGTGTTGCGGACCTTGCGCACGCCGACGCCGAGCTGGACGGCGGCATAGCCGTTCTTGTCGACGGTGCGCTGCGCCACGACCTGGCAATTGTCGACCTTGAGCACGGTGACTCCCACCTGCTCGCCCGCCTCCGTAAAGACGCGGGTCATGCCGACCTTCTGTGCGATCAACCCTGAACGCATGGCGTTTCTCGTTCCCTGCCCGGCTCTAGAGCTTGATCTCGACATCCACGCCGGCGGCGAGGTCGAGCTTCATCAGCGCGTCCACCGTCTGCGGGGTCGGATCGACGATATCGAGGAGCCGCTTGTGCGTGCGCATCTCGAACTGTTCACGGCTCTTCTTGTCGACGTGCGGCGAGCGGTTGACGGTATATTTCTCGATCCGGGTCGGCAGCGGCACTGGCCCACGCACACGCGCGCCGGTCCGCTTGGCGGTATTGACGATCTCGCGGGTCGACGCATCGAGGATACGATGGTCGAACGCCTTGAGCCGGATACGGATATTCTGGCCGTTCATTTTTTCTCTCGTCGGTCATGGCCGGGCTTAATCCCGGCCATTCACGTCACTCGTTCCAGTAACTCCCCGCCTGCGCGGGGATGACCCTTACGGGGTCACTTGATGATCGACGACACCACGCCGGCGCCGACGGTGCGGCCGCCTTCGCGGATGGCGAAGCGCAGCTTCTCTTCCATGGCGATCGGCACGATCAGCGTCACCTCCATTGCGATGTTGTCGCCCGGCATCACCATCTCGGTGCCTTCCGGCAGCTGAACCACGCCTGTCACGTCGGTCGTGCGGAAGTAGAACTGCGGCCGGTAGTTGGTGAAGAACGGCGTATGACGGCCACCCTCCTCCTTGGTGAGGATGTAGGCCTCGGCCTTGAACTGGGTGTGCGGCGTGACCGAACCTGGCTTGCACAGCACCTGGCCGCGCTCGACGCCCTCGCGATCGACACCGCGGAGCAGCGCGCCGATGTTGTCGCCCGCCTGGCCTTGATCGAGCAGCTTGCGGAACATCTCGACGCCGGTGACCACCGTCTTGGTGGTCGGCTTGATGCCGACGATCTCGACTTCCTCGCCCACCTTGACGATGCCGCGCTCGACGCGGCCGGTGACGACGGTGCCACGGCCGGAGATCGAGAACACGTCTTCGATCGGCATCAGGAACGGCAGGTCGATCGGCCGCTCCGGCTGCGGGATGTAATCGTCGACCGCCTTCATCAGCTCGAGGATGGCGTCATGGCCAAGCTTGGGGTCGCCGCCTTCCAGCGCAACCAGGGCCGAGCCCTTGATGACCGGCACCTTGTCGCCCGGGAACTTGTACTTGGTGAGCAGCTCGCGCACTTCGAGCTCGACCAGTTCGAGCAACTCGGGGTCGTCGACCATGTCGACCTTGTTGAGGAACACCACCAGCGCCGGCACGCCGACCTGGTAGGCAAGCAGGATGTGCTCGCGCGTCTGCGGCATCGGGCCGTCCGCAGCCGACACCACTAGGATGGCGCCGTCCATCTGCGCCGCGCCGGTGATCATGTTCTTCACGTAGTCGGCGTGACCGGGACAATCGACGTGGGCGTAGTGCCGCTTCGCCGTCTGGTACTCGACGTGCGCCGTGTTGATGGTGATGCCGCGCGCGCGCTCTTCAGGCGCCGCATCGATGTCGGCATACGCCTTGTAGACCGCCCCGCCCGTCTCGGCCAGGACCTTGGTGATCGCCGCGGTTAGCGACGTCTTGCCATGATCGACGTGGCCGATCGTCCCAATGTTGCAATGCGGCTTGTTCCGCTCGAATTTCTCTTTGGCCATCGGGGCTCTCCGTCTTTCTGTGATTCCGTTGGATCAGGCGTACTTCGCCTGGACTTCGTCAGCCACGGCTTGTGGCACCTGGGAGTAATGACTGAATTGCATCGTGTAATTCGCCCGGCCTTGCGACATGGACCGAAGCTGGTTGACGTAACCGAACATGTTGGCGAGCGGCACCGTTGCGTTGATGACCTGGGCGTTGCCGCGCGTGTCGGTACCCATGATCTGGCCGCGCCGCGAGTTGAGATCGCCGATCACCGAACCGAGATATTCCTCGGGGCTCACCACCTCGACCTTCATGATCGGTTCGAGCAGCACCGGGCCGGCCATCTTCAGCGCTTCGCGCAGACCCGCGCGGGTGGCGATTTCGAAGGCGAGCGCCGAAGAGTCGACGTCATGGTACTTGCCGTCGACGAGGACGACGGTGATGTCGACGACGGGAAACCCGATGATCGGCCCCGCGGTCAGAACCGACTCGTAGCCCTTCTCGACGCCGGGGATATATTCCTTCGGCACCGTGCCGCCGACAATTTTCGCGTCGAACTGGTTGCCCTTGCCTACGCCGCTCGGGCCGATGTCGAACTCGACCTGCGCGAACTGACCGGAGCCGCCCGACTGCTTCTTGTGCGTGTACGTGTGATTGATCGTGCGCGTAATCGTCTCGCGGTAGGCCACCTGCGGCGCGCCGACGTTGACGTCGACCTTGTAGGTGCGGCGCAGGATGTCGACCTTGATGTCGAGATGCAGTTCGCCCATGCCCTTGAGGCGCGTCTGGCCGCTTTCCGGGTCGGTCGAGACACGGAATGAAGGATCCTCGGCAGCGAGGCGCTGCAGCGCCATGCCGAGCTTCTCCTGGTCGGCCTTGGTCTTCGGTTCGACGGCGATCTCGATGACCGGATCGGGGAATTCCATCTTTTCAAGGATCACCGGCTTCTGCAGATCGCAGAGCGTGTCGCCGGTGCGGGCTTCCTTGAGGCCGGCCAGTGCGATGATGTCGCCGGCGTATGCTTCCTTGGTGTCTTCCCGGTGGTTGGCATGCATGAGCAGCATGCGGCCGACGCGCTCCTTGCGATCGCGCGGCGAATTGAGCAGCGTGGTCGATGACTCGAGCACGCCCGAGTAGATGCGGCAGAAAGTGAGCGAGCCGACAAATGGATCGTCCATGACCTTGAAGGCGAGCATGGCCAGCGGCTCGTCGTCACGCGGCAGGCGCACGACTTCGTTGCCCTTGGGGTCGATGCCCTTGATCGGCGGCACGTCGAGCGGCGACGGCAGGTAGTCGACCACCGCGTCGAGCAGCGTCTGCACGCCCTTGTTCTTGAAAGCCGAGCCGGCGAGCACCGGGAAGAACTTGCCTTCGATCACCGCGCGGCGAATGAGTTTCTTGAGCGTCGCCTCGTCCGGCTCCTTGCCGTCGAAGAAGGCGGCGAGCGCCACGTCGTCGAGTTCCACCGCCGCCTCGATGAGAAGCGCGCGATGCTCGGCGACCAGATCCTTCATGTCGGCCGGAATTTCGATGTCATGATACTTCGCACCGAGCGTCTCGTCTTCCCAGACGACACCCTTCATGCGCACGAGGTCGATGATGCCCCTGAAGTCGTTCTCGGAGCCGATCGGCAGCTGGATCGCGATCGGCTTGGCGCCGAGGCGCACCTTGATATCTTCCAGGCACTGGTAAAAATTCGCGCCGATCTTGTCCATCTTGTTGGCGAAGACGATGCGCGGCACCTTGTACTTGTCGCCCTGGCGCCAGACGGTCTCGGTCTGCGGCTCGACGCCCTGGTTGGAATCGAGCACGCATACGGCGCCGTCGAGAACGCGCAGCGAACGCTCCACCTCGATGGTGAAGTCGACGTGGCCGGGTGTGTCGATGATGTTGAGACGCTTGTTGTTCCAGATGGCGGTGGTAGCGGCGGACGTGATCGTGATGCCGCGCTCCTGCTCCTGCTCCATCCAGTCCATGGTCGCAGCGCCGTCGTGGACTTCGCCGATCTTGTGGGACTTGCCGGTATAGAAGAGAATCCGCTCGGTAGTCGTGGTCTTGCCGGCATCGATGTGGGCCATGATGCCAAAATTGCGGTAATCTTCGATTTTATGGGTGCGCGGCATCGCGGAGGCTTTCGATTCTTACCAGCGGTAGTGCGAGAAGGCGCGGTTGGCTTCCGCCATCCGGTGCGTGTCTTCGCGCTTCTTGACCGCGTTGCCGCGGTTGTTGGCGGCGTCAAGCAGCTCCCCCGAGAGCTTGTCGATCATCGTCTTTTCGTTGCGGCCACGGGCGGCGACGAGCAGCCAGCGGATGGCGAGCGCCTGGCGGCGCTCCACGCGGACCTCGACCGGCACCTGGTAGGTGGCGCCGCCGACGCGCCGTGAACGCACCTCGATCGAGGGCATCACGTTGTCGAGCGCCGAGCGGAAGATGCCCAGCGGGTCCTGCTTGGTCTTTGTTTGGATGATGTCGAAAGCGCCGTACACGATCTGCTCGGCGACCGACTTCTTCCCGTGACTCATGACCGAGTTCATGAACTTGGTCACGACCTCGTTCTTGAACTTCGGGTCGGGAGTGATCTCCCGTTTTTCGGCGCGGTGGCGGCGTGACATCTCGTCTTTCCTGGTCTCAGAGAAACAAAAAACGGCCCGAACCTATTTGGGCCGCTTCGCTCCGTACTTCGATCTGCGCTGCTTGCGGTCTTTTACGCCCTGGGTGTCGAGCACGCCGCGAATAATGTGATAGCGCACGCCCGGAAGGTCTTTTACGCGGCCGCCACGGATCATGACTACCGAGTGTTCCTGGAGGTTATGACCCTCGCCGGGGATGTAGCCGATGACTTCAAACGCGTTGGTCAGGCGAATCTTGGCGACCTTGCGCAACGCCGAGTTCGGCTTCTTCGGCGTCGTCGTATAGACGCGCGTGCACACGCCGCGCTTCTGCGGGCTCTGCTGCATCGCCGGAACCTTGCTGCGGTTGACCGGAGCGAGGCGCGGCTTGCGGATGAGCTGGTTGATCGTCGGCATGCTGCCCTTTCGGCTCTCTTCTTCCCTTACAACTCTTCCACATCAACGGTCGCGCTTACGCGAAACCGCGAGCGCCCGACCGGCTTGCTACCGGCGGCACTCATCAAACAGAGGACCACGGCCAAGAGCCGCGATCATGTTTCCGCGAACTTCTTCCTAAGAACGGCCAGTGTTTAGGTCTTCTTGATCCGCAAGCGAGTCGCCGACGGAATGAAAGTCCTACTTACCTGTCCGAAAGCGCGCGGAACCTAGTGATTCCCCTTCCCCGCGTCAACCCCTGACGGATCCCTAATTGGCCGTCCGAGCGAATGTCGCGATCTAGTCCAAAATCCCGCGCCATAAAAGGCCTCGTACCAGCGGACTATGCCTCGATACCTACCGGATCATGCTATGTCGCCGGGATGATGCGGTGAACATCGGCGCCCGGCACCAGCCTGCCTGTCAACCGCATCGTGTTCACTTTGCGGGCGACCGGCCCTAGCTCAGCCGGATACCGCCAACAGGCAGGTAAAATGCATCCCCAATCCCCCGCCACCTGGAGCGCTGGACGTCTCTTCCGCGCTCGCGCGGCAGTCTCGATCTGCTTCTTCGTGCTCGGCGCCGGCACGGGCTTGTGGGCGGTACACATCCCGCTTGTGCAAGCCCGCCTGGCCATAGACCCCGCGGTCCTTGGACTGGCGCTGCTGACGCTGGCAATCGGCGCGGTCGCCACCATGCCGCTCACTGGGGTTGCCCTTGCCCGCTTCGGCTCCCGTCTGCCGACCCGCGTACTTGCCGTCGCCTTTCCGGCGATCCTTCCGTTCGGAATGCTCGCCCAGTCGACCACATTGCTGTTTGTAAGCCTGCTCTTCTTCGGCGCCGCGATGGGCGGTCTCGACGTTGCCATGAATACTCAGGCCACCGAGGTCGAAGCCGCCCGCGGTCGTCCGACGATGTCCTCTTTCCACGGGTTCTTCTCGGTGGGCGCGCTTTCCGGTGCCGGCATCGGCAGCGCGGTCGTCGCCGTCGGCTGGGGCGACGGCTCCGGCGCGGCCATCGTAGCGCTGGTATTCGCCTCGCTCTCGATAGTCGCTGCGGTGAACCTCCTTCCCACAACGGCGCCAGCCCCGGGCGCTGCTACGGACGGCCCACGCTTCAGCCTGCCTAACCGGGCCGTCCTCGGCCTCGGCATCGTGACATTCCTGGGCTTCGCCAGCGAAGGCGCCGTTACCGACTGGAGCGCGCTGTTTCTGACGACCGTGAAGGAGGCCACGCCGGCCGGCGCCGGCCTGGGCTTCGCCGTCTTCTCCGTCGCGATGACCGTCTGCCGAATTATCGGCGACGTCGTCGTAGCTCACCTGGGCGGCGTTCTGACCGTACTGGCTGGCGGCGGGCTCGTTGCAATCGGCACGGCGCTGGCGATCCTCGCCCCCTCCCCGATGTTGGCAGCGCTCGCTTTCGCGATTGTGGGCATTGGCGGGGCTAACATCGTGCCCATTGCGTTCAGCGCCGCCGCCCGCACGCCGGGCGTGTCTCCGGCGGCAGGTATCGCCGCGGTCACAACGCTCGGCTATTCCGGCTTCCTGATCTTTCCGCCGCTCATCGGATTCGCGGCCAAATCATTCGGTCTTTCCGCAACGCTTGTTCTCATCGCGTTGATGGGTCTGGTCATCGCGGCGATGGCCCCGCAGGTGCGCCGCGCGGCACCGGGCCCTCTCGCCTGAGAAAAAAGGGCCGCCCGAGGGGCGGCCCTTTCATTTTAAACCCAATGCCGAAGTCTATTCGGCGGCGCTGGTGAGCTCGTTCAGTTCGGCCATCGCGGCCTTGTCGCCGGCCTCTGTTGCCACCTTCTTGCGTTCTTCGACGATCAGTTCGTCGCGGTGCGTGGCGACCGAACGGATACGCTGCTGCATCCCGCCGGTGCCCGCCGGGATGAGACGGCCGACGATGATGTTTTCCTTCAGGCCCTCCAACGGATCGACCTTGCCCTGAACCGCCGCTTCCGTGAGGACGCGGGTGGTTTCCTGGAAGGAAGCCGCCGAGAAGAACGAGCGTGTCTGCAGGCTGGCCTTAGTGATGCCGAGCAGGATCGGCACCGCCACCGCCGGCTTCTTGCCGTCGGCGATGAGCTGGTCGTTCATCGCCGCGAAGTCCATCTGGTCGATCTGCTCGCCGGGGAACATGTCGCTTTCGCCCGAGTCGGTCAGTTCGACCTTCTGCAGCATCTGGCGAACGATCACCTCGATGTGCTTGTCGTTGATGGTCACGCCCTGCAACCGGTAGACGTCCTGGATCTCATTGACGAGGTACGCCGCGAGCGCCTCGATCCCCTTGATCGCCAGGATGTCGTGCGGAGCGGGATTGCCCTCCACGATGTAATCGCCCTTCTCGACCACGTCGCCTTCCTGAAGATGGAAGGGTTTGCCCTTCGCGATCAGGTATTCGACCGGCTCGACACTATCCTCGACCGAGTCGACGATGATGCGCCGCTTGTTCTTGTAGTCGCGGCCGAAGCGGATGGTGCCGCCGGTCTCGGCGATGATCGCGTGGTCCTTCGGACGCCGCGCCTCGAAGAGCTCCGCCACCCGCGGCAGACCGCCGGTGATGTCGCGCGTCTTGGCGCTTTCCATCGGGATACGCGCCAGCACGTCGCCGGCCTTCACTTCAGCACCCGGTTCGACTGACAGGATCGTTTCGACCGGCAGCAGGTAGCGCGCCTCCGCGCCGCCACGACCGGACTTCCGCGACTTGGCGTCCTTGCCCTTGACCAGAATCGTAGGCTTCAGGTCGCTCGAGCGCGGATTGGCCCGCCAGTCGATAACCACGCGCTTGGTGATGCCGGTCGACTCGTCGGTGGCTTCCGACACCGACAGCCGATCGATCAGGTCTTCGAACGCCACCACCCCATCCACTTCCGAGATGATCGGGCGGGTGTAGGGATCCCACTCGGCCATGCGCTGGCCGCGCTTCACCTTGTCGCCGTCCTCGACCAGCATCTTGGAACCGAAAGTAACGCGGTTGGAAGCGCGCTCGGTGCCATCGCGGTCGATGATGACGATCTGCATGTTGCGGGCCATCGCGATATTGCGGCCCTCAGAGTCCTTGACGATGTTGCGGTTGCGGATCTCGATCTTGCCCTCAAAGCTGGCTTCGAGCGTCGACTGATCGACCACCTGCGCCGTTCCACCGATGTGGAACGTGCGCATTGTGAGCTGGGTACCCGGCTCGCCGATCGATTGCGCCGCGATGACGCCGACCGCTTCGCCGAGATTGACCGGCGTACCGCGAGCCAGGTCACGCCCATAGCACTTGGCGCACACCCCGTTCTTGGTTTCGCAGGTCAGCACCGAGCGAATGCGGAATGACTGCACGTTCGCAGTTTCGATCTTCTCAACATCGCGTTCGTCGATCGTGCGTCCGGCCTCGATCACGATCTTGCCGGTTGCCGGCGCGATCACGTCTTCTGCCGCGGTGCGGCCAAGAACGCGCATGCCGAGCGTCGCCATGACCGTGCCTGAGTCGACCACCGCCTGCATTCTCAGGCCCGCGGTCGTGCCGCAATCCGGCTCGATCACGATGCAGTCCTGCGCCACGTCGACAAGGCGCCGCGTCAGGTAACCGGAGTTAGCCGTCTTTAGCGCCGTATCGGCGAGACCCTTGCGGGCTCCGTGCGTCGAGTTGAAGTACTCGAGCACCGACAGGCCCTCCTTGAAGTTCGAGATGATCGGCTGCTCGATGATCTCGCCCGACGGCTTGGCCATGAGGCCGCGCATGCCGGCAAGCTGCTTCATCTGTGCCGGCGAACCACGCGCGCCCGAATGACTCATCATGTAGATCGAGTTCATCCGCTTGGTGCGGCCGTCCTCGTTCTTCTCCACCGCGGAGATGCGCTTCATCATCTCTTCGGCGACGCGGTCGGTGGCCTTCGCCCAGGCGTCGACCACCTTGTTGTACTTCTCGCCGCGCGTGATCAGGCCATCGTTGTATTGCTGCTCGTAGTCCTTCGCGAGCTGCGAGGTATCGTCGACGATCTTCCCCTTGGTATCCGGAATGACCATGTCGTCCTTGCCGAACGAGATGCCGGCCTTGAACGCGTTGGTAAAGCCGAGGGTCATGATGCGATCGCAGAACAGCACCGTCTCCTTCTGACCGCAGTGCCGGTACACGGCATCGATCACGTTGGAGATTTCCTTCTTGGTCATCAGCTTGTTGACCAGGGAGTACGGGATGTTGACGTTGCGCGGCAGCAGGTCGGCGAGCAGCATGCGGCCGGGCGTTGTCTCGTGCATCTGGGTCACCGGCTTGCCGGCGGCGTCGACGGTTTTGTAGCGGCCACGGATCTTGGTGTGCAACGTCACCGACTTGTTGGCGAGCGCATGCTCCAGTTCGCCGATGTTGCCGAAGGCCATTCCCTCGCCGGGCTCGCCGTCGTTCATGAGCGACAGGTAGTAAAGGCCGAGCACGATGTCCTGCGACGGCACAATGATCGGCATGCCGTTCGCGGGATGCAGGATGTTGTTGGTCGACATCATCAGGACCCGCGCTTCCAGCTGCGCCTCAAGGCTCAGCGGAACGTGCACGGCCATCTGGTCGCCGTCGAAGTCGGCGTTGAAGGCGGCGCAGACCAGCGGGTGAAGCTGGATCGCCTTGCCTTCGATCAGCACCGGCTCAAACGCCTGGATGCCCAGACGATGCAGCGTCGGAGCGCGGTTCAGCAACACCGGATGCTCGCGGATAACCTCGTCGAGGATATCCCAGACCTCCGGCTTCTCCTTCTCAACCAGCTTCTTCGCCTGTTTAACGGTGGAGGAGAAGCCTTTGGCGTCGAGTCGCGAGTAGATGAACGGCTTGAATAGCTCAAGCGCCATCTTCTTCGGCAGGCCGCACTGGTGCAGCTTCAGCTCCGGCCCGACCACGATCACCGAACGCCCCGAATAGTCGACGCGCTTACCGAGCAGGTTCTGGCGGAACCGGCCCTGCTTGCCCTTGAGCATATCGGACAGGGACTTCAGCGGACGCTTGTTGGCGCCGGTGATGACGCGGCCGCGACGGCCGTTGTCGAACAGCGCATCGACCGCCTCTTGGAGCATGCGTTTTTCATTGCGGATGATGATGTCCGGCGCGCGCAACTCGATCAGCCGCTTCAGGCGGTTGTTGCGGTTGATCACGCGGCGGTAGAGATCGTTGAGATCAGACGTGGCGAAACGGCCACCGTCCAGCGGGACAAGCGGGCGCAGATCCGGCGGGATCACCGGAATCTGGGTCATGATCATCCAGTCCGGCTTGTTTCCGGACGACATGAACGACTCGACGAGGTTCAGCCGCTTGGCGAGCTTCTTCGGCTTCAGTTCCGAGGTCGACTCCGCGATCTCCTGGCGCAGGTCGATGGCGAGCTTCGGCAGGTCGAGGCCGACGAGAACGTCACGGATAGCCTCGGCGCCGATCTTGGCAGTGAAACCATCCTCGCCGAACTCATCTTGCGCCTCGATGTACTCGTCCTCGGAAAGGAGCTGGCGCTCCTTCAGCGGGGTGAGGCCGGGCTCGGTGACGACGTAGTTCTCGAAATAGAGGATGCGCTCGAGATCCTTGAGCGTCATGTCGAGCAGCATCCCGATGCGGCTCGGCAGCGACTTCAGGAACCAGATGTGCGCAACCGGCGCGGCCAGTTCAATATGGCCCATGCGCTCGCGCCGCACGCGCGCCAGCGTCACCTCGACGCCGCACTTCTCGCAGATGATGCCCTTGTACTTCATCCGCTTGTACTTGCCGCACAGGCACTCGTAGTCCTTGATAGGCCCAAAGATACGCGCGCAGAAAAGGCCGTCGCGCTCCGGCTTGAACGTGCGGTAGTTGATCGTCTCGGGCTTCTTGATCTCGCCGTAGGACCACGACTTGATCTTGTCAGGCGAAGCGATCGAGATGCGAATCTGGTCGAAGACCTGAGCGGGCGTCGGGGCCGGATTGAAAATGTTCGCGATCTCTTGATTCATTATCTGTCTCCTGTGCGGTCCGCCGGGCGGGGGATTCCCGGGGGACCGAATGAAACGTCCATCGTAAAGCGGCGAACGGTCGCTCTTGTCGGGGCGACCTATTCCGCCGCGTCGGCGGCCGGCAACTGTTGCGGGTTCGCCTTCGAGTTGTTGAGCTCGACATCGAGGCCGAGCGAGCGCATTTCCTTGACCAGCACGTTGAAGCTTTCCGGAATGCCGGCCTCGAGCGTGTCGTCACCGCGCACGATCGCCTCGTACACCTTGGTGCGGCCGGCAACGTCGTCCGACTTCACCGTCAGCATTTCCTGCAAGGTGTACGCGGCGCCGTAGGCTTCCAGCGCCCACACCTCCATTTCGCCGAACCGCTGTCCGCCGAACTGCGCCTTGCCGCCCAGCGGCTGCTGGGTGACTAGCGAGTAAGGGCCGATCGAGCGGGCGTGGATCTTGTCGTCCACCAGGTGGTGCAGCTTCAGAATGTAGATGTAGCCGACGGTGACTGGACGATCGAACTTCTCGCCGGTGCGGCCGTCATAGACGGTCGACTGGCCGGAAGCATCGAGCCCGGCTTCCTTCAGCATCTCGACGATATCGGCCTCGTGCGCACCGTCGAACACCGGGGTCGCGATCGGCACGCCCGTCTTCAACTGTTCGGCGAGGCGAACGGTCGACTCGTCGTCGTACTCGCCGACATCTTCGTTCTTGCTGTTCGGCCCATAGATCGACTTCATCATCTTCCGGAGGGGCTTCACGTCCCGGGACTTCTGGTACGTCTCCAGAAGCTTGCCGATCTTGAGGCCCATGCCGGCGCACGCCCAGCCGAGATGCGTCTCCAGGATCTGGCCGACGTTCATGCGGGAGGGCACGCCGAGCGGGTTCAGCACCACGTCGACATGCGTACCGTCCTCGAGGAACGGCATGTCTTCGACCGGAACAATCTTGGACACCACGCCCTTGTTGCCGTGCCGGCCGGCCATCTTGTCGCCCGGCTGGATCTTGCGCTTCACCGCGACGAAGACCTTGACCATCTTCATGACGCCGGGCGGAAGTTCATCGCCGCGCTGCAGCTTCTCGACCTTGTCGATAAACCGCTTCTCGAGACCCTTGCGGCTCTCGTCGTACTGGTTCCTGAGAGCCTCGATCTCGGTCATCAGCTTGTCATTCGAGACCGCGAACTGCCACCACTGGCTCTTCGGATGCTCGTCGAGCACTTCCCTGCTGATCTTGCCGCCCTTCTTGAACGTCTTCGGCCCGGCGACCGCCATCTTGTTTATGAGCATGTCGGAAAGACGGCCGAATACGTTGCGATCGAGGATCGCCTGCTCGTCGTCGCGGTCCTTGGCGAGCCGCTCGATTTCCTCGCGCTCGATCGCCATGGCGCGCTCGTCCTTCTCGACGCCATGCCGGTTGAAGACGCGCACTTCCACGACCGTGCCGGTGACGCCCGGCGGGACGCGAAGCGATGTGTCGCGAACGTCGGAAGCCTTCTCGCCGAAGATGGCGCGGAGCAGCTTCTCTTCCGGCGTCATCGGGCTCTCGCCCTTCGGCGTGATCTTGCCGACCAGGATGTCGCCAGCGACGACTTCGGCGCCGATATAGACGATACCGGCTTCGTCGAGGCTCTTCAGCGCCTCTTCCGAGACGTTCGGAATGTCGCGCGTGATTTCCTCAGGCCCGAGCTTCGTGTCGCGCGCCATCACCTCGAATTCCTCGATGTGGATGGACGTGAATACGTCGTCGCGCACGATCCGCTCGGAAAGCAGGATCGAGTCCTCGAAGTTGTAGCCGTTCCATGGCATGAACGCGACGAGCACGTTCCGGCCAAGCGCCAGATCGCCGAGATCAGTCGACGGCCCGTCGGCAATGATGTCCCCCTTGCCGATCTTGTCGCCCACCCGCACCAGCGGACGCTGGTTGATGCAGGTGTTCTGGTTCGAGCGCTGGAACTTCATCAGCCGGTAGATGTCGACGCCCGACTTGGACGGATCGAGGTCCTCGGTGGCGCGAATGACGATACGCGTCGCGTCGACCTGATCGATGACGCCCGAACGACGGGCCGCGATCGCCGCGCCCGAGTCCCGGGCCACGATCGATTCCATGCCGGTGCCGACCAGCGGCGCCTCGGCCCGGATGAGCGGGACCGCCTGGCGCTGCATGTTCGAGCCCATGAGGGCGCGGTTGGCGTCGTCGTTCTCAAGGAACGGGATGAGCGCCGCGGCCACCGAAATCACCTGCTTCGGCGACACATCCATCATGTCAACCTTGTCGCTGGTGACCATGACGTTTTCGCCGGACTGCCGACAGACCACGAGTTCGTCGGTCAGCTTGCCCTTCGCATCGAGTCCAGCGTTGGCCTGCGCGACCGTGAACTTCGCCTCTTCCATCGCCGAGAGGTACTGGACCTCCTCGGTGACGCGGCCGTCCTTCACCTTGCGGTAGGGCGATTCAATGAAGCCGTACTTGTTGACGCGCGCGAACGTCGCCAGCGAGTTGATCAGCCCGATATTCGGACCTTCCGGCGTCTCGATCGGACAGATGCGGCCGTAGTGGGTCGGATGCACGTCGCGGACTTCGAAGCCGGCGCGCTCGCGGGTGAGACCGCCCGGTCCAAGCGCCGACAGGCGGCGCTTGTGGGTGATCTCGGAGAGCGGGTTGGTCTGGTCCATGAACTGCGACAGCTGCGAAGAGCCAAAGAACTCGCGCACCGCCGCGGCCGCAGGCTTCGCGTTGATCAGGTCCTGCGGCATGACGTTGCCGATCTCGACCGACGACATGCGCTCCTTGATGGCACGCTCCATGCGCAGAAGGCCGATGCGGTACTGGTTCTCCATCAGTTCGCCGACCGAGCGCACCCGGCGATTGCCGAGGTTGTCGATGTCGTCGATTTCGCCTTTGCCATCGCGCAGCCCAAGCAGCGTGCGAATGACCGCGAGGATGTCTTCCTTGCGCAGGACACGCACAGTGTCGGCCGCGTCGAGGTCGAGGCGCATGTTCATCTTCACCCGGCCGACCGCCGAGAGATCGTAGCGCTCCGAGTCGAAGAACAACGACTTGAACATGGCCTCGGCGGTTTCCACCGTCGGCGGCTCGCCCGGGCGCATGACGCGATAGATGTCGAAGAGCGCATCCTCACGCGACTCGTTCTTGTCGACCGCGTGGGTGCTGCGGATGTAGGCGCCGGTGTTGACGTGGTCGATGTCGAGAACGACGATTTCGTTGTTGCCCGCCTCGACCAGTTGTTTCAGCAGCTTCTCGTTCAGCTCGTCGCCGGCTTCGGCGTAGATTTCGCCCGTCTCCAGGTTGACCTGATCGTTGGCCAGGTAATGGCCATAGAGTTCCTCGTCGGCGACCTTGAGCGCCTTGACGCCCTTGTCGGCGAGTTGCTTGGCCTGGCGAACAGTGACCTTCTTGCCCGCCTCGACGACGACTTCGCCGGAGTCGGCGTCAATGAGATCGTTGACCGCGCGCAAACCGCGCATGCGCTCCGCGTTGAACGGCACGCGCCAGGCACCCTTGCTCTTCTTGTAGGTGACCTTGTTGTAGAAGGTGTTGAGGATTTCCTCGCCGTCCATGCCGAGCGCATAGAGCAGCGACGTCACCGGAATCTTCCGGCGGCGGTCGATACGCGCGTGGACAACGTCCTTGGCGTCGAACTCGATGTCGAGCCACGAGCCGCGGTAAGGAATGATGCGCGCCGCGAACAGCAGCTTGCCCGACGAGTGGGTCTTGCCCTTGTCGTGGTCGAAGAAGACGCCCGGCGAGCGGTGCATCTGCGAGACGATAACGCGCTCGGTACCGTTGACGATGAACGTGCCGTTCATCGTCATGAGCGGCATCTCGCCCATGTAGACTTCCTGCTCCTTGATATCCTTCACCGACTTCGCGCCGGTCTCCTGGTCGACATCGAACACGATCAGGCGAAGCGTCACCTTGAGCGGCGCCGAATAGGTCATGCCGCGCTGACGGCACTCGTCAACGTCGTACTTGGGCGGATCGAAATCGAAGCGCACGAATTCGAGCAGCGCCGTGTTGGAGAAGTCGGAGATCGGGAACACCGACTTGAATACGGCCTGCAGTCCCTCGTCCGGGCGGCCGCCTTCCGGCTCCTCGACCATCAGGAACTGGTCGTAGGATGCCTTCTGAACCTCGATGAGGTTCGGCATCTCGGCAACTTCGCGGATAGAACCGAAGAACCTGCGTACCCTTCTGCGTCCGGTGAAAGGCTGGTTCATGATGACTCCTCGTCAATTTTCAAAACTGCTGTCCACAGGGCCGGCGACGTTTTCGGCACTCTGGACAACCGTTTTTCTGTTGCGCACTCTTTACTCGTTTCGAGGCGGCGCCGGTTTGGCCGGCGCCGCGCCCGTCAATAGCCCGCGGGCTACTTGATCTCGACCTTGGCGCCGGCTCCTTCGAGCTGCGCCTTGAGCTTGGAGGCCTCGTCCTTCGAGACGCCTTCCTTGACCGCCTTGGGGGCGGCTTCGACCAGATCCTTGGCTTCCTTCAGCCCGAGCGCAGTAATCGCGCGGACTTCCTTGATGACATTGATCTTGTTCGCGCCGGCGTCCGTCAGGACGACGTCGAACTCGGTCTTCTCTTCCACGACGGCGGCTGCACCACCACCGCCGGCCGCCGCTGCTGCGACCGGAGCCGCGGCGGAGACGCCCCACTTTTCTTCCAGGAGCTTGGAAAGCTCTGCCGCCTCGAGGACGGTCAGTGTCGAAAGCTCATCGACGATTTTGGACAGATCAGCCATTTCGTATCCTTACGGTTCGAACCTTGTTTACGACCCTTGAGACCGGCCTACGCCGCGTCGCTCTTCTTGGCATACGCCCCGACCACGCGGGCAATCTGCGCCGCGGGTGCTGCGACGACCTGCGCGATACGGGTAGCCGGCGTGACGAGCATGCCGACTATCTTCCCGCGCAATTCATCGAGCGACGGCAGCGAGGCCAGAGCCTTGACGCCGTCGGGGTTGAGGTTGGTACGGCCGATCGCCCCGCCGAGAATGACTAGCTTCTCGTTGGTCTTGGCGAAATCGACCGACACCTTGGCTGCCGCCACCGGATCCTTGGAATAAGCGATCACGGTCGGACCCTTGAACAGGTCCGCGATCTGGACGGCATCCGTGCCTTGCAGAGCGAGTTTGACGAGGCGGTTCTTGGCGACTTTCACACCGCCGCCCGCAGCCCGCATTCTGCCCCTGAGGGACGTCATGTCGGCGACGGTCAGACCGGTATATTGGGCGACGATCACTGTCCCGTGGTCTTTGAAGACCCGGTTCAGCGACGCGACCATTTCGCTTTTTTCCGCTCTCTCCATGCCTCTCTCCGTTGGGCGGCCTGTTGAGGGACCGCCGGTTGAATCTGCCGCCCGCCGGAATCGGCGGACGCCAGTCACCCATGCCTGTCCCCCAGCCGGCGTCGACGTGACGCCGTTGGGCCAAGAGGTTCGAACCGGAAAACTTTTCCGGCTACCCCCGTCTATTGCAGGCCAGTCGATTAAGCCGGAGATCCGGCGCCTGCAGTCTCGGACAGGATCGGGCAGCGAAGGTCTCCCTCCTCTGCCCACTCCGCTGGAATTACTCCCGGCAGAGGCCTTGCCATCGGGTTGCCCCGACGGAAGCTGAATGCGGACGCTTACGCGCCCGAAAGCGATGCCGGATCGACCTTCACTCCCGGACCCATGGTCGAGGAGATGGCGACCCGCTGAACGAATGTTCCCTTAGCGCCGGCGGGCCGCGACTTCGCGACTGCGTCGGTGAACGCCTTGATGTTGGCGATAAGCGCCTTCTCGTCGAAGCTCGCCTTGCCGACGCCGGCCTGGATGATGCCCGCCTTCTCGACGCGGAACTCGACCGCACCGCCCTTGGCGTCGCGCACCGCCGAAGCAACATCGTTGGTCACCGTGCCGACCTTCGGGTTCGGCATCAGGCCGCGCGGTCCGAGCACCTTACCGAGACGGCCGACCAGCGGCATCATGTCGGGCGTGGCGATGCACTTGTCGAAATCGATCGCGCCGCCCTGCACCTTCTCGACCAGATCTTCTGCGCCGACGATATCGGCACCGGCCTTCTTCGCCTCGTCAGCCTTCGGCCCGCGCGCGAACACGGCGACCCGCTGCGTCCGGCCCGTGCCGTTCGGCAGGGAGACTACGCCACGCACCATCTGGTCCGAGTGACGCGGATCGATGCCGAGGTTCATGGCGATCTCGACCGTTTCGTCGAACTTCGCCTTGGCGCGTTCCTTGACCATCTTCACCGCGTCGATCAACGGGTAGAGCTTCTCGCGATCGACACCCTCAAGGGCGGCCTTGTTACGTTTTCCGATTGCCATGGCCCTACTCCGTAACCTCGAGGCCCATCGAGCGGGCGGAACCTGCGACCATGCGCATTGCCGCATCGACCGACGTGGCATTGAGGTCCTTCAGCTTTTTGGTGGCGATCTCGCGTACCTGCGCGCTGGTCACCTTGCCGACGTTGCCGCGGCCAGGCGTCTGGCTGCCCTTCGGCAGCCCGGCCGCCTTCTTCAGAAAGAAGCTCACCGGCGGCGTCTTCATGCGGAAGGTGAACGACTTGTCCTGGTAATAGGTGATCTCGACGGGGATGGGCGAACCCTTCTCCATCTCCTGGCTCTGCGCGTTGAACGCCTTGCAGAATTCCATGATGTTGATGCCGCGCTGACCGAGCGCGGGCCCGATCGGCGGCGACGGATTGGCGGCGCCGGCCGGCACCTGAAGCTTCAGATACCCGGCAACTTTCTTCGCCATCTCTTCTTCCTTTCGCGGCGCCGGCCACGCATGACCGGCTAAGGAACGCCGTGGTCCGGTTCCTGGCGGGGCGCTTGGCGCGTGCCCCGGAACCTCCCACAGCCACTATCGGATGCCGGCGACCGCCGGATTCCGCATTACGTCGGGCTACAGCTTCTCGACTTGCCCGTATTCCAGCTCAACCGGTGTTGCCCGGCCGAAAATCGAAACCGCCACCTTGAGGCGGGCGCGCACTTCGTCGACTTCCTCGACGAGGCCATTGAACGACGCGAACGGACCATCGGCCACCCGCACCTGCTCGCCGATCTCGAAGGAGATCGACGGCTTGGGGCGCTCGACGCCTTCGTGCACCTGCTGCAGGATGCGGTTCGCCTCCGCTTCCGAAATCGCCATCGGCTTGTTGTCGGCGCCGAGGAAGCCGGTGACCTTCGGCGTATTCTTGATGAGGTGATACGCCTCGTCGGTCATCTCCATCTTCACCAGCACATAGCCGGGGAAGAACTTGCGTTCCGCATCGACCTTGCGGCCGCGACGGACCTCGACGACCTTTTCGGTCGGCACCAGTATCTCGTCGAACAGCTCGGCCAGCCCGCTCTGTTGCGCCGTCTCCCGGATGGAATCGGCAACCTTCCGCTCAAAGTTCGAGTAGGCGTGAACGATGTACCACTTCTTGTTAGCCATCAGACCCCGCCGCGCCTCAGCTTCCCGTGCCCGTTCCGCTACCCAGGCCCAGAAGGAACCTCACGCCGTAGCTGATCGCCTGATCAGCGATCAGAAAGAAGATCGCCGCGAAGAACGCCATCACGACGACCATCACTGTCGACACCGCCGTCTCCCGCCGCGAGGGCCAGACGACTTTGGCTGCTTCCGCCCGCACTTGCTGGAGGAACGCAAAAGGATTGGGTCTTTCGGCCATGAACCGCTCATAACTCATCGACGCGCGAACCATTGGCTCGCGCGCCGGGGCGCTTGGAGAGGGTACATAAGATGTTTGGAAAGGATACTCAAGCCCCGAAAAGCGCAAAAACGCGAGGCGTGCGAGGCTTTCCCCGGGGTTGTCCAGATGCCCCGCTGCAATGCAGCGATTCCGGCCCGAAACGGCCAAATTGGCAGGGGCAGTAGGGCTCGAACCTACGGCCTGCGGTTTTGGAGACCGCCGCTCTACCAGCTGAGCTATACCCCTATCGCCGGCGACAGATAGCAGAAATTCCGGCCTGGGCTCAATCGCCTCAAACGGGGAATTTGGCGCGGGCGAGGACCGCCGAAGCCCGCGCCGCCGAGATCGCCAGGTCCACGCTGGCCTCGAATGTCACCACCGGTGAAGCAACTCCGTGCGTGTTGAGGGCGCGGCGGATCGCCAGGGAAGCCCCCGAAACTATCACAGACACGCCTTGTCGCTGAGCCTTGTGCATGGCGCCCGCGATGGCGTTGGCGGCCGTCGAATCGATGAATGAAACCGCAGCAAAATCTATGACGAACGCTTTATGCCGGTTGGCAACGCTGTCGAGTACCGTGCCGATCGCCGCCGCGGCCCCGAAGAAGAACGCGCCGGTGATGCGGTAGACCGCGACATCCGGATCGGCAATGACCGCCGCGTCGTAGGGCGCCCAGTCGCCCTCGTCGTCGGCAACATCGTCCGCCACCGGCGGCACCTGTTCTTCGATGGCGGTCGTTTGCGACGCCCGGTGAATGAACAGCAGGGCTCCGAGCGCGAAGCCGACGACGATGCCTTCGACCAGGCTGCGGAACACCGTCAGTCCGAAAGTCGCCAGCAGCACCACGGCATCGCCCCGCGACGTGCGGACAAGCGTCGGGATAGCGTGTTTCTACACCATGTTCCACGCCACGAGCGCCAGAACGCCGGCCAGCGCCGCCAGCGGAATGAAGCTCGCCAGCGGCGCCGCCGCCACCATCAGCAGCAGCACGAATACCGCGTGCAGCATGCCGGCCACTGGGCTGCGTGCGCCCGAGCGCACGTTGGTGGCCGTGCGCGCCACCGTCCCCGTCACCGGCACACCGCCGAAAAGTCCCGATGCGATGTTGGCGACGCCCTGCGCCACCAGTTCCATGTTGGAGCGATGCCGCCGCCCCGTCATCCCGTCGGCGACCATTGCCGACAGAAGCGACTCGATAGCTCCGAGCAGCGCAAACGTAATGGCGTCCGGCAGCGCCGCCCGGATCGTGTCGAGCGAGAGCGGCGGCAGGGAGGGCAATGGGAGCGATCCCGGAATGCCGCCGAACCGGCTGCCGATCGTCTCGATTGGCAGCTTGAGGACGAAGGCCACAACGGCGCAGAGCACCACGGCGACCAAGATGCCCGGCCAGGCCGGCCGCCACCGCCGCAGTCCCACGATAATGGCGATGCTGGCCAAAGCGACCGCAACGGCCGCCTGGTTGATCGTGCCCAGTGCCGCTGCCAGCGCCTGCAGCTTGGGAATGAAGTCGGGTGGCTCGTGACCGGCAAGCTGAAGTCCGAGGAGATCGTGGGCCTGTCCGGCAAACAGGATCGCCGCGATCCCGGAAATGAAGCCGACGGTCACCGGATAGGGAATGAACTTGATGTAGGTTCCGAGACGGAAGAACCCCATCAACAGCAGGAAGATCCCGGCCATGATGGTCGAAAGAAACATTCCAGCGAGCCCATGGTGGCTGATCGCGGTCGCCACCACACCGTGAACGCTGCCGCCGGCCCGCCGATCTGGAAACGGCTGCCGCCGAGCAGCGATACGAGAAACCCGCCGACAATCGCTGTGAACAGCCCGCGTTCCGGCGACGCGCCCGAGGCGATGGCGATTGCCATGGAAAGCGGCAGCGCGACAATGGCGACCGTCAGGCCCGCGAGCGCATCGGCGCGCAGGTCACGCAAACCGTAGCCTTCACGCAGGACCGTGATCGTCTTGGGCGTGAACAGCTCGACGAACGTCGGTTTGCGAACCGCATCGAGCTTTGCCGCGGAGACATTCATGCGATGCCTTTAGCCTCAAGCCCCCGGCGGCTCAAGGATTGGAGCGGGTGAAGGGAATCGAACCCTCGCCATCAGCTTGGAAGTCTTATTTCACACCCAGACATGCAGGCACACCATCATACATCATCGGCGTGTAACCCAACGCATCATTGATTTTCAGGAGACATGAGAGCACATAGGAGCACACCGCAATACCGGCGAAAGGCGTGCTAAATCCGTGCTAAATTTCACCGACCTCGCCATTCGCCATCTCCCGCCGGGCTACCACTTCGATAAAAAAATGCCGTCGTTCGGCATTCGCATCGGCACGCACCGCAATTCGTGGGTCGTCATCAAGGGACCAAACCGCACCAAGGTCACAATAGGCCACTATCCCCAGCTTTCCCTCTCCGATGCCCGCAACAAGGCCCGCATCGCGCTGGGCAGCCCTCTCGACCGTCGATCGGCGCCAACCTTCCCCGAGGCACTGGAGACCTTCCTGGCCCAGCCCCGGTGGCGACCGCGCTCCAGGAAGGTGCTGGAGAGCTCGCTCAGGCACTTCGGCTGGAAGCGGCCGATCGACAAGATAACGCATGAAGACGTTGCCCAGGCTCTCGACGCCGTTGGAACCGTGAGCGCTCGCAATCATGCTCTCAAGGACATTCGCACCTTCTTTAACTGGTGCGTCCCCCGGTATCTCCCCTCTTCCCCTTGCCAGGGCCTCAAGCTGCAGCCGACGGCATCGCGCGCCCGCGTACTCACCGATGAGGAACTGAAGCGGGTGTGGATCGCATCCGAAGAAATGGGCTACCCGTTTGGTACGATTGCCCAATTGCTGATCCTGACTGGCCAACGCAAGTCAGAGATTGGGGGCCTCGAATGGAAGTATCTGGGCGAGGACCGGATAACGCTGCCGCCAACCGTCACAAAGAACGGCAGAGAGCACACGTTTCCGGTGGCGCCGCTCGCTGCCGCCCGGTTAGAGGCGCTCTCGCGGACTACCAACCACTCACACCTTTTCCTGACTCACCGCGGCGCTTCCTTGCGGGGCGCCGAAGGTATCTACAATGGCTACGCCTTCCACCTGAAACAGCTTCATAAGGCAAGCGCGACTAGCGACTGGACGCTGCACGACCTTCGGCGAACGTTCGCCACCGGCCTGGCAAGCCTGGGCGTACCGATCCACGTCACAGAGAAGCTGCTGAACCACGTGTCCGGCACCACCGGCGGCATCGTCGCCGTCTATCAGCGCCACAGCTACTGGACAGAACAGGTTGCCGCTTTGAAGGCTTGGGAAGACAAGGTACTCTCTCTCGCCCGTTCGGGATAACCGGCGGCTCGCGAGCCCAAAACTTTGGGGTTCGTGATGTCCATTCGGAAACTCGTATCGCGCAAAGATCTACGTGCCGTTTATGGAATTCCTTACTCTCACGTGCACATCAGGCGTCTT
>DATCBY010000058.1:0-65059 GCA_036511595.1 Bauldia sp.
GCGGGATTTGCAGTCCCGTGCATGGCCGCTCTGCCACGAGGCCGACGCCGGTTTGTATAGATGCTCAGGGCCGCGGCGCAAAGGGAAACCGGCAATCGGCTTGTCTTGAGCATGCGGCGTCGTTAATTACGAAAAGGCAGCGTCGAGCAGGGGAATTGGCGGAATGGACGATTTCGCGGGCGCACGAACGAAGATGGTCGACTCGCAGCTCCGCACGGAGGGCGTTACCGACTATAACGTGCTGTCCGTCATGGGCAGGGTGCCGCGCGAGCAGTTCGTTGCCGTTAACGAGCGGGCGCTCGCCTACCTCGACACCGACATCCCGATCAAAAGCGCCGACGGCGAGACGCCGCGCTATCTGATGGAGCCGGCGCCCTTGGCGCGACTGCTGCAGTTGGCGGAGATCGACAAGACCGATCTGGTCCTCGCCATCGGGGTCGGATCAGGCTACTCGGCGGCGATAATCGCCGGCCTTGCCAGCTTCGTCGTGGCGGTGGAGTCCGATGCGCAGCTCGCGGACAACGCGAGGGAAAATCTCGTCGGTTGCGGCATCGCCAACGCAAAGGTCTTCAACGGCTCGCTCGTCGCCGGCTATCCGTCAGAGGGTCCTTACGACGTGATATTTATCGACGGCGCCGTCGAAGTGATCCCGGCGGCGCTGTTCAGTCAGATGAAAGACGGCGGCCGCCTGGTCGCAGTCGTGGGCTACGGCCGATCCGCGGTGGCAACCGTCAGCACGAAGACCGATCAGCGGATCGGCCGACGCGCGGCTTTCAACGCCGACGTGCGTCCGCTGCCTGGATTCCGCAAGCCGGAAGTCTTCGTGTTCTGAGCGCGGCGTGCTGCTTCGCGTTCACTCCCCAGGTCCATCCGAGACTCACGCCTGCGCGAATCACTGCGCGGTGGATATACGGGGATTTCGCGATGGCAAGAGCGATGTTTGTTTGACCGAATCTCGACCGTCCGTACATTGGCGGTATCGAGTCTGAGGCCAGCGACGTTTTTTGCGGGACGTCGCGTTTAAGGTACCCATAGTGTCAGCATCACGTCTTGGGCGTGCGATGGCTGTTGCCATCGGCTGCTCCCTTATGTTTTTTGACTCCGCGTCGGCCCAGCCGTCCGGCTCAGTGGAGACCTTGGCGCAGGCTTTGGCCGCCGCCTACGCCGACAATCCGACCCTGAATGCCCAGCGTGCCAACCTGCGCGCAACGGACGAGGGCGTTCCGCAAGCCCTGTCCGGTTTTCGGCCGCAAATCAGCGCCGACGCAAGCACAGGCATCACCAACGCGAGCGGCGGGGGCAGCAGCGCCACGTTTTTTCCGAGCGGCGTGTCGCTGACGATCACCCAGCCGCTGTTTACGGGCGGGCGGACGGTGAACGGGGTAAAGATCGCGGAGACGGCCGTGCTGGCCGGGCGTGAGGTGCTGCGCAACACCGAGCAGACCACCCTGCTGTCCGCGGTGTCAGCCTTCATGAACCTGGTTCAGGCGCAGGCGCTCCTCAACCTGCAGAAGCAGAACCTCGACTTTCTCGGTCAGCAGGGAAAGGCCGCGACGGACCGGTTGAACGTCGGCGAGGGGACGCGGACGGACGTGGCGCAGACCAACGCCAGTCTTGCGGCGGGGCAGGCGAGCTACGATTCGGCGGTAGCCGCCCTCAATACCGCCATCGCCGTATATGCACAGGTAATAGGTCACGAGCCGAAGGCGCTCGGCGCTGCCAAGCCCGTCGACAACCTGCTGTCGAAGAACCTGAATGCCGCGCTTGCCGATGCGATGACCTACCATCCGGCGATTCTGGCCGCGAGCTACAACATCGACATTTCCGACTTCAATGTGAAAGTGGCGGAAGGTGCGCTCCTGCCGACAGTGGCGCTGCAAGGCCAGCTCTCGCACCAGGAGGGCGGTCTGTCGGGCAGCAATGGCAATTCCGCGTCCGCGGTCGCCAGCCTGAGCGTGCCGATCTTCAGCGGCGGCGACAGCTCGGCGAAGGTGCGACAGGCGAAAGAAGTACTCGATCAGGCGCGTATCCAGCTCGATGCGGCGCGCGATACGGTGCGCGAGGAAACGATCTCGGCATGGGGCACGCTTGATGCAGCACGGGCCCAGATCCGGGCGGCCGACTCGGAGACCACTGCACAAAATCTCGTTCTTTCCGGCATCATCGAGGAACAGAAGGTGGGGCAGGCGACCACTCTCGACGTGCTCAACGCCCAGCAGACCCTGCTGAGTGCGCGCGTCGCCTTTGTAACCGCGCAGCACGACCGGGTGGTGGCGTCCTACACACTCCTCGCCGCGATCGGCAAGCTGAACGCCGAGACGCTCGGGCTCGATGTCGCCTCCTACGATCCGGTTCAGCACTACGTTCAGGTCCGCGACAAATGGGGCGGCCTGCGTACGCCGGACGGGCGCTAGGCGCGCAGACGCTGCCGTGTTGATCTCGCCGCGCTCGTGCTTTTTTTCCGCCTGGTCACAAAAGTCGTACCTACCGTTCGGAAACTTGCGGTAGCCTGCGGAGGCTCGAATCACACAGGATTCGCTTACGATTCGCGGCCGGGAAAACAATGGCAGGCAACCCTGGACAGAACGGAAGCGTCGAGGAAATCCTCGCGTCGATCCGCCAAGCGATTTCGAGCGACGATGGCCGACGCACGCGGGAACACTATCGCTCGAACCTGCGCGCCCTGAGCGGCAGGAAAGCCGTAAATATCGAGCCGGTCGATACCGAAGGCGGGGACAACATGATTGCAGCCATGCCTGAAGTCGGACCGGAGGAGCTGGACCCCGATCAGGATTTCATCGAGCAGGCCATCGAACAGGCGCTTGATGGTGTTCGCGCCGAACTGGAGGCTGGCAAGCCGTCGTTTGTGCGGCCGTTGCGCTCCCACAAGGCGGAAGACGTCGCGGTCGGCAACACGCCGCGTTCGGTTCCGCGGGCGCGGCTGGCGTCGCGGACCGAAGCATTGCCGGCAAGGCGGTCGCTGCTGTCAGCGCAAGCCGGGGCCAACGTATCTGGCTCCTTTGACGATCTCGCCAAGGCGATGATGAGCGGCAACGCGCGCAAGCTCGACGAGGTGGTCGAGGAACTTCTGCGGCCCATGCTGAAGACGTGGCTGGAAGGCAACCTGCCGCAGATGGTGGAACGGATGGTGCGCGAAGAGATCGAGCGCGTCTCGCGCGGCCGCCGCTAGCAGTGGCCGACATTTTGCCGCTTGGTTGACAGCGCGGCGGCCATCCGATTTACACCTGCGCGATCAACCGCTTCCCGCCATAACCGGCGCCATTCATGCTCGATAAGACCTACGATGCGGCCGCGGTCGAGCCGCGCATCTATGATGCCTGGGAGAAGGCGGGCGCGTTTCGCGCCGGCGCCGGCGCGAAACCCGGCGCGAAGCCCTACACGATCGTCATTCCGCCGCCGAACGTGACCGGGTCGCTGCACCTCGGCCACGCGCTCGACAACACCATCCAGGACATTCTCATCCGCTTCGAGCGCATGCGCGGTCGCGACGTGCTGTGGCAGCCGGGGACGGACCACGCCGGCATCGCCACGCAGATGGTGGTCGAGCGCCAGATGATGGAGCGGCAGGAGCCCGACCGGCGGACTATCGGCCGCGAGAAATTTCTCGAAAAGGTATGGGCCTGGAAAGCCGAATCCGGCGGCCAGATCGTCAGCCAGCTGAAGCGGCTCGGCTGCTCAGCCGACTGGAGTCGCGAACGCTTCACCATGGACGCCGGACTATCCGCCGCGGTGGTCAAGGTGTTCGTCGAACTGCACCGCGAGGGGCTGATCTACAAGGACAAGCGGCTGGTCAACTGGGACCCGAAGCTTCAGACAGCGATCTCCGACCTCGAGGTGCAGCAGGTCGAGACGCGCGGCAAGCTCTGGCACTTCCGCTACCCGATCGAGGGGCGGAACTTCGATGCGGCCGATCCGTCGAGCTACGTTGTTGTGGCGACGACGCGGCCGGAAACGATGCTGGGCGACACCGGCATCGCGGTGAATCCCGACGACGAACGCTACAAGGAGCTCGTCGACAAATACGCGATCCTGCCATTGGTTGGGCGCAGGCTGAAGATCGTCGCGGATAGCTATGCCGATCCGGCGACCGGCTCAGGCGCGGTGAAAATCACTCCGGCGCACGACTTCAACGACTTCGAGGTCGGCAAGCGGACGGGTTTGCCGGCGATCAATATTCTCACGCCTGAGGCCGCCATCACCATTGCCGGCAACGCCGATTTCCTGGCCGACGTTCCGGCGAGCGAGATATTGAACGCGACGATCTCGGCGGTTGACGGGTTGGACCGCTTCGCGGCGCGCAAGCGCGTTGTCGAAATGGTGGAAGCGGACGGCTATCTTGAGAAGATCGAGGATCATCTCCACTCGGTTCCGCACGGCGACCGCAGCAGCGTGCCGATCGAACCGTTCCTGACCGACCAGTGGTACGTCGATGCCAAGACGCTCGCTGCGCCGGCGCTTGACGCGGTGCGCGACGGGCAGACGCGCATCGTGCCGAAGACGTGGGAGAAGACGTACTTCGACTGGATGGAGAATATCCAGCCGTGGTGCATCTCGCGGCAACTGTGGTGGGGGCACAGAATACCGGCATGGTATGGCCCCGCGGATTCCGCAATTTCGCAGGACGGGCTCAGTCCATTTGCTATTTTCGTTGAAGTGGATCAGTCGGCGGCAATCGACGCTGCGCGAGAGAAGTACCGGAGCTTCTATTCGCAAGTGCAGAATCTTGAGGTGCAGATAGTAGAAGATCAATTCGCTAGCGTTCGGTTGCGGCAAGAATCGCAAGGAAAGCGAATTGGCATTTGGCGCGACGACGACGTGCTCGATACCTGGTTCTCGTCGGCGCTGTGGCCGTTCTCGACGCTCGGCTGGCCGGCGGAGGCACCGGAGCTAGCGCGCTACTATCCGACCTCGACGCTGGTAACCGGCTTCGACATCATCTTCTTCTGGGTCGCCCGCATGATGATGATGGGCATCCACTTCATGAAGGAGGTGCCGTTCCACGACGTTTACATCCACGCCCTCGTCCGCGACGAGAAGGGCGCCAAGATGTCGAAGTCGAAAGGCAATGTCATCGATCCGATCGGCCTGATCGACGAGTACGGCGCCGACTCGCTGCGCTTCACGCTGGCGGCGCTGGCGGCGCAGGGGCGCGATATTCGCCTGTCACCGGCGCGTGTCGAAGGCTACCGGAATTTCACCACCAAGATCTGGAACGCGGCAAAGTTCGCCGAACACTACGACTGCCGACTGGTCGCGGACTTCGATCCGGCGACGGCAAGCGAGACACTGAACCGCTGGATTGCGACCGAGGCGACGCGAGCCGTGCGGGCCATCACCGAGGCCATCGAGGCGTATCGATTCAACGAGGCCGCCGGGGCCGCCTATCGCTTCGTGTGGAACCTGACCTGCGACTGGTACCTCGAACTCGCCAAGCCGGTGCTTTCCGGCGAGGACAGCAGCGCCAAGGAAGAGACGCGGGCGACGGTTGCCTGGCTGCTCGACCGCATCGTCGCGATGCTCCATCCATTCATGCCGTTCCTGACGGAAGAGCTTTGGGACAAGGCGGCGCGCTCTTCCACGAAGCCGCGCCAACTGCTGGTGCTCAGCCCATGGCCGACGCCGACCTTCGAGGATGCAGGCGCGGCCGACGAGATCAACTGGCTGATCGACCTCATCACCGCGACCCGTTCCGTTCGCTCGGAGCTGAACGTTCCGGCGGCGGCGATGGTGGCACTCAGCATTTCCGGTGCGAGCGCGACCAGCGCGATGCGGCTGCGCGCCCACGACGCGCTCATTCGCCGGCTTGCCCGCGTCGAGGCGATCGATCTTGCGACGGCGCCGATGAACGGGGCAATCCAGATAGTACTGGGCGAGGCGACCATCTCAATGCCGCTTGCCGGCGTGATCGACATCGTCGCCGAACGCGGGCGTCTGGCGAAGGAAGTCGACAAGGCGGCGCGGGAGATCGCCAAGATAGAAGCCAAGCTCGGCAACGAGCAGTTCATGGCGAAGGCGAAGGAAGAAGTGATCGAGGAGCAGCGCGAACGCCTTGCCGAGGCGACACAGCTGCGCGCAAAGACCGAGGCGGCGCTGGCGCGGCTTTCCGGCTGACGAGTTTTCCTGTGCACAAGCGCGTCGCGGCCATTGGGCAGATGACCTGACTCGGGTAGTCTCACGTTGAGACAAATGCGGCTATCGCGTCTGGCCACGCGGCAGCAGAAATTCATCGAAGTTGTGTTCGGACCCGTTGGTACCGAGGTGAGTCATGTTGCGTCGTGTTACGGCTCTCACAATGCTGGGAGCAAGTCAGAGCACCGTCACGTCGCGGGCGCCCGCCGAGTTCGGGTTGCTGCGCCGCGGGCAGGGTCGCTCGTTCACTGAATTCGATCGGCGTCGGCCTGGGCGGAGCAGCGCGTCTCCCGGCCTCGTTGTTGCCGTATGGAATCTGGACCCACCCGAAACGCCCCAGCAGAAATTTAATAGGCTGGTGCCGTTTTCTTTCTAGAAAAACCTTTCGAAGCCTGACTGCCCCGACCCAAGGAAGCACCGCGGAGCCCCTCTCCGCGGTGTTTCTTTTTGTTGCGCACCGGGGATTTGCGGGGTGGGCTGCTTTACCCGCGAAGCGCGGCCCTTGCCGGAGTCCCGCCATGCGCTAGAAATAATCTGGATCAGCTTCCTGGGGAATTGGCACGGCATGACGGTTTCGCGGCGTCTTTTCCTAGCAATTGCCGGATTCCTGCCACTGATGGCGTCGCTTCCGGCGTCAGCGACCACACGCAGCTCCGCGCCGGCGGCGGGCGATGAGGTTGTTGTATATAGCGGCTGGATATTGCGCCGGGACGATCTCGCCCGACTGCCGCCGCCATGATCGTCGATGCGGATCAGCGCGGCGAGGCCGCTTTCCGCGATCGCGTCTTCGATGTGTGCATCGCCGGCACCGGCCCGGCAGGGATTACGCTTGCGCGGCGGCTCGCGGCAAAGCGTATCTCCGTTGCGCTTCTTGAAGGGGGAGACCTCGATCTCGATGCACGATCCCAGGAACTATACGAGGGGACTATCGTCGGGCGTGACTACTTTCCGCTCGATGTCACGAGGCTTCGCTATTGCGGCGGCAGTTCGAACCACTGGGGCGGCTGGTCGCGCCCGCTCGATGCGCACGACTTCGAGCCCAATCCCTACAATCCGCTGAGCGGCTGGCCAATCGCCCGGACCGATCTCGATCCCTACGCCGACGAGACGGCGACGATCCTCGACCTGAACCAGCCGCCCGACCGGGCGCTCGATTTCTTTGGGGGCGACACCGGCGGATTCGTGCCTATCTTTTTCCGCTTCAGTCCGCCCACGCGGTTTGGCGAGAAGTACAAGGACGAGATCGCGGCGTCCGAGCGCATCTCGCTCTGCCTCAATGCCAATCTCGTCGACCTTGTTCTCGACGACAGCAGAGGGGCGATCGGCGAGGCGAAGGTCCAGTCCTATGGCAGCACCAATCCGTTCGGTGTGCGGGCCCGCTATTTTGTCGTGGCTCTTGGCGGCATCGAGAATCCGCGGTTCCTGCTGAACGCCAATCGGCAGAGGCCGGCCGGGCTCGGCAACGAGCACGATCTTGTCGGCCGCTATTTCCTCGAACACCTGCACGTGGCGGTCGGACCTATGGTGCTGCGGCGGGCACAGCCGAACATGCTCATCTATACGCCGAGCCCACAGATGATGGCGGACGAGGGCCTGCTCAACTTCGGCTTTCGGCTGACACCGGTTTTTCCGCCACCGCCGGGCAGCGACGCGGAGAAGGCTCTCGATCCCGCCCGCGCCAGTCCGCTGACCGACCTGGTGGCGGCACAACTCGCCGGCACGCCGATCAATTGCCCGGGCCGCACCGGCGAAGCGCTGCTTGTCGGCGAGCAGGCGCTGAACCCCGAAAGCCGCGTCATGCTTGGCGAGGAACGTGACGCATTCGGTTTGCGGCGTGCGGCGCTGAAGTGGACCCTGTCGGACGTCGATTTCCACACGCTGCGAACGGCGACCGTCCGGCTTGCCAGCCTGATGGCATATCGGGATGTCGGGCGCGTCAAGGTGAAGGACTGGCTGCTTTCGGACGATCCAAACCCGGATTTGTCGTTCGACGATCTGCAGGGCGGCAACCACCACATGGGAACGACGCGCATGAGCGACGATCCGAAGACGGGCGTCGTGGATCGGAACTGCCGCGTCCACTCAGTCGAGAATCTTTATATGGGCGGCAGCAGCGTCTTCGCCACCGCGGGCCACGCCAACCCGACCTACAACATCGTCCAACTCGCGCTGCGGCTGGGCGACCATATCGCTGGACTGCTCGGCAAGGCGTAGGTCATTTCGCGCAAAACGAAACGGGGCGCCGAAGCGCCCCGCTGTTCTAATTTGCCCTGAGAGACCGGTCTTCAGACCGAGTAGTACATGTCGTACTCGACCGGATGCGGCGTCATCTCGAAGCGCGCGACGTCCTCCATCTTCAGGTCGATGTAGGAGTCGATCATATCGTCGGTGAACACGTCGCCGGCCTTGAGGTAGTCGCGGTCCCTGTCGAGGTTGGCAAGCGCCTCGCGCAGCGATCCGCACACCGTCGGGATTTTCTTCAGCTCCTTCGGCGGCAAGTCGTAGAGGTTCTTGTCCATGGCCTCGCCAGGATGGATCTTGTTCTTGATGCCGTCCAGGCCGGCCATCAGCATCGCGGCGAAGGCGAGGTAGGGGTTAGCACCCGGATCCGGGAAACGGACCTCGACGCGCTTGGCCTTCGGGTTGTTGGTCACCGGGATGCGGCACGAGGCCGAGCGATTGCGCGACGAGTAGGCGAGAAGCACCGGCGCCTCATAACCCGGCACCAGCCGCTTGTAGGAGTTGGTCAGCGGGTTGGTAAAGCCGTTCAGCGACTTGGCGTGCTTGATGATGCCGCCGATGTAGAACAGGCACTCCTCCGACAGGTCGGCGTAGAGCTTGCCGGCGAACAGCGGCTTGCCGTTCTTCCAGATCGATTGGTGGACGTGCATGCCCGAGCCGTTGTCGCCGTAGATCGGCTTCGGCATGAAGGTCGCCGTCTTGCCGTAGGCGTTGGCGACGTTATGGATGCAGTACTTATAGATCTGCATGTGGTCGGCCATGGTCACAAGCGGGCCGAACTTGACGCCCAGTTCGTGCTGCGCCGAGGCGACCTCGTGGTGATGCTTCTCGACCTTGACGCCCATGGAGGCCATCGAGCCCAGCATCTCCGAGCGCATGTCCTGGAGCGAATCCAGCGGTGGCACCGGGAAGTAGCCGCCCTTGGTGCGGATGCGGTGGCCGAGGTTGCCCATCTCGTAGTCGGTGTCGGAGTTCGACGGCAGTTCGATGTCGTCGAGCTTGAAGCCCGTGTTGTAGGGGGTCACCGAATACTTCACGTCATCGAACACGAAGAACTCGGCTTCGGGGCCGAAGAATACCGAGTCGCCGATCTTGGTCTGCTGCAGGTATTTCTCGGCCTTCTTGGCGATCGAGCGCGGGTCGCGGTCGTAGGGCTCGTCGGTCATCGGCTCAAGAATGTCGCATACGATCGAAAGCGTGGTCTGCGCGAAGAAGGGGTCAACCGCGACGGTGTTCGGGTCCGGCATCAGCTTCATGTCGGATTCGTTGATCGCCTTCCAGCCGGCGATCGAGGAGCCGTCGAACATCAGGCCTTCGGTGAACGCCTCGTCATCGACCAGGCCGATGTCGAAGGTGACATGCTGCCACTTGCCGCGCGGGTCGGTGAAGCGGAAGTCGACGTACTTGACGTCCTTGTCCTTGATCATTTTCAGCACGTCTTTAGCGGTCGTCATCAGTATCCCCTTCTATGAACCCCAAGAGCCCTGGCTCTTCGCCCTGCTGGCGTGCGCAGTATCAGGCCTCCGCCGCCAACCCTGTTGATAACTTCAGATGGCATCCATGCCGCTTTCGCCGGTGCGAATGCGGACGGCTTCCTCAACGTTTGACACGAAAATCTTGCCGTCGCCGATGCGGCCTGTTTGCGCAGCCTTGCGGATGGCATCCACGGCGCGCTCGACCATGTCGTCGCCGAGTACGATTTCCACTTTTACTTTTGGCAGAAAGTCGACGACGTACTCGGCGCCGCGATAGAGTTCGGTATGACCCTTCTGGCGGCCGAATCCCTTTGCTTCCGTGACAGTGATTCCCTGCAGGCCGACTTCCTGAAGCGCCTCTTTCACCTCGTCGAGCTTGAACGGCTTGATGATCGCTTCGATTTTCTTCATTGGCAGCGCTTCTCCGAATGGCGGCCGTCGGCGCACACGCCGGTCGATGCCGCGGATTGCCCGGCAATTTGCAGACTCCATGCCAGCCCATCTGGCAATGGCGAGCGCCGGAAAAATAGGCTGTTTCGTGCACCGCACCATCGGCGGAAGCATTTAGCTCGTCAATCGCCGATCAAGGATTGGGCAAGTGATTAAAAGCGCGTCAATTGAAGAGCAATGGGCGACCCGTTTTGCCAATCTTCTCGGCGGGGGAGACCGGCGCGTTGCGGCGGCCTATCGTAGCGGCGTGACAGTCATTTCCGAGCCTGCCGAGGTGCTAACGCCCGCCGAAATGGGGCAGGCCGACGAATTCGCTGTCAGCGCCGGCACCAGCAGCTTTGCGTTGATGGAGCGGGCGGGGCTGGCGGTCGCCGAGGCGGTCCGCCGGACCGTGCCGGTGGGATCGCGGGTCTCGGTCATGACAGGACCGGGCAAGAACGGCGGCGACGGCTTCATCGCCGCCCGCGTGCTGGCGGAAGCGGGCTATGCAGTCAGCGTCGGCATGCTGGTCGCGCGCGACAGCCTGGTCGGCGATGCGTCATTCGCCGCGGCGGCGTGGACCGGTTTCAGCAAAGGCCTGTCTCCCTTGATTGCCGAGGAAGCCGACGTTGTCATCGACGCGATTTTCGGTGCCGGGCTCGATCGACCGATCGAAGGACTGGCGGCGCAGACGATCAATATCGTCAACCAATCCGGGGTGCCGGTGATCGCCGTCGACCTGCCGAGCGGCGTGAACGGACTGACGGGCAAGGTGATGGGCACGGCCATCGAGGCAGACGAGACGGTCACCTTCTTCCGAACGAAGCCAGGGCATCTATTGCTGCCGGGGCGAAATCATTGCGGCCGGGTCACGGTGGCGGACATCGGCATTGGCGCCGGCGTGCTCGACGCCATCAAGCCGAAGACGTGGCACAACACGCCGGCGCGCTGGACGCTGCCGCAAGTCGAGGTCGACCAGAACAAATATACGCGCGGGCACGTGGTCGTGGTTTCCGGACCCGCGACGCGGACGGGCGCCGCCCGGCTCGCCGCGCGTGGTGCATTCCGTGCGGGGGCCGGGCTCGTCACGCTGGCATCGCCGCTCGACGCGCTGGCCATCAACGCGGCCCATCTGACGGCGATCATGCTGATGCCGATGGAGGGCGCGGGCGGGCTCGCCAGCATTCTTGCCGACCAACGGCGAAACGCCGTGGTCATCGGCCCGGCGCTCGGGCTCGATGAAAGTGCCATCGACCTCGTCGAGGTGGCGCTCGGCTCGCGCGCCGCTGTCGTGCTCGATGCCGACGCCATCACGGTCTTCACCGGCAAGGCCGACCGACTGTTCGAAGCGATCAAGGAGCGCAAGGCGGGCGTGGTGATGACGCCGCACGACGGCGAGTTCAGCAAACTCTTTCCCGATCTTGCGACCACCGAATCGAAACTCGATCGTGCCCGGCAGGCGGCGGCGCGCTCCGGTGCGGTGATCGTCCTCAAGGGCCCCGACACGGTGGTGGCAGGTCCGGACGGCGAGGCCCTGATCGCCGACAACGCACCGCCGCAACTCGCCACGGCCGGCAGCGGCGATGTGCTCGCCGGCATCATCGGCGGCCTTCTGGCGCAGCGCATGCCGGCGATCCAGGCAGCGGCCGCCGGGGTGTGGCTGCATGGCGAGGCGGGCCTGTCGAAGGGGCGGGGCCTGATCGCCGAGGATCTGCCCGAGGTGCTCCCGGCCGTATTTACCGAACTCGCCAATAGTTCGCGCTGATCCTCGCCGCTGGCGGCAGGTTTGCAGCGCTCTCCGTGCATATCGCCTCAGCGTCCCGTTTCGGGACCGCCTCGCGGAGATCGCTATGATTCGGCTGCTTCTGCATCCGGCCTTGAGTGCCAGCGCGCTGGCACTGTTTCTCGGCCACCTTGGCCTTTTCGTCCTGCCGGCCACGATAGGCGGCCTGTCAACGCCGGTTCTCCTGGTGGCGGGAATGGCGGGCTCTGTCGGGGCGGCGGTGCGCCGGCTTTAGGGACAAACGACGGCCGCCGAGCAGGGGCGTTTTCTCTTTGAACGGCCGGAACCCCGGTGTTATAGAGGCGCGCCTTGCTGGAGCCTCGGCCGCCCTGGTTCCGATCGGGTCTCCGGGCGGGCGTGGCGGAATTGGTAGACGCGCGGGATTTAGGTTCCCGTGGCGAAAGTCGTGGGGGTTCGAGTCCCTCCGCCCGCACCACCACGGTCGAGCTCTTCAACATGACGCAGGGGTGGCCGGGGCGGTCCGGCAGCGATTTCAATGTTCTCAGGTAGCGCGCAGGGAAAGAGCCGGAAATGCAGGTAACCGAGACCCGAGCCGAGGGATTGCGGCGGGAATTCAGCATCCTCATTCCGGCCGCGGAGCTGGACGGAAAGCTGGTCGAGCGCCTTAACTCGCTCAAGAACGAGGTCAATATCAAGGGCTTCCGGCCCGGCAAGGTGCCGGTCAGCCACCTGCGCCGCCTATTCGGCCGCTCGACCATGGCGGAGATAGTGCAGACGACGCTGAGCGAAGTCGCCCGCGACACCCTCGCCAGCCGGGGCGAGAAAGCCGCCGTTCCTCCGGACTTCAAATTGCCCGAGGACGAGCAGGCCTCGAACAAGATTCTCGATGGTGCCGCCGACCTCGCCTACACCATGAGCTACGAAATCCTGCCGAACGTGGAGTTGGCGGATTTCAAGAAAGTTTCAGTCGAGCGGCCGACGGTCCCGGTCACCGATGAGGAGGTCGAGGAGCAGTTGCGCCAGCTCGCCGAGAGCACGCGCGCCTTCGCGACCAGGGACGGCCCCGCCGAAACCGGCGACCGGCTGACCATTTCCTATCTTGGCAAGGTCGACGGCGAGCCCTTTGCCGGCGGCAGCGACGACAGTGCATCGGTCACGATCGGCGATGGTCGTTTCATCCCCGGCTTTGCCGAGCAGCTGGTCGGGCTTTCGACCGGAGACGAGAAGACGATCTCGGTCACTTTCCCCGAGGACTACGTCGCGAAGAATCTTGCCGGCAAGGCGGCGACCTTCGAAGTGGCGGTGAAGGCGGTGGCTTCGGCTGGTGCCGCGGTCGTCGACGATCAGCTCGCCACGCGGCTCGGCCTCGAAACACTCGACGCGCTGCGGACAACGGTGCGCGAGCAGATCCAGTCGCAGTATACGCAGGCCAGCCGCCAGAAGTTGAAGCGCCAACTTCTCGACCAGCTCGACAGCCTGCACGACATCACCCTGCCACCGGCCCTGGTGGAGCAGGAGTTCGACACGATCTGGAAACAGGTGGCGAACGAGTTGCAATCCAGCGGCAAGACCTTCGAGACCGAGGGGACGACCGAAGAGGCCGCCCGCGCCGACTACCGCAAGATCGCCGAGCGGCGGGTGCGCCTTGGCCTCGTCATGGCCGAGATCGGTGAGCGCAATAACATCGACGTCACCGAGGAAGAGCTGCAACGGGCGTTGTCGGCGCAGATGCGTCAGTTTCCGCGCCAGGAGCAGGCGCTGGTCGACTACTACCGGAAGAATCCGGAAGCGCTGGGAGCACTCCGAGCCCCGATTTTCGAGCAGAAAGTCGCCGATTTCGTACTGGAGCTTGCCACGGTGACCGACAAGACGGTCACGCGCGACGAGTTGATGCACGATGAGGACGAGGACCGGATCGTCTGATCTGGCGGAGAGGGGAAACTCCGGAATCCGATCGCCTGTTCGGACCCCTTCCGAACGCCGGGGTCATACCATATCTATACTCGACATCGGGCAGGGGATTCGCCGGCGGCGATTCCAGCAATACTGAATTCTCGCCGAAAGCGGCCAAAGGACGATCATGAAAGATCCCGTCAAAACATACATGCAGCTTGTGCCGATGGTGGTCGAGCAGACCAACCGGGGCGAGCGCGCCTTCGACATTTATTCCCGCCTGCTCAAGGAGCGCGTGATCTTCGTAACCGGTCCGGTCGAAGACCACATGTCGACCCTGATTACGGCGCAGCTTCTCTTTCTGGAATCGGAAAACCCCAAGAAAGAGATATCGATGTACATCAACTCGCCCGGCGGCGTGGTCACTTCGGGCCTGGCGATCTACGACACGATGCAGTTCATCCGGCCGGCGGTTTCGACACTATGCATCGGACTGGCCGCATCCATGGGGTCGCTCCTGCTGACGGCGGGCGAGAAGGGCATGCGCTTCGCGCTTCCTAACGCCCGCATCCTGGTCCACCAGCCTTCCGGCGGATTCCAAGGGCAGGCCTCGGATATCGAGCGCCACGCCGAAGACATCATCAAGATGAAGCGCCGCCTGAACGAGATCTACGTCAAGCATACCGGGCAGGGCATGGAGACCATCGAGCGAACACTCGACCGCGACTACTTCATGACTGCGGGGGAGGCGAAGGACTTCGGCCTGATCGACAAGGTGCTGAGCGATCGCGCGGCCCTGGACGCCGAAACCGTCAAGGACGTCAAGGCTGGCTAGGCGCGCCCGGCCCGGCCGATCCCGCAGAGCCCTTGGCAAGCGCGGCGTCCCGCCACGCTTGCCAATGATTTTTGGGCGTTAAGTATCTCTTGAACAAATCGCACATACCATGATTGAGTCTGGTTGGAGTGATTGCGTCGGATGCGGTCGACGCTAAGGTCGGGGTGAGCATGTAGCGTACGGGGGGCGGGAAGTAGCAACGGTCCGCCGGGACACTGGTCCGGCAGTTGGGGTGAAAAGAATGAGCAAGGTCAGCGGAAGCGACAGCAAGAATACGCTCTATTGCTCATTCTGCGGCAAGAGCCAGCACGAAGTTCGTAAATTGATTGCCGGTCCGACCGTATTCATCTGTGATGAATGCGTCGAATTGTGCATGGATATCATCCGCGAGGAGAACAAGTCTTCGCTGGTGAAATCGCGCGACGGCGTGCCGACGCCCACGGAAATCTGCAACGTCCTCGACGACTACGTCATCGGCCAGCGCCACGCCAAGCGCGTGCTGTCGGTCGCTGTCCATAACCACTACAAGCGCCTCAACCACGCCGCCAAGAACAACGACGTGGAACTGGCCAAGTCGAATATCCTGCTGATCGGACCGACCGGTTGCGGCAAGACGCTGCTGGCGCAGACGCTGGCGCGCATCCTCGATGTGCCCTTCACGATGGCGGACGCAACGACCCTGACCGAGGCCGGCTACGTCGGCGAGGACGTCGAAAACATCATCCTCAAGCTGCTGCAGGCCGCCGACTACAATGTCGAGCGGGCACAGCGCGGCATCGTCTACATCGACGAGATCGACAAGATCAGCCGCAAGTCCGACAACCCGTCGATCACGCGCGACGTGTCGGGCGAGGGCGTGCAACAGGCGCTGCTCAAGATCATGGAGGGCACTGTCGCATCAGTGCCCCCGCAAGGCGGCCGCAAGCATCCGCAACAGGAATTTCTCCAGGTCGACACGACCAACATCCTGTTCATCTGCGGCGGCGCCTTCTCGGGTCTTGAGAAGATCATCTCGGATCGCGGTCGCAAGACCTCCATCGGATTCTCGGCCAACGTCTCCTCGCCGGAGGATCGTCGCACGGGCGACCTGTTCCGCGAGGTGGAACCCGAAGACCTGCTGAAGTTCGGGCTGATCCCCGAGTTCGTCGGCCGGTTGCCAATCCTGGCGACGCTGGAGGATCTGGATGAGGGCGCACTCATCAAGATCCTGACGGAGCCGAAGAACGCGTTGGTCAAGCAATATCAGCGTCTGTTCGACATGGAAAACGTCGAACTGGGCATTCATCCGGATGCGCTTACCTCGATCGCCAAGAAGGCGATCGAGCGCAAGACCGGTGCCCGCGGGCTGCGCTCGATCATGGAAGCGATCCTGCTTGAGACCATGTTCGACCTGCCGGGGCTCGACGGAGTCCAGGAAGTGGTCATCTCCGGCGAGGTTGTCGAAGGCAAGGCGCGACCGCTCTACATCTACTCGGATCGCCGGGAAGATATTGGGTCGACGGCCAGCTAGACCGACAGGCGGGACGCCTTGACACCCCTGTTCGCCGACGCCACCTAATTGTCACGCGTCGGATCGACGCGAGTGGTTGTAGCGTTTGGTTTCCTATACGCGTTTTCATCCGTCTCCTTGACCGACAGACCTCCCTCCCTCCCGGGGTGCTGGCGGCGAGAGAAAGGTCCAAATTAAATGACAATTGAGAATTCGGGTTCGAACGATCTGCCTGCCGATGGCACGCCGGAAGGCGGTGCCGACCTGTTTCCGGTCCTGCCGCTGCGCGACATCGTCGTTTTCCCGCACAACATCGTGCCGCTCTTCGTCGGACGCGAGAAGTCGATCCGTGCGCTGGAAGAGGTAATGCGCGCCGACAAGCAGATTCTGCTCGCCACGCAGCAGAACCCGAGCGAGGACGAACCGACTCCGGAAACCATCTTCACCGTCGGCACGCTGGCGTCCGTTCTTCAGCTGCTCAAGCTGCCCGATGGCACCGTGAAGGTGCTGGTGGAGGGAGTGTGCCGCGCCGAGATAGTTCGCTACACGGCGAAGGACGTCTATTACGAGGCGCACGCTCGCAAGATTCCGGACGTGATCGGCGACCCGGTCGAGGCCGAGGCCCTGACGCGCTCCGTCATGTCCGAATTCGAGAACTACGTGAAGCTCAACAAAAAGATCTCACCGGAGGTCGTCGGCGCCGTTGGCCAGATCGAGGACTACTCGAAGGCAGCCGACACGGTGGCTTCGCATCTTGCCGTGAAGATTCCCGAGAAGCAGGCGATCCTGGCGCTGCCGACGGTGGTCGAGCGTCTGGAACGTGTGCTCGGGCTAATGGAAAGCGAGATTTCCGTCCTGCAGGTCGAGAAGCGCATCCGCTCGCGCGTCAAGCGCCAGATGGAGAAGACGCAGCGCGAGTACTACCTCAACGAGCAGATGAAGGCGATCCAGAAGGAACTCGGCGACTCCGAGGACGGCAAGGACGAACTGCAGGAACTTGAGGAGAAGATCGCCAAGACGAAGCTCTCCAAGGAAGCCCGCGACAAGGCGACCAACGAGCTCAAGAAGCTGCGCCAGATGAGTCCGATGTCGGCCGAGGCGACGGTGGTGCGCAACTACCTCGACTGGCTGCTGGGCATTCCGTGGGGCAAGAAGTCGAAGGTCAAGTATGACCTCAACTATGCCCAGGAAGTGCTCGACGCGGACCACTTTGGCCTCGACAAGGTGAAGGACCGCATCGTCGAGTACCTCGCCGTTCAGAGTCGTTCGAACAAGCTCAAGGGCCCGATCCTGTGCCTGGTCGGACCGCCGGGCGTCGGCAAGACGTCGCTCGGCAAGTCGATCGCCAAGGCGACCGGCCGCGAGTTCGTGCGCATGTCGCTCGGCGGCGTGCGCGACGAGGCGGAGATCCGCGGGCATCGGCGGACATATATCGGCTCGATGCCCGGCAAGGTCATCCAGTCGATGCGCAAGGCGAAGAAGGCCAACCCGCTTTTCCTCCTCGACGAGGTGGACAAGATCGGCATGGACTTCCGCGGTGATCCGTCGTCGGCGTTGCTCGAGGTGCTGGATCCGGAGCAGAACTCCAGCTTCAACGATCATTACCTGGAGGTCGACTACGACCTGTCGAACGTCCTGTTCATCACGACAGCGAACACGCTCAACATCCCGCCCGCGCTGATGGACCGCATGGAGATCATTCGCATCGCCGGGTACACCGAGGATGAGAAGGTCGAAATCGCGCGCCGCCACCTGATCCCGAAGATTCTGAAGGAGCACGGGCTGGAGTCGAAGGAATTCAGCGTCGATGGCGAAGCGCTCCAGCTGGTTATCCGCCGATACACGCGGGAGGCGGGCGTGCGCAATCTCGAACGCGAGCTCGCCACGCTGGCGCGGAAGGGCGTGAAGGATCTGATCCTTTCGAAGAAGAAGGTGATCAAGGTCACGCCAAAGGTCGTCGAGGAGTTCCTCGGCGTGCCGCGCTACCGCTATGGCGAGGCCGAGCTCGAGGACGCGATCGGCATGGTAACGGGCCTGGCCTGGACCGAGGTCGGCGGCGAGCTGCTGACGATCGAAGGCGTCATGATGCCCGGCAAGGGCCGCATGACCGTTACGGGGAACCTCCGCGACGTGATGAAGGAGTCGATTTCGGCGGCGGCGTCCTACGTCCGCAGCCGGGCCGTCGACTTCGGCATCGAGCCGCCGCTGTTCGACAAGCGTGACATCCACGTCCACGTGCCGGAAGGCGCCACGCCGAAGGACGGTCCTTCGGCCGGTGTCGCGATGGCCACCGCAATTGTCTCGATCATGACCGGGATCCCAATCCGCAAGGATGTCGCGATGACGGGCGAGATCACTCTGCGGGGCCGGGTCCTTCCGATCGGCGGCCTTAAGGAGAAGCTGCTGGCGGCGCTGCGCGGCGGCATCAAGCGCGTGCTCATCCCGGAGGATAACGTCAAGGACTTGGCGGAGATTCCCGACAACGTGAAGAGCGGCATGGAGATCATCCCGGTCGCTCGCATGGATGACGTGCTGAAGAACGCGCTGATCCGGCCACCGGTTTCGATCGAGTGGGAGGAAACCAAGGCGCCTGAGCCCGCCGTGGTTGCCGACGACGAGACAGCGACCGGTCTTACTGCGCACTAACTGATTGATTTTAGGTGTTTAATGGCGTCCGCCCGATGGCGGGCGCCATTTTCGTTGGCGTGCACGACTTTCCATCAAAGTCGCGGGATTCCGCCGTTTTCGCTTGCCACACCGGGATTTTCGCAGGACTGTCCCGCGTGAAGTCGCGGGGCTCGATTCGCCGCACGGCTCTGATCAGGAAAAGGGATGCCTCATGAACAAGAATGACCTTATCGCGTCGGTTGCCGACAAGACCGGCATGTCCAAGGCTGGCGCTGGCCAGGCGGTTGATGCGACATTCGATGCCATCACGGACGCGCTGAAGACGGGCGATGACGTGAAGATTATCGGTTTCGGCAATTTTGCGGTTGCCAATCGCGCGGCCAGCATGGGGCGCAATCCGCGGACCGGCGAGGCCATCAAGATCGCGGCCTCCAAAAGCCCCAAATTCAAGGCGGGCAAGGGCCTCAAGGACGCGGTGAACCGTTAGGTCCAAATGCCCCGCGAACCTGATCAGCCCCGCGCCGTGTGTGTGGGGCTCATCAACGCGAATGAGCAAGCCGCAAGTGTTTGCACGCAGCGGCGCATGCCGCTCTTCGCTTGCTCCCCGCTCGCTAACCGCCTAAATCCCTGCCCGAGAGAGGGCGGTTAGCTCAGTTGGTAGAGCGCCACGTTTACACCGTGGATGTCGGGGGTTCGAGTCCCTCACCGCCCACCAGTTTCGTCTCGCTGGTATGGGTTGGCGCCTATCGGGCGACGCCCGTTCTTGACTTGCCGGGGGCCCTCCCTTAACTCAGCCCGTCGCGCGGATTCCGGTCCGCAGCCGCCCGCGGGGGCGTAGCTCAGTTGGTTAGAGTGCCGGCCTGTCACGCCGGAGGTCGCGGGTTCGAGCCCCGTCGCTCCCGCCAGTTCCTCAAATCTCCTCATGGCGAGATCGCTAGCGGCTGTCGCCGTGCTTTTCGGCCGAATTTTGGCAGGCAGCGTCATGGAACTGTAGCGGGTGTGTCGAGTTGTTTTCTTGAGGGCGGCAATCACGGGAGGCGTCATCATGACGACCAAGATTCTGAGTGCATTGGCGGCGCTTGCGATTGCGGGCGGGATGGTCGCTGCCGCGCCAGCCGCGCAAGCAGCCGGCGTGGGCATCTATGTCAACCCCGGAATTGCCCCTCCGGGGCCGTCGAACTGCTGGCATTGGAGCCACCACCAGCGTCGCTGGGTGTGGGCGTGCAGTTCACCGGAGTATTACCCCTACTACAACTCGCCAGGTCCGATCCTCGGCTTCTCGTTCGGCTCAGGCCCAAATTACGGCCCGGATCATCACCGCCGCCGGATGCGCTAATCCGGGCTTCAATTAAAGTCCCCGGCCGCAGATGCAGCCGGGGATTTTTTACGTGCAAACCGTCGCAGTTGCGGTTTGGAACGGTTTCAGGCTTGCGACTTCAGGTCGCCTCGGCTAAGCCACGAAATTACGGTTCGCCGCCGCAAGATTCCTTGTTTTTCGACCCCTCCGACGAGCCTCCGCGACTGATTGCCAATGGACGCCTTCTCAGGCACCTTGCGTTGCAGCAATCGCTAAAATGGCGGCGGGGATGCCCGCGACAACGCAGAGGAAGGTGGCATGGGATCCCTGTTGAGCGCCTATCTTCCCGTGGTGATCTTCATGGGGGTCGCCGCGCTCATCGGCCTGGCGCTGCTGGTGGCTCCATTTGTCGTTGCGTTCAAAAGTCCGGACCCGGAAAAACTGTCCGCCTATGAGTGCGGCTTCGACGCCTTCGACGATGCGCGCATGCAGTTCGACATCCGCTTCTATCTCGTCGCTATCCTGTTCATCATCTTCGACCTGGAGGTCGCATTCCTGTTTCCGTGGGCGGCGGCCTTCGGTCATTTGGGCTGGTTCGGATTCTGGTCGATGATGGCGTTCCTCGGCGTCCTCACGATCGGCTTCGCGTACGAGTGGCGGAAGGGAGCACTGGAATGGGATTGAGCGCCACCGCTGCGCCAATCGGGTCCTCCGTCGGACAGCCGGCGGTGCGGCCGGACGATCCGTTCGTCCGCGACGTCAACAACGAGTTGGCCGACAAGGGCTTCCTGCTGACCACCGCCGAAGACCTGATCGTCTGGGCGCGGACAGGCTCTTTGATGTGGATGACATTCGGGCTGGCTTGCTGCGCCGTCGAGATGATGCAGATGGCCGGCCCGCGCTACGACGTGGAGCGTTTCGGCTTCGCGCCGCGGGCCTCTCCGCGCCAGTCCGACGTGATGATCGTCGCCGGCACGCTCACCAACAAGATGGCCCCCGCGCTCCGCAAGGTCTACGACCAGATGCCGGAGCCGCGCTACGTCATCTCCATGGGATCGTGCGCGAACGGCGGCGGCTACTATCATTATTCCTATTCGGTGGTGCGCGGCTGCGATCGTATCGTGCCCGTCGACATCTATGTCCCGGGCTGTCCGCCGACCGCCGAGGCGCTGCTCTACGGCGTCCTGCTTCTCCAGAAGAAGATACGGCGCACCGGAACGATCGAACGCTGAGGGGCCCTTGGAAGAGACGTTGAAGGCTCTTGGCGAGATCATTGTGGCGGAGCGCGGCAGCGCCGTCAGCGCGTGGCAGGTCGCCAATCGCGAGCTGACGATGGTGGTGTCCGCGGCCGAGATCGTCGCCTTCGTGCGCTTCCTCCGCGACGACCCGCGCCTCGGCTTCATATCTCTCACGGACGTTTGCGGCGTCGACTGGCCGGCGCGCGAGAAGCGCTTCGACGTCGTCTATCATCTCCTCAGTCCGCGCCAGAACGTCCGCATCCGCCTCAAGGTGATGACCGACGAGGAAACGCCGGTGCCGTCGATTACGCCGGTTTATCCCGGAGCCAACTGGTTCGAGCGCGAGGCATACGACTTCTACGGCATCCTGTTTACCGGGCATCCCGATCTCCGCCGCATCCTCACCGACTACGGCTTCGACGGGCACCCGTTGCGCAAAGACTTCCCGCTGACCGGCTTCGTAGAGGTGCGCTACGACGACGAGCGCAAGCGGGTTGTCTACGAGCCGGTAAAGCTGGCGCAGGAGTTCCGCGATTTCGATTTCCTGTCGCCGTGGGAGGGGACGGACTACGTGCTGCCCGGCGACGAGAAAGCGGGGAAGGGGAACGCATGAAGGCGACGCTTCAGCCCGGCCTGACGCACAGCTTTGCCTTCGTCGTGCCGGCGGACAAGACCGTGCCGCATCTTTATCCGGAGGCCGCGGACTTCGCGGTCATGCCGGAGGTTTTTGCCAGCGGTTTCATGGTCGGCCTGATGGAATGGACGTGTATCCAGATGATCGCGCCGCATCTCGACCGGGGTGAGGGGTCTTTGGGCACGCATATCAATGTCAGCCATGTGGCCGCGACACCGCCGGGCCTCACCATCACTGTCGATGCGAAATGCGCGGCCGTCGAAGGGCGGAAGCTGACTTTCGACGTCAAGGCCCACGACGGCGTCGACACGATCGGCGAAGGCAGCCACCAGCGCACCGTCGTGAGCTGGGACCGCTTCAACGCGCGGGTGGCCGACAAGGCCGCGCGGGCGCTTCGGAACTGACCATGGCCGAGAGCGACGTCCGCACCTTCACCATCAACTTCGGGCCGCAGCATCCCGCTGCGCACGGCGTGCTGCGCCTGGTGCTCGAACTCGACGGCGAGGTGATCGAGCGGGTCGATCCGCATATCGGGCTGCTGCATCGGGGTACCGAGAAGCTGATCGAGCACAAGACCTACCTGCAGGCGGTACCGTATTTCGACCGGCTCGACTATGTCGCGCCGATGAACCAGGAGCACGCCTTTGCGCTGGCAACAGAGAAGTTGCTGGGCATCACGGTGCCGCGGCGCGGGCAGCTTATCCGGGTTCTGTTTTGCGAGATCGGACGGCTGCTGAACCACATGCTGGGCGTGCCGGCGCTGGCCCTCGATGTCGGCGCGCTGACGCCGCCGCTGTGGGGCTTCGAAGCGCGCGAGAAGATGATGGTGTTCTACGAGCGCGCCTCGGGCAGCCGCATGCACGCCGCTTACTTCCGGCCAGGTGGGGTGCACCAGGACCTGCCGCAGAAGCTGATCGACGACATCGAGGCGTTCTGCGATCCCTTCCTGCGGGTGGTCGACGACATGGATACGCTGCTGTCCGGCAACCGCATCTTCAAGCAGCGGAACGTCGATATAGGAGTGGTCAGCCTGGAGGACGCCTGGAAGTGGGGTTTCTCCGGCGTCATGGTGCGCGGCTCCGGCGCGGTGTGGGATCTTCGCAAGGCGCAGCCGTACGAATGCTACGCCGAGATGGAGTTCGACATTCCGGTCGGCAAGAACGGCGACTGCTTCGATCGTTATCTCATCCGGATGGAGGAGATGCGGCAGTCGATTCGCATCATGAAGCAGGTGATTGCGTTGCTGAACGCGCCGGGCGGGCAGGGTCCGGTGTCTTCCACAGACGGCAAGGTCGTGCCGCCAAGCCGCGGCGAGATGAAGCGCTCGATGGAGGCGCTGATCCATCACTTCAAGCTCTACACCGAAGGCTACCATGTGCCTGCCGGCGAGGTTTACGCCGCGGTCGAAGCGCCGAAGGGCGAGTTCGGCGTCTATCTGATCGCCGACGGCACCAACAAGCCGTACCGCTGCAAAATCCGCGCGCCGGGCTTCGCCCACCTCAGCGGCATGGACTATATCAGCCGCGGGCACATGCTGGCGGACATAACCGCCATTCTGGGCTCACTCGACATTGTTTTCGGGGAGGTGGATCGATGAAGTTCAATCGCGGACTGGCAGCCGCTCTCGGCCTCATGCTAGTTGCGACTTCGGTGTTGGCGGCCGACGCGCCGACGGTCAAGTCGCTGCTCGCCGACGGCTATTCGGTGGTGGGTGCGGTCGCTTCGCCGATCGGTCCGGGCGTGTTGCTGGAGAAAGGCGCCAGTGTCTACATGTGCTTCATCGCCGAGACGCCGAATTCGCCGACCGTCAAGACCAACTACTGCAAGCCGGTCGAATAGCGATGACGGTTCGTCGCCTTTCCGAAGATCAGCCGACGAGCTTCGCGTTCAGCGAGGCAAATCTCGCTTGGGCGAAGCGCGAGATGGCCAAGTATCCGGAAGGGCGTCAGGCCTCGGCGGTGATCTCGCTGCTCTGGCGCGCGCAGGAGCAGGAAGGCTGGGTGAGCGAGCCGGCGATCCGGGTCGTCGGCGAGATGCTCGGCATGGCGCGCATCCGCGTACTGGAGATCGCTACGTTCTACACGATGTTTCATCTGGAGCCGGTGGGCGCCAAGGCGCACATCCAGGTGTGCGGCACGACGCCGTGCTGGCTGCGCGGCGCTGAGCAACTGAAGCAGGTCTGCCGCGAGCGTATTCATCCGGAACAGCATCACCTTTCCGCGGATGGCGCGTTCTCGTGGGAGGAAGTCGAGTGCATCGGCGCCTGCGTGAATGCGCCCCTCGTCCAGGTCAACGCGGATACCTTCGAGGACCTTACTGCCGACAGCTTCAACAAGCTGATCGACGATTTCGCCGCGGGGCGCGAAGTTCGGCCCGGCCCTCAGGTCGAGCGCCAATTCTCGGCGCCCCTGGGCGGCCCGACGACGCTAACGGGCGAGATTTATCGGCCGGGATCGCGGCTGTGGACGCCGCCTCCGCCAGTGATGACCGACGCCGACGCGAAGAAGCCTACGGCAGGCGCCAGCGTGCGCGAGTCGCCGGAGCCTCCGGTGCAGAATAATCCCGAAGACAAGAAGCCAAACCCGGTGTCGAAGGTCTAGGCCGTCCATGCTCGCCGACAAGGATCGCATCTTCACCAATCTCTACGGCCTCGAGGACTGGGGCCTGAAGGGCGCGATCGCGCGCGGCCAGTGGGACGGCACCAAGGCGATTCTCGACAAGGGCCGCGACTGGATCATCAACGAGATGAAGGCGTCGGGCCTGCGCGGACGGGGCGGGGCAGGGTTCGGCACCGGCCTGAAATGGTCGTTCATGCCCAAGACTTCGGACGGCCGGCCGCACTATCTTATTGTCAACGCTGACGAATCCGAGCCGGGTACGTGCAAGGATCGCGAAATCCTGCGTCACGACCCGCATACGCTGGTCGAGGGTTGCCTGGTCGCGAGTTTCGCCATGGGCGCGCACATCGCGATCATTTACGTGCGCGGCGAATTCATCCGCGAGCGCGAGCACCTGCAGGCGGCGGTCGATCAGGCCCGCGACGCCGGCCTCATCGGCAAGGACAACAAGAACGGCTGGGACTTCGAGATCATCGTCCACCACGGAGCCGGCGCCTACATCTGCGGCGAGGAAACGGCGCTGCTGGAATCACTGGAAGGCAAGAAGGGCATGCCGCGCCTGAAGCCGCCGTTCCCGGCGAGCGTGGGCGTCTATGGCTCGCCGACGACGGTCAATAACGTCGAGTCGATCGCGGTGGCGCCGACCATTCTGCGCCGCGGCGGCGCGTGGTTCGCGAGCTTCGGCAGGCCCAACAATGTCGGCACGAAGCTCTTCTGCATCTCCGGGCATGTCGAGCGGCCATGCACGGTCGAGGAGACGATGGGGATCACTCTGCGCGAGCTGGTCGAGCGGCACTGTGGCGGCGTGCGCGGCGGCTGGGACAATCTGCTGGCGGTCATTCCGGGCGGCGCGTCGGTGCGCTGCCTGCCGGCGAACCAGTGCGACGATCTCATCATGGATTTCGACTCGCTCGCCAAGCTACGTTCCGGCCTCGGCACGGCGGCGGTGATCGTGATGGACAAGTCGACCGACATCGTCCGCGCGATCTCGCGGCTATCCTATTTCTACAAGCACGAGAGCTGCGGCCAGTGTACGCCGTGCCGCGAGGGCACCGGCTGGATGTGGCGCGTGCTGGAGCGCATGGCCGAGGGGCGCGCGGAGAAGCGCGAGATCGACATGCTGCTCGAGGTGACGACACAGGTGGAGGGCCACACGATCTGCGCGCTGGGCGACGCAGCGGCGTGGCCGGTGCAGGGGCTGATCGCGCATTTCCGTCCGGAGATCGAGCGGCGCATCGACAACTATCACGGCGCGCGTCCCTCGGTCGGCGAGCCGGTCATCGCCGAGGCGGCGGAGTAGGGCGATGCATATCGCTGAGCTCAACATCGGCCGGTTGCTCTACCCGATAGACGATCCCCGACTGGCGGATTTCGTGGACAGTCTCGCCCGCGTCAACGCGCTGGCGGAGCGCCTGCCGGGCTTTGTCTGGCGTCTGGTTGGCGAAGACCCGGGCAACGCACTCGATGTGCGTCCGTTCTCGGACCCGACGCTTGCCGTCAACATGAGCGTCTGGGCGACGGTTTCGGATTTGGAGAACTTCGTCTGGAAGACCCTCCATCAGCGCTTCTACAGCCGCAAGGCCGAATGGTTCGAGAAGCTGAAGTCGCACCATCTCGTCATGTGGTACGTGGCTCAGGGGCATGTCCCGACCCTCGTGGAGGCGGAACAGCGGCTGGAGCACCTCGACCGGAACGGAAATAGCGACTTCGCCTTCGATTGGTCGCACCTGGAGCACGTCAAGCTCTGGCAGACCCAGAGGTGTGGATAGGCCATGGCAAAGGTGAAAGTCGACGGCAAGGAAATCGACGTGCCGGCGGAGTACACGCTGCTACAGGCGTGCGAAGCGGCGGGCGCGGAAATCCCTCGCTTCTGTTTCCACGAGCGGCTGTCGATCGCGGGCAATTGCCGCATGTGCCTGATCGAGGTGAAGGGTGGCCCCCCGAAGCCGCAGGCAAGCTGCGCGATGAGCGTGCGCGACCTGCGTCCGGGCCCGAACGGCGAGCCGCCGGAGATGTTCACCAAATCTAAGATGGTGAAGAAGGCGCGCGAAGGGGTGATGGAGTTCCTGCTCATCAACCATCCGCTCGATTGCCCGATCTGCGACCAGGGCGGCGAATGCGACCTGCAGGACCAGGCGATGGCCTACGGCGTCGATGGCAGCCGATTCAAGGAGAACAAGCGCGCCGTCGAGGACAAGTACATCGGGCCGCTGGTCAAGACGATCATGAACCGCTGCATCCACTGCACGCGGTGCATCCGCTTTTCGGCGGAGGTCGCGGGCATCGAGGATCTCGGCGCCACCGGCCGTGGCGAAGACATGGAGATCACGACCTATCTCGAGCGGGCGATGTCATCCGAACTGCAGGGCAACGTCATCGACCTTTGTCCGGTCGGGGCGCTCACGTCGAAGCCGTACGAATTTCATGCGCGGCCGTGGGAACTGGTGAAGACCGAATCCATCGACGTCATGGACGCCGTCGGTTCGGCCATCCGCGTCGACACGCGCGACCGCGAAGTGATGCGCATCCTGCCGCGCCTCAATGAGGCGGTGAACGAGGAATGGATTTCGGACAAGACGCGCTTCATCTGGGACGGCTTGCGCACACAGCGGCTGGACCGGCCCTACGTTCGCCGTCACGGCCGCCTGGAGCCAACGACCTGGGCCGAGGCTTTCGTCACCATCGCGAGCAAGGTGAAAGAGTCGCGGCCGGAACGCATCGGCGCCATCGCCGGCGATCTTGCCTCCGTGGAGGAAGTATTTGCGTTGCGCGAACTGATGAAATCACTCGGCGTGAAAAATCTCGATTGCCGGGCGCCGGGGGAACGGCTCGATCCGGCGCTCGGGCGCTCAAGCTACATCTTCAATCCGACTATTGCCGGCATCGAGCAGGCCGATGCAATCCTCATCGTCGGCGCCGATCCGCGCCACGAGGCGGCGGTGCTGAACGCACGCATTCGCAAGCGCTGGCGGCAGGGTGACATCACGATCGGGCTGGTCGGCGAGCATGTCGACCTGACCTACCCCTACGAATATCTTGGCGCCGGCCCCGACAGTCTGGCCGATGTCGCGACGGCGATGCATGGCTTTGGCAAGATGCTGGCCGCGGCAAAGCGGCCTCTCATCATCGTCGGCGGTGGCGCTTTGGCGCGGGCTGACGGAATGCAAGTACTGGCGCAGGCCGCGGCGCTTGTCTCCGGAAGCGCCGTCGACGCCGACTGGAATGGGCTGGCCATCCTGCACACGGCCGCTTCGCGCGTTGGTGCCCTCGACCTCGGCTTTGTGCCGGGAGAGGGCGGGCTTGATACTCTGGGGATGGTGGCGGCTGCCGCCACCAAATCCCTCGACCTGCTCTTCCTGCTGGGCGCCGACGAGATCGCTATGAATGCGCTTGGCGCGACCTTCGTCGTCTATATCGGTAGCCATGGCGACGCCGGCGCGCACCGCGCCGACGTCATCCTGCCGGGCGCCGCCTACACCGAGAAATCCGGCACCTACGTCAACACCGAGGGCCGGGTGCAGATGGCGGCGCGGGCGGCTTTCCCGCCCGGAGATGCGCGCGAGGACTGGGCGATCCTGCGCGCCCTGTCGGATGTGCTGGCGCGGCGGCTGCCGTTCGACTCGCTCAGCGAACTGCGTCGGGCGCTCTATGCGGCGCATCCGCATTTTGCCGAGATCGACCGGGTTGCTCCGGGATCGATAGACACTGTCAAGGCGCTCTCTGCCCGTGACCTGCGCATGACCCGCGAGCCATTCCAGAACGTGGTCGTCGACTTCTACCAGACCAACCCGATCGCGCGGGCTTCCGCGGTGATGGCGGAATGTTCCGCGCTCGCCGGCGGCCGGCTGGCGACGGCGGCGGAGTAGCCGATGGGAGGCTTCTTCCACGACATCGTGGTTCCGGGCGCGATCATCGTCGGCGAGAGCCTGCTGGTTCTCGTCGTGCTGCTCATCATCGTCGCCTTCGTTCTTTATGCCGATCGCAAGGTGTGGGCGGCGGTGCAAATGCGGCGCGGACCGAACGTCGTCGGTCCATGGGGCCTATTGCAGAGCTTTGCAGACCTGCTGAAGTTCGTGTTCAAGGAACCGATCATCCCGTCGGGCGCCAATAAGGGCGTCTTCATCCTGGCGCCGCTGGTGACGGCGACGCTGGCGCTATCCGCCTGGGCGGTCATTCCGTTCCAGGCAGGGTGGGTGGTCGCCAACATCAATGTCGGCGTCCTCTATCTGTTCGCCATCTCGTCGCTCGGCGTCTACGGCATCATCATGAGCGGCTGGGCCTCGAACTCGAAGTATCCATTCCTGGCGGCGCTGCGCTCCGCCGCGCAAATGGTCTCCTACGAAGTCTCCATCGGCTTCGTCATCATCACGGTGCTACTCTGCGTCGGCTCACTGAACCTCAGCGATGTCGTGCTGACGCAGCAGAACGGCCTCGGTACGCGCCTGGGCCTACCCAACAGCCTGCTCGACTGGTACTGGCTGCCGCTCTTCCCGATGTTCATCGTGTTCTTCATTTCGGCGATGGCGGAGACCAACCGGCCGCCGTTCGACCTGGTCGAGGCGGAATCGGAGCTGGTCGCCGGCTATGCGGTCGAATATTCGTCAACACCGTTCCTGCTGTTCTTTCTCGGCGAATATGTCGCCACGGTCCTCATGTGCGCACTGGCCTCGATCCTGTTCCTCGGCGGCTGGCTGCCGCCGCTGGCGATGGTGCCGTTCACGTGGATTCCGGGCATCATCTGGTTCATCCTGAAGTGCGCTTTTGTTTTCTTCATGTTTGCGATGGTCAAGGCATTCGTGCCGCGCTACCGCTATGATCAGTTGATGCGCCTTGGCTGGAAGGTGTTCCTGCCGATTTCGATCGCGATGGTGGTGATCGTCGCGACGGTGTTGCAAATCACCGGCTGGGCGAGCTAGGCGGAGAAAACCCATGCGCCTCGATCGATCCGCCCGCGCTCTCCTGCTCACCGAGTTCGTCTCGGCGCTGTTCCTTTCGCTGCGCTATTTCTTCGCGCCCAAGGTCACGATCAACTATCCGTTCGAGAAAGGGCACCTCAGCCCGCGCTTCCGCGGCGAGCATGCGCTGCGCCGCTATCCGAACGGCGAGGAACGCTGCATCGCGTGCAAACTTTGCGAGGCGATCTGCCCGGCGCAGGCGATCACCATCGAGGCCGGGCCACGCCGCAACGACGGCACACGGCGCACGACCCGTTACGATATCGACATGGTGAAGTGCATCTATTGCGGCTTCTGCCAGGAAGCCTGTCCGGTCGACGCGATCGTCGAGGGGCCGAATTTCGAATTCGCGGCGGAAACTCGGGAGGAGCTTTACTTCAACAAGGAGAAACTGCTCGCCAACGGCGATCGCTGGGAGCGCGAGATTGCCGCCAACCTCGCCGCGGACGCACCCTACAGATGATCCTCGGGGCGCTCTTCTTCTATCTGTTCTCGGCGGTCGCCATCGCGTCGGCCATCATGGTCGTCGGCTCGCGCAATCCCGTGCACTCGGTACTCTTCCTGATCCTCGCGTTCTTCAACGCGGCGGGGCTGTTCGTCATCCTCGGCGCTGAGTTCCTGGCGATGATCCTGGTGGTCGTGTACGTCGGCGCCGTGGCGGTCCTCTTCCTGTTCGTGGTGATGATGCTCGACGTCGATTTCGTCGAGCTGCGCCAGGGGGTGCTCAACTATCTGCCGATCGGCGCGCTGGTTGGCGTCGCGCTGCTGGCGGAGTTGCTCGTCGTGCTCGGGGGCTGGGTGTTCTCGCCCAATCTTGCCACCGTCATAGTAGTGCCGATCCCCGGCGTCGGCGGTATTTCCAACACCGCCGCGCTCGGGCAGATTCTCTACACACGCTACATTTTCTTTTTCCAGTCGGCCGGCATCATCCTGCTTGTGGCGATGGTCGGCGCTATCGTGCTGACGCTCCGCCACAAGCCGAACGTGAAGCGCCAGTCGATCAGCGAACAGAATGCGCGCACTCCGGCGACGGCAGTGGAAGTGCGCAAGGTCGCGTCGGGGAGCGGGCTGCAATGACCATCGGGCTGGGGCAATACCTGACCGTGGCGGCGATCCTCTTCACGATCGGCATCTTCGGCATTTTCATCAACCGCAAGAACGTCATCGTCATCCTGATGTCGATCGAGCTGATCCTGCTGGCGGTCAACATCAACCTGGTGGCGTTCTCCGGCTTCCTCGGCGATCTCGTCGGGCAGGTGTTTGCGCTGTTCGTTCTGACCGTCGCGGCCGCCGAAGCCTCGATCGGCCTTGCCATTCTCGTCGTCTTCTATCGCAACCGCGGCTCGATCGCGGTCGAGGACGTCAACATGATGCGGGGCTAGGCGGGGATGTATCAGGCGATCGTCTTCCTGCCACTGCTCGGCGCCATCATCGCCGGGATCATTACGCTTGCGGGGGCGCGCAAGCGTTTCCCCGGGGGCGAGGCGCCCGTGGGGGCAGAGGATCACACGGACGATACCGGCCCACACACCGTGGCGGCGCACGTTCATGGCGATGCCGGCGTCATCCATGCCTCCTCGCATGAGGATGAGCACCATGAGCCGGCGGCGGAGGGATCGCGGCCGGCGGAGCTGGTCACCTCGGGTTTCCTCGTCGTCGCGGCGCTTTTGTCGTGGGTGGCGTTCTTCTCGTTCTGGTTCGGTGGCGCGACGCCGCAGCGCATTCCGGTGTTCAACTGGTTTGCGTCCGGCACGCTGGCGGTCGACTGGGCGCTGCGCATCGACACGCTGACGGTTGTCATGCTGGTCGTGGTCAACACCGTGTCCGCGCTGGTTCACATCTATTCCATCGGCTACATGGCCCACGACCCATACCGGCCGCGCTTCTTCGCCTATCTGTCGATGTTTACCTTCGCTATGCTGGCGCTGGTGACCTCCGACAACCTCGTCCAGCTTTTCTTCGGCTGGGAGGGGGTGGGCCTCGCCTCCTATCTGCTGATCGGATTCTGGTACACGCGCCCCGCGGCCAACGCCGCGGCGATCAAGGCGTTCGTGGTCAACCGGGTCGGCGACTTCGGCTTTTCGCTCGGCATCTTCGGCGTGTTTCTCGTTTTCAAGTCGGTCGACTACGAGACGATCTTCGCCAATGCGCCATCGGTCGTCGGCACGACGATGCATTTCCTGTCGTGGAATTTCGATACGCTGACGGTGCTCTGCGTGCTGCTCTTCATGGGGGCGATGGGCAAGTCGGCGCAATTCCTGCTGCACACCTGGCTGCCGGACGCGATGGAAGGCCCGACTCCGGTTTCGGCGCTCATCCACGCCGCCACGATGGTGACCGCCGGGGTGTTCATGGTGGCGCGGCTGTCGCCGTTGTTTGCGCTGGCGCCGGGGGCGCTGGTGTTCGTGACCTTCATCGGCGCCACGACCGCGTTCTTCGCCGCGACCGTCGGTCTCGTCCAGAACGACATCAAGCGCGTTGTCGCATATTCGACCTGTTCGCAGCTTGGCTACATGTTCGTCGCCCTTGGCGTCGGTGCCTATCCGGTCGCCATATTCCACCTGTTCACGCATGCCTTCTTCAAGGCGCTGCTGTTCCTCGGCTCAGGGTCGGTGATCCACGCCGTCGGCGGCGAGCAGGACATGCGGAAGATGGGCGGCCTGCGCACGCACATTCCGCTCACCTACTGGATGATGGTGATTGGCACGCTAGCGCTGACGGGCTTCCCGCTAACCGCTGGCTATTTCTCCAAGGATGCGATCATCGAGGCGGCCTACAACGGCACCAATCCGGCGGCGGGCTACGGTTTTGCGCTGACGGTGGTGGCAGCGCTGCTGACGGCCTTCTACTCGTGGCGGCTGATCTTCATGACCTTCCACGGCCGCGAGCGCGCGCCGCGGGAAGTCATGGCGCACGTGCACGAGTCGCCGCTGGTGATGATGGTGCCGCTCTATGTCCTCGCGGCCGGTGCGCTGCTGGCCGGACTGATCTTCACCGGCACGTTCATCGGCGCCGGCAACGGCGCGTTCTGGCGGGAGGCGCTGGTCGCCGGCGAGCACGCGCCGATCCTCGAAGCGATGCACCAGTCGCCCTTCTGGGTAACCTACCTGCCGACGCTGATGATGGCGATCGGCGCGCTCGTCGCCGTATGGTTCTACCTGGTCAACCCGGAATTGCCGCGCCGGCTCGCCGAAACCAACGACTGGCTGTACCGGTTCCTGCTCAACAAGTGGTACTTCGACGAACTCTACGATCTGATCTTCGTCCGACCGGCCAAGTGGCTCGGCCGATTCCTGTGGAAGCAGGGCGACGGCTGGCTGATCGACGGGTTCGGGCCGGATGGCGTTTCCGCCTGGGTGCTCGACGTGACGCAGCGGGCAGTGCGCCTGCAGTCCGGCTACCTCTATCATTATGCCTTTGCCATGCTGATCGGCGTTGCCGTGCTGATCACCTGGCTGATGTTCGCGGGATGATGCGCCGATGAGCTGGCCGATCCTCTCGACCGTGACCTTCCTGCCGACCTTCGGCGCGCTGCTCATCCTGCTGATCCGCGGCGACGACGCGGCTGCGCGGCGCAATATCTATTACATCGCGTTCTGGACGACGGTGGTGACGTTTGTCCTCTCGCTGCTCATCTGGATCGACTTCAACAACGCCGATCCGGGCTTCCAGTTCGTCGAGGAGGCGCCCTGGCTCGGCGGCAAGATCAACTACAAGATGGGAGTCGACGGCATCTCGATGCTGTTCGTTATCCTGACGACTTTCCTGATGCCGATCTGCATCGTCGCCAGCAAGTTGACGGTGACGCGGAACTTCCGCGCCTACATGATCGCGTTCCTCGTGCTTGAAACGCTGATGACCGGCGTCTTCTGCGCGCTCGACGTCGTGCTCTTCTACGTCTTCTTCGAAGGCGGCCTCATCCCGATGTTCCTCATCATCGGCATCTGGGGCGGACCGCGGCGCGTCTATGCCAGCTTCAAGTTCTTCCTCTACACGCTGCTTGGCTCGGTCCTGATGCTGCTAGCCATCATGGCGATGTACTGGGACGCCGGCACCACCGACATCCCGACGCTGCTCAACCATCCGTTCCCGGCGTCGATGCAGTGGTGGCTATGGTTCGCCTTCTTTGCCTCGTTCGCGGTCAAGATGCCGATGTGGCCGGTGCACACCTGGCTCCCGGATGCGCACGTCGAGGCGCCGACGGCGGGCTCCGTGGTGCTGGCGGCGATCCTGCTCAAGATGGGCGGTTACGGCTTCCTGCGTTTCTCGCTGCCGATGTTCCCGCTCGCCTCGGCCAATCTGGCGCCCTTCGTCTTTACGCTGTCGGTGGTGGCCATCGTCTACACCTCGCTGGTCGCGCTGATGCAGGAGGACATGAAGAAGCTGATTGCGTATTCGTCCGTCGCTCATATGGGCTTCGTGACGATGGGCATTTTCGCCGCGAATGCGCAGGGCGTGCAGGGTGGCATCTTCCAGATGCTGTCGCACGGCATCGTCTCGGGCGCGCTCTTCCTTTGCGTCGGCGTCGTCTATGACCGCCTGCATACGCGCGAGATCGCCGCCTACGGCGGGCTGGTCAACCGCATGCCGCTTTATGCCTTCGTGTTTCTCGTTTTCACGCTGGCCAACGTCGGCCTGCCCGGCACGAGCGGCTTCATCGGCGAGTTCCTGACGCTGATCGGGACCTTCCGGGTCAATACCTGGGTCACATTCTTCGCCGCGTCCGGCATGATCCTTTCCGCCTGCTACGCGCTCTGGCTCTACCGCCGGGTCATCTTCGGGGCGCTGGAAAAGCCGGCACTGCGCTCGCTGCTCGATCTTTCCGGCCGCGAGATCGCCATCCTGGCGCCCCTCGTCGTACTGGCGATCTTCTTCGGCTTCTATCCGGCCCCGGTGATGAACGTCACCGCGGCGGCGGTCGATCATCTGGTCGGCAACTACCAGGCGGCGCTGTCGGCCGCCGGCAAGCTCGTTTCGATCGCGAAATAGGGGCGGGGATGATAGCCGAGAACCTTTCGTTCGCGCCGCTGCTGCCCGAGGTCGTTCTCGGCGTGGGCGCGCTCGCGCTTCTGATGCTGGGCGTATTCAGCGGCGAGCGCTCCACCACGACCGTAACCTGGCTTTCGGTCGTGCTGATCGTCGTCGCCGGTGTTGCCTTGGCGCTGGTACCCGTCGACGGTTCGTACTTCAACGGCGCCTTCGTCATGGATCCGTTCGCGCGGCTGATGAAATTCCTGGTGCTGCTCGGCTCGGGGGTGACCGTCGTCATGTCCGCCGGCACGATGCGCGCCAGCGGCTTCAATCGCTTCGAGTATCCGGTGCTGATCGTCACGGCGACGCTTGGCATGCTGCTGATGATTTCGGCCAACGACCTGATCGCGCTCTATCTGGGTCTCGAGATGCAGTCGCTGTCGCTTTACGTCATCGCGGCATTCAACCGGGATTCCGTGCGCTCGACCGAAGCCGGCCTGAAGTATTTCGTGCTCGGCGCGCTGTCGTCGGGGATGCTGCTCTATGGCGCCTCGTTGATCTACGGCTTTACCGGACAGACCACCTTCGGCGGCATCGCCGGCGTGCTGACCGGGCAGCATTCCATGCTCGGGCTCACGTTCGGGCTTGTCTTCCTCATCGCGGGCATCGCGTTCAAGGTATCGGCGGTTCCGTTCCACATGTGGACGCCCGACGTTTACGAGGGCGCGCCGACGCCGGTGACCGCGTTCCTGGCCGCGGCACCGAAGGTCGCGGCGATGGCGCTTTTCGTGCGCGTGATGGTCGGGCCGTTCGCGGCGGTCACCCACGACTGGCAGCAGATCATCACCTTCATATCGATCGCCTCGATGGTACTCGGATCGTTTGCCGCCATCGGCCAGCACAACATCAAGCGGCTGATGGCCTATTCGTCGATCGGCCATATGGGCTATGCGCTCGTCGGTCTGGCGGCGGGCAGTCAGGCCGGCGTGCAGGGCGTGATCATCTACCTGCTGATCTATCTGGCGATGACGCTCGGCACCTTCGCCTGCATCCTGTCCATGCGGCGCGCCGGCGGCGCGGTCGAGGAAATCAGCGACCTCGCCGGTCTTGCCAAGACCAAACCGATCATGGCGTTCTTCCTCGCCATGCTGATGTTCTCGCTGGCCGGCATTCCGCCGCTGGCCGGATTCTTCGCCAAGTTCTACGTCTTTCTCGCGGCCATCCAGGCGGGGCTCTACCCGCTGGCGGTCATCGGCGTTCTCGCCAGTGTGGTGGGCGCCTATTACTACCTGCGGATCATCAAGGTGATGTATTTCGACGAGCCGGCGGGCGAGTTCGTGCCGATGGCCGTCGAACTGCGCGTCGTTCTCGGCATCAGCGGCGCGTTCATTCTCCTGTTCGCGTTCATCGCCGGCCAGGTCGGCGGCGTCGCCGAAGTCGCCGCAAAGACCTTCTTCTGAACGGCATGGCACCCGCCGCCCCGGGTATTCTTCCTCAGGGCTTTCGGCGCCAGTCCTACGACAATCTTTCCTCGACCAGCGCCAAGGCCTTCGAGTTGGCACGCGCCGGAGAAGGCAACGGCTTGTGGGTGACGGCGGCCGAGCAGACCGAGGGCAGGGGGCGCCGCGGTCGGTCGTGGTCGACCGAAAGCGGCAACCTCGCCGCTTCGCTGCTCCTCATCGATCCATCGCGCCCGCCGGTGGCGGCGACCATCTCCTTCGTTGCCGGCGTGGCGCTCCATCAGGCGGTGGTCGATATTGCAGGGCCGCCTGTGGCTGAGCGAATTGCCTTGAAATGGCCGAACGACCTACTGCTCGATCGCCGGAAAGTTTCCGGCATACTTGTGGAGGGCGAGAAGCTCGCCGGGGATCGCTTCGCGGTTGTCGTCGGCATCGGCGCAAACTGCGTCGCGCATCCGGAAATCGCCGGGGCAATCCCGGCAACAGACTTTGCTGCCGGCGGGATTCGCATCGCGATGGATGCACTGTTTGCCCGGCTGGCGCAGCGCATCGCCGAGGAGATCGCCGTCTGGGATGGCGGGCGCGGCTTCGCGGCGACCCGGACCGCCTGGCTTGCACGCTGTGGCGGTCTTGGAGAGGCAATCCGCGTCAATCTACCCGGCCGCGTCATCGACGGCCGCTTTGACAATATCGACGATGCCGGCCGGCTGATCCTGATCAATGAGGGCGGCGCACGCGAGGCGTTCAGCACCGGCGATATGTTTCTCGCGGCGGCCGGTTGAAGCGCCAGATGACCAAAAAAACCAGGAGCGGCAAGGACGAGCTGGTGTTCGTGCCGATCGGCGGCGTCGGCGAGATCGGCATGAACCTGGGGCTCTACGGCTTCGGTCCCCGCCATAACCGGACCTGGCTTGCCGTCGATTTCGGGGTGGCGTTCGCGCACGCCGACCTGCCGGGCGTTGACCTCGTCCTGCCCGACATCTCGTATCTCGAGGAGGAGCGGACGAACCTCGCCGGCATTGTCATCACTCACGCCCATGAGGACCACTACGGCGCGCTGATCGACCTCTGGCCGCGGCTGCGCGTACCGGTTTACGCCACCGCGTTCACCGCCAATCTGCTTGCGGCGAAGGTGATGGGCGAGCCGGGCGCGCAAGCCGTGCCGGTAACCGTGGTCAAGCCGGGTGATCGCCTGCCGATCGGGCCGTTCGAGGTCGAGTACATCAATGTCGCCCATTCGATCCCGGAGTCGCATGCGCTCGCCATTCGCACGCCGCTCGGAACCGTTCTGCACACCGGCGACTGGAAGCTTGACGACACGCCGACCGTTGGCCTGCCGACGGATATCGCCCGCCTCAAGGCTATTGGCGAGGAAGGCGTACTGGCGCTGGTGGGCGACTCGACCAACGCCATGCGCGACGGGCGCAGCCCCAGCGAAACCGAGGTTGAGCGCGAGCTTGCCGAAATCGTCAAGCATGCCACGGCTCGCGTCGCCTTCACGACATTTGCCTCCAATGTCGGACGCATCAAGTCGATCGCGATAGCGGCGAGGCAGGCGGGGCGCAATGTCGTCATCTGCGGGCGGGCGCTGCGCCGCGTGATCGACGTGGCCACCGAGCTGCACATGCTACAGAACATGCCACCCTTCCTCGACGAGGACACCTTCCGTCATCTGCCGCGCGACAAGGTGGTCGCCATCCTGACCGGCAGCCAGGGCGAGCCCCGCGCGGCGTTGGCACGCGTCGCCGCGGACGACCATCCGCGCATCGAACTGGTGGCGGGGGATATGGTGGTTTTCTCGGCCCGCGCCATTCCCGGCAACGAGTTGGAGATCAATGCGATCATCAACGCGCTGACCGCGCGTGGCGTGCGAATCGTCACCGACCGCGACCGTCTCGTGCATGTCTCAGGACACCCGCGCCGCGGCGAACTCACGGAGATGTACAGCTGGATCAAGCCGCAGATCGCCATCCCGGTGCACGGCGAGCCGATGCATCTGGCTGCTCATTCCGATCTCGCGCGTGAACTCGGTGTCGAAACGGTCGTGATCGTCAAGGACGGGACAGTAACGCGGCTGGCGCCGGCGCCGGTGCGTACGGTCGACGAGATCGATGTGCAGCGCCTCTACAAGGACGGCAGGCTGATCGGCGACCTGAAGCAGACCGGAGTGGCGGAACGTCGCAAACTGTCCTTCGCCGGCCACGTCGCGGTTTCCATCGTCATCGACCGCAAGGGCGATCAGGTGGCGGACCCCGACATCGCGCTTACCGGGCTGCCGCTCAAGGACGCGGCCGGGCGGGCAATGGAGGAAGCCGTGATGAACGCGATCCTCGGCACGCTCCAGTCCATCCCCCGGCCGCAGCGGCGCGACCCGGACGTGCTGGGCGAGGCGATCCGCCGCGCCATCCGCGGCGCGGTTGGCGAGGCATGGGGCAAAAAGCCGGTTTGCACCGTGTTCGTCGCGGTCGTATGACCGCCCGATGATCGGGCGTCTCAATCATGTCGCCATCGCCGTTAACGACCTCAACGCCGGCATGGCGCTTTACCGCGACCTGCTGGGCGCCAAGGTGTCGCAGCCGGTGCCGCAGCCCGACCACGGCGTAACCACGGTTTTCATCGAGCTGCCGAACACGCGGGTGGAACTGATCGCGCCGCTGGGCGACCGGTCGCCTATCTCCGGCTTTCTGGAGCGCAATCCCTTCGGCGGCATTCATCACGTCTGTTACGAGGTTGCCGACGTCCGGGCCGCGGCGCTGGCCCTAACGGCGGGCGGCGCGCGCGTGCTCGGCGACGGCGAGCCGAAGATCGGCGCGCACGGAAAGCCGGTCGTCTTCATCCACCCCAAGGATTTCCTCGGCACGCTGATCGAACTGGAACAGGCGTAAGCCGAATGACGTGGACCGCACTCGCCGCTACTTATTTCGTTGCCTGGTGGGTCGTATTGTTCGCCGTATTGCCGTTCGGAATGCGCACGCAGGAGGAAGCCGGCGAAGTGACTCTCGGCACGGCGAGCAGCGCGCCGGAGCGCCCGCGGCTGGTTCGTGCGGCGATCGCGACTACCATCGTTGCCGCGATTGTCGTCGGCACGATCTGGGTGGCGATCGATGTCTACGGCCTATCGCTGGAGACATTCGCCAACATGTTCGACGTGACGCGGCAATAAAAAAAGCAAGGCCTTCCGGCCTTGCTCATCGAGTTCCGCGTCCTATTCCTTCTCTGCGAGCCCGACAGCCCAATAGGCTGACTGGACCTTTACTTTCGGGCTCGGCGGCAGCAGCCGTTTTTTGAGCGCGCCCGAAGGAATCTTCCTCCCAAGACTTAGACCGCGATGCCTTGTTATGGGGACCGAGGTCACCAGGACCAAGTCCTCTTGTTATGCAAGCAACCTAGCTAAACGGACTCGGTTTGTCACCAATTTGTGCAGCTATAGCCCGCATTTCTTGCACAAATTTTCGCTTCCGCGCCAAATGGTTTCCCTCAGCAGGGCCGATTCGAATTCTTGATCCTGCGACGGCCGGCGGCCTTGTGCTTTGTCGAGCCGGCCGATTGACTGCCAACTCTTCTAATCCGGCCGGAGATTCTCTCGAAGATGCGTCTTTCCCGTTATTTTTTGCCGATTCTGAGGGAGACGCCCAAGGAAGCTGAGATCGTCTCCCATCGACTGATGCTGCGGGCTGGCCTCATCAGGCAGCAGGCCGCGGGCATCTACTCCTGGTTGCCGATGGGGGAGCGAGTACTCGCGCGCATCGGCGACATAGTGCGGGAAGAGCAGGATCGGTCCGGCGCGATCGAAATTCTCATGCCTACGATTCAGCCGGCTGACCTCTGGCGGGAGAGCGGGCGGTACGAGGCATATGGCAAGGAAATGCTGCGCCTCACCGACCGGCACGAACGCGATATGCTTTTCGGGCCGACGAACGAGGAGATGGTGACGGAGATCTTCCGTTCGTACGTCAACTCCTACCGCGGCGTTCCGCTTAATCTCTATCATATTCAGTGGAAATTCCGGGACGAGGTCCGTCCACGCTTCGGCGTTATGCGCGGGCGCGAATTCCTGATGAAGGACGCGTATTCGTTCGACATCGACCGCGACGCTGCCCGCGCCGCCTACAACCGCATGTTCGTGGCTTACCTTCGTACCTTCGACCGGCTCGGACTGAAGGCAATTCCGATGCGAGCCGATTCGGGTCCGATCGGGGGCGACATGAGCCACGAGTTCATCATCCTGGCGGCGACCGGCGAGAGCGAGGTTTACTGTTCGCGCGACCTGCTCGACCTGCCGATCCCGCCGGCCGACACGGATTTCCGCTCCGATCTGTCGCCGATCGTGCAGGCGTGGACCGCGCACTATGCCGCCACGGACGAGAAGCACGACCCCGTCGCGTTCTCGAAACTGCCCGAAGATAGCCGGATCACCGCGCGGGGCATCGAGGTCGGCCACATATTCTATTTCGGCACGAAGTACTCCGAGCCGATGGGCGCCAAGGTCACCGGACCGGATGGAACCGAGCAGTTCGTCCACATGGGCTCCTACGGGATCGGCGTGTCGCGGCTGGTGGGCGCGGTTATCGAGGCCAGCCACGACGAGGCGGGAATCATCTGGCCGGAGGCCATCGCGCCGTTCCAGGTCGGCCTCGTCAACCTGAAGGCGGGAGACGCCAAGGTGGATGAAGCGGCGGCGCGCCTATATGAGCATCTTGAGAATGCCGGAATCACAGTGCTTTACGACGATCTCGACCAGCGAGCAGGGGCGAAGTTCGCCAGCATGGACCTGATCGGCCTGCCCTGGCAGGTGATTGTCGGACCGAAAGGCCTCGAACGCGGCGAAATCGAGATCAAGCGCCGGGCGACCGGAGCGCGCGAGGCGGTGGGCATGGACGGCGTGGTGAAACGCATACTCGCCGGATAGCTTCCGGCGGAAGGCCGAGAAAGACGCGCATGGCGCTGCCGACCGGAACCAGGCCCTTTGCCCGCTTCGAGTGGATGATTGCGGGACGCTACCTGCGATCGCGCCGCCGGGAGACTTTCATCTCGGTCATCGCGGCGTTTTCCTTCATCGGCATCATGCTGGGCGTCGCCACGCTTATCATCGTGATGGGGGTCATGAACGGCTTCCGGGCCGAGCTGATCAGCAAAATTCTCGGCCTGAACGGCCACGTCATCATCCAGGCGATGGACACCAAGCTGACCGATTACTCGGACATAGCGGCGCGTATCAACAAGGTGCCGGGCGTGTTGTCGGCGATACCGCTGGTTGAGGGCCAAGCCCTGGCGAGCGGACCGAGCACCTCCAGCGGCGTGCTGGTGCGCGGCATCCGCGAGAGCGATCTGCCCAAGGTGACGGGCATCTACAACAACGTCCGCCTTGGTACGCTGGCTAATTTCGGCGCCTCGCAGGGGGTCGCCATCGGCACGCGGCTCGCCAGCGACCTTGGCCTGACCCTCGGCCAGAGCATCACGATCGTCAGTCCGCGCGGCAACATCACGCCGCTTGGCGTCACGCCGCGCGTCAAGGCCTACCCGATCGTCGCGATCTTCGAAATCGGCATGGCGGAATACGATTCTACGTTCGTGATCATGCCGTTCGCGGAGGCGCAGGCCTATTTCAACCTTGATGACGAGGCGAGCGCCGTCGAGGTTTATCTCAAGAGCGCCGACACGGTCGAGGCGCTGCTGCCGGCAATTCAAAACGCGGTCCAGCGTCAGGCGCTGATCACCGACTGGCGGGAACGCAACATCACGTTCTTCTCGGCGCTCCAGGTCGAGCGCAACGTCATGTTCCTGATCCTCACCTTGATCGTGCTGGTTGCCGCCCTCAACATTATTTCGGGCATGACCATGCTGGTGAAGGACAAGGGTCACGATATCGCCATCCTGCGAACTATGGGTGCCACGCGCGGCACCATCATGCGCGTCTTCTTCATCACCGGCGCCTCGATCGGCACGCTCGGCACGCTCGCCGGCTTCGTGCTGGGTGTGGCGATCTCCTGGAACGTCGAGCCGATCCGCCAGTTCCTGTCCCGCCTTACCCAGACCCAACTGTTCTCGCCGGAGCTGTATTTCCTCAGCGAATTGCCGTCACGGCTCGACCCGCACGAGACAGTGACGGTGATCGTCATGGCGCTCGTCCTGTCCTTCCTGGCGACGCTTTACCCTGCCTGGCGGGCGGCACGCCTCGATCCCGTCGAGGCGCTGAGGTACGAATGAAGCAGCCGCCGCAAGATCCGGCGCTCCGCCCCGTTCTCCGCCTGCGCGGAGTGGGGCGACATTATCCGGATGCAGGCGAGGGCCTGACGGTGCTCAGTGGCGCTGACCTCGAGATCTTTCCGGGAGAGATGGTGGCCATGGTGGCGCCGTCGGGGGCGGGAAAGTCCACCCTTCTGCAAATCGCCGGGCTGCTCGAGCAGCCGGACAAAGGCGAGGTTTACGTCTCCGGCCACGCCGCCAGCAAGATGTCGGACGCGGAGCGAACTTCGCTTCGTCGACTGCAGGTTGGCTTTATCTATCAGTTTCACCATCTGCTACCGGACTTCACGGCGCTCGAAAACATCATGCTGCCGCAGCTCATCCGCGGCATCAAACGGGCCGAGGCGATGGCGCGCTCGCTGCAACTCCTTTCCTATATGCGGGTCAAGGATCGCGCGACGCACCGCCCCTCCGAACTTTCCGGCGGAGAGCAGCAGCGGGTCGCGATTGCGCGCGCCGTCGCGAACGGCCCGCGGCTGCTGCTGGCCGACGAGCCGACCGGCAATCTCGATCCGTCAACTGCCGGACTGGTGTTCGACGGACTGACCCGGCTGGTGCGCGCTTCGAAGCTTGCCTGTCTGATCGCCACACACAATCACGAGCTGGCGGCGCGGATGGATCGCTGCGTCACCCTCGTCGGCGGGAAGGTGGTGGAGATGCGCCGTCAGCCAGCGCTTGTGGCGACGACCGCTCCAGATTCGCCCGCCACTCCCTTCGCCGTGCCGGAGCGCGAACGGCACTGAGGCGCGGGCTGTGCCGTCACGCTACGCGCAGCGTGGCGCGGTTGGCTTCCGGAGATCGATCGGCGGAGGCAATTTCCGTACGATTGCGTCCACCGGCTTTGGCCCGATAGAGGGCTTGGTCCGCGGATTCGAGCAGTTTGTAGAGGGCTGGTGTGCCGCCCACGCCGGCAGTGGCGACGCCGCTGCTGACCGTCGCGCCGATCGAACATCCGGCTACGACCTGACTCGTTTCGGCGAAGGCAAGGCGAATGCGTTCGGCGGCCGCCACCGCTGCCTCGCGGTCGGTATCCGGCAGCACGGCAGCGAATTCCTCGCCGCCGATCCTGCCGAAGATGTCATTGGATCGCAGCACCATTCGGGCAGTGGCGCCGAAGCGCTGCAGCACCTGATCGCCGACCGCATGGCCGAAGGTGTCGTTGACCCGTTTGAAATGGTCGAGATCAAAAACAACAATCGCGATCGGCACGCCGTTGTGTGCGCATCGCCGCAGGATGAGTTCGCCGCCCTCCATGAACGCGTGACGACTGGCGGCGCCGGTAAGTGAATCGACCCGCGCCAGTATGCGCTGCTCCAGTTCGGCCTGCTCCTTGACCATCGCCATCACGAAGAAGGCGGTGCCGATCGTGTAGAGGAGATTTTCGAAGTGAATGATCCCGAACCAGCTTTCCAGTCCGGGCAGCGACGTTTGATTGCCCCGCGCCGCGACAAGAGCTACGGCCGGAACGAGGAGCGTCAGGGCATGAACCACGTTCAGCACGACGAGAGGCCAGCGAGAAAGCAGCGCTTCACGATTGCGCCAGAACTCGAACGCCGCGCCCGCCGTGTAGAGTGTCCCGAACGCGGTGCGGGCGAAAACGGCGACGCCGGCGCTTGTATCGAGCGGGCTCGCGAGAAAAGCGACAAGGGCGATCGGACCGAGCCACCACCAGAGGGGCATGCCCTTCCGTTCCGAGAAGAGGCGGGCCCCGTGAAGCGTGGCCGCGGCGTTGACCGAGAAGGCGAGGGCGACAAGGGCCAGGTAGATCTGGTGGTCCCCGCCCGCGAGCAACAGGATACCAATGCCGATGCTGGCGAGGAGGTCGGCGACGGCCCACCATAGCAGACCCGCCGCATCGCGATTCTGCCACCAGCTGAAGAACAGGAAACCGGAGCAGAGGAGGGCTACGAAACTGTTGGCTGCCGTGAGCGTGAGAAGGTCGAGATGCATGGAGTCCAATGACCGCTGGCGTCGCCCTCCGCTGGTCTAGCGACAAGGCGTTCCGGCGACGTTAAGTGACCGTGCGGATCAGCAGTCATTTCGCAGCAGATTATTAAGCCTAAGCCGCGCTGTGCGGGTGCTTCGGCTTTTCAGCGAGCGGATTTACGTCCTTCCCCTTGACTAAGAACAAAACAAGAACATAATAGGCTCAATTCGATAGGGAGCCACTCATGACCTCGTTTTTGCGTGATATTGCGTCGCTTGCCGCGGTTGTCTCATTTGTCGCCGCTGCCGGGCTCTGGTCGGATGCCCTGCGCTCCTTGATCTGATTGGCCTTTTCGGAACCTGCCTCCCCGCAATCAGGGCTGACCGGCCGCATGGACAGCCGGGAGCCCATCGCCGAAACTTGGCGCGAGGAGGATCGCGTCATGAGTCGGATTGCCAGCGGCGTGGGCTTCGTGCATTTGCGCGTCCATTCCGCCTTTTCCCTGCTGGAAGGTGCGCTGCCCATCCAACGGCTGGCGGAGCTTGCCGTCCACGACAGGATGCCGGCTCTCGGAATTGCCGACACCGGCAATCTGTTCGGCGCGCTCGAGTTCGCCGGAAAGATGGTCGAGAAGGGCATCCAGCCGATCATCGGATGCCAAGTAGCCCTCGACTTCGGCGACACCGACAGCGAGGGCCGCCCCGGCGCGCCACGTCAGCGTCAGCTAGCGGACGTAGTTCTGCTTGCCGCGACCGAAGCCGGGTACTGGAACCTGGTCCGGCTCGTGTCGGACTCCTTCATGCGCACCGATCCCTCGGCGGGGGCGCACATCGCCATCGACGAACTCCGACAGCGCGGCGAGGGGCTGATTGCGCTGACCGGCGGGCCCGGTGGGCCGATTGACCGTGCCTTGGCCGGCGGGCAGGCGGCGCTCGCCGCTTCACGGCTGGATGCGCTCCGCGAAATCTTTGACAGTCGCCTCTACGTCGAACTCCAGCGGCACGGAACCGCCGTCGAGGCGGCGGTGCTGCCGCTACTGGTGGAGCTCGCTTACGCTCGCGGTCTTCCGCTGGTCGCGACCAACGAGCCGTTCTTCCCGGCGCGCGACGACTACGAAGCTCATGACGCGCTGATAGCCATTGCCGAGGGCGCGGTAGTGAGCGACGACAATCGGCGGCGGGTAACGGAAGAGCATTATTTCAAGACCCGCGCCGAAATGGCGGCTCTTTTCGCCGATCTTCCGGAAGCGATTGAAAATACAATAGAAATTTCCATGCGGTGCGCCTGGTGGCCACAGACGCGAAAGCCGATTCTGCCGCGCTTCGCGGAGACGACCGGCGATGCGGAGGCGGACGTTCGGGCAGAAGCGGAAATGCTGCGCGGCGAGGCGGAGGCCGGGCTCACCCGGCGCCTGGCGGCCCATGGGCTGGCGGCGGGGGTTAGCGAGGACGACTATCGCAAGCGGCTGGCCTACGAACTCAACGTCATCGAAGGCATGCAGTATCAGGGCTATTTCCTGATCGTTGCCGACTTTATCCAATGGGCGAAGAAGCAGGGCATTCCCGTCGGGCCGGGGCGCGGATCAGGCGCTGGCTCGGTAGTGGCGTGGTCGCTCACGATCACCGACCTCGATCCGCTCCGATTCAATCTCATCTTCGAGCGCTTCCTCAATCCGGATCGCGTCTCGATGCCGGACTTTGACGTCGACTTCTGCCAGGACCGGCGCGACGAGGTGATCCGCTACGTCCAGGAAAAGTACGGCGCCGACCAGGTGGCGCAGATCATCACTTTCGGCACGCTGCAGGCCCGCGCCGTGCTACGCGACGTCGGCCGGGTGCTGCAGATGCCCTACGGCCAGGTTGACCGCCTCGCCAAGATGGTGCCGCAGAACCCGGCGAACCCGGTGACTCTCTCGAAAGCGATTGCCGACGAAGCGCAGCTGCAGACCGCCCGCGACGAGGACGAGCGCGTGCGCCGGCTGCTCGACATCGCGCAGAAGCTTGAGGGTCTCTACCGCCACGCCTCGACCCACGCCGCCGGCATCGTCATCGGCGACCGGCCGCTCGACCAGCTCGTGCCGCTCTATCGCGATCCGCGATCGGGCATGAAGGTCAGCCAGTTCAACATGAAGTGGGTTGAACAGGCGGGCCTTGTGAAGTTCGATTTCCTCGGCCTGAAGACGCTGACGGTGCTCGATCTGGCTGTTCGCCTGGTGAAGCGGCGCGGCATCGAGATCGACCTGTTGAAGATTCCGCTCGATGACGAGAAGAGCTTCCAGCCGTTGGCGCGCGGCGACACGGTCGGCGTGTTCCAGCTGGAATCGAGCGGCATGCGGCGCGCCGTCATCGACATGAAGCCGGACCGTTTCGACGACCTGATCGCGCTGGTGGCGCTCTATCGCCCGGGCCCGATGGCGAACATCCCGACCTATTGCCTGCGCAAGCACGGCAAGGAGGAACCGGACTACATCCACCCGAAACTGGAGACGGTGCTGAAGGATACCTTCGGCGTCATCGTCTATCAGGAGCAGGTGATGCAGATCGCGCAGATCCTCGCCGGCTACTCGCTGGCGGAGGCCGATCTGCTGCGCCGCGCGATGGGCAAGAAGATCCGCGCCGAGATGGCGGCGCAGCGCGACCGCTTCATCTCCGGCGCCGTCGCCAACAACGTCGACCGCTATCAGGCGGAATCGATATTCGAGCTGCTGGCAAAATTCGCCGAGTACGGCTTCCCGAAAGGCCACGCGGCTGCTTACGCGCTGGTCGCCTACCAGACCGCCTACATGAAGGCGAACTTCCCGGTCGAGTTCATGGCCGCTTCGCTGACGCTGGAGAATGGCAACACCGACAAAATCGCAGAATTCCGCCGCGAGGCGATCCGTCTCGGCATCCCGGTGCTGCCGCCGTCGGTCAATCGCTCCGGCGTGCAGTTCGATGTCGAGTTCGAGGACGGCAAGGGCCGCATCCTCTACGCGCTGGCCGCGGTCAAAGGCGTCGGCCCGCAGGCGATCGAGCATCTGGTCGAGGCGCGCGCGGCAAAGCCGTTCAGCGATGTTGCCGATTTCGGCCGGCGCATCAACCCGAAGATCATCAACAAGCGCACGCTGGAAAGCCTGATTGCCGCCGGTGCGCTGGACGAACTCGAGCCGGACCGGGCGCGGCTGACGGCGGGCGTCGAACGAATCCTCGGCATGGCGAGCCGCATCCAGGAGAACGCCGCGGTCGGGCAAGGCGACATGTTCGGCGCGGTGCAGGAGCGGCAGCCGTTGCTGCTGCCGGCGGTCGATCCGTGGCTGGCCGCGGAAAAGCTGCAGCGGGAGCACGCGGCTGTCGGTTTCTATCTTTCGGCGCATCCGCTCGATGAATACCGCGTCGTGCTCGGCAAGATGCGCGTGCAGACATGGGCGGAGTTTTCGGCCGCGGTCCACAACGGCGCCTCGGCCGGGCGGCTTGCCGGGACTGTCACGGCGCGCCAAGAACGCCGCACTCGCACCGGCAACAAGATGGCGATCGTCCAGCTGTCTGACTCGACCGGCTCTTTCGAGGCCGTGATGTTCTCAGAGGAACTGGTGAAGTATCGCGATCTTCTCGAGCCGGGAAATTCCGTCGTCGTGCTGGTTGGCGCCGAGGACCGCCCGGAGGGCATCAATCTCCGTATCCAATCCGCGGAATCTCTCGACAAGGTGATGGCGGGCCTGAAGCAGATCCGCGTCTTCGTGCGGGACGAGGCCCCGCTTGGCAGCGTGCAGAAGCAACTGGCGGGCAAAGGCGAGGGCGAAGTCAGTCTCGTGCTGCTGCTCGCCCAGGGTCGCGAAGTCGAGATGCGCCTGCCCGGCCGCTATTCGGTGACGCCGCAGATCGCCAGCGCGCTGCGTGGCGTGAAGGGCGTCGTCCAGGTCGAACTGGTGTGATCCGGGTTTTCGCCGGTATTGCGTTGGCGCTAGTTGCGACGCAAGCGCTCGCCGAGCCTTATCGCCTCGCGCCGTACAAGGACGATCTGTTCAAATATCCGGTCGTGCTCGATAGCCGCGACAATGGCGACTACGTCGTCGTCGGCTATGACAAGGACCGTGACCTTTACCAGCGCGATGAGGTGGTCGAGCGGAAAGTTCGCTGGCAGTACGTCAGTTCGGTGCCGCACGCGACCAGCACGTACCAGGGCGCCACCGGCCCGCTGCAATTCGTCGGCGCGGGCAAGGTGGACGGCGGCGCGCAGGCGGTGGTGATCTACATCCACGGGCAGGGCGGCAATCGACTGCAGGGCGCCGACGACGGGATGTTCGGCGGCAACTTCAACCGCATCATGAACCTGATGGCGCAGAACGACGGCGCTTACCTGTCGCCGGATTTCACCGACATCGGGCCGGCCGGCGCCGCCGACATCCGGGCGCTTGTGCTGGATCAGGCGAAGAAGTCTCCGGGTGCCGCGATCTTCATCGCCTGTGGTTCGCAGGGGGGCGCCATCTGCTGGGATCTCGCGGCGGATGCGCAGGCGCTGCCACATATCGCCGGGCTGCTATTGCTCGGCTCGAACCACGACGACGCTTTCCTGAAGTCGCCGACGGTGAAACCCAAGGGCCGGCGGTTTCCCATTTATCTGGGCCACGGCACGCTTGACCCGATATTCGCCTGGCAGGACGAGGCTGCCTTCTACATTAAGCTCCGCAAGGTGGCGCCCGGCTATCCGATCAAGCTCGCGATATTCGACACCGGCGTTCACGGCACGCCGATCCGCATGACCGACTGGCGGCTGGTGCTTAACTGGATGCTGGAGGTGGACGGGCGGTAGACGCGTGTAACCGGCCGTCCCGGCTTGCTTTCCCGGTACTCCCCCCGTATATACCGCGCCATCTCACACGCGGGATTTGGCTCAATCGCTGAGGCCTAGGCTGAAGCGAACGATCCTTCCGGTGCCCACAAGGGCTTCATTCCCGCGGCGGTCATAACCGGTCAAGGAGCACGGTAGTCATGGCACTGCCCGATTTTTCTATGCGCCAGCTGTTGGAAGCCGGCGTGCACTTCGGTCACCAGAAGCATCGCTGGAACCCCAAGATGGCGCCGTTTCTCTACGGCGTCCGCAACAATATCCACATCATCGATCTCGCCCAGACCGTGCCGATGCTGCATCGCGCGCTGACAGCGGTGAGCGATGCGGTCGCCGGCGGCGGTCGCGTGCTTTTCGTCGGCACCAAGCGGCAGGCGGCGGAGCCGCTGACTGCGGCGGCGAAGCGCTCGGCGCAGTATTACGTCAATGCGCGCTGGCTGGGCGGCATGCTCACCAACTGGAAGACCATTTCCAAGTCGATCGCGCGCCTGCGCGAGCTTGAGACGCTGCTCGGTGGCGACGCCCAGGGCCTCACCAAGAAGGAGCGGCTGACGCTCACCCGCGAGAAGGACAAGCTGGAGAAGGCGCTCGGCGGCATCAAGGACATGGGCGGCGTGCCCAATCTCCTCTTCGTGATCGACACCAACAAGGAGAAGATCGCCATCGAGGAAGCTAACCGCCTGGGCATTCCGGTCGCGGCGATCATCGATTCCAATTGCGATCCCGACAACATCACCTACCCGATCCCCGGCAACGACGATGCGGGTCGCGCCATCACCCTCTACTGCGACCTGATCGCGAAGGCGGCTATCGACGGGATTGGCCGGGCCCAGGGCGAAGCAGGCGTCGACCTCGGCGCCAAGGAAGAAGTCCACGAGCCGGTTATCCTTGAAGTCACGACGCCTGATGCCGACATGTCGGTCGCCGAGGCGGTCGAGCCGCCGGCTGCACTTGATCGCTCGTCCAAGAAGCGTCCGGCTGCCGCTCCGCTCTTTACAGCGCCCACGGAGAAGGCGGACGACCTCAAGAAGATCGATGGAGTCGGCCCGGCGCTGGAGCGCAAGCTCAACGCCCTCGGCGTGACGCGTTACGACCAGATCGCCGCCTTTTCCGATGAGGAAATCGCCAAGGTCGATGACGCACTCAACTACAAGGGCCGCGTTACCCGGGACGACTGGGCAGGCCAGGCGAAGGCGCTGGCGGCAGGCTGAGCCGCCGGCCCATTTCGGCCCGGACAACAAGGACAGAGACGATGGCTGCGATCTCAGCGACGATGGTGAAGGAGCTGCGCGACAAGACCGGCGCCGGCATGATGGATTGCAAGGCGGCGTTGACCGAGACTGCAGGCGACGTCGAGGCGGCGATTGACTGGCTGCGGGCCAAGGGGCTGTCCAAGGCCGCGAAGAAGGCCGGACGCGTTGCGGCTGAAGGGCTGATCGCGGTGGCGACTTCAGGCAACCGGGCCATCATCGTCGAGGTCAATTCCGAAACCGACTTCGTCGCGCGCAATCCTGAATTCCAGGCGCTCGTCGCGGGCATCGCGCAGGCGGCGCTGACGACGGACGGAACCGTGCCGGCGATCCTCGCGGCGAAGATGTCCAACGGTGCCGTAGTCGAGGACGCCATCAAGTCCGCCGTCGGCACTATCGGCGAGCACATGTCATTGCGGCGCGCGGCGTCCCTCTCGGTGAAGCATGGCGTGGTGGGAAGCTACGCCCATCTCCCGGTTGCTCCCGGCCTCGGCAAGATCGGCGTCATCGTCGGCCTGGAATCGAATGGCAATCCGGAGAACCTCGCGCAGATCGGCAAGCAGGTGGCGATGCATGTCGCCGCCGCCAATCCGCTCGCGGTGCGCGCCGAGGACATCGATCCGGAGATCGTCCAGCGCGAGCGCGCCATCTTCGCGGAGCAGGCACGGGAGTCGGGCAAGCCCGAGGCAATCATCGAGAAGATGGTCGAGGGCCGGGTGCGCAAATACTACGAGGAAGTTGTCCTCCTCTCCCAGGCGTTCGTAGTCGACACCGAGAACACGGTGGAGAAGGCGCTGAAGGCGGCGGAAGCCAATGTAGGCGGCCCGATCACGGTCACCAAATTTGTTTGCTTCCGGCTCGGCGAGGGCGTCGAAAAGGCGGAGACCGACTTCGCGGCAGAAGTGGCGATGGCGGCGGGGATCAAGCCCGCCTGACCGATCCCTGTGCGGCCACGCCGCCAGTCTGGACGGCGTGTCGCCCTGCCGCGGGTAAAGTGATAGGCACGTCGCGGGCCACGAGGGACGAGTCGAGATCATGACACCGCCGCTTCGCTACAAGAGGGTTCTCCTCAAGGTTTCGGGCGAAGCGCTTCTCGGCAGCCAGACGTTTGGCATAGACGACGCCGTTCTTACCCGCATCGCCGGTGAAATTGCCGAAGCCGCCAAACTAGGCGTCAAGATCGGCGTGGTCACGGGGGGCGGCAACATCTACCGCGGAATGAGCATCCAGAAGGCCGGCGGCAATCGCGTTGCCGGTGACCAGATGGGCATGCTGGCGACGGTGCTGAATTCCATCGCGCTGCAGCAGAAGCTGGGAGCGCTGGGGACGCCGACGCGCATCTTCTCGGCACTCGCCATGCCGTCCATCTGTGAAACCTTCAACCAGCGGAATGCCGAGGCGGCGTTCGAGTCCGGCGATGTGGTGCTTTTCGCGGCCGGCACCGGCAACCCGTTCGTGACAACCGATTCCGGCGCGGCGCTTCGCGCCGCCGAAATGGGCTGTGACGCGCTTTTCAAGGGAACCCAGGTGGACGGCGTCTACACGGCCGATCCCAAGAAGGACAAGCACGCCACGCGCTACGAGACGCTGACCTACGACGAGGTCGTCAAGCAAGGGCTTCAGGTCATGGACGTCGGAGCGGTGGCGCTCGCTCGCGACAACGGCATTCCGCTTGTCGTATTCTCAATCCTTGAATCCGGCGCGTTCGTTGACATTCTCAAGGGTAAGGGTCGGGCAACCGTCGTTGCCTAGACTTTCCGGCGCTCTTGCGTGGTTCGCCGGTTCGGGCCACGGATGAGCCCGAATTGCGCCATACAAGTCCAAGCGAACGAGGTACAGGGAGACGATGGACACAGCCGAACTCAAGCGCCGCATGCAGGGCGCCGTGGCGGCGCTGCGCACAGAGCTGACGGGGCTGCGTACGGGCCGCGCCTCGACCAGCCTGCTCGAGCCGATACGAGTAGAGGCATACGGCTCAACCATGACCCTCAACCAGGTAGCTTCGGTCAGCGTGCCGGAGCCGCGCATGCTGTCGGTTCAGGTCTGGGATCGTGCGCTGTTGAGCGCTGTCGACCGGGGCATCCGCGAAGCCAATCTCGGATTGAATCCGATCACTGACGGTACTTTGCTGCGCATTCCCATCCCGGACCTGACCGCCGACCGGCGCCAGGAACTCGTCAAGATCGCGCACAAGTATGCCGAGGCCGCCCGTGTCGCCGTGCGTCATGTTCGCCGCGACGGGCATGACATCCTGAAGAAGGAAAAGGCCGGCGGGACGAGCGAGGACCAGCAGCGGCAGCTCACCGACCAGATTCAAAAAATGACGGATGAGACCATCGCGGAGGTCGACTCGATCCTCGCGACCAAAGAATCCGAGATCACCCAGGTCTGAGGCCGATCGGATACAGTCATGTCTGTTCTTGCCGATCCTCATGCGACACCCGCGATGCCGGCCGGCGGAGCCTTGCCGCGTCATGTCGCCATCATCATGGACGGCAACGGTCGCTGGGCGAAAGCGCATGGCTTGCCGCGCGGCGAGGGCCACCGGCGCGGCGTCGATGCCGTCCGCCAAACGGTCAAGGCGGCGCTGGAACTCGGCGTCGAGCACCTGACGCTGTTCTCGTTTTCCTCGGAGAACTGGACGCGGCCGGTGGAGGAAGTCGATTTTCTCTTTGGTCTCTTCCGTCGCTACATCCGCCGCGACGTGGCCGATCTGGACGCCGCTGGTGTGCGCATCACGGTCATCGGCAAGCGCGCCGGCCTGCCTGCCGACATGCTCGCCCTGATCGAAGAGGCAGAAGCGACGACGGCCCGGAACCGAAAACTGAACCTGATCTTTGCTTTCAACTATGGCGGCCGGGACGAGATCGTGCGGGGCGTGCAGAAGCTGGCGGTCGATGCCGCGGAAGGCCGCCTCGATCCGGCCGCGCTTAACGAAGCAACGCTCGCCGGGTATCTCGATACTGCTGCCTTCCCGGACCCGGACCTCATCATCCGCACCAGCGGCGAACTCAGGCTGAGCAACTTTTTGCTTTGGCAATCGGCGTACAGCGAGCTTGTCTTTGCCCCGGTTTTCTGGCCGGATTTCGGCATAGAGCCGCTGCGGGCGGCAATCCAGGAATTCGGCAGTCGCACCCGGCGCTATGGCGGACGGGGCGGCAGTTGAGCGATGAGACCGCCGCGGCGGCGAATGTGCCGATGACCTCGGGACGCGAACTTGTCGCACGTGTCATTTCGGCGATCGCGCTGGCCGCGATAGCCCTCCTCGGTGCGCGATTCGGGGGCTGGGCGGCGGCGGCGGTGGTCGCAGTTGTCATGGCTGTTGCGCATCTCGAATGGGCCCACATCACCGAGCGCTCGTCGTGGCCGACGGCGATCTTCACCGCCGGTCTTTTGCTGGCGATCGTTCTGTTTACAGCAGGGCTGCATCCTGTCGGGCTGTCTGTCGCCGTCCTGACGATCGTCACCTCGATTGCAGCCGGCGGCGGCGTCTGGCGTCCGCTGGGAGCGCTCTATGTCTCCCTGCTGGCATTTGGCGTGTTGGCGTTGCGTCTGTCGCCTGACGACGGCCTCGCCTCGCTTCTGTTTGCCCTGGTTGTGGTTTGGGCGACAGATACTGGCGCTTTTTTCGCAGGCCGCGCTATCGGCGGGGCGAGGCTCTGGCCACGCGTTTCGCCGAACAAGACCTGGGCGGGCGCGATCGGCGGCGTGATCGCCGGCGTGGCAGCGGGGCTGATTGCGCTGACGCTGCTCCGCGTGCCGTTGAGCGCAGCGCTGGTCCTGGTGGCCGCGCTGCTGTCCCTGGTCGCCGAGGCCGGCGACCTGTTCGAGTCTTTCGTGAAGCGCCAGTTCGGAGCGAAGGACTCCGGCTGGCTGGTTCCCGGCCACGGCGGCCTGCTGGACCGCGTCGACGGACTGTCGGTCGCCGTCGGCGTCGCGGCATTTGTCGGCTGGGTGCACTCCGGCGCCGAGGTGGGGCAGGGGCTGCTTACATGGTGACCGCGGCGTTGCCCCGCACATCCGCGGTGGAAGCGCCTCGGCGCATCAGCATTCTGGGGGCGACCGGATCGATCGGTGGCTGCACCCTCGACGTGATCGCGGAACGCCGGGAAGCGTTTGCCGTCGAGGCGGTAACCGCGAATTCCAGCGCAACCGAACTCGCGGCCGTCGCGCGCCGCACCGGGGCTAAGCTGGCGGTCATTGCCGAGGAGAGTGGGTTCCGCGATCTCAAGGAGGCGCTCGCCGGTTCCGGAATTGCCGCGGCGGCGGGCAGGGCGGCGGTCGTCGAGGCGGCGCTTCGCCCGGTTGACGTCCTGGTCGCGGCGATCGTCGGCGCGGCGGGGCTGGCGCCAACCTTTGCGGCGGTCAACGCCGGCCAGCGGGTGGCGCTTGCCAACAAGGAATGCCTAGTTTCAGCCGGACATCTGTTCATGGGCGCGGCCCGTCGCGCCGGAGTCGCCATACTGCCGGTCGACTCCGAACACAACGCGATTTTTCAGGTTCTCGCGGGCCGCCCTGATGTCATCATCGAGCGCATCGTCGTCACCGCGTCGGGTGGACCGTTCCGGACCTGGTCGCGCGAGCGCATGGCAACGGCGACGCCAGCGGAAGCGCTGCGCCACCCGAACTGGTCGATGGGCCAGAAGATCACCATCGACTCGGCGACTTTGATGAACAAGGGCCTGGAACTCATCGAGGCTCACCATCTCTTTGCCCAGCCGAGCGAAAACCTCGACGTGCTGGTCCATCCGCAGTCCATCGTTCACGGCTTGGTATCTTTCGGCGATGGCTATGTAATCGCCGCCCTCAGCCCGCCCGACATGCGCACGCCGATAGCGCATTGCCTGGCATGGCCGCAGCCAAGCCCGGGCGCCGGCAATCGGCTGGACTTGGCGGCGATCGGCAGCCTCGATTTCGCGCCGCCCGATCTTAACCGCTTTCCGGCATTGAGGGTGGCGCGGGTCGCGCTTGAAGAGGGTGGATTTTCGACCAACATCCTCAGCGCCGCCAACGAGGTAGCCGTGGCGGCATTCCTCGCCGGTCGCATCGGCTTCCTTGAAATTGCCCGAATAGTCGAGGAAACCTTGGAGGCTGCCACGGCAGCCCGTTGGGCGAAGGCACCGGCCTCGATCGATGAGGCTATTTCACTCGATGCCGAAGGACGGCGGTTGGCGGCCAACGCGCTGAATGGCCGGCCGCCGGTAATGACGAAAGGGACTAAAAGCTGATGGGTCTTGCCAGTTGGTTTGGAAACTTCGGTTCGACCGCCGTCGGCTACGTCGTGCCCTTTCTTTTCGTCCTAACGATCGTCGTCTTCTTCCACGAACTGGGGCATTTCCTGGTCGCGCGATGGTGCGGCGTTGCAGTCAAGACGTTCTCGATAGGCTTCGGTCCCGAGTTAATTGGGTTTACGGACCGTACGGGGACCCGGTGGCGCATCTCGGCGATCCCTCTCGGTGGCTACGTTCGCTTTCTCGGTGACGGCAGCGAGATGAGCAATACCGATCGCGAGGCGATAGCGGCAATGCCGGTCGCGGAGCGCATGCGCACCTTTGCCGGCAAGGGCGTCGGGGCGAGGGCGGCGATCGTCGCCGCGGGCCCGATAGCCAATTTCATCCTTGCCGTGGTCATCTTCGCCGGCATCTTCAGCATTGTCGGCCAGCAGACGGTGACGCCGCGCGTCGATACCGTCATTGCCGGCAGCCCTGCCGAAAAGGCCGGCGTGCAGGCCGGCGACATTGTCGTATCCGTCAACGGCAGCGCCATCTCCAGTTTCACCGATCTACAGCGCATCGTGGGCTTCGCGTCCGGAGAAGCGCTTACCCTCGTGCTCAAGCGGGGCGATGCGGACGTGACCGTAACGGCGACGCCGGAGCGGAAGGAAGTCACCGATTCCTTCGGTAACAAGCAGCGGCTCGGCGTCCTGGGGATTTCGCGCGATCAGAAATCTACCGATGTCGTCACGCAGCGCTATTCAGTGCCGGCCGCCGCGTGGGCCGGCATCAAGGAAACATGGTTCATTACCGATCACACGCTGGGCTACCTGTTCGGCGTGGCCACGGGACGTGAATCGGCTGATCAACTAGGCGGGCCCATCCGCGTGGCCGAGGTTTCGGCGCAGGTTGCAACGCTGGGTTTTGTCGCCCTGCTCAATCTCGCCGCGATCCTGTCGGTCAGCATCGGGCTGATCAATCTGTTCCCGGTGCCCATGCTGGATGGCGGTCATCTGCTGTATTTCGCGTTCGAGGCGGCGCGTGGCCGACCGCTCAGCGAGCGTGTGCAGGATATCGGCTTCCGCATTGGGCTTGCGGCGGTCTTGATGCTGATGATCTTCGCGACTTGGAATGACATTATTCATTTGAGTTTGCTGTGAATTAAGGCTTCCATGCGTGGCGCTCCAGCAACGTAAAAAGAGATTCGCGGGAGCGCAGAGGGGTGCGGGTTGCGGGGACCGCAAAAGCCTGTAAACCTGCGCTTAGGAGGCCCCGGGGGGCGAATCTGTCCGCGACCGGCGTGGTCAGAGCAGACGTGGCTACAAGGCATCCGATCCCTATGAATTCATTTATGTTTTTCGCTCGCCGGCTCGCTCTTTGCCTGACCGTGATGTTGGCGGTGCCAGCGATCGCGGGCTTGCTCTCGTTGGCCGCGGTGTCGCCGGCGGCGGCGGCGGTTGCCTCAAGCATCACCGTGAAGGGCAACCAACGCATCGAGGTGGAAACGATCAAGGCCTACGTCACGATCAAGCCGGGCAAGCCCTACAACGCCCTGGACGTGGATGATTCGATCAAGAAGCTCTTTGATACCGGGCTGTTCGCCGATGTGTCGATCGTACAGCGCGGTCCGACGCTGCTTGTAACCGTGGTTGAAAATCCGGTCATCAATTCGGTGACGTTTGTCGGCAACAAGAAGGTCAAGTCCAACGTTCTCGAGCAGGTCGTCTCCGCCAAAGCGCGTGGAACCCTGACGGATGCACGGCTGCAGAGCGACATTGCCCGTATCAAGGAATATTACTCCCGCAGCGGCCGCAGCAGCGCCACGGTCGAGGGAACGGCCAAGCCTATCGCGGAGAATCGCGTCGATGTGGTGTTCACCATCACCGAGGGCGGTCGCACTGGCGTGGGCTCGATTGTCTTTGTTGGCAACAAGGCGTTCTCGTCAGCCAGTCTGACGCGCATCGTTTCCCTGCGCACGACCAACTGGATGAGTTGGCTGGACAAAAAGGACATCTACAGCGAAGAGAAGATTCAGGCCGACGAGGAACTGTTGCGCCGGTTCTATCTTTCGCATGGCTATGCCGATTTCCAGGTGTTGTCGGGCACGGCGACGCTGGATCCGGCCAAGGGCAGGTACACCGTCACCTACACCGTCGACGAGGGCCCCAAGTACGCGTTTGGCGACATCGCCATCGACTCCTCGATCCAGGGGGTCGACTCAAAGATGCTGGATGGCTTCGTCCTGACGAGGAAGGGGCGCGTATTCAATGCCGACCAGGTTCAGAAGAGCGTCGAGAACCTGACGATAGAATTGTCGCGCCTTGGCTATGTTTTTGCGCAGGTCCGCCCGCGCGGCGACCGCGACTACACCAACAACGTCATCGCGATGACGTACGTGATCGACGAAGGCGCTCGCGCCTACGTCGAACGCATCGACATTCGCGGCAACACCAAGACGCGCGACTATGTCATCCGCCGTGAATTCGATATCTCCGAGGGCGACGCCTACAACCGCGTGCTGATCGACCGCGCCCAGCGCCGCCTGAACAATCTGGGCTACTTCAAGGCCGTACAGATCTCGACGGAGCCCGGTTCTGCGCCTGACAAGGTCATCGTGGTCGTCAATGTCGAAGACCAGTCGACCGGCTCCTTCTCTGTTTCGGGCGGACTGTCGACCGAGCAGGGGATCATCGCTGAAGTGGCGATGGAGGAGAAGAATTTCCTCGGTCGCGGCCAGCAGGTGCGGGTGTCAGTCGGCGGCAGCCAGACAACGCGAGATTACCAGATATCGTTCACTGATCCGTACTTCCTGGGATCGCGGATATCGGCTGGCTTTGATGGGTATGACACAACGTCAACCACACAGACGTATCAGCCGTACAACACCGAGACGATCGGCGGCGGCCTGCGCATTGGTCTGCCGCTCAGCGACGAACTAAGCGCCCAACTGAATTACAAGATTTCCGACCAGACGATTTCGGGCACGGTGCCGTGTGGTCCCGGTGCTACTACGGGCTGCTACTTTCCGAATGGGTCGCGTCTCACCTCGTCGGCCGGATATGGGCTGACCTATTCGACGATCGACAACAAGACTTCGCCAACCGAGGGATGGTACTTCAACGTTGCGGAGGATTTCGCCGGCCTTGGCGGCGACGCAAGGTTTGTTCGCACGACCGGCGAGGCCCGGGTCTATTCACCGATACTGCCAGGCAGCGACATGATCGGCATGTTGAAGGTCGCCGGTGGCAACATCACGGGGCTGGGTGCGCCGGTTGCGACGCAGGACGATTTCTTCAAGGGTGGCGAGACGATTCGCGGCTTCGCCCCCTACGGTTACGGTCCGCGCGACCTCACCACCGGCCTCGCTCTCGGCGGCAAGACTTTCGTAGGCGGCACTGCCGAAGTGAGCTTCCCGCTTCCACTGCTTCCGCCTGATTTCGGCTTGCGCGGCGCCGTGTTTGCTGACGCCGGCACGCTCTTTGGCGCTGACGTGCCCGCGAGTTGCGGCGGCATCTGCGGCCCCGTGGCCGATGATGCGATGATCCGCTCGTCGGTCGGCGCCTCGATAATCTGGGCGTCGCCCTTCGGATCAATCCGCGCCGACTTTGCCGACGCAATCACCAAGGCCACCTACGACCAGACGCAGTTTTTCCGTCTCGGAGCCGGGACGGCATTCTGACGGACCGGCGTTGGCGCGCCCGGCAGACGAGATCCCGGGGATTCTTGATCCGGCTGCGTCGCCGAGCATTGTGGTGACCAGCAAGGCGGAGCACGCTCAAGGGAGCGAGCGCATGGACGGTGGCCCGACGACGCTGGAGACTGTGGACATCCAGCAGTTGCTTGAGCTGCTGCCGCACCGCTATCCGTTTCTGATGGTCGACCGGATCGTCGACATCGACGGCGCCAATTCGTGTGTCGGCATCAAGAACGTCACCTTCAACGAGCCGCACTTTACCGGTCATTTCCCTGGCCGGCCGGTAATGCCGGGAGTGCTGCTGGTCGAGGGAATGGCTCAGACGGCGGGGGCGCTGAGCATCCGCTCGTTCAACATGGAAAACCCGCCGATCGTCTACCTGTTAAGCGTGGACGAAGCGAAATTCCGCAAGCCGGTGGTGCCCGGCGACGTCGTGGAGTATCACATCCACAAGCTGCGTTCGCGCGGCAACGTCTGGAAGTTCGCCTGTGAAGCGAAGGTTGGCGGCGTGAAAGCGGCCGAGGCAATCATCACGGCGATGATCGCACCGGAGTAAGCGTCCGCATGAGTCTCATTCATCCTACCGCGATCGTCGAGGATGGCGCGCGCCTCGGCGCCGATGTGACTGTCGGCGCGTTTTCGGTCGTCGGCCGCGATGTCGCGCTCGAAGATGGCGTGTCTCTCGACGCTCACGTAATGATCCGCGGCCGCACGACAATCGGAGCGCGCACGCGCGTGGCCAGTTTTGCCGTGATCGGTGGCGAGGCGCAGGACCTTAGCTACAAGGGCGAAGAGACCGCGGTTGTCATTGGTCCGGACTCCATCGTCCGGGAGCACGTCACCATCCATCGCGGCACGGCTCGCGGCCGCGGCGTCACCACGCTCGGCGCGCATTGCTTCGTCATGATCGGCGCCCACGTCGCGCACGATTGTCTCATCGGCGAGCACGTCATCCTGACCAATCAGGCAACGCTCGGGGGCCATTCCGAGATCGGCGACTACGCGATCCTCGGTGGCCTGGTCGGCGTGCAGCAGCGCAGCCGGATCGGCGCGCACAGCTTTATCGGCGGCATGACCGGCATCAGCCGCGACGTCGTCCCCTTCGTCATGGCGACCGGCCGGTTCGCTCGCCTGGCGGGAATCAATGTCGTCGGCCTCAAGCGACGCGGATACGACAAGGCGACCCTGCACGCCCTCCATCTTGCGTATCGGCTGTTCTTCGCGTCGCAGGGCCCGCGTTCGGAGCGCCTGGCGGCGCTAGCCGAGCAATTCGGCACGGTGCCGGCGGTCGTCGATTTGATCGACTTCATCCGAGCGTCCGGCAACCGGCCGCTGGCGCTTCCCCGTGACCCAAGCATTGGCACTGACGACGACTACGACAACGATGACGCCTGAACTCGGCGGCGAATCGGCGCCGGCGGCTGCCGGCGGGCCGCTTGTCATTCTGGCGGCCGGGGGCGCGGTGCCGTTCGAGGTAGCCTCCGCTGCCACTGCCGCCGGTCGCCAGGTGCTCGTCATCGCCCTGGAGGGGGCCGCCGACGAGCGGCTGCGGGCATTTCCCCAAGCCACCGTGAAATGGGGCCAGATCGGCAAGGTCGAGGCGCTGATCGAGCGCCACGGCGGGCGCGAGATTTGCCTCATCGGTGCCGTCGACCGGCGCCCGGATTTCGCCAACATCGGCGTCGACCTGGGTGCGTTGCGCTACCTGCCGCGCATCGTCAAGGGAATGATCGGCGGCGACGATACCGTCCTTGGCAATCTCGTGAAGGGTCTGGAGGAACGCGGTTTCCGGGTAGTCGGCGCCCACGAGGTGGCTCCGATGCTGGTCGCCGCGGAAGGGCGCGTGGCAGGGCCCGACATGGGCGCTTCGGAGCGCGGCGATGCGCTGCTGGCAATGACCGCGGCGCGGGCGGTAGGCGCCCTTGATGTCGGCCAGGCGGCGGTGGCGGTTGGCATGCGGGTCATCGCACTGGAAGCGGCCGAAGGCACCGACGCAATGCTCGAACGCGTGGCAGCCTTGCGCGCCAACGGCCGGGCAAAGTGGAGCGGTCGCGCCGGCGTACTCGCCAAGCGGTCCAAGCCCCAGCAGGACCTGCGCGTCGACATGCCTGCCATCGGCCCGAAGACAGTGGAGGCGGTGATGCGGGCGGGACTCGCCGGCATCGCCATCGAGCCCGGTCGGGTCATGATTGCTGAACGAGTTGAAACAGTAGCGCTCGCGAGCCGCACTGGAACCTTCATTGTCGCTTATGGCGATCTTCCGGCGCCGGTTGCCGGCTGATGGCCGCCGTTGCCAATGACGAAGCACCGACGATCTTCGTCATTGCGGGCGAGGAGTCGGGCGACCTTCTCGGCGCCAACCTCATGGCCACTATCCTTGACCGGCTCGGCGGACGCGTCCGCTTTCTGGGCGTCGGCGGTGCGCGGATGGCCAAGGTCGGCCTGCACTCGATGTTCCCCATGGAGGAGATCGTCCTTCACGGCCTCACGGAGGCGATTGTCCACGGGCCTCGTCTTCTCAAACGCATTCGCGAGACCGCCGAGGCGATCGTCGACGCAGCCCCCGATGTGCTCCTCCTGATCGACTGCCCGGGCTTCAATCTCCGCGTCGGCAGGATGGTCGGGCGACGCGATCCGACCATTCCGATCGTCGACTACGTCTCGCCGTCGGTGTGGGCCTATTTTCCCGGGCGCGCGCGGAAGATGGCACGCTATGTCGACCAGCTTCTTGCCATCCTGCCCTTTGAGCCGACCGTTCACCGCGCGCTCGGCGGTCCGCCGACGACCTATGTCGGGCATCCGCTGATCGAGCGGCTTGCAAGACTGCGTCCCATGCACGGCGAGCGACCGCCACTCACTACCGGTACGCGCCCCGTACTGCTGGCGCTGCCTGGAAGCAGGGGCAGCGAGGTCGGAAGGCTGATGCAGAGATTTGGCGACGCCGTGGCCATGACCGTCCGCGAGGTCGGGCCGGTCGAGGTGCTACTGCCCGCGGTTCCCCAACTGGCCAGGGAAATCCGCGAGCGTGCCGCCGGATGGCCGATTCCGCCTACCATCGTCGAGGGAGAGACTGCGACCTATGCCGCTTTCCGGCGCAGCCACGCTGCGCTTGCGGCTTCCGGAACGGTCACGCTTGAACTCGCACTGGCGGAGGTGCCGATGGTAGTGGCGTACCGGGTCGACACCTTCCTGCGTATCTTCAAGCCCTTGCTCAAGGTCGACTCGATCGTCTTGCCTAATCTCATTCTGGGCGAGAACGCGATCCCCGAGTTTCTCGACGGCAATGCCACGCCGTCCAAACTATCGGCCGCCCTGGTACCGCTCCTTCGCGACACACCAGCGAGGGCAGCGCAACTCGCCGCATTCGACCGCCTGGAAGATCTGATGGCCCTCGACCACGGAACGCCTTCCAGCCGCGCCACCGATGTCGTTCTGGCAACGATGCGCCAGCGGGCTGCTCTTGGCCCGCCAAGCTGACTGATGTCAGCGCCGCTTGGAGATCGGCTCGTAGTCGCGACGGATGGCTCCGGTGTAGAGCTGCCGCGGGCGTCCGATCTTCTGGGACGGATCCTCGATCATCTCCTTCCACTGGGCGATCCAGCCGACGGTGCGGGCGAGGGCAAAGAGCACGGTGAACATCGTCGTCGGAAAGCCCAAGGCCTTCAACGTGATGCCCGAGTAAAAGTCGATGTTGGGATAGAGCTTCTTCTCGATGAAATAGGGGTCGGTGAGCGCGATGCGCTCAAGCTCCAGGGCTACCTCGAGCAGCGGGTCATCCTGAATACCCAGTTCGGCCAGCACTTCGTGGCAGGTGTGCTGCATGATCTTCGCCCGCGGATCGTAGTTCTTGTACACGCGGTGGCCGAAACCCATCAGGCGGAACGGATCGTTCTTGTCCTTCGCCTTGGCGATGTATTCCGGGATGCGATCGACGGTGCCGATCTGCTGCAGCATGTTGAGCGCGGCTTCGTTGGCGCCGCCGTGTGCCGGCCCCCACAGGCAGGCGATGCCCGCGGCGATACAGGCGAACGGGTTGGCGCCCGATGAGCCGGCGAGGCGGACAGTCGAGGTCGAAGCATTCTGCTCATGGTCGGCGTGCAGGATAAAAATGCGGTCCATGGCGCGCGAGAGTACCGGGTTGACCTTGTACTCTTCGCACGGCACCGCGAAGCACATGCGCAGGAAATTCGAGGCGTAGTCGAGAGCGTTCAGCGGATAAACGAACGGCTGGCCGAAGTGATACTTGAACGCCATCGCCGCAATCGTCGGCATCTTGGCGATAAGGCGGAGACTTGCCACCATCCGCTGCTGCGGATCGGCGATGTCGGTCGAGTCATGGTAGAAGGCCGAGAGCGCGCCGACCACGCCGCACATGATCGCCATGGGATGGGCGTCGCGACGGAAGCCGGTCAAAAACCGCCCCATCTGCTCGTGGACCATCGTGTGATAAGTCACGCGATGATCGAAGTCGCTCTTCTGGGCGGCGGTCGGCAATTCGCCGTAAAGCAGCAGGTAGCAGGTTTCCAGGAAGTCGCCATGCTCGGCGAGCTGATCGATCGGGTAGCCGCGATAGAGCAGGATGCCGGCATCGCCATCGATGTAGGTAATCTTCGACTCGCAGGCCGCCGTCGATGTAAAACCGGGGTCGTAGGTGAAGTGCTTGGTTTCGGCATAGAGCGCGCCGATGTCGAAGACATCCGGGCCGACCGTGCCTTTTTTGACCGCGAAGTCCCAGCTATCGCTGCCGATCGTCAATCGCGCCTTCTCTGCCGGCGGCGCTTTGTGGTCTTCCATTCTGCTCACGTTGGCCATGACCAACTGCCTCTTCTGGAGAATTCACGAGACCAAATGACCCCGATCATTCTATTTATTGCGACGCAACAAGTCCATCCGCCGGCGGGAAAATGAAGGCTTTCCATACAAACTAGGGCGTGGAATTGCCGACTCAACGGCCTGTCTGGTCGGCAATTCGTGCAATGCTCTCCTCGCGCCCAAGTAGTGCCAACACCTCGAATATTCCCGGCGAGGCCGAACGTCCGGTCAGGACTGCCCGGAGCGGTTGCGCCAATTCGCCAAGCTTGAGACCCTCGGCTTCCGCCATCGTCTTCACCGCAGCCTCGGTCGTGGCGACCGACCACTCCGGCAGCGCCGTCAAGACAGGCAACAGGCGCCGCAGGCTGCCGCGGCCGGCGTCGTTGACGAGAGCGGCGGCAGCAGCGGCCAATTGCAGCGGCCGGTCGGCAACGATGAAATGAGCCCGGTCGATGAGGTCGACCAGCGTTTTCGCACGGTCCTTGAGAAGCGGCAGGGCAGCGCGGAATGTCTGACGGCGCCGCGGATCGAGCTTCGCCTGAAAGACACCCCCGCCGGGCAGGTGCGGAAGCGCCGCGAACAGGGTCGCGGCAAGATCGTCGTCGCTCATCGCGCGCATATAGTGGGCATTGATGCTGCCCAGCTTGGCAAAATCGAAACGCGCCGGGGCGCGATTGATGGCGTCGAGGTCGAACCAGGCGACCTGCTCCTTCGTCGACATGATTTCGTCGTCGCCGTGCGACCAGCCGAGGCGCACGAGATAGTTGCGCATCGCCACTGGGAGGTAGCCCATGGCGCGATAGGCATCGACGCCAAGCGCACCGTGGCGCTTGGAGAGCTTGGCGCCGTCGGACCCGTGGATCAGCGGAATATGCGCCATGACCGGTACCGGCCAGCCGAGCGCATCGTAGAGGATCTTCTGCCGACCGCCGTTGGTGAGATGGTCGTCGCCGCGGATGATGTGGGTCACGTTCATGTCGTGATCGTCCACCACCACCGCCAGCATGTACGTGGGTGTGCCGTCGGAGCGCAGCAG
>DATCBY010000059.1:0-50016 GCA_036511595.1 Bauldia sp.
AGCCCTTCGGCCCACCCATATCCTCCGGCATAAACAGCGGCCCGAAGGTGCCGAGCTTGTCTTCGGCAACTTCGGCGGCGGTCAGCACCGCGGCCACACCGTCAGCTGCACGAGCCGCTGTCGAGTCGATGCGCGCGATGCGGGCGTGCGCATGCGGCGACATCAGCACGACGCCATGAAGCTGGTTCGCCAGCACCATATCGCCGACGTAGCAGGCCTTGCCGGTCAGAAAGCGCACATCCTCCACGCGTTCGGCGGATTGTCCGATTCCGTATTTTTGCATTTGTCTTCCTCCCATGCGCGCTTTCGCGCGCAGTCGTCAATTCATCCAGGCGTCTCGTTTGGCAGGACCGGTAGGAGCAGATGCGACGGATGCTTCGGATCGTGAAAGATCCGATGCACGACCGTCTGGCTGCTGCAGATATGGTTGGGAATGTATTCGGCGTTGGTGGCTCCGCCGACCCCCGTCGGCAGGTCGAGGCAGGCGATATCGACGGCGATTCGGTGACCGCGGCGGAACATGTTGGCGGTCGCCAGGATCTCGATCTGGTATTCGGTCACTTCGCCGGGCGTCACCGGCTGCTGGGCGGCGCGCGTCAGCGGGTGCCACGGGCGGCCGGGCGCCGAGCGGACCGGATCGACGGCGCGGTGCGACGCCTTCAGCCAGCCGCGGGTCAGTTCGCGTTCTGGAAGATCGGTAGGGATTGCACGTTCGCCCTCGCGCGCCGTCTGAACGGAAACATCCGGGCCGATGTCCTTGAGCACGACGATCCAGTTGGTGTCAGCCTGGTCGATCGCCGCGTAGAGCGTCAGGCTTGACGGCCCCGCGATGGCCAGGTCGTCGGGCAGCGGGTCGCTCACGTAGCGCAGTCGCTGGATCGTGTTGGTCTGGGTTGGCGGCATCTGGACGAAAGTGTCGGGCCGCTGGAAATCGTCGGCGCTATTGGCGACCGGCGGCGATGACGACAGCCGCTCCCAACTCTTGAGGTACAGCTTCGTCCAGCTGACTTCCTTCGGTGGCCAAGTCTCCGAAGAGCGCCAGCGGTTGGCGCCCATGAGCCAGTATTTCACCGGCGGCTCGTCCATGACGCCGGTGTCGAGACCCTTCAACCAGTGATCGTTCCAGCGCAGCAGTTCGTCGTGGAACGAGTGAAACGGCCGCTCGAGATGCGACGGACCGAGCAGCAGCAGCTTCTTCGGCGCATCTATCTTCTCGAAGTACGTCTGTGCCCCGTTGAGATGGGTCTTGTAGGTGTAGGCGTACCAGCCGGAGCCGGTGTAGGTCGGCACCTTGATCCGCCGAAAGCTCCCCTCGCTGTCGGCGACCGATTGCTCGCTGTCGTAAGGATCGATCAGCATGCGGAAAAAGGCCGGCATATGCTGGCCCTTCTGGGCCACGACGTTGAAGATGTGCGGATACATGCGGTAGTCGGGATTGGCCATCGCCGCCTGCCACCACGCCTCGTCCTCGCGCGGCAACGCGCCCGGCGCGCCGCGCACCTGATGCATCGCCGAGAAGTGGCCGAGCAGGTAACGGAACAGGTGAACGACGCCGCCGGGATATTCCTGCCGGAACCCGCCCATCGAACCGTAGGCGCCGCGCGGGTCGAGCGGGAAGATAGCCTTCAGGTGCGGTGGCTGCTGGTGGGCGACATTGAGCTGTTCGGCACCAAAACCGGAAATGCCGATCATGCCGACGTTGCCGTCGCACCACGGCTGCACCGCGATCCACTCGATCAGGTCGTAGCTGTCCCACTCGCGCGAACCGCCCGCCTCGGATTTGCCGATGCCGCGCGGTCCGCCGATGACGTGAATATAGCCGCGCGAAACAAGGAAATGCGTATCACCGGCCTCGATCGGCCCCGCCCACAGCGTCGACCACGACGGCTGGGCGCCAAGGTGCTCGGCAACCTCCGGACCCTGGATGTCCTTGTTGTAGATGGCGAAGGCGAGCAGCGCCGGAAACCGCTCGGTCGAGTCCGGCCGGTAGATGTCGACGCTGAGTTTCACGCCGTCGCGCATCGGCACGGCGATATCCTTCTCGCGGATCATGCCTTCGTATTCGGCCGGCCGCGTGTAGCTGCCGGATGGACTGTCGGCCGCGGCAATGAGCGGCGGGCCGCGGTCAACACGTCCGGCTTTCCTCACGGGCTCGGCATAGAGATCGCGATACGTTTCGCGCAGCACGTTCTTCTGGATCTTGCCCATGACGTTGCGCGGCAACTGGTCGACAAAGACCACACGCTTCGGCACCTTGAATTTCGCCAGCGAAACGGCGAGACGCTGGCGCACGGTTTCCTCGTCGGCGGCGCTGCATTTTGCGGCCGACCACCACAGCCGTGACAGCCTCGCCGAAGTCGGCATGGGGGACGCCGATCACCGCCGATTCAGCTAACTCCGGCATCGCATCGAGCAGGGTTTCGACTTCCGACGGATAGACGTTCAGTCCGCCCGAGATGACCAGATCCTTGGCGCGCCCGACGATCGAGACGTACCCATCCGGCGAGACGCGCCCGACATCGCCGGTGATGAAATAGCCGTCGTCGCGAAACTCGGCCTTTGTCTTCTCGGGATTGCGCCAATAGCCGGCGAACACGCTCGGGCCGCACACCTCGATCACTCCTGCCTCGCCGATCGGCAGCACCCAGCCCGTCTCCGGATCGGCAATACGCAAGGCCATGCCCGGCAGCGGCATGCCGACCGAGCCGGGTCGACGCTCGCCGTCGTAGGGATTGGATGTGATCATGTTGGTCTCGGTCATGCCGTAGCGTTCGAGAATGGCGTGGCCGGTGCACTCGCGAAACGCCTTGTGCGTTTCCGCCGTGAGCGGCGCCGATCCGGAGATGAAGACCCGGATGTTGGCGACGCGCGTCCTGGTGAGTTCGGCCTGCGCCAGCAGCCGCGTGTAGAACGTCGGCACGCCCATCATGACCGTGGCGCGCGGCAATGCCGCCAGAACGTCGGCCGCGTCGAAACGCGGCATCAACAGCATCGAGCCGCCCGCCGCCAGCATCACGTTGGTGGCGACGAACAGACCGTGGGTGTGAAAGATCGGCAGCGCATGCAGCAGCACATCGGAGGATGTGAAGCGCCAGCAGCCGACGAGCGCGTCGGCGTTGTCGCGGAGGTTATCGTGGGTGAGCGTGGCACCCTTCGAGCGGCCGGTGGTGCCGGAGGTATAGAGGATCGCGGCGATGTCGTTCGGGCCGACCGCCACGTCCTTGAAATCTGCCGGCATCGCCGGCGCGGCGGTGGCTAGCGAACCTTCGCCGGAGGGGTCGAGCGTCTCGACGCCACTGACGCTCGCCTCTGCCGCGACTTTTTCCAGCGTCCCGCTTCGGGCCGGATCGCACACGAAAAGATGCGGCTCGGCATCCTTGAGGAAGTAGCCGATCTCCGCGTCAGTGTAGGCTGGATTGAGCGGCAGATAGATCGCGCCGACCCGGAGGCAGGCAAGGTAGAGGAGCAGTGCCCGCTCGGATTTCTCGACCTGAACCGCAACCCGCGCACCCGGCGTCACGCCGCGCTTGCGTAACACGCCGGCCAGCTGCGCGGTCGCCGCCAGCATGTCGCCGTAGGTGGTGCATCCCCCGGCAACCGTCGTAAGAAACGGCGCACTCGCGGAAAACCCTGCGCGGAAATGGGTGAAGAGGTTCCCGCTCATGGGGTGGCTCGCGGCGACATGAGTTTCGATACCGCCTGGGAAACCGCAATGGTGCCGGCGTTGGCGAAGGCTTCGTGGTTCTCCTCGATGTCCTCGACCCGGTAGCGATAGTTGGCCATCAACCCGAGTCCGCCCGCGATGCCAACCGGGCTGAGATCGCCGGGCCAGTTGACGCGCTCCAGCGAGGCTCCGTTGCCAAGATGGAACCGGGCGACGGGATCGAGCGGCGCGCCGGAAGGGCTGCGCGCGGTCGTGAGGTACGCAACCGCCAACCGGCAGAGCACCGGCTGCAAGCGCTTTTCCGCCGCTGGATCGAGCCACCAGCCCGGCGTGTCGATAGCCGACAGTACCCCCGCGGCTTCGGCGTCGATGAGATTTCCCGCCCTCGCCTCGCCGAGCCAGCGGGCAAAGCCCGGCAACGGCGACAGGGTGACGAAGGTCTTCAGACCGGGAAGCTCGCCGCCCAGATCCTCGAGAACCTGCTTGATGAGGAAGCCGCCAAATGAAACGCCGCGCAGGCCGGCTTGTGTATTGGAGATGGAATAGAAAGCGGCGGTGCGCGCCCGATCCGGCGCGAGAACGTCGCGGTCGGCGGCCAGGATCGCGTCGATCCGCGAGGGGGTGTCGACGGTAAGCGCGACCTCGAGAAAGACGAGCGGCTCCGATGCCAGCCGCGGATGGAAGAAGGCGTACAGGCGCCGATCGCTCGGATCGATCCGGCGGCGAAGATCGTCCCAGTCGGAAATCTGGTGGACTGCCTCATGGCGGATGATCTTGTCGAGCACCGCCGCGGGCGTATTCCAGTCGATGCGCCTGACTTCGAGAAAGCCGGGATTGAACCACGACTGGAAGAGATGGAGGAAGTCCGCGTCAACTTCTCGCAGCGACGGCTCGTTCGCCAGCCGCGCAAGCAGGTCGGCGCGCATGGCGACCAGCGCCGCAGTTCCGCCGGGAGGCAGGTTTAACCGGCGCAGCAACTCCTGTCGGCGTGGTTCGGCCTCGGCCTGCAGGCGCTGCATGGTGGCCGCGCTCGGCGTCGCGCGATAGGCTTCCGCCGCCGCAACCGCGCTATCCGCATTGATGCCGAAACGCTCCGCCAGCATCGCGAAAAACCGGGCTCGCCCCTCCCCGTCGCGTGCCGCGTAGGCGTCGAGGATCCCCTTCGCCAGCGCCGCGCCCGACGCCTCGCCGCGACTGGAAAGCAACGCCTCGCAGAGCGCTTCCAAATCTTCGTCGGAGACTGGACCGACTGGCAGAAAATCAAACAGGCGGCGCCCCCTGCCGGCGAGCGAGCCGAGCAGATCATGCAGGAACCCCGACTGGGTGATCTTCCGATCCAGCATCTCCTCCCTCGCGAACCTCATTCCGCCGCCGCTGCGGCGTCCTCTCGCTGGCCTCGCCCGAGCGCATCCAGGTCGAGCACGACATCATCGACCGGCATCGTGCCCTTCTCGTGAAAATCTATCGCCAGCAACGTGCCCGATACCGGACAATAGAACGCCGTCATGGCCAGCTTGTCGTGCAATTTTATGCGGTATTCGGGCGCAGGCTGTCGGAGGTCGCGCGATGAGCACCCTGCCTCCAGGCGGTCGAGCCCCGCGCCAGAACCCGGCCCGCCGAACTGAAGACGAACCACCCCCGCGCATCGCGACCGATATGCAGGTGCGGCCCCAACGACGCCAGAGGCTTTCCGTCGAACGTTTCACCTGTTCCGCTGCCACCGGCAATACGGCCAGCGCGGATTTCGTCGCGGCGACGCTTCGTCGCCGGCTCGTCCACCGTATTGTTCCAAACAACGCCATATACCGCCGTTGCTGCCTGCGGCGACACCGCGCCGGAGGCAATGTCGCGGGCCACGTCGCTCGGATCGCGCTCGAGCGGATCGCCATAGCCGCCGCCGCCCTGCCAGGACACCGCAAAGACATCGCGGCGGGTCATCGGCATGAGGCCGGGCTTCGGCCCGAATATCTCGAAGTTGGTGGACTTCGGCCGGCCGTTGTCGATGCCGCCGCGCCCGAAACTCTGTATCACCGTCGCGCCGGGATAGCCGCCGTTCAATCCGCGCGAATTGGGCACCTCGGCGCCGTGCGTCATCACCAGCGCCTGAACCTCCTCGACACCGCCGACCGAGAACGCCACCTCTGCCGCGAGGCCACCCCGGTATCGACCGGGGCCGCCGGTATCCTTCGCCAGCCGGCGGTGGAGATAGAAAAGCGGTGCCACCTGTTCGTTGCGCTCGACGTCCGCGATCGCCGAGACCGGCGACGTGATGGGTCCGCCCGCGTTGACGCCGTCCCGGTTCGGAAAGGCTGCCGAGCCACCGGCCAGCGGATCCATGAGGTGGAGGCCGAATTTCTCGCCGAACTGATTGACGCCGCCCATGTTGAAAGTCGCCATGACGCCGTCGTTGACGCCCTGCGCGCGATGCTGGAAGGCGGGCGTCGCGGCCAGCATCTTGTTGAGCGCCAGCATAATCGCGTTTCCAGTGACCCAGATGGTCTCGACGGTCGCCGCGCCGGTCGGCGCCGGGAACATCGCGGTGCAGATAAGTCCGTCCGGCGCGATCACCTCGACCGGCCGCACGAGTCCCTCGTTCCACTGGATATCAAAGGCGAGGGTCGGCATGACGCTGCCGGTGACTGCCCCCCATGAGGCCGGAGCGGGTCGAATTGATGAAGCCAGGCGACTGCTTGCTGGAGCCGCTGAAATCGAGGATCAGGCGGTCGCCGCGCTTGGTTGCGCGGACATCAAGCTTGTAGAGCTCGTTCGTGTGGCCGTCATGCTCGAGAAAATCGGCAGCGTGGAACTCGCCGTCGGGCAGAGTGCGGAGCCGCGCGCGCATTTTCGCTTCCGATGACGCGATCATGCGCCCCATCACGTCGATCACGACATCGACGCCGTAGCGCCCTGCCAGCTCGGTAACGCGATCGCGCGCAACGTTGACGGTGGCGATGAATGCACGGATATCGAGGCCGAGCTGACTGGGCAGCCGCGAGGCGGTGACGATCATCTCCAGCACGTCATGGCGCAGTTCCCCGCGATCGATCAGCTTGACGCACGGGATGCGACTGCCTTCCTGGAAAACCTCGCGCGCCTTCGGCGACCAGCTGGCGAAATCCATGCCGCCGACGTCGGTTTCATGCGCCTCCACGCCGGCCCACGCCACGATGCGGTCGCCGACGAAAATTGGTCCGACGATCTGCACGTCGTTCTGGTGCAGGGCCGCGATATAGGGATCGTTGCCGATGAACATGTCGCCGTCGCGCACGGCCATGTTCTTCTTGTCGATGATGTGCCGGATGAACGCTCCGCACACCGGCGCCTGATAGGCAACCTGAAATCCCATCGAAGCGACCGCACCCTTCGGCGTGAACAACCCAGTGAAGAAATCCGACGCTTCCGTCACGGTCGGCGAGCCGGAAACGCTCTGCAGCGCGACGCGCATCTCGTCGGTGATGGCGACGAGGCGATTGCGGATGACCTCGTAGACAATCGGGCTGAGGGGGCTGCTATCGCTCATGGGGCGCGCTCGACATGCAGGTTGCCGAGATCGTCCGAACGCGCCCGCGAACCCGCCGGAACGACCACGCTCTGGCCCGGGAATTCGATGATCGCCGGGCCAGCAATGTCGACGCCCGGGCGCGGAAAGATTGTCCGGTAGATGGTCGTCGGAACCGGTACCGACGGATCGTCGAAGACAACGTTCCGCTCGCCCACCACAGCCGGCTCGTCGCCCCGCGACGAACGCGCCGGTGGCGGCAGCCCGCACGCACCTGAAGCGCGCACCGAAAGAAGCTCGTAGCCCGCGCCGGAATACGAAGCGCCGCGACCGAAGAGCGCCTCATAGGTGCTTTCGAAGCGCGCCGTCGCCTGTTGAAAGGAGGCGAGATCGAAGTGATCGCCGTCGAGAGGCACTTCGAGATGATGTGTCTGCCCGCGAAAACGAATCGCAAGCGTCCGGTCGATGACGGGCTTCTCGTTCGCTGCCGCCTGCGCCAGATTGCGTTGCGTTTCCGCAGTCGCAGCTACGAGGCCGGCCGCAACCGTCGCCAGTTGCTCGCTGGTTGGCATCTTCCCCGGCGCGACGCGGACGTAAGTCGGCCGCTCGGTCGAGAAACCAAGGTCGGCGTTGCCGGTGCCATAGGCCGATTGCGCGGTCGCGGCGGCAGGCACGACAAATCCGCCGAGGCCCAGTTCAGTACTCAACACCCAGGCGTGCGACGGACCGGCGCCGCCATTGGCGAGCAACGTGAAATCGAGCGGGTTGTAGCCCCGTTCGAGCGTCATGCGGCGCAAGAGATCGGCCATCCTGCTGTCGAGCACCTTGCGAATGCCCCAAGCCGCTTCCGCCGTGGTGAGCTTCAGCGACTTAGCAACGTGGTCATGAATGGCGCGGTTGGCCGCTTCCGCGTCAAGTTTCATCGCGCCGCCCAGAAAATCGTTCGGGTCGAGCACGCCGAGGACCAGATCGGCATCGGTGGCAGTCGGCAGCGTGCCGCCACGCCCGTAGCACGCCGGACCCGGGTTGGACCCGGCGCTGCGGGGGCCCACCCGCAACTCCCCGCTCCCCACGCTGGCGATGCTGCCGCCGCCCGCCCCGATTGAGTCGACATCGATCGAGTGGACGCGGATATCAGCGCCGCCGATGGAAATCTCCGAACGCATGATCGGCTTGCCCGCGACGATCACGCCTACATCGAAACTGGTGCCGCCGATGTCGGCGGTCAGGATGTTGCGGAGGCCCATTTGGCGCCCCAGTGTCTGCGAAGCGACGACCCCTGCCGCCGGCCCTGAAAACAGCGCATAGGCAGGTCTGTCGTTCAAAACCTCCGAAGGAAGTACGCCTCCTGAGCAGGTCATCATCAGGACCGGCACGCGCATACCCGCTGCGCGCAGCTGCTCCTCTAGCCGCGAGAGATAGCGGCCGGCCAGCGGCCCGAGGGCGGCGTTGGCGGCAGTTGTCGACATGCGCGCATATTCGCCGACCGCCGGCGAGATACGATGCGAAACGCTGACAAAGACGCCCGGCAATTCCTCTTCGGCGAGTTCCGCCAACCGGATCTCGTGCGCCGGGTTGACGGTTCCAAAGAGCGTGCAGATGGCGAGCGCCTCGATGCCATCGGCGTGCAGCTCACGGAGGACGCTGCGCGCCGCCATCTCATCGAGTGGCATGACGATCTTGCCATTCGCGTCGACGCGCTCGTCGATCTCGCGAATCAGGAAACGCGGAACGAGCGGCTTGAACCGGTTGCGCAGGAAGGGATCGGTCAGCTCGATTTCGTTCAGGCCGCTCGTTTGGCGCTTCAAACGGCCGATCTCGAGCGTGTCGGCAAACCCGCGCGTCGTCAGGATCGCCGTTTTCGCAGCCCTGCCCGTTAGAAGCGCGTTGAGACCGACGGTGGTGCCATGGCCGAACCGGGCGATGCCTGAACAAAAATCCGCAAGGCTCACGCCGAAAGCGGTGGCCGCGAACGCGACGGCCTCAAGCACGCCGGTGAACACGTCCGCCGTCGTCGGCGTCTTGAACACGCGGAAGTCGCCGCCGCTGGCTACCCAGAGATCGGTGAAGGTACCGCCGACATCGCTACCGACGAAGAACTCGCGGCCCAAGGTTTCCGCTCGCTTGTTGCCCGGCATTTCGCCGGCTTCCCACGACGCGTTACCGCGCCGGCTCTTTTTGAGCATGCTCAATTATCGGCGCGAGACGGCCCCGAAGTCAAGACATCGCCGCCCGCTAGGCGCAGAATCCTCCGTCGACCATCAGGCTGTTTCCACTCGTAAAACTGCTGCGCGCCGAGGCCAGGAAGCAGACCGCCTCGGCGACCTCTTCCGGCTGCCCATGACGGCCCATCGGAATCTGCTCATCGAAGAACTCGCCGGCATCGCGGCCGATCAGCACGCTCATCGTCTTCTCGGCCGTGCGCATGAATTCGTTGTCGATGGGGGCCGGGTTGACCGTGTTGACGCGGATGGCGCGGTGGGCGACTTCGCGGGCAAGTCCCCGCATCAATCCGGTCAAGGCGTGCTTCGCCATCACGTAGGAGCAATTGCCGGGCACGCCACGCACGCCGACGATGCTCGACATGATGACGATGCTGCCGCCGTCGTTCATTTGCGGCAGGCCGTACTTGCAGGTCAGAAAGCCGCCTCGAACGTGCGATGCGACGACGCGGTCGAACAAGTCCTCCGGGTACTCGGTGATTGGCATCAACGGGCCGTCGATGCCGGCATTGCAAAAAATGACATCGATCTTGCCGAAGCGCTCCACCGTGCGTGCGAAATAGGCGCGTGTCTGGGCGGCATCCGTAACGTCGGCCACGGCAGATCCCGTCCGCGCCGGATCGAGGGTGGCCATGACGGCCGCCAGCGCATCGGGGTTCTTGTCGACCGCCATGACCTTGCCGCCGTGCGCGAGCATCGCCCGCACCGTTGCCTGACCGATGCTCCCTGCCCCGCCGGTGACAACGCACACCTTGCCATCCAGATCGCTCATGACTTCTCGTCGTCCTGCTGATGATCGCGTTGCCGGCGACGCGCCGGCCGGCGACAGTTGAGCCTGTTCAATTTTCTGTCAAGGCGCGAAGCAGCATCTAGGCGCGGGCGTGATAGGCAATCTGCCCGAACGCCTACTTCTTGCGGGAAGTCCGCCCAACGGCGAAAGCCCCGGGCTTCGCCGAAAGGCCGCGCATCAGGACACGCAGCTGCCTCGCGAAGGTCTTGACGGCGGCGTCGATGGACAGATCCTCCTGCATCAGGAAGCGCCGGATATCGACCTGGAACAGCGCGAAGATCATCCACGCCAGGAAAGCGGGGCTCTCTTGCGACTGGATTGCGCCCTGCTTCATCCCTTCCGTCACGATGTCGATGAACAACTGGATGAGCCGCTCGCGCGTGCGCAGGAAGCGCTGGCCCTGAACTCCAGACGCGTAGAAGTACATCTCGCGCAGGGTGAGCCTGGAGAGTTCGGGCTGCTTGGCATAGATCGCGTAATGCAGGCGAATGATCGTAAGCAGGTTCTCCAGCATGGAACGATCAGGCCGGAACGCCGCCCGCGCCTCCTCGACGACCCGCTCGAGATCGCCGTTGACGATGAGAAAGAGAAGATCGCGCTTTGTCTTGGCGTAGACGAATACCGTGCCGAGACCGACCCCGGCGCGCGCCGCGATCTCGCGCGTGGTGGTATCGTCGAAGCCCTTCGACAGGAAAAGTTCGAGGGAAGCGTCCCGGATACGGCGGAACTTGTCTTCCTTGTTCCGCTCGCGCTGCGAAACGGGAGCTTCCACGGAGGCAACGGTCAACGGATATGATCCCCAGCCACGAACTTACGCCCAGCCTGAACCATCGCTGGCACGCACTATCGCAGGCCCGTATACCTGACCGCCCTCCGACTTAGCAACGCTTCGCCGGCCGCGGACAGACGCGGGAACGCTTGACACCGATTCTGATCCGCTATCCAAAGTGAGCATGATCAAAAACGTGCTTGGCGCCCTTGGCGCGCTGATATTGGCGGCGATGCCGGCGGCGGCGCAGGCGGGGACCATCGACTGGCTACTGGCGCCGATCAGCGGAGTAAGCGAACATTACGTTGCCGCGACGACGGCCTGGCACGGGCGGCTGATGGTGCTGGCCTGGGCTGTCCTTATGCCGGCCGCGCTCGTCGTGGTGCGCTATTTCAAGGTGACGCCGCGCCAGCAGTGGCCGCGCCACCTCGACAATCCATTCTGGTTTATTGCGCACCGCCGGCTCGGCAACGCGCTGGTTCTCGTGATGACCCTTGCCGTCGGGCTCATGCTGTGGGGCACAGGCGGCCTGCTCGCTCCGTTCCGCAGCCTGCACATTACGCTCGGCTGGCTGATCTTCGTCCTGGCCTCGCTGCAGATCATCGGCTCGTACCTCCGCGGCACCCACGGCGGCCCGATGAACTCCTTCACCCGGCAACCGAAGCCGCCCGCGGAATGGCCCGGCGACCATTACAGCATGACCAGGCGGCGTATCATTTTCGAACGGGCGCACAAGGGCGTCGGGTACCTGCTGATCGCTCTCGCGATAGCCACCGTGGAAACGGGATTGTGGGCCGCTGACGCACCGGTCTGGATGTGGCTGGTCCTCGGCCTCTGGTGGATTGTCTGCGCCGCCGGCCTCATCGAACTGCAGCGCCGGGTCGGCTGCATCGACACCTATCAGGCGATATGGGGGCTCGATCCAGCCCTCCCCGGCTACCGCCACAGGCCGATCGGGGTCGGCATCACCCGTTTCACGGAATCCAACGCGACCGACGCACCGTGGCAAAAGGCATCGTCAAAATGAGTCAGGCGAATAGCAGCATGCGCACTGTCCTGCGAGCCACCATCCATGAGCACCGGATTCCGACGGCGGCAAGTGGCCCTTACATTTGCGTCGAAGGTCCCGACCAATGTTTGTGGTTCTGCGAAAGCCTTACCGGCAAGATCGGACGGTTTGACCCGACGACAACCACGTTCAAGGAATTCGCGCTGCCCGACAACCGCAGCACGCCCATCGGGCTCGTGCTGGGTCCCGACGGCAATCTCTGGTTCAGCGAGAAGAAAGGCCACAAGATCGGCAGGATTACCCCCGCCGGCGTCATCACCGAATTTCCATTGCCGACACCCAACGCCGCCCCGGACGGAATGATCGTCGGGCCTGACGACGCCATCTGGTTTTCCGAGAGCGACGTCGATCAGGTCGGCCGCATAACGACGACCGGCGAGGTCCACGAATTTGCCGCCGGTATCACCAAGGGCAGCAAGCCGCTGTCACTGACGGTGCGCGACGGGCTGCTCTGGTTCAGCGAAGCAAGCGGAAACCGCATCGCCAGCATGAGCGCGGATGGCAAGACGGTGCGTGAGTACGCCACGCCGAGCGTCGACAGCCAGCCGCGGGCTACCTGCACGCACCCGGCCGGCGGCGTCTGGTTCGTCGAGACCGGGGCCAACGCTCTCGGCCGCATCGACGCGCACGGGGTAATCCGCGAGTTTCCAGTGCCGACACCCAACGCGTCGCTGCGCGGCGTGACCGTCGGTCCGGACAACAATCTCCTCTGGTACACGGCCAACTTCGCCAACCAGATCGGCTGCATGACGCCGGACGGCGAGGTGCTGGGCGAGTTTCCGATCCCCACCGCTGCAAGCGGCCCGCGCTGCATCACGGCGTTTTCCAATGGGCGGCTCTACTTCACGCAGTACGACGCCTCGAGCATCGGCGAGGTCGTCGTCGAGAATCGATCCGGCTAGACTGGCTTGCCGACCATGAAGCCGCCGTCGATGACGAGCTGGCTGCCGGTCATGTACGACGAGGCGTCGGATGCAAGGTAGAGCGCCAGCGGCTTGAGCTGCCACGGTTCCGCCATGCGGCCGAGAGGCACCTTCGAATCCCAGGCTTCGCGCACGACCGGATCCTTCAGCCAGCCGTTGCCGATGTTGGTGACGAATGGACCGGGAGCGATTGCGTTGACCCGGATGCCGAACGCCGCAAGTTCCTGCGCCATGTGGCGGACGAAGTGGGCGACGCCGGCCTTCGCCGGCATATAGGCCGTGCCGACGATGGCTTCGTTGATCAGCGCGGCGTTGGACGTGGTGGCGATGATGCTGCCCTGGCGCGCCGGCTTCATGAGGCGAACCGCGTCGCGCACGGTGTTGTAGACGCCGGTGAGGTTGATCGCGATCGTGCGGTCCCAGCGCGCCGGATCGAACGTGTCGATCTGCCCGTCGTCGTTGCGATAGCCGGCCGGATTCCAGTAGCCCGCACCCGGATCGATGCCGGCATTGGCGAAGGCAATGTCCAGGCGACCGAATGCTGTCATATGTTCGTCGAAGACGCGGGCGGTTGCCGCGCGGTCGGTGACGTCAAGGACCGCGGCGCGCACGTTCTGACCTTCCTTGCGCAGCCGGGCCGCCTCACGCTCGCCGCCCTCACGATCGATATCGGCAATCGTCACCGAGGCGCCGGATTCGCCCATCGCCTCGACGTAGGCAAGACCCAGTCCGGAAGCCCCGCCGGTGACCAGAGCCGAACGTCCCTTGATGTCGAATTGTTCGAGCGTACGCATCCCGCCGACGTCCCCCCTTTTGGGCCCTCTGCCGCCCAAGCGCGTTGGGGCGTAGCCTCTTGGTCTTAGCCGCAGGACGGGGCGCTTTCAACAAAGCCGCGCCCGCCTTCGCCCTCACTCGGCCGGATGCGACTGCGGCTGATACGATTTCGGCTCAGCGACAACCACGGGCGAGGACTTGGTCTCGCCTCCGACCATACGGCGCACGGTCACGAAAAACAGCGGGACAAAGGTTACGCCCAGGACGATCGCCGCGATCATGCCACCCATAACGCCGATGCCGATGGCGTTCTGGCTGCCCGAGCCGGCACCACGCGCCAGCGCCAGCGGTGTCACTCCGAAGACGAACGAGAACGAAGTCATCAGGATCGGCCGCAGGCGGAGGCGCACGGCTTCGATCGTCGCGTCGGTAAGGCGCTTGCCTTTCGACTGTTCAAGCAGCGCGAACTGGACAATCAAAATGGCGTTCTTGGCGGCGAGTCCGATAGTGGTGAGCAACGCAACCTGGAAATAAACGTCGTTCGATTGGCCGAAGAGCGTCGCCGCGACAACCGCGCCGAAGAACCCAAGCGGCACGATGAGCATGACCGAGAACGGGATCGACCAGCTTTCATAGAGCGCGGCGAGACAGAGGAAGACAACGACGAGCGAAACGCCGTAGAGGACCGGCGCCTGGTTTCCGGACAGGCGTTCCTGATAGGAGAGTCCCGTCCACTCGTGGCTGAAGCCCGCCGGCAACTGCTTGACCAGCCTGTCGATGGTATCGAGCGCGGCACCCGAACTGGTGCCCGGCGAGGCCTGACCCTGGATTTCCACGGCGGGCACGCCGTTGTAGCGCTCCAGCCGGGGCGATCCATACGTCCAGTGTGTCGTCGCGAAGGCCGAGAACGGCACCATGTCGCCGGACGCATTGCGCACATGCCAGGCGGACAGTTCCTCCGGATCCATGCGATACGGCGCGTCGGCCTGCACGAAAACGTGCTTCACCCGTCCCCGGTCGATGAAGTCATTGACGTAGGTTCCGCCCCACGCGATCGACAGCGTGCTGTTGATGTCCGCCACGGACACGCCGAGCGCCCCTGCCTTGGCCTGATCGACGTCGATGGCAAATTGCGGCACGTCGTCCTGACCGTTGGGACGGACGGCCGACAGCGTCGGCTCCTGTGCCGCCAGGCCGAGAAGCTGGTTGCGGGCCTGGATCAGCGCGTCATGGCCAAGGCCGCCGCGATCCTCCAGGAAAAAATCGAAGCCGTTGGCCTGGCCGAGGCCCTGCACCGCAGGTGGCGCGAATGCGAAGGCAATGGCATCGCGGAATTGGGAGAATGCGCCCATCGCCCGGCCGGCAACAGCCTGGGCTTTCAGATCTGGCGTAGTCCGCTCACTCCAATCCTTGAGCTTGACGAAGGCAAGACCGACGTTCTGGCCGGCACCGGCGAAGCTGAAGCCCGCGATCGTGAAGATCGCGGAGACGGCATCCTTCTCGTCCTTCAGGAAATGATCGCGGACGCGATCCAGCACCGAAAGCGTGCGCTGCTGCGTCGCACCCGGCGGCAGCTGCACGAGGGCAAAGAGGGTGCCTTGATCTTCCTCGGGCACGAAAGACGTCGGCAAACGAAGGAATAGTGTCCCCAAACCGCCGACGACGACGGCGTAAACCAGCAACGACACGAACACATGGCGAAGCGACGAGCGCAGCCCGCCGCGATAGAGTCGGTTTCCGCGGTCGAACGTGCGGTTGAACCAGCCGAAGAAGCCGCTGCGTTCCTCGCGCGGCTTGGTATGACGCAGCAGGGTCGCGCACAGTGCCGGCGTGAAGATCAGCGCCACGAGTACCGACAGGACCATCGCGGAGACCAGCGTGATGGCGAACTGGCGGTAGATGACGCCGGTCGAGCCGCCGAAGAAAGCCATCGGCACGAACACAGCCGCCAGAACCAGAGCGATACCGACGAGTGCACCGGTGATTTCGCTCATCGACTTCTGCGTTGCCTGCTTGGGCGAGAGACGCTCCTCGCTCATCACGCGTTCGACGTTCTCGACGACGACGATGGCGTCGTCGACGAGCAGGCCGATCGCCAGCACCATCGCGAACATGGTGAGAGTGTTGATCGAGAAGCCGGCAAGCGACAGGACTGCGAAGGTACCGAGAAGCACGACCGGCACGGCAATGGTTGGGATCAGCGTGGCCCGCAGATTCTGCAGGAACAGGAACATCACGAAAAACACGAGGACGACGGCCTCAAGCAGCGTGCGTGCTACTTCCTCGATCGACACCTTGACGAACGGGGTCGTGTCATAGGGGATCACAGCCTGCATCCCGGGAGGAAAATTTACCTCCAGTTGGGCCAGCTCGGCCTGCACCGCAGCAGCGGTGCCGATGGCATTGGCGCCGGTCCCAAGGCTGATCGCAACGCCCGCGGACGGCTGCCCGTTGAACTGCGCATTGACCTCATAGCTTTCGCTCCCCAGCTCGACGCGTGCGATATCGCTGAGGTGAACGGTCGAGCCGTCGGCGTTGGTCTTGAGCAGGATGGTGCCGAACTGTTCCGGCGTCTGGAGGGGATCCTGGCCAGAGATGGTGGCATTCAGCTCCTGGCCACTGATAGCCGGCGTTCCGCCAAGCTGCCCGACAGAGACCTGCGCGTTCTGGGCGCGGATTGCTGTCGTCACGTCGCCCGGCTCAAGGCGGTATTGCAGGAGCTTGTTCGGATCGAGCCAGATGCGCATGGCGTACTGGCCACCGAACAGGCGCACGTTGCCGACACCGCTGACCCGGCTCATCGGATCGAGCACATGGCTGGCGACGTAGTCGGCGAGATCGGTCGCGCCCATCGTGCCGTCCTTCGACACGAAGCCAATGACCATCAGGAAGCTGGAGTTCGACTTGGTCACCACCACGCCCTGCTGCTGCACCTCGGCGGGCAGAAGCGCGATGGCTTGCTGCAGCTTGTTCTGCACCTGCACCTGCGCGATGTCGGGATTGGCGGCGTTGGTGAAGGTTATGGTGACCTGGGCGGAGCCGTTACTGGCGCTGGTCGACTGAATGTAGAGCAGGTTGTCGAGACCGTTCATGGCCTGCTCGATGACTTGCGTCACCGAGTTCTCGACCGTGCTCGCCGAGGCGCCCGGGTAGGTGGTCGCGATGGTGACGGTTGGCGGAGCGATCTGCGGATATTGGGCGATCGGCAACTGCACGATCGAGATCGCACCGGCCAGCATGATCACGACGGCGATCACCCAGGCGAAGATCGGTCGCTCAATGAAGAAGCGAGACATCGGCTGGACTCAAGGGTTGGCGGGCTTGTCGGGAGCCGCCGACGCCTGCGACGCGCTGGCGCCCGAGGCGGCGACCTCATCAGCTTTGACAACCTGGCCGGGGCGCACTTTCTGAATGCCTTCCACGATGACCCGGTCGCCGTCGTTGATCCCGCTTTCGACCAGCCAGCTATCACCGACCGTACGGCTCGCGGTGATGTTGCGCTGCTCGACTTTGTTGTCGGCAGTCACGACGAGCGCCGTCGCTTGACCTTTCTGGTCGCGACTGACGCCACGCTGCGAGACGAGGATGCCGTGATCGTCGACACGCTCGACGATCTCCGCGCGGACGTACATCCCAGGCAGAAGAAGATGGTCCGGGTTGGGGAAGAGCGTACGCAAGGTCACCGCGCCGGTGCTCGCATCAACGGTAGCGTCAGTGAATTGCAGCGTGCCCAGCTGCGGATAGAGCGCGCCGTTGCTGAGCGTCAGTTTGACCTGGGCGTCGGCCCCCTGCCCGCTCGGTGCCGCCCCGTGATCCACACCCATGCGCAGGCGAAGGAAGTCGGCGGTCGACTCGGTGACATCGATGTACATCGGATCGAGTTGCTGGACCGTCGCCAGCGCATTTGCCTGATTGGTGGTCACCAGAGCCCCCTCCGTGTAGGACGACCGGCCAATGATGCCCGATATCGGGGCGGTGATCCTGGTTTCCTCGAGGTTGATGCGCGCCGTCTCGAGCGCCGCCTTGCCGGCGTCGATGTCGGCCTGCGACTGGCGGAGCGCGAGGCTGACGTCCTCGAAATCCTGCTGGCTAACGACCTTGGTGGAATAGAGCGACTGGAACCGGTCGGACTTCGACTGCGCGCTGGCAAGCGTCGCCTGCGTCCGCGCCAGTGCCGCCGAGGCACTGTCGAAGGCTGCCTGATAGCTCGCCGCGTCCACCTGATAGAGCAGATCGCCGGCCTTTACCTCGGAGCCTTCCTTGAACAACCGCTTCTGGATGATGCCCGTCACCTGCGGACGCACCTCGGCGACCAGGAACGGCGAAGTGCGGCCCGAGAGTTCGGCGGTGATCTCGACCCGCTGCGAATGGACGGTCATAACGCCCACCTCCATGGGAGGCGGGGCGGATTGGGGGGCGCTGTTACCGCTTTCGCTGCAGCCGCTGACACCAACGGCGGCCATGGCAATCGCCACCAGCAGCAAGCTGCTCTTCGTGATCGGCATTCAACACCCTGGGACCGGCGAAACGGGCATTGGATAAGGCCCGATCAAACGTCCGGAAAGCTGCAAACTTCCCCGGGCATAGAAGAAGTGCGGGCTCGCCGCTAGTCAAGCGGTCCCCGATGACGCATAGCCGCATGGTTATCGCGCCAAAGGCTTGCGAAACCGTTGCCCCGGTTGTGCGCCCACGAGAACGCATCCTGAGCGTCTCGCGCGAACCATGTGGCGTCATTCCATTTTGGACAGACTCTTCCTTGAAGGTCGTGGGCCGGGCTGATACCAACACTGCCTTAAATCGGTTTGCGACCCCAACAAGATAGAGACCGGCCGCACGCATTTCGGAGGTCCAGAGGCACTTATGGCGCAAAAGAAAAACGGCGCATTGGCAGCGGCCGCACCGACCGGCAACAATGACGACATCGGCGAGGAACTGAGGCTGAAGCTGTACCGGACTCAGTTCGAGCTCCGCCAGGGAGAGCAGCGCGCCTATGATCTGTTCCTGCAGAATCTGGTCAAGGGCACCAGCCATCTCTCCCTCGGACAGGAAGCGATTGCCGCGGGGTTCGCGACGGCAATGAAGCCCGGCGATCTCTCCTTCTGCACCTACCGCGGCCATGCCCATACGCTGGCCCGCGGCGTTCCCTATGAGCACGTTCTAGGCGAACTGATGCAGCGCGATAACGGACTGATGCGCGGCAAGGGCGGCTCAATGCACCTGACCTCGGTCGAACATGGCGTCATGGGCTCCTATGCCATCATCGGCGCCCACCTGCCCATCGCCTGCGGCTCCGCCTGGCGCGCGCAGTATAAGGGAAGCAAGGACGTTTCGGTCTGCTTCTTCGGCGATGGCACCACCAACATCGGCGCCTTCCACGAGGCGCTGAACTTCGCCGCGATCTGGAAGCTGCCGGTGGTCTTCGTCTGCGAGAACAACCTCTACATGGAATATACCCCGATCGGAGACGTGACGGCGGTCGAACACCCAGCCGCTGATCGCGCCTCCGCCTATGGGCTGGAAAGCATCGTCATCGACGGCAACGACGCCGACGTTGTCTACCGCACCGCTTCGACCGCCTATGAAAAGGCTAGATCGGGCGGCGGCCCGACTCTGATCGAGTGCATGACCTACCGCCACAGCGGCCACTCGCGCGCCGACCCCGGCAAATACCGGCCGGAAGGCGAGCTGGACAACTGGAAGAAGAACAACGACCCCATCAAGCGATATCGCGAACGCCTGAAGCAATTCGGCGTCAGCGAAGACCAGATCGCCGCGATCGAAAAGAACGTGAACCAGATGGTCGACGACGCGACCGAGCGTTGCAAGGCGGCGCCCTCCCCGCCGCCGGAACTCCTGACGACCGATGTGTATGCCGACGGAGGCTGGGCATGGCGGAACTGACCTATCGCGATGCCGTAATTCGCGGCATCGCGCAGGAAATGGAGCGCGACCCCGACGTCGTTTTCCTGGGCGAGGATATCGGCAAGTCCGGCGGCGTGTTCAAGGCAACCCTGGGTCTCTACGACCAGTTCGGACCACTGCGCGTGCGCGACACGCCGATCTCCGAACAGGCGATCATGGGTGCGGCGATGGGCGCCGCGATGACCGGGCTAAAGCCGATTGCCGAGATCATGTTCTCGGACTTCTTCGCGGTCTGTTTCGACTACATCGCCAATGAGTTCCCGAAGAGCCGCTACATGACCAACGGCCAGGTGAAGGTCCCGCTGGTCATCCGCACCGGGAACGGTGGCGGCGTGCGCTTTGGCGCCCAACACAGCCAGAGCGTCGAGAACTGGTGCATGATGATCCCCGGCCTCAAGGTCGTGGCGCCGTCCTCGCCGGTCGATGTGATCGGCCTGTTCGCCGCGGCAGTGCGCGATCCCGATCCGGTGATCTTCCTTGAGCACAAGGCGCTCTACCCGACCAAGGGCGAAGTGCCGGACGGCGAGATTGTCGACCGGCTGGGAGTAGCAAAAGTGCTGCGGCCGGGAACCGATGCCACCATCGTCGCCTTGGCGATGATGGTACCGCGCTCGCTGGAAGCCGCCGAGAAGCTGCAGGCCGAGCACGGCATCAACTGCGAAGTGATCGACGTGCGCTCGTTGGTGCCACTCGACACACAAACCATCCTTGCCTCCGTCGCCCGTACCCACCGGCTGTTCACGGTCGAGGAGAACCCGCGGCTCTGCGGGTGGGGTGCCGAGATCGTATCGATCGTGGCCGACGAGGCTTTCTATGACCTCGACGGCCCGCCGGTACGCATCACCACGCCGCACATCCCGCTGCCGGCATCCGACAAGCTGGAAGATCTCGCCATACCCAGCGTTGCCCGCATCGTCGATCGGGTGCAGCGCTCGCTGGCCGACTAGAGAACGGAGCTCGTCGCAATGGACGTGTTGATGCCGCAGCTCGGCGAGACCGTCGCCGAAGGCAAGGTGACGGTATGGTTCAAGTCGGTCGGCGACGCCGTCGCGGCGGGGGAAAACCTGTTCGAGATCGAGACCGATAAGGCCTCGATGGAAATCCAGGCGACCGAAGGCGGCGTGTTGGCCGAGATTCGCGTGCCGGTCGGCGGCGTCGTGCCAGTCGGGGCTGTGGTCGCGACAATTTCCGACAAGGCCGGCGCGCCCGCCGCAAGGTCCGCTCCCATTCCGCCGCCGGCTCCGGCCGCAGCGCCGAAGGCGCCCGCGCCTGCCGTCAAAAGCGCCGCAGCCTCGCCCGCTCCGGTTCCGCCGCCTGCACCTAACCTGGCGACGAAGATGGACCCGTACTTCGAGGTCCGCACGCCGGCCCACAACTACGGAGCGGCGCAGACCTCGAGCGGCACACGGACAACGCCGCTCGCCCGGCGCCTGGCGAAGGACGCCGGCATCGATATTTCCAAGGTGAATGGCTCGGGGCCCAAGGGTCGCGTGACCGCCGCCGACATCAAAACGGCGCCACCGGCCCGCGTTACCGGGGGCGCGATGGCATCGGGACCGGGCGCCGCCGAGATCATGGCGCTTTACAAGGACACGCCTTACGCGGAAGTGCCGCTCGACGGCATGCGGCGCACGATCGCCGCGCGCCTGTTGCAGGCGAAGCAGACGATCCCGCACTTTTATGTCGTGGCGGATATCACGATCGACGCTCTCGCCAAGCTGCGCGCAGAGCTGAACGCCGCCGCGCCAACCAGCAAGGACACCGGCCCAGCCTACAAGTTCTCGCTGAACGATTTCATCATCAAGGCGTGGGCGGCGGCGCTGCAGGCGGTTCCCGCCGCCAATGCCGTGTGGGCCGACGATCGCATTCTTCGCTTCACGCAGTCGGACGTTGCGGTGGCCGTGGCAATCGAGGGCGGCCTCTTTACCCCCATCATCCGCAATGCCGAGGCCAAATCGCTGAAGGCGATTTCCGCCGAGATGCGCGATCTCGCGGCGCGCGCCCGCAGCCGCAAGCTGATGCCGCACGACTACCAGGGCGGCTCCAGCGCGATTTCCAACCTCGGCATGTACGGCGTGGTGCGCGAGTTCTCGGCGATCATCAGCCCGCCGCACGGCACGATCCTCGCCGTCGGCACCGTCCGCCGCCAGGCGGTCGAGACCGCCACTGGCGGCGTCGCGTTCTCGTCCGTGATGACGGTAACGCTGTCCTGCGATCACCGCGTCGTCGATGGGGCGCTCGGAGCCGAACTGCTCGACGCGTTCAAGACGATCGTCGAGAGCCCGGTCCGTATCCTCGTCTAGCCCGCCGTCAGGCGATCCCGCTGGCGCGCGCCTGTTCGTGCGCCATGATCGACCAGTCGCGATCGCCGTTGCCATGGGCGATGGCGCCGAGCAGCCGGTCGCGGCAGACGTTGGCGCTGGGTAGCGGCACCGACACCGACTCGCCGGCGGCAAGCGCCAGATTAACATCCTTGAGGCCCGTCGTCGCGGTGAAGCCGGGCGGGCCGAAATAGCCCTTCTCGGCAATGACCTTGCCATAGGTCTTGTAGGCCGGCGCAGCGAATAGTCCGTCAGTGAGGATGTCCAAGAAGGACGCGCCGGGAACGCCGCACTTCTCGGCGAGCGTGAAACCCTCGCCCATCGCCTCGATAGCGCAGGCGAGCACAAAGTTGTTGGCGATCTTGGCCGCGGCGGCGCCGACCGGCTCGGGCCCGCCGTCGAACGTGCGGCGGCCAATGACTGCGAACAGCGGCTGGCATTTCTCGATGGCCGCAGCGGGTCCACCGGCGATGATGCCGAGCTGGCCAGCCGCCGCCACTGGCGGACGGCCGAGGACGGGAGCGCTCACCAGCACCTGACCCGCAGACGCGTGCGCTTCGGTCAGCTTCTTGATGAGGTTCAGGCTGTGCGTTCCCATGCACACATGGATGGCGCCCTTCGCCATCGAATGAACCAGCCCGTGGTCGCCCAGCGCGACATGCGACAGCGCGGCGTCGTTCTCGACCATGGTGATGACGACGTCGCCGTGCTGTGCGGCGTCCTTGACGGTGCCGGCGAGCTTCGCCCCGCGGCCGACCAGGTCGGAAGCCTTTTCGGCGGTTCGGTTATAAACAGCGAGGTCGTTGCCGCCCCCGAGGATGCGATCGGCCATGGCGAGGCCCATTTTGCCGAGTCCGATAAAGCCGACTTTCATGATGATCTCCGTGGGAACGCGGGAATGGTCCGGCGGACGCCGGACGCGACTGGAAGGAATGATGCTCAGCCGTGCATCGCGACGACGAGACAGGCGAGCGCCCAGAACACGCAGTATTCGGCACCACCGATGTGCCACAGCCACTTGCCGTTGTGTCGGTACGTCGAGACCGCCGCGACCATGAGATGGATGACCGCGATAGCGGCAACGTAACGCGTGAAAATGCCGAAGATGAGACCGATCGCCAGCACGGTCTCGATGGCGCAGGCGACATAGACCCAGAACTGGGGCGGCTTGAAACCGAAGGCATCGAACAGCTCAAGAGCCTTCGGCTCGGTGAACTTGCCCACGATGTGCGGGATGAGAAACGCGCCGCACATGATGCGAAGCAGGTTGAACTCGTTGAAGAGGTTAAACTGGTCCAGCAACATATCCCCCCGTTTTCTTGTCGGTCGTTCCGCGCCGGTCAGGCGACCCGGCCGATGACCCGCTCCCTCCGCACGGAAAGCGGCCGCACTTTAGACACCGCAGACGGCGCCTGCAAACCCTTGGCGAATCAGCTGATCGGCGATCGGCAGCCTAGGATTGCGCCGCCCGCTCCCGCGCCCTGGCCGTCCGCGTCGCCACGCGATCGAGAAGCCGGATCATCTCCTCGATCGTCGCGCGTTGGATGTTCTGGGTGATGAATACAATTCGGGTGCGGCGGTCGTTGTCCGGCCAGCGATCGAGCCAGGAAATGTTGTGCAGCAGATGCTGCGCACCCTGGATCACTGCCGGCCGGTCCGGTTCCTCGGTAACGTTCACCAGGCCTTTGACCCGGAGCAGGTTCGCCCCGAGATTCTGTTCAAGGGCAGCGAGCAGAAGCTGCAGCGCGTATCGGCTTGTCGGTTCCTCGCGCACGAAGGCAAACGACTCGATGTCGCCGTCGCGATGATGGTGGTGATGGTGACCGTCGTGGTCATGGTGGTGACCGTCATGGTCTTGATGTTCGTAGGCCGCCAGATTGAGCCAATCCTTCGCCGCCGTGTCGCTGGCCGTCGGGTCGAGAGCGGCGCCACTCAGGAGCGCGATCGGATCGACGCCGGGGTCGTCGATCCGGTCGATCTTCGCCGCCGGGTTTATGCGACGGAGACGCTCTATCAACTCTGCTTCGACAGTTGCGCGCTCGGCCACCGGCACGAGGTCAAGCTTGGTGACGAGAATGCGATCGGCGAGCGCCAGCTGCCGCACGGATTCTTCATGGCGTTCCAGCGTGCCCGGGCCGTTCACGGCATCGAAGACGACGATCACCATGCCGACGCGGTAAAGGCCGGCAAGCGTCGGCTCAGACAGGAACGCCTGCACGACCGGCGCCGGATCGGCGAGCCCTGAAGTCTCGATCACCACGTGGTCGAAGTGCGGCACCTCACCGGCTTCGCGCCGGTGATAGAGATTGTTGAGCGTGCCGACGAGATCGCCGAAGACCGTGCAACAAAGGCAGCCGTTTTCGAGCACCACGATCTTGTCGTCGCTGGTAGTCGCCAGCAGATGATCGAGGCTGACCTCGCCGAATTCGTTGATAACGACGGCGGTGCGCGCCAGCGCGGGATCGCGGAGGGCGCGGTTGAGGAGCGTGGTCTTTCCGCTGCCGAGAAAGCCCGTAAGAATCGTGACCGGCGTTTGCGCCAAGGGAAAAGTCCTCGCGGCCCGGGCCGGCACCTGCGCCGGCCCAAAGCTATAGATAGACGCCGCTAGAATACCTCACAGCCCGGCAGACCGCATGAAATGAGCCGGTTCGACGGGAAGTTCGTGATGATCTCGCAGCCGTCCTTGGTGACCACCACCTCTTCCTCGATGCGCGCCGCGCCGGAACCATCCTCCGCGCCCTTCCATGTCTCAAGGGCAAACACCATGCCCTCGCGGAGCGGCGTGTTCTGCCCGGAGAAGCGCTTGGAGAAGATCGGGCGTTCCCACAGCGACAGGCCGACACCGTGCCCGTACTGCAGGAGGAAGGCCTCGGCCTCGTCGCGGTAGCCAAAATCCTTGGCGTCGGGCCAGACGCGCGCCACCTCATCCGGCGTCACGCCCGGACGAATCATGTCGATCGAGGCGCTGATCCACTTCGACGCCGTCTCGTAGGCGTCGATCTGGGTGTTGGTCGGCTCGCCGCAGACGAAGGTGCGGTAGTAGCAGGTGCGATAGCCGTTAAAGGAGTGCATGATGTCGAGGAACACCATGTCGCCCGGCTGGATCATCCGGTCGGAGAAGGTGTGCGAGTGCGGCCGGCCGCGCGGACCGGAAACCGAGTTGACGCACTCCACACGCTCCGAGCCCATGCGGAACAGCCGGTCATTGGCGATGGCGACCAGCTCGTTTTCCCGCGTGCCCGGCCGGATCGCGCGCGCGATGTCGACATAGGTGGCATCGACCATCGCCGCCGCCATTTTGAGCAGTTCGATCTCGTCCTTGGTCTTGATCTCGCGCGCATCGAGCAGCGCCTGCTGGCCGTCGACAACCTCGATGCCCTCGGCTTCGAGGGCACGCAGCATCGGCAGCTCCATGAGGTCGATGCCGATCGGCTCCTTGTCGATGCCGTAGTGGACAAGCGCCTTCTTGATCTGCTTGGCGAAGTCGGTCTGGATGCCCATGAACGGCGGCAGCGCGCCTTGCATGGTGGAAATCGGCGCGGCAACGTTGTCGGCGATCCACGGCGATGAGATGCGCTTGGCCGGCGGCGCTGGATCCCACAGGTAGGGCGGACCCTGCACCGGGCAGAGCGCGTAGCGCATGAACTTGTCGCGCGCCCACTCCCCGATATGCGTGCCGGTAACGTAGCGGATGTTGTCGAAATTGAAGCAAAGCACGGCACCTAGCCCGGCGTGCCGCACTGCTTCCTGGGCGCGCTTCAGGCGATCGTTGTGCAGCCGGTGGTAGTCGACACCGGCTTCCCAATCCTTTGCCTGGGTGCCAAAGGACGCGGTTGCCTGCGGACGATTGTATTTCACGAAGGTATTCCTCCCGAAAAATTCCGATGCCGGCGGCCTCGCCAAACTGTCCGCAGACCGTAGCCGGATTGCGGTCGTTTTCAAATCGGAGACTAGCGCCAAAACGGGCAGTTCGTCGCACCGCATTGGTCGATATGCGAACGGAGCCGCTTCCGTCTCGACCCGACTGCGTCGCCTGACTAAGGTTGCCGGCAACGCGCCCTTCGATGGGCGCTCGGCAATTGGAGGAACTGACGATGGACCGCCCAGCACTCGCCGGAATTTTGCCACCGGAGATGAAGGAGGTGCGCTGGCGGCCGCTGATGACCTTCTTTCTCGACATCAAGAAGCCGTGGGTTGTCGGCAAGACGCCGGTTGCCGATCGCCGCATCGCCGAACTGCCGGGCGGTTATTTCGAGGGCGACCGGCTCAAGGGGACGATCCTGCCGAGCGGCAGCGACTGGCAGACCGTGCGCGAGGACGGCGCCTGGATGATCAACGTCCGCACGCTGTTGGAGACGGACGACGGCGCCCTCATCGGCATGACCTACACCGGGCTCCGCCATGGCCCGAAAGAGGTCCTGGAGGCCCTTGCCAAGGGCGAGAAAGTCAATCCGAACGCCTACTACATGCGCGTCGTGCCGGTCTTCGAGACGGCGTCGGAGAAATACGGATGGCTGAACCGGGTTGTCGCGGTCGCCCACGGCCATCGTCTTCCAAACGGCGCGATCTACAACGTTTTCGAAATCATCTAGCGCTCCAGGTGGGAGGATGCTGAAGCGCAGGGGCTGCTCACCCGGCGCTTCGCCCTCATCGGCTGATCGCGGCTATGATTTCGGGATCAGGTCATAAAACTGCCAGGCGCGATCGCTCCACACACCGCCGATTTCGCGGCCGGCCGCGCCCACGATGTTGGGATTGATGGTGAAGTGGTTGGCGGCGGTCATCATCTCGCGGAAGACCCGCTGCATGACGCCCGCGCGCAACGACGCGCCACCCGCCGCCCGATACGCGAACTGGCAGCCTTCCACGCCGGCTTCATGCACCTCGGACTTGGCGAGATGAATGAGGCTGATCTGGCGTGTCGAAACGCGCTGGCCCGCCTCGATGGACGCCTCGACATCCGCCCACACCTCGAAGAGGAAGGCGCGAGCGGCGCGGACACGGGCTTCCGCGCGACCATAGTCGAACCAGAACTTGTCGCTTTCGCCAAGCAAACCTGAACGCCCGGTCTTGCTGCGCGCGAACTTGGCGATCTCGTCCATCATGCGCCGCCCGGTGCCGATGGCCCAGCCCGAATGACCTATGGCCGCAAGGCCGACCACGCCGAGGCTGAAGAACTCCTTCAGGCGCTGCGGCTCCGCGGTCAGGATCGGGAAAACGAAATCGTCGGGGATGAAAATGTCCTTGGCGTCATAATCGATGCTGCCGGTGGCGCGCAGGCCGATCACGTCCCAGTTGCCGAGGAGGCCGTGCTCGCCGACCGGGGCGTGGGCGCAGAGCACAATCACGTTGCCGTTCTCGTCCTTGGCGGGCTTGCCGGTCCCATCGTCGACCAGCGCGGCGCTGTGGGTATAGGTCGCGTGATACATGCCGCTGCCGTAGGACCACTTGCCGTTCAGCAGATAGCCGCCCTCGACCTTCTTCATCATGCCCGTCGGCGTGCCCTGACCGGAGAAGCGGTTCTCGGTGCCCGGGGCGAAAAGCTTGTCGACCGCGCTGTCGGGCAGGAAGGCCGCCGCCATCGCGCTGACGCAGGCATGCACCATCGAAATCCAGCCGGCCGAGCCACTGTAATAGGTGATCGCCTCAATCAACTTCATTCCCTGACTGGGCGACAGCTGCAATCCGCCGTTCTCTTCGGCCGCGAAGATGTGCGACATGCGCAGGGGCCTGAGCGCGTTGAAGGTCGCATCGTTCAGCTTGCCGAGGTCATCGTTCGCCTGGGCGTTCTCTTCGAGGATCGGCCCAATCTTCTTGATCTGCTCGAGCATGCCCGCGAAGTCCGCTTGCGTGCCCCAATAGCTGCCAGTCGATTTCATCGGCTTGTTCATGTGTTTCCTCCCAGGTTACGCGACTTCCGGAGCTGACAAGCGGGCGTTCACTTCAATCAAGTAGATATCATCCGGCGAGAAAATCACCGATCGCGGTCACCACGGACGGCTCTTCCTGCATCGCAAAATGACCGACGCCGCGGGCGATGTAGGTGGTGGCGTTGGGGATGCGCTTTGCCCAGATTTCCGCCTGGCCCGGCGCCAGCATGCGATCCTTGTCGCCCCAGACTATGAGCGTCTTGTTCGGGATGCGGCTCAGCCAGCGGCCAATGTTCGGATGGCCAAAACCGTGAGCCTTGAGGATGTTGCCGAGCGCCGCGCCCTCTTTCCCGCGCGCGGCGCCGAACTCTTCAGGCGGCGGCGAATCGGATCCGCCCGGGAAATAGCGGAGCGCCACATCGACGTTGTGAGCGAGATAGCCGGGCAGCTCCTGCGGGCTGATCGTACCAAGGTCGGCACCCGCATGATCCGGGTGATTGAGACCCGCCGGCGCGTTCAGCACCAGCCGATTGAAGCGCTCGCCGGCGACGACCGCCATTTCGGCCGCCATCCATCCGCCCATGGAGTGGCCTATAAGATGCGGCTTGTCGAGCTTGAGCGCCGATACGAGGCGGAGATTGTGGACGACCATGTCCTGCATGCCGGCGACGTGCGGCGCCGGACCGCTCTCGCCGAAGCCCGGATGGAAGGGCAGATAGACTCGGAACCGGTCGGCAAGACCGCGCGCCCACTCATAGCCCTCGAGCGTGGCGGCGCCGTGCAGCGCGATGACGGCGGGGCCCTTGCCGATTGCCTTGACGACGGTCGAAACGCCGTCGATGTCGAATTTCAGCGTTTCAAAATCCATGACTCATTCGCCTCCCGTACCTAGCCTGCCAACGCGTCGATCAGAACCTTGCACTGGGTCGTCCGGCGCTTGAGCGCCTCGAATGTATCGGGCGTCTGCAGGAAACTGATCCTGTCAGTGATCAGCGCCTGCGGCCGGAAGCGGCCGGGACCGAGCGCGTCGATGGCGGTCGCGAACTCGGCCATCGTGAAGAAAACGGCAAAGATGACCTGGATCTCCTTCGAGATCGCTGCGAACGGATCCCACTCGTCGCCGCCGACACAAAGGCCGACGGCCACAACCGTGCCGTGAATGCGGACAAGACGGCAGGCGAAGTCAATCAGGCCCTTCTTGCCGACGCACTCGAAAACGATGTCCGGCTTGCCGCCGATCATCTCCTTGAGCTGCGACTCGAGCTTCGGTCCCGATATCGCGAAGCCGGTCGCGCCAACGGCTGCCGCCCGCTCTTCCTGATGGTCGGTGAGATCGGCGACGATGATCGCGCCGGCCCCCAGCCGTCTCGCCCAGAAGGCGACCAGAAGCCCGATCGGCCCGGCGCCGAGGATCAGCACCTTGTCGCCGGGCTTCATCCCCGAACGGTTGACCGCATGCAGGCCGACGGAAGTCGGTTCCGCCAATGCGCCCTCGACCACCGGAAGATCGTCCGGCAGCCGGCGGCACTGGCGCGCGGCCACGGCGGTCAACTCGGCATAGCCTCCGCCGATCAGGTGCATCTCGGCGCACCAGGCCGGCTCGCCCTTGCGGCAGCTTTCGCAGTGGCCGCAGCCCCACATGGGCGCGACAGCGACACGATCGCCGGGCTCAAAATCCGACACACCCGACCCGACCGAAACAATCTCACCCGCAAATTCGTGGCCGAGCACGGTCCCCTGCCCGACACCGAAGGTGACGGGATCCTCGCTGATGTGCAGGTCGGAGCCGCATATGCCGCAGGCGGCGACGCGCAGCAGAACCTCGTCCGCCGCCGGCTGCGGCGCCTGGACTTCGTCGACACGGAGCGGGCGACCGACGCCATCGAAGATCGCGGCCTTCACTTGCGATCCTCCAGCAGCGTGCGCCGGGTCGGGAACCACGGAGCGTCGATCACCTTGCAGATCAGCCCCCAGACGCCGCCGCGCGCGAACAGCGCGACGAACAGGGTCAGCAGTCCGAGCACGACCAGATAGGTCGCTCCATATTGCGCGAACCACTTGTCCGCGAAGAAATAGATGCAGGCGCCGATCAGCGTACCTTCGATCGAGCCAAGCCCGCCGACCATGACGATGAAGATGGCGACGTTGGCCCAGCTCGGGCTGTAGGTGGAGGGCGGCGTGATGCGGAGCTGCGCCATGAAGTAGATGCCGCCGGCCAAGCCGGTGCCGACTGCGGCCATAACCCAGATCAGGAAGCGGAGCCGGCCGACGTTGACGCCCTGGCTTGCCGCGGCAATCGGATTGTCGCGCATCGCCGCCAGGGCAAGGCCATAGCGGGAGCGGAGCAGCCAGTAGCTGCCGCCGATGGTAACCAGCAGCAACAGACCACAGAGCAGCGAAATGCCGATGGACCGCTCTGTGGCGGAATATTGCGTCATGACGCGCAGGCTGAGGCCGGCGCCGCCATTGACGTAGGGGAACACCGACGTTCCCAGCCGGAACACCTCCGCCACGACCCAAGTGCCGATGGCGAAGTATGGACCATCAAGGCGGTGGAGGAGGCCGTAGGTCGGCACTGCGACGATCGCCGGAGCGATCACGCAAAGCAGCACGGCCACGAAAGGATTGACGCCCCAGAACTGCGCCATCACGAACATGAAATAGGCCGCGACGCCTATGAAGGTCTGCTGGCCCACCGAAACGAGGCCGGCGTAGCCGCCGAGCAGGTTCCACATCTGCGCGATGGCGATGTAGCAGCAAAGCTCCACGACATCGCGGATAACACCTTGGCTCGCCCACCACGGCATGGCGACAACGGCGACAAGAGCGGCGATGCCTAGCGCCATCGCGATCACGCCGGAGCGCGTCTGGCGACGCACGTGAACCGTCGGGAGCGGAGGTGCGACGGTGTCGCTCATGCTTGTCATCACCTTCCCAACAGGCCCTGCGGCCGCACCGCGAGAACGGCCAGAAATACGAGATGACCCGCAAGAATCCCGAATCCCGGATCGATGCGGAAACCGATTGACTGGCTGACGCCCAGCACCATGGCACCGATGAAGGCGCCCCAGATGGAGCCCATACCGCCGATGATGACCGCCTCGAAGGCGTAGATGAGCTGAAAGGGTCCATCGGACGGCGCGACGGTCGTGCGAAGCGACTGGAACACCGCCGCAAAACCAAGGATCGCGACCGCGATCGCCGTTGCGCCGGCATAGACGCTCTTGGGGCTCACGCCGGTCATCGCTGCGGCTTCGACATCGGCGGCGGAGGCGCGCAGCGCGCGTCCGAAGCGGGTAAAGCGCAGCACTCCGTCGAGGCCGCCGGTCAGCACTGTAGCGGTGATCAGCACGATGATGGGCAGCACGCCGACGAACAGCGGGCCGACCTGAAAGGATAGCTGCTCGATTCCGTGGCCGTTCAGCGAGCGGGTATCGGCGGACCAGATTTGCAGCATGGCGTTCTGCATGGCCACGGACAGGCCGAACGTTGCGATCAGCGAGGGCAGCGGATCGGCGCCGACAACGCGATTGAGGATAACGCGCTGCAGTCCCCAGCCGATAACGCCGCCGAGCACCACCAGGATGACCAGCACCGTCCACGGCCCGATCGAGAAATACGCCGCGGCGCTGATACCGATGAGGGCGAGCAGGACGGTCAGGTCGCCATGGGTGATGTTGACGATCCGCATGACGCCGAACATCAGCGCCATGCCGAGGGCGTACTGCGCGTAAAGGCCGCCCAGCAGGATTCCCTGAACCAATCCGTCAAGCCAATGCATGCGAGCCCCCGAAATAGGCTTCGCCGATGGCTTCGCGGGTGATGTCCGATGATTTACCGGATAGTGTCACGCGCCCTTCCAGCATGCAGTAGAGCCGATTGGAGGCCGACTGGGCGAGGCCTACGTCCTGCTCGACCAGAACGATGGCGGTTCCCGTCGCGGATATTGAAGGGATCGACTGATAGATCTCCTTCACGACTTTTGGCGCCAGGCCGAGACTGATCTCATCGCAGAGCAAAACGCGCGGCTGGTTCAGGAGCGAGCGGCCGATGGCGACCATCTGCTGTTGACCGCCCGAAAGCGACTCAACAGGGACGGCTCGTTTCTCCCTCAGCATCGGGAACAAATCCAGGACCCGGTCGAGCGTCCAGCCACCGGCGCGAGTGGGCGCCGCATGGTCGATCGCAACCCGGAGATTGTCTTCGACCGACATGCCGGTGAAGAGGCGGCGACCCTCCGGCACGATCGCAACACCTTGGGAAACCATGCGGTGAGGTTGCGACCCGCCAACCGGCTGCCCCTCCAGCCGCACCATGTCGGGAGCGACGCGCAGCATGCCCATTATGGATTTCAAGAGGGTCGACTTGCCGGCGCCATTGGCGCCGATGAGGGCGACGACCTCGCCGGCCTCGATCTCGAAGTCGATCCCGTAGAGAGCCTGAAAATCGCCGTAGCGCGCGACCAGCGCGTGCGTCGACAGAAGCGCGGTCATGCCTCTATGCCCATATAGACCCGCTTGACCTCGGGATCCTTGATGACCGTCTGCGGCGCGCCCTCGGCGATTTTCTCGCCAAAATTCAGGACCATGATGCGATCCGCCGCCGCCAGCAGCGCATGCAGCACATGTTCGATCCACACGATCGTGACGCCGCTGTCGCGGATGCGACGGATGAGTTCAACAAGGACCCCGCCCTCGTCGTTGGTGAGCCCACCGGCTATCTCGTCGAGAAGCAGAAGCTTAGGATTGGACGCCAACGCACGCGCCAGTTCGAGCCGCTTGCGGTCGAGCAGCGTCAGCGCGCCGGCCATGCGATTCGCCTTCCCCGACAGTTCGCACTCCTCAAGGATACGCGCGCACACCGGATAGCTCTCCGACTCGGAACGCTGTCCGCCGAAGGTCGCCGCGACGAGGAGATTTTCGAAGGTGGTCATCGTGTCGTATGGACGCGGGATCTGGTAGGTGCGCCCGATGCCGAGCCGGCAGCGAAGGTGTGGGGGCTCGCGGAGCAGCGACTGCCCCGCGAACACCAATTCCCCGCCGTCCCGCCTCAAGTCACCGCTGATAAGGTTGAACAGCGTCGTCTTCCCCGCGCCGTTGGGTCCGAGGATGCCCAGCACATCGCCGGGCATCACATCGAAGCTAACTTCGTGAAGAACACGAACGGCCCCGAAGGACTTGTTGAGTCCTCGCGCCTGAAGCAGCACGTTTCCGTCCATCGGGGCCCTCTGTCCTGTGCCTCAAGCCCAGGGCAGGAACTTCAATTTCTGTTCTGGCTCAAACAGCTTGTTGACCGTGTTGTCGACGATCTTGAGATCGTATTTCCACTTCGTGCCCTTCACCCACTGGCCACCGAAAATCGGCGTGGTGGATACGTTCGGGTGCGGACCTGTTGCGAAATTCACCGGACCGATGAGCGTATGGATATCCGTCGCAACCATCGACACGCGGTTGGACTCGCGGTCAAGCGGGTTCTCGGAACGCTTCAGGATGTCACAAACGACTTCCCAGTTTGCATGCTGGTAGCCGAGCGGCTGGGTCCACTGCTTGTTCTGTTCCGCTTCCCACTGGTTGGCGATGTCACGGCTGACTTCACCGGTGAGCGTGGACTTGAACGGGAACGCCGGTGTCCACCAGACTTCCGAGGACATGCCATCGCCGAGATCGCCGAGTGCCTCGACGCCGCCCGGGAAGAGCAGCGCTGCCGCGATGGTCATCACCTTGGGCTTGTAACCCTGCTGCGCGCATTGGTTGACGAAGGTCTTGATGTCATCGACGTACGTGATGCCGCCGACGATATCGCAGCCGGCAGACTTGAAGGCGGTGATCTGCGCCGAAAAGTCGTTCGTGCGGGGCTGGAAGAACCCCGGCACCGTAATATCGTAACCGGCTTTCTTGGTCGGCACAGGCAGGCCGTAGTCGTTGTTGCCCCAGGTTTCGCCATCGGCGTTCTGCGGGAACAGCATGCCCACCTTTTTGTTGGTCTCGACCGAATTCCACAAGCCGACATAGGTATCCAGCACCTCGCCGAGACCCCAGAAGAAATGGTAGGTCCATTTGAAGGGCTTCTTGGCGCCGCCGCGCGGCATGATGATCGCTTGCCACGGCGCGCCGCTCGAGATGCAGGGGCACTCATTGAGCTCGGCCTGATCGGCAGTGTTGCTGACCATATCCGTGGTCGAAGTCGGCATGATCAGATGCACGCCTTCGTTCAGGATCAGGTCGCCCGCGACTTCCGCGGCCTTGTTCGGGTCGGACTGACCGTCCTTCACGATGATCTCGACGTTGAACTTGCCCGCCTGCGTATCCAGACCGTTGGCGAGAAGTTTCTTGACCCTGTCGATGGTCCAGCCGTCGGCAGCGCCGAATTGTGCCAGCGGCCCGGTGGCAGGCGTCACGACGCCGACCTTGATGGTGCCGGCGGCGCGCGCCACGTAGGGCATGCCGATCGCCGTCGCGGCGACGCCGGCGCCGATTCCCTTGAGCAGCGTCCGGCGCGACACGCTGGCGAGTTTGCTATTTCGAGTCGTCATGAACTTCCTCCCTGAGTGATTTTTGTTTTTCAGTTTGCAGTCATCGCCGGGGGCCAACGACCCCGACGCAGTCTCTTCAAATGCCGCAGAGCCTCGCTCCGAATTTATCGGCCGCGATCGATGAGGTGACAATGATCCGCTCTCCCACGCGCCCCATGTGCCGCTATGCATGCTTGACGAGTTGACCGATCACCCGCTCCCAATGCCTACCATCTAGCACGTCACCGAAGTCTGCGGGGCTAGCCTCGTGCTCTATCGACAAAAAGGATGCTCTGGCGTCGAGCCCTCGATAGGCCCGGCTGGTACCGTCGGGCTCATAGGACGCGGACGGCGCCCAAACGTCGAATCTCTGCTGTGAGGTTGCCATCTTTTCCCCAATCAAACGGTCGGACGCTCCGCGGATTTGACCGGCTGGCGCAACAAAACACCAGTCCTCCGCGCCAAGCTACCGAGAGCCCGCGTGGACCCGCGCAGAACGACGACCGCAATCTCCTCCCGAAGCGACGCGGTCCTTGAGCATAAGAGGCGGTTTATCCGGGCGATCTGTCAAATGGTTGCCTGTCGGCGCAGGCCAAACCGCGAATATCATCCGTAAGCTATTGTATTATCTAAATTTTCTAGCATTCCGGCAGCGCGCAACGCGAACCTGCTGGAAGTCCAGAATTCATGAAAAAGCGAAATCGACTTGATTATTTGATGAATTCGCCGAAACCTGTCGCGATCAGCAAACTGGTGGGAGGGCCAACCAGTTGAAAACGCGCCTTGAGAAATCCGGCCTGCTGGACGGCGGTGGCAAGCCGACCGTCCGGGAGCTGCTCGCCAGTCTTGTATTCAACCCGGTTGACCGCACCATTCGCATCAACGGCGAGCGCATCGTGATGCAGCGCGCGACCGTCGGCATAGAGCTGCGGCGCGAGTTGATCCGACTGCTCGGATCGCAGGAGGCGAGAATCTTCCTCCTCCGTCTCGGCTTTCTGTCGGGTCGTGCGGACGCTCGCTTCCTGCGGACGAGCTGGCCGAGACTCGACATCGGCGATGCCTTTACCGCCGGGACGCGGCTGCACATGTTCAGCGGTGTCGTGCGCGTCGAGACGGTCTACAACGAGTTCGACTTTCGCAAGAAAAGATTCGCCGGCGAATTCAACTGGTACGACAGCATCGAGGCTGCCGAGTTTGGTCGCCTTCACCGGCAGGCGACGGAGCCGGTGTGCTGGACACAGCTTGGCTACGCGTCTGGTTACGCCAGCGAGTTCTTCGACACGCTGATTGTCTACAAGGAAGCCCAATGCAGTGCCGAAGGCCACACGCACTGCCGCGTGGTCGGAAAGCCGGCGGACGTCTGGGGGCCGGGCGACCCGGAAGTCATCCTGTTCCGGGAGCGGATCGCCGCTCAGTCGGAGGAAAGGCCCGCCGAGCGACGGCGGGCACTGAACGTCCGCCGCGCCGAAGCCGCGCTGGGCGAACTCGATCGCGCCATTCTCGCACCGGTCCGCGTACAGCTCGACCGCATGGCGTCAATGGCACTCCCCGTGCTGATTACGGGAGCGCCGGGGACCGGCCGCAGCCGCGCCGCTCGTTATCTCCATCGGGCCGCCGGCGGAACGGTCGCCGATTTCCGTCATGTCGACGGTTCGGAGGTTACGCCCGAAACCTGCGCCGAGATCGCGACGTCGGGCCGGAACCGACGCCGCGGCGAGGCGGGGGCAGCCATAATGATCGACGGTATCGAGCGGGTTCCCCCCGAACTTCACCAGCGGCTCGCCGGCGCCATCGAGAAGGCGGTGGTTATGGGCGGTCCGCCCGTGTTTGCCCTCTCCGGCCTTGACGCGTCATCCGCCGGGACATCGCTGCCCCCCGAACTCTGGTACGCGCTCTCGGCGTTGACCGCGCAAATGCCTGCCTTCTCCGAGCGGCCCGGCGATTGCCTCGGCATCGCGCGGGCGCTCTTGCCTGCGATTGCCACGCGCATGAACCTGCCTGTGCCCAAACTCGATGCAGGCGCCGCGAGAGCGATCGAGCAGGCCAGCTGGCCGGGGAACTTGCGGCAGATGCGTTCGGTACTGAGTGCGTTACTGGCGACGCATCGGCACGACGGGCCCGTGACCCGCGGAGCGTTCGAGGCTCAGTACGATCGCCTGGCGCACGCAGATTCTCTCACGGCTGGCGCTAGACGGCCGGACGTGCGTGCGTGGCTGGACCGGGAACTCGACGGGGAAAACTTCTCGATCACCCACCTCGAACGCGAGGCCTATGAGGCGGCGGTTGCGAGAACCAAGGGGAATCTGTCTGCTGCGGCGCGTTTGCTGGGACTGACGCGGGCGCAGCTCGCCTATCGTCTGGCGGCAACCAACCCCGCGGAATAGGCCTGCCAGCGGCGATGGCCGGGCGTCAGCGTTATGCATAACTGCGCCGCTATGGATTCCCGTAAAGAACTGAGCAAAATAGGCGTGATCGTTTCATGCAGGATTTTTGACGAGAACGTGCAGGGCGGCATGGCCCCCGCCGGGCTACCCTCGCAATAACCTGCGAACTGGGAGGAACATGATCGTGCGCGAAGAACACACCATCGTCACCGGCATCCACCACTGCACCATTTGCGTGGGGGCGGCGCAGGAAGACATTGACTTCATGACCCGGGTCATCGGTCAGCGGATGATCAAGCAGACCGTGCTCTTTGATGGCACCGCACCGATCTATCACCTGTACTACGCTAACAAGAATGCCGAGATCGGGACCGTCATGACCTGCTTCCCGTTCAAGCAGGCGGCCGTTTTCGGCCGGAAAGGCAGCGGCCAGATCGGGGCAGTCGCCTATTCGATCTCCGAAAATGCTCTCGACTTCTGGGTCAAGCACCTCGACAAACACAAGGTCAAGCACTCCGGCATCCTCAAGCGGTTTGATCGGAACTACATCCGCTTCGCCGAGCCCTCCGGGAACGTCTACGAACTGATCGGCGACGACCGCGACAAGCGCGCGGGCTGGACGACCGACGAGATCTCGGAGGCAAACTCCGTCAAGGGCTTCAACGCGATCATCATGTCGGTGCGCGAGGTCGAGGGGCAGGACGCCTACTTCACCGTCGGGCTGGGCTTCACCAAGACCGGGCAGGAAGGCAAGTATCACCGCTACGACATTCTGGATGGCGGCCCCTGCAAGACGGTGATCCTGGAGCACAATCCTGATCAGCCGGCCGGCACCTGGACGTTCGGCGCCGGTACGCCGCACCACGTCGCTTTCGCGGTGGCGAACGACGACCTGCAGATGAAGCTCAAGCTTTATCTGGAAGGCCTCGGCTATACCGACGCGTCGGAGAGCAAGGACCGCCAATACTTCCACTCGGTCTATGTGCGCTCCCCGGCCGGCATCCTCACCGAGTTCGCTACCACCGACATCGGCTTCGCAGTCGATGAGCCGATGAACGAACTCGGCACGCATCTGCTGCTGCCGCCGTGGTTCGAGGATCGTCGCGCCGAGATCATTGCCCCCCTGGAAAAGATCACCGTGCCGGCGTCGAACCGCCCGAAGGTGCACGCCTAGCACCAGCGACCGGCGTCCGTGCATCGGAACCCTGCGATCGAGCATCGGACCGGCTCCCGGCCAAAGCTCACGGTAGTTCTGACGCACGGACGAACGTTGACGCCCGACTACATGCGCAATCTTGCCGAGCGCATCGGGCTTCCCGACTTGCGCTACCTGCTGCCCGTCGCCGACGGCAACACCTGGTATCCGAAAGGCTTTCTCGCGCCGCTCGCCGACAACGAGCCATATCTGACGGCGGCGATTGCCCACTACGAGGCGATTGTAGGCAACCTGCTTGCAGAAGGAACCAAGCCGTCGCGGCTGGTGGTCGGCGGATTCTCTCAGGGTGCCAGCCTTACTGCCGAATATCTTTGTCGCCATCCGCGCCGCCTCGCCGGCGCGATCCTGTGGACCGGCGGGCTTATCGGCCCTGACGGCTCCGCCTGGCCGGCAAATCGGGGGCTTGACGGCATGCCCGCCTACCTGACGACCAGCGAAACCGATCCATTCGTGCCACCGGCGCGGGTACGGGCGACGGCCGACTGGCTCATTGCTTCGGGTGCCGTGACGACGGCGCGGATTTTTGCCAGCCGCGAGCACCTGGTCTCGGACGAGGAGATCGCCGCCGCGCGTCGTCTCCTGGAGTTCGCCATGGCCTGAGGAGGCCGGCGGCTTGCCAAGGCGGCCCGTCGGAGCCAACATCGCGGGCCTGCGCAGTTGGGTGGGTGGACTGGCGGCGGCAAGAAGGCCCGAAACCGGCCCGACCGGGAGGAAATCATGCACGCCACCGAGCCGTTCCGCGTCGACGAAACGCACGGCATACTGACCCGTCCTGAAAATCAGGTTCGCGCCTCCAGCGACCGTCTCGGCTGGACCTCGCTCTATGCCTCGGTTCAACGCGAAATTCCGTACGAAAGCCATTTCCCGGCGGTCAAGGACCAGCTGATCGTCCTGCATCTCGATGGGCCGGTGCCGATCGACCGACTGCACGGACGCAACGCTGCCCGGTGCGTGATGCCCGCCGGCGGCATCCATCTGGTGCCGGGCGGTCTCGATTTCGGCGTCCGCCTGATGGGTGCGCTGTCGACGCTCCACGTCTACGTCCGACGCGAAATCATTGAGGAAGTCGGCGCGGAACTGTTCGACGGCGACCCGGCCCACATCGAGATCCCGCCGCAGTTCCTGGAACCCGATGGGACCATGAACGCGTTGCTCACCGCGATCCGGCTGGCGCTGGAGGGCGACGCCTACGGCACGAACCTCTATGTCGACTACCTGTCGCGCGCGCTTGCCTCGCAACTTATCCGCTGCCATTCCGGCCTGAAGCCGCGGCCGGCGCCTCCCGCGGGGTCGATCAGGACGGTCGGTCCGGTAGTTACCCAAGCCATCGAGTACATGCGCGCCAAACTTGGCGCTCCGATCAGTCTCGAAGACATCGCCGCAGCGGTCGACCGCAGCCCGTCGCATGTCGCGCGCCAGTTCCGTGCCGGTCTTGGCATCCCGCCCCATCGCTACCTGCTCGTGATGCGCATCAAGGAGGCGCAGCGCCTGCTGCTCACCACCAACGAGCCGATCGCCGAGATCGCGTTCGCCTGCGGCTTCTCCCACCAGGAGCACCTGACGCGGATGTTCCGGCGCTGGTGCGACACCACGCCTGGCACCTTCCGCAAGGCTTCGCGCAACTAATTTGCAGACCGCCGCGGGGAAGCGAGGCGCGCGCCCTAGCCCCAGACCTCGTGCGATATCTCGACGATCTCGCGCAGCTTGGCCCATTCGGCGTCTTCGGTCAGCACGTTGCCTTCCTCCGTCGAGGCGAAACCGCATTGCGGCGACAGGCAGAGCTGGTCGGGATCGACGAATTTCGCCGCTTCGTCGATGCGGCGCTTGACGTCGTCCTTGTTCTCCAGCGTGCCGCTCTTCGAAGTGATGAGGCCAAGAACGACCTGCTTCTTGCCCTTGGGCAGGAAGCGGAGCGGCTCGAAGCCCCCTGCTCGTTCGGTATCGTACTCGAGGAAATAGCCGTCGATGTCGAGTTTGCCGAGGAGCGTCTCGGCAACCGGCTCGTAGCCGCCGGAAGAAATCCAGGTAGAGCGGAAATTGCCGCGACATATATGCATCGTGACGGTCAGGTCGTGCGGCCGGCCCTCCAGCGCAGCGTTGATAGTGCCGGCATAGCGCTCCTGCAGGCGGCTGGTGTCATCGCCGCGCCCGCGCGCCTGCTCCAGTTGCTTCGGGTCGCAGAGGTAGGCCCAGACGGTATCGTCGAGCTGCAGGTAGCGGCAGCCGGCGTCGTAGAATGCGCGGACAGCCTCACGGTAGGTCTTCGCGGCGTCATCGAAGAACTGGTCGATATCGGGATAGACCGCCTTTAGCGAATTGTAGCCGGAGCGGAAATGCAAAACGCTCGGGCTCGGAATCGTCATTTTGGGAACCAGCTGGGTATTGGCCTTCAGGAACTTGAAGTGCTCGATCATCGGATGGTTTGCCGGCCAGCCGACCTTGCCGACCACGTTGACCGTTTCCGCCTTGGTCTGAACGCCGTGGAAGGCAATGCCGTGATCGAGTTGCACGAGCTTGCAGCCGATGAGGCTCGCCAGGAAATCGAAGTGCCACCACGAACGACGGAACTCGCCATCGGTTGCCGATTGGAGGCCGACCGCCTCCTGTTTGGCAAGGATGCCCCTGATCTCACGATCTTCGACCTGACGAAGCTGATCGTCGGTGATCTCGCCCGCGGCTCGCCTGGCGCGCGCGTCCTTCAACGCTTGCGGCCGGAGCAAGCTGCCGACCATATCGGCGCGGAACGGCGGCCTCGTTCTTTGCATTGTTGCGCTCCCTTTCCCTTAGTTTTTGCCGTCTCATCGCGTCGCGGTCAATGAGAGGCGCATCACCGATCCGCCACCCGGGGGTTTGAGGGGTTTGACGTGAAACAACCGGCGTCCGTCGAAGCGCTATGATTTTGTCATTGAGCGTTTCGCGCCAGCATTCCGCCGGTGAAACATTGGTTGCGTTCGCCGCGTGGATGCTGCGTGAACAACGTCATGAGACGCGATCCTTCGAAGGCGTCCCGAGCGGCCGGATCGCAGCCGCCGGGTACCCTTGGTCAGGCGGCAACCAGCGCCAGAGCGCGGATGGGACTGCCCGAGCCGTTCTCGATCTTCAGCGGCGCCGTGATGAGAATGGCACCGGTCGCCGGCAGTTGATCGAGATTGGTCAGGCTGGCAAGGCCGAGCTTGCCGGCGCCGTGCATCAGCGTGTGCGCCGGGAACGCTGGCTCGAAAGCGTACGCCTGGCCGGCATCGGTGCCGATCGCCTCGACCCCCCAGCCGTTGACGTTGCGCTTCTCGACCAGGAACTTCATGCAGGCGACGCTCGGGCCGGGAACGTTCGGCCCGTCGTCCTTCATGTTCTGGAATTTTGCCGGATCGGTGCGCTTCGACCAGTCGGTGCGCATCAGCACCCAGGCACCGTCGGGAATGCGGCCGTGCGCCTTTTCCCAAGCCTCGATATCGCTCGGCTCGCACAGGAACTTTTCGTTGGCTGCCGCCTGCTTAGAGCAGTCGATGACAACCGCCGGCGCCACGAAGCGCGCGACCGGCAGAGTGTCGGTGGCGTTGTTCTTGAGGTCCTTGCCGGTGACCCAATGGATCGGCGCATCGAAATGCGTGCCGGTATGCTCGCCAAGCGTCATGTTGTTCCAGTACCAGGCGGGACCGCGATCGTCATAACGCGAAATCTCGGTGATCGAGAACGGCGACGACGGTGCAATCGGCGGCGGCAACTGAATCACGGGTGTGGACGGGCGCAGCGTCTGGGTGAGATCGACGACGCGAACCTTGCCGCCGGCGAGTGCCGTCGCAAGCTGCACCAGAATGTCGTTCGGCATGTAACGCTTCCCCGTTGCTGAGATTATCCCGCGGCGCTTCCTCGATGCCGCCCGACGCCCGCAATTCTGTCAGAGGCAATCGAAACTTCAAGCTTGAAGAGATTTTCATCGCGTTGCCGCTGGCCATTCGGCCTTTGACAGCGCCCGCTCCACAGTGCAATATTTTAAGCATAAAGCAGTTCCGCGAGAGGCAATTTCGGAACTGCCGTGCACCTTTACTAGGTGGGAAGGCGCGGGCATCGTAGCCGCAGGCGACGGCGACCACCGTGCGCCAGTCGCAGGGGGTATTTGGATGGGGTCCCGCTGGAGTGAGATCGGCGGCAATCGCGCGTATGTCGCGGTGCCCGAAAGCGGCTCCGGCCCGGGCCTTCTGATTTTTTCCGATGAACCCGCCTCGCCCGCATCGACCGCGCTTGCCGACCTTTACGCGGAAGAGGGCTACGTGGCGGTCGCCGTGGCCGCGAACGCGGCCGGCGCTGCGGCGGTGATAAAGACGCTTCCCGAAGTATCCGGAAAGATCGGCGCGATCGGTTTTGGCGCTGGCGGCACCGCGGCGATGGATGCGGCGACGAATGGCGCCGCCGATTGCGCCGCCGTCTACTACGGCACTGGCATCGGCGCGCTGGCCGACAAGGCCGGCAGGAACGGCAGCCCGGTGATGTTCCACCTTCCCGACAGCGACGGCGACCTCTTCAACAAGCTGCGCCCCCGTTTCCCGGAGATCGAGGTCTTCTTCTATCGCGGCATCAAAGCGGGTTTCGCCGAGACCGGAGCGAATTTCAACAAGTCGTCGAGCAACCTCTCCTACACCCGCACTCTCGAACTCCTGCGCCGCGTGCTGGGCCCGCGCTACGACCTCGACAAGATCTGGGACCACCACACCGAACTGGAATTTGCAGTGCGCGCCGCCGAAGAAACCATGACGACGATGGTTCCTGAGCCCTACGTCAACCATGTGCCGGTGATGACCGGTGGCACCGGCTTCGACCAGACGCTGCAATTCTACAAGAATCACTTCATCCCGACCTCGCCGAAGGATTCGGCGCTCATCCCGATCAGCCGCACGGTCGGCGTCGACCGTGTGGCGGACGAAATGCTGTTCTGCTTCACGCACGACGTCGAGATCGACTGGATGCTGCCCGGCATCAAGCCAACCGGCAAATACGTGCAGATTCCGCTGGTCGCGATCGTCCGCTTCCGCGGCGACAAGATTTACAACGAGCACATCTATTGGGACCAAGCGTCGGTCCTCGTCCAGATCGGCGTGCTCGACGCCAGGCTCTACCCAACCGCCGGTGTCGAAACGGCGAAGAAGGCTTTCGACGAGAACCTGCCCTCCAACGCGCTGATGGCGCGATGGAAGGATAACAAGAGGAAGGCAACCGCCACCTAGCGGACTCACACCACTCCAGCCATGCCGCGCGATTCCAGCGCGCTCATGCGACAGGGAACAGAACAGGAGAAGTTACGCCGATGAACGCTCGTTTCTCTCGCCGCTCCATGCTTGGCCTCATGGGAGGCGCCGCGGCGCTGCCGCTGCTGCGCACCTCACTCGCCGGCACCGCATTCGCCGCCGACGCCAGCACGCTCACCATCGCCTACAACGTCGGCCTGCCGGCCTTCGATCCGACGGTCGGCGGCTCCGCCGTCAACCCGACCATCCAGTCGCTCTACCAATCGATCTTCGATCCCTACATCGCGCAGAACGCCGACCTGTCATTCAAGCCGGGCCTGCTCACCAAGTGGGGTTGGAACGCCGACCGCACCAAGGTCGAGATGGAAGTGCGCGACGACGCCGTCTGGCACAACGGCGACCCGGTAACCGCGGAAGACGTGGCCTGGTCGCTGGAGCGCGCCGCCGATCCCAAGGGCGGCAATCCGATCCAGTTCGTCTGGGCGAAGGCCGGTAACTACAAGATCGACGGCAACAAGATCACTGGCGACGTTCTCTCCTTCGAGCCGACGTTCTTCAAGTGGATGGCATTCCTCACCGGCTTTGTCCTGCCGAAGAAATACTACACGAGCGTCGGCGCGGAAGGCTTCGAGAAGAAGCCCATCGGCTCCGGCCCTTATATGGTCGACGAGTTCCAGCAAGACGCGTTTCTGCGCCTCAAGGCTAACCCGAAGTACTGGGGCGGCAAGCCGGCCTTCGACACGGTCGTCTTCAAGTTCGTGGCGGACGGCGCCAGCCGCGTCGCCGAAGTGGAATCGGGCCAGTCCGACATCACGCTGGAGATTCCCTACGAGGAGTTCGACCGCCTGAAGGGCAAGGGCTTTACCGGCTACGCCACGCCGATCTCGGATATCGGCATGATCTTCATCAACAACATTCCGCCGATGCTCGACCGGAACGTCCGTCTCGCCGCCAACTGGTCGATCGACAAGAAGTCGATCGTCGACAAGCTGCTGCGCGGCTATGGCATACCGATTTCGACGCTCGAGGCGCCCGGCTACGAAGCCTACGACCCCTCGATCAAGATCCCCTACGATCCAGAAGGCGCCCAGAAGCTGCTGGCGGCGAGCGGGTTCACGCCCGAGAAGCCGGTGCAGTTCACCATCCAGACGACGCGCGGCTTCAAGCCGAAGGACTACGAGATGATCCAGGCGATCGTCGGCATGTGGCGGAAGGTCGGCATCGACGCCACCATCGAGGTGTACGAGATCGCCAAGCACTACGAGCTGCGCGCGGCCCACAAACTCGCCCCGGCTGCCTTCTATAACTGGGGCAATGCCATCGGCGATCCTTCGACCTCGACCGGCTTCTCGATGTTCGGGCCGTCGCCGCACTCGAGCTGGAAGGGACAGGACACGATCGATCTGATCGGGCCGCTGTGGGGCGAGCCGGACGAGGCCAAGCGCATCGCCGGGTACAAGGCGGTACAGAAGCACATTGCCGACGAGGGCGAAGTGATTCCGCTGCTGCAGTACGTTCAGCCGATCATTGCGCGCAAGGGGATCACGGTGGTACCGCAGTCCAACGGCATGCTGCTGCCTGCGCTGGTCAAGCCGGCCTGATCAAGAACAAGGGGGACGAATGGGCAACGGTGCGATTCTTCGCCGCTTGCTCCTCGTCCCTCCAACCCTCTTCGGGGTCGCCGTCGTCGTCTTCGTGCTCTTGCGCGTAGTCCCCGGCGATCCCGTTTCGATGATGATCTCGCCGGGCGCCACGCCGGCCGACATCGCGGCACTCCATGCCCGCTATGGTCTCGACCTGCCGATCGCCGAGCAGTTTCTCGTCTGGCTGAAGGCCGCGGTGAGCGGCGACTTCGGCGTCTCGATCACGCGGCGACAGGACGTGCTCGGCCTGATCCTCGGCCGCCTGCCGGCGACGCTGGAACTCGTGCTGGTCGCAACTCTCATCGCCTTTTCCATCGGCGGCGGCATGGCGATCCTCGGCGCCTACTTCCGCCGCCGCGCGCCGGAATGGGCGGTCGACGGATTCGTCGCAGCATCGCTGGCCATTCCCGACTTTCTCTGGGGTCTGCTCTTCATTCTGGTCTTCGGCGTGCTGTGGCCTGTCCTGCCGATCTCGGGGCGCATCGACCCTCGCGTCGGCGTCGATTTCCACACCGGCTTCTATCTCATCGAGAGCGTCATCACCGGCCGCTGGACGGTGGCCGGCGACCTCCTGCGCCACCTCATATTGCCGGCAATGGCGCTGGCGCTACCGCTCAGCGCAATCGTCACGCGGCTTCTGAAGGCGTCGCTCGGCGAGGCGGAACTGCAGGACTATGCGCAGGTCGCCCGCTCGCGCGGCTTCACGAGCGGTCGCGTGCTCATTCTCGAAGCGCTGCCCAACGCGCTGATCTCGACGGTCACGCTTGCCGGCGTGCAGATCACGTTCCTGATCGGCGGCACGGTGCTGGTCGAGCGCATCTTTTCCTACGAGGGCATCGGCAACATGGCGGTCGATGCAATGATCAACCGCGACCTGCCGCTCATCCAAGGATTGGTGCTGACCTTCGCAATTCTTTTTATCGTCCTCAACCTGCTGATCGACCTGCTCGTCGCCTGGCTCGACCCGAGGCTGCAGCATGGCTGAAACCTCGCCGACGGCCGAAGGGCGCCGACGGCTCGCGATTCGCATCGACGCGCGGGTGGTCGCGGGCGGCACGATCGTCGCCATCCTCCTGCTGACGGCGATCGCCGCTCCGCTGCTCGCCCCGCACAATCCGCTCGATCAGGATCTGCTCTCCGCGCAGTTGCCGCCGTCGTGGTCTGCGGGCGGCGATCCGGCGCATTTATTCGGCACCGACAGCCTCGGCCGCGATACGCTTTCGCGACTCATCTATGCGTCGCGCATCGCGGTAATCGTAGCGCTGGTGGCGGCCACCCTCGCTTGCGTGATCGGCTCGCTGCTGGGTCTCGCGGCAGGCTTCTTCCGTGGCGCCGTGGACCAGATCGTCTCGCGGCTGATCGACGTCTGGATGTCGTTCCCTCCGGTGCTGCTGTCGATTGTGCTTGCCGCGGCGGTCGGCGCCGGCCTTGGTTCCGTCATCCTCGCCATCGTCGTCGTTGATTGGACCCGCTTCGCCCGCGTCATCCGCGCCGAAACGCTGTTGCAAGGACAGCTCGACTACGTCGCCGTTGCAAAAGTGGTCGGGCTGACCCCAACGGCGGTACTGACCAAGGAAGTGGTGCCCAACGTCCTGCCGCTGCTCGCCACCCTCCTCAGCGTCGAGATGGGGATCGCGGTTCTGGTCGAGGCGATCCTGTCTTTTGTCGGGCTGTCGGTCTCGACCGACACGCCCACCTGGGGCGGCATGATCGCCGAGGGCCGCCAGCTCATCAACCAGACGCCGTGGCTGCTGGCCCTTCCGATCGGCTGCATCATCGTGACGGTGCTGGGCTTCAACCTGCTTGGCGACGGGCTACGCGCCTCGCTCGATCCAGTCCAACGCCGATGAACGCTCCGGTGCTTGAGATTGCCGATCTGCACGTCGCGCTTGCCTCTGCCTCCGTGCCGGTTCCCCTCTTGCGCGGGGTGAGCCTCACGATCGCGCCCGGAGAGGTCCGCGGCCTTGTCGGAGAATCCGGCGCCGGCAAATCGATGATCGGCCGCTCGATCTTCGGCCTGCTGCCCGGCGGGGCGCGCATCACGCGTGGCCGCATACTGTTCGACGGCGCCGATCTTGCCGCCTTGGCGGATGCCGAGCGCCGCGACCTGCTTGGTTCGCGCATCGCTCTCGTCCCGCAGGACCCGATGACTTCCCTCAATCCGGTGAAGCGCATCGGCGACCAGATCGGCGTAATTCTGCGCGTCAAATTGAAGATGGCGCGGGATGCGGCACGAGCCCGTGCGCTGGAACTACTTGCCGAAGTCGCCATCCGCGAACCGGCTCGCGTCATCGACCTCTATCCGCACGAACTTTCCGGCGGCATGCGCCAGCGTATCCTGATCGCCATGGCTTTCGCCTGCACGCCGCGGCTGGTTATCGCCGACGAGCCGACCACCGCGCTCGACGTGACGGTGCAGCGGCAGGTGTTGCGGCTGATCCACGACCTTCAACACCGGCACGGCGCGGCAGTGCTGTTCGTCACGCACAATTTCGGCCTTGTCGCAAAACTCTGCCAGAGCGTGACGGTCCTTTACGCCGGTCGCGTCGTCGAGGACGGCGCCACCGCCAACGTGCTGGCCTCGCCGCGCGAACCCTATACCCAGGCGCTGCTCGCCGCCACGCCGCGCTTCGACCGGCCGGCGGACGCGCTGGTGCCGCTTGACCGCAGCGTGACCGACACTTTGCTCTCGGATGCGCGTGCCTATGACGCGGCCCACGCCGAGGCATACCGGTGAGCGGCGCGCTGGTGTCGCTCCGCGGCTTGCGCGTCTCGCTGCCGAACCGCGCCGGGAAGCCGCTGTTCGGTCCGGCGCCGCTGATCGAGATCGTGCGCGGCGTCGATCTCGATATCGCGCGGGGCGGCGCCCTTGGCCTCGTCGGAGAATCCGGATCGGGCAAGACCACCATCGGCCGCACGCTGGTCGGGCTGATCAAACCGAGTGCGGGTGACTATACCTACGATGGAGTCGATGCCGGCCGCATGGACGAGGTCGCGTTCCGGCCGCTCCGTTCGCGCATCCAGATGATCTTCCAGGATCCGCAATCCTCGCTGAACCCACGCCTCACGCTTGGCACCACGCTGGTGCGGCCACTAGCAGCCAGCGGCCGGCTTGCCAACGACGCGGCGCGACGCAGGCGGGCCGGCGAACTGCTGCAAATCGTCGGATTGCCGGTGGAATTCCTCAGCCGCTACCCGCATGAACTTTCAGGAGGCCAGCGCCAGAGGATCGGCATCGCCCGCGCGCTCGCGCTGGAACCGGAGTTCATCGTAGCCGACGAGATCGTTTCGGGGCTCGACGTTTCAACCCAAGCGCAGATCCTGCTGCTGCTCCGTCGCCTGCGGGCCGAATTCCACCTGACGCTCATGTTCATCAGCCACGATCTGTCGGTAGTGCGGGCGCTTTGCGACCAGGTGGCGGTGCTTTCGGCCGGCGAGATCGTGGAGAAGGGCGCGACCGAGGCGGTATTCGCCTCGCCGCAGCATCCATACACCCGCGAGCTGCTGGAGAGCGTCCCGCTGCCCGACGTCGAGGCCGGCTGGATCATGGCCGGCACGGTGGCAACCGTCTAGAGCGTCGCCACCGTCTTAAGCGCGCCGTCGAGCTGCTTGCCGTCTTCGTCGAGAAGCGCCGCTTCGCGCAGGCGACGTATCCAGTCGGCGCCGTCCGGCCGGTTCTCGACCAGAGGCAGCGCGGACATGACCTTGTCGAACTTCGCCTCGCCGCGACTGTGGGTGTCGCTGTAGCCCTTGATCAGCCGCCGGCAGCGAACAACTTCGACGGCAAGATCGTAGTTGAGCAAAACGGCGCGGCGGACGCTGGCAAGCCACGCCGCGATATGAGCCTCCTCGGTCGCGTGGCGCAGCATGCCGCGGCGGAAGCGCCTCATCCCCGACAGGAGATAGAGGGCGACGAACCACGGAATGCCGTCCGTCCTGACGTGACGCCCCTTGTTGACCAGCCGGTCGATGAGACGCGTCAGCCCGGGGCGCGCCTCGACCCAGCGACCAAGGCGAACCGGCATGGCGCCGCAGATTTCCTCGACGCGAGGGTGCATGAACTCGGTGACGTGGATCACCTGATCGTCCGCAACGCCGAGTTCGTTCTTTACCCGCGCGAAACGGCTGGCGCGCGTTTTCAGATCGGCAACGCGGATGACATCGTCGTAGGCCATCGCCTTGGACAGGTACTTCGCGGTCTCGTTGCCGAGGACGTATCCGCGCCCGGCGTCGTCCAGTGTCAGAATTTCGCCGAGGCGGTCGAGATAGAGATGACCGTAGGCGGCATCCTGGAAATCGACGACGTTGCGAAGGCCGATCGCCGCCATTGACCGGACTTCCATCGGTAGTTCGGCTACCCGCGCAACGGCTCGGTCGTACTCGCCGCGCTCCTGCGCCGAGCCTCCGACCGGCTTTGGGTCGGCCGGCAGCGCGGGAATCGACTTCGGCGCCGGCAGCGCGCCGTCGCCGAGTGCCACCGCTTCCGCCGCGGCGGAGAACGCCGCAAGGCTGGCCGCGGCTCCCTTCCCGCCTGCGCCGATGGTCGCCTCGAAGGCTTCGCGCGGAAACGGCAGCGCGCCGGAAGCCGCGATGGCGCCGAACAGGCTCGCCGAGATAACGCTGTTGTTGGCCTCGGCAAGGCGCTGCAAATCATGAACGATGAACCGTTTCGCCTTCTTGCGGGCGATCGCCTCGACGGCTCGCGAATTAGCAATGCCGTCACCGGGCGCGGTCTTCTCCATGATGCCGAGAGCGCGGTGCGACGAGGCGATGAGCGTCGTGCGATCCGGCGAAACCAGCCCGCGCTGGATGGCACGCCCCGCCTCCATCAATTCGGCGGCGACAACTACATCGACGTCGCCGGGCGCGGGCATCATCGCCAGCACCGGGACGCGGCCGCTGAACGGCACCATCTCAAGATAGTAGATGGTCGCCCCCGTGCGCTGGGCGACGCCGGGCACCGAGGTCGCCTGCACGTACCAGCCGTTGTGCTCGGCCAGCTCGACTAGCCAGCCGGCCAGGACACCGCCGCCCTGTCCGCCGACGGCGAGGATTGCAATGCTGATCGGGCGCTCGCGGACGACGGCGTTCACGCGCTTGCCTTATTCCGTTGCAAACGCCAGGCGATGCTCGGCACGCCGGCGCTGCAGGAAGCCGACCACTGCTGCCCGCACGCGCGCCATGAAACGATCCCAGCCA
>DATCBY010000060.1:0-10233 GCA_036511595.1 Bauldia sp.
GAGGCAACAGGCTACTCACGCAATGCCGAATTTTCAACGGTTTTAGACACTTGCGGAATGACCCGGAAACCCCTGAAATGGCCCGCGATCAAACTCATAACCTGAAGGTCACAGGTTCAAATCCTGTCCCCGCAACCAACCTTTTAACGTGATCGCTGACCTATGACGGGCTTACCGGCCGGCAAGCCGCCGCTGGTTGACGTGACGGCGATAGATGCGGAGGGCCTGGTCGATCGCCCCCGCCGGGCCGTTGGCGGCCAATCCCGCTGCCGCGGCTTGCTGCGCCTCACCGAGCGCCGTGATTTTCTCCGATACCATGCGGGTATTCTCCCGGACCGAGCCGCCGCCAGTCGCGGCCTGCATGAAGCGCAGGCCTACGACCGATTGCGCCTCGAAGCCGAGGCGCAGCATGGCAAAGGAAAGATCAAGGGGTGACGGCGTCCGGCGCATGGGTATCGGCCTCCTCGCGCTCGGCTCCTAGTCCTCGGCTTCCTGATTGACGACGGTTTCGGCGATGGCGGTCAGCGCCTTATCGGTCGCCTTTTCCTCGTCGAGCGTCTTCTGCAGGAGCGCGACGGCGGTGCCGAGACCGAGTTCCTCCGCCCAGGTCCGCAGCGTGCCGTAGCGCGAGATTTCGTAGTGCTCGACCGCCTGGGCGGCGGCCAGCAGGCCGGCATCGAGCGCCGGGCTGCCCTTGTATTCCTTCATGATCTCGGCGCCTTCGTCCGTGATGCCCATGATGGCATCGCACGTCTTGGCCTGTGGCTTCTTGCCGATGATCCCGAAGATCTGCTCAAGCCGAGCGACGTGGCCCCTGGGTCTCCGTGCGGTGTTTGGTGAAAGCCGCTTCGAGGTTCCCGTCCTGGGCCGCTTTCGCCATCTTGGGGAGCGTGGCGAGGATTTTCTTCTCGGCGAAGTAAATGTCTTTCAGCGTGTCGTGGAAGAGGTCATCGAGTTTCTTCGGGGCCTTGGCCACATGTCCTTTGTTTGCGGGAAAATGGTTGGGGTCAGCGCCCAAGCACCGGCCGTGCCGGCGGGCGGTGCTCGAGCGAGCAGGCGATCCAGTCACTCGCGGTGTGGATGGATCGGCGGCGATAGATTTGGATTGTGACTCATCACCTCGGCGGCCGGATCGACGTAGCGCGGACGTTGGAGGTCCGGCCGCACGCTAGCGCCCCGGGCGTCATCGGCGTGGGGCACTTTCCCAGGTTTACTTCTACGAGGGTTTGGTCGGTCATCGGTCTGCGCTCCTGCTACAATGGCAACGCGGCTGCGAGGCGACTGTTCCGCCGCTGATATCCGTCCGGTCCAGAATCTCTTTGTTCCTTCTTTGTTCTCGCGCTAGAGTGATCGGATGGCCCATCGTTCCGGCAGCGCCGACCTTCCCCTGCACGGCGGCCGCGTGCCGCCCTGGCTTGGCGAGCGGATGACGCGCCTCGGCGCCGTCATCGCGCAAGCCATCGTCCATCACTACGGACGCGGCGAGCTTCTTAGCCGCCTGGCCCACCCGTTCTGGTTCCAGTCGTTCGGGGCGGTTATGGGCATGGACTGGCACTCCTCCGGCATCACAACCAGCGTCATCGGCGCCTTGAAGCGCGGGCTGAAGCCGCTGGAGGGCGAGCTCGGCATATACGTCTGCGGCGGCCGCGGCAGCCATTCGCGGAAAACACCGGCCGAGCTTGCCGCCATAGGCCAGCGAACCGGAATCGACGGTGCGGGCCTGGCCAAGGCCAGCCGCCTCGTCGCCAAGGTCGACAGCGCCGCCGTCCAGGACGGCTTCCAGCTTTACATGCACGGCTTCATCGTCACCGATACCGGCGAGTGGGTGGTCGTGCAGCAGGGCATGAAGGGCGAGGCGCAACAGGCCCGCCGCTACCACTGGCGTTCCGCAGGGCTCAAAAGCTTCATCGATGCGCCGCATGCCGCGATCGAGGGCGCCGGGCAGGGCAACATCGTCAACCTCACCGACCGGCGGGCGGAGGCTTCGCGCCACGCCCAGCTCGGCCTTCTCGCCACGCTCGGACCCAACGGCATCGCGCGCGAACTCGCAGCGCTTGAGCCGCCCGCGGTTTCGCCGGCAAAGCTGGCCGAGACCGATCAGCCCCTGCTGCCGCATCTCATCATGCCGGCGCACCACGACGTGCGCGCCGAGGACGTGGTATTGCGCCGCCTCCACGCCAATTTTGCCGCGGCGGCGGATCGCGCCCCGGCGGATTTCGCCGAGCTGCTGCTTGTCGAAGGGGTAGGGGCGCGCACCGTTCGCGCGCTGGCGATGGTCGCCGAAGTGATTCACGGCGCGCCCTGCCGGTTCAGCGATCCGGCGCGCTTCTCGTTTGCTCATGGCGGCAAGGACGGCCATCCGTTCCCGGTGCCGCTCAAGGCGTATGACGAGACCATCGGCGTTCTGAAATCGGCGGTAACGAAGGCGAAGCTTGGCCGCGAGGAGGAACTGTCCGCCATGCGGCGGCTCGACGATCAGGCACGGGTGCTCGAACGGCACGTGCGGGGACCGTCGTTTGCCGCGCTGATCGCGGAGGAGAAACGCCAGTCACATCGCTACGGCGGCCGCACGGTGTTCGGCGAGGCGAAGCCGCGGGCGGCCGAGGACATCCGGCGACGGCCGGCATGAGAAAGCCCCGGAGGCGATCCGGGGCTTTCGCTTTTTCGCCGGCAGCCTGGCGTCAGGCGCGCCGTACCACCCGCAGGATGAGGAGCAGGATGATCGCGCCGATCAGGGCGTTGATGACGTTGGCGACGAAGTCACCGCCGACGTAGAGGCCGACCCTCGGCAGCAGCCAGCCGCCAATGAAGGCACCCACGACGCCGACCACCAGGTCGCCGATGAGGCCGAAGCCGCCGCCCTTGACGATCTGGCCGGCCAACCACCCGGCGATCAGGCCGACGATAAGGAATTCAATAATACCCATGATGGGCTGTCTCCCGTTGAAGTCCGGCTGCAAGAGCCGACGCGGAGAATAACATGAGTCGCGGCGCCGGTGACCGGCGTGTGAACCCGGCAGGGTTGTCGCAGCTGCCTATCTGCTCGCGACCAGAGGCAGCCCGCCGTGAGCATCGAACAAGGTCGGCGCGCCGCTCGTTCTGGCGCGCTCGATCGACAGCATGCGGAGCTTGGTCGTGACGCCGCCGCGGGCCGAGAAGCCGCCGCTTTTGCCGCCTGCCGCCAGCACGCGGTGGCAGGGCACGACGATGGCGAACGGATTCTGGCCGAGCGCCTGGCCGACCGCCCGGGCCGCCCCGGGATCGCCCAGCCGGCCGGCGACCTCGCCGTAGGTCAGCGTCTCGCCCGGCGCAATCGTCCGAGCGATTTCATAGACCCGCCGGTCGAATTCCGGGACACCCGCCATGTCGAGCGTGATTCGCCCCAGATCGACCGGCTCGCCGGCAAGCAGGCGGGTCATGTCGCGAACGGCAAGATCGACCCCGGCGGGAGGCAATTCCCGCAGGGCTTCCGGCCAGCGCCGGCGCACACGGGCCCCGGTCGCGGCTTCATCCTTGTCCTGCAAGCGGACGGCGGCGATGCCGCGCTGGCTCCAGACGATGGCGCAGGTGCCGACGGCGGTCGGGAAAAGGGCAAAGGCGTGACGCATCGGCCATTCTCGCCCGCCGGCCGCCGGGATGCCACCCGAAAAACGTCAGGCGGCTCCCGGATGCCTTTCGGGTATCCGGCCGGAGGGCGTAGAGTGCGGGCAGGGAGTGAACCGTACCCGAGTCCCCTTGTCATGGCCAAATCCGTAGTTCCCCGCGAAAGCGCGGAAATCCATCACCTGCGCAACATTGTCGACGCGCCGCATAATCCCGGCATCCCGTTCGATGCGGAGCCGGTCGCAGGCGTGCGCGTCAATCTTTCCGCCGTCGAGCGGCGCGCCGCGACCCTGCCCAAGCGGCGCACCGTCAAGAAGGAATGGCAGGCGGCGTGGCTGGTGCGCGCCCTCCAGTGCATCGACCTGACGACGCTGAACTCCGACGACACCGAGGGCCGCATCCGCCGCCTGTGCGCCAAGGCCATGCGTCCGCTCGGCGGCGAACTGCAGGAAGCCCTCGGTCTTGGTGACCGCCGCATCACCACCGGGGCGGTGTGCGTCTATCATCGCTTCGTCGCCACCGCGGTCGATGCGCTCAAGGGTTCCGGCATTCCGGTCGCGGCCGTTTCGACCGCGTTTCCCGCCGGCCTCTCGCCGATGAAGACGCGGCTGGAGGAGATCGAAGCCTCGGTCGCTGACGGCGCCGGCGAGATCGACGTGGTCATCACGCGCGAGCATGTCCTCACCGGCAACTGGCAGGCGCTCTACGACGAGGTGAAGGCGTTCAAGGCGGGGTGCGGCCCGGCCCACATGAAGACCATCCTCGGCACGGGTGACCTGAAGACGCTCCGCAACGTCGGCCGCGCCTCGTGGGTGGCGATGATGGCGGGCTCCGATTTCATCAAGACGTCGACCGGCAAGGAGGGCGTCAATGCCACGCTGCCCGTTGCACTGGTCATGGTGCGCGCCATCCGCGCCTATCGCGAGATGACCGGCAACATCGTCGGCTTCAAGCCGGCGGGCGGCATCGCCACCGCCAAGGACGTCATGGCCTTCCAGTTCATCATGAAGGAAGAGCTTGGCGACGAGTGGCTGCAGCCCGGTCTCTTCCGCATCGGCGCCTCGTCGCTGCTCGCCGACATCGAGCGCCAGCTCGAGCATTTCGTCACCGGGTGCTACGCCTCTTTCGACCACCACGCGATGGCTTAAGCGGAGGCCACTGATGTCGGTTGCTGAAATCCTCGATCACCTCGACTACGGCCCGGCACCGGAGGGCGACAAGGAAGCGCGCGCCTGGCTGAAGCGCCATGCCGAGGCGAAGCTGTTCATCGACGGTGCGTGGCTGAAGCCGGAAAGCGGCAAGTCGTTCGAGACGTCCAACCCAGCGACCGGCGAGGTGCTGGCGCGTGTCGCGCAAGCCGGCCCCGCCGATGTCGATGCGGCGGTGAAGGCGGCGCGCAAGGCGCAGGGGCCGTGGTCGCGGCTCTCCGGTCACGCCCGCGCCAAATATCTCTACGCGCTTGCCCGTCTCATCCAGCGCCACTCGCGCCTGTTCGCGGTGGTCGAGGCGCTCGACAACGGCAAGCCGATCCGCGAGACGCGCGACATCGACGTGCCCCTGGTGGCGCGTCATTTCTACTATAACGCCGGCTGGGCCGAGCTGATGGAGAGCGAACTGCCCGGTCGGATGCCGGTCGGCGTTTGCGGCCAGATCATCCCGTGGAATTTTCCGCTGCTCATGCTGGCGTGGAAGATCGCGCCGGCGATCGCGCTCGGCAACACCACCATCCTGAAGCCGGCCGAGTTCACGCCGCTGTCGGCGCTGCTCTTCGCCGAGATGTGCGAGATGGCCGGGCTGCCCAGGGCCGTCGTCAATATCCTCACCGGCGACGGCGCCACCGGCGAGCTCATCGTCAAGCATCCCGGCATCGACAAGATCGCCTTCACCGGCTCGACCGAGGTCGGGCGGCGCATCCGCATGGCGACCGCGGGCACCGGCAAGTCGCTGACGCTGGAACTGGGCGGCAAGTCGCCGTTCATCGTCTTCGAGGACGCCGATCTCGATTCGGCCGTCGAGGGAGTCGTCGACGCCATCTGGTTCAATCAGGGGCAAGTGTGCTGCGCCGGCTCGCGGCTGCTGCTGCAGGAGGGCATCCACGACGCCTTTGTCGGCAAGCTGCGCACGCGTCTGGATTCGCTGCGTGTCGGTTCGCCCCTCGACAAGGCTATCGACCTCGGCGCCATCGTCGCGCCGATCCAGCTTGAGCGCATCCGCAAGCTGGTCGAGCAGGGAGTCGCCGAGGGTGCGACGCTTTACCAGAGCCGCACTGCCTTGCCGGCGACCGGCTGCTTCTATCCGCCAACGCTGCTCACCAACGTCGAGCCGGCCTCGACCGTCGCGCGCGTCGAGATTTTCGGACCCGTCGCCGTCGCCATGAGCTTCCGAACGCCAGAGGAAGCCGTGGCGCTCGCCAATAACACCGAGTACGGCCTTGCCGCCTCGGTCTGGTCGGAATCGGTCAACCTTGCCCTTGATGTCGCGCCGAAACTAAAGGCCGGCGTCGTCTGGGTGAACTCGACCAATCTCTTCGACGCCAGCGCCGGCTTCGGCGGCTACAAGGAATCGGGCTACGGACGCGAGGGCGGTCGCGAAGGGGCGCTCGCCTACACCAAGCCGGCGTGGATCAAAGGCGCGAAGAAACTCACGGAAGCCGCGCCGCCGACGGCAGACCTCGGCGGCGAACTTTTCGGCAGCGGCATCGACCGTACCGCCAAGCTCTACATCGGCGGCAAGCAGGCCCGTCCTGACGGCGGCTATTCGCGGCCGGTGGCTTCGGTCGCCGGCAAGCTGGTCGGCGAGGTCGGCGAGGGTAACCGCAAGGACGTCCGCGACGCAGTGGAAGCGGCGCGCAAGATCCAGCCGAAATGGGGATCGACGACCGAGCACAATCGCGCGCAGATTCTCTACTACATAGCCGAAAATCTCGATGCGCGCGCCGGGGAATTCGCCGATCGCCTCCGCCTTCTACGCGGCGTGCGCAAGGCCAAGACCCGGCTTGAGGTGGATGCCGCCATCCGCCGCCTGTTTGCCTTCGCCGCGTGGGCCGACAAGCACGAAGGAACGATCCACAAGCCGCCCTTCCGCGGCCTGGCGCTCGCAATGAACGAGCCGGTCGGTGTCGTCGGCATCGTGGCGCCGGAGGAGCAGGGGCTGCTCGCCTTCGTCACGCTGATGGGCGCCGCGATGGCCGCCGGCAACGCCGTAGTGATGGTGCCTTCGATGGCCGAGGGCCTCATCGCGACCGATCTCTACCAGGTGCTGGATACTTCCGACGTGCCGGGTGGCGTCGTCAACATCGTCACCGGCGACAAGGCCGCGCTTGGACTGGAACTGGCCAAGCACGACGCTGTCGACGCGATCTGGTACTTCGGTGGCGGCGAGAGCGCTGCGGCGATCGAGCGCGCGTCGGTCGGCAATCTCAAGCAGACGTGGACCGAGACGGTCGTGCGCGACTGGGGCGATGCCAGCATTTCCGCCGGCCGCGAACTCCTCGGCCGGGCCACCCAGGTCAAGAATATCTGGGTGCCGTACGGCGAATGACGCCGCGACGGCGGACCGCTAGTCCGCCATTGATCATATCTAACTTGCTGAAATATCTTAGTCTTTGTGGCTGATGCGGGGTCCGTCCCTAATGATGTCCCTAACCTGCCTGCTTGGCCAGGAGCGCACCGCATAAGGTGGGACTTGCCGTCTAAAGTCCTCCCGCCGGCCGTCGGGGCAGATGATGGTGCTCGACTCGTCGCGCTGCGGCTTCCACAACGTCGGGTCGCCCATCCCCGCTCCACCCGTCATCACCAGGTCATCACCGCGAATAGAATTGAGCACGTTGTTTACCGAAGGCGAGTGATCTTCGGATCGTTGGACGGGATCGGAGGGTCTGGAGGCTCGCCGCGGTGGGCGCGTTCAAGCCGGCGTTTCGTTGAGCGTCGCTTCGAGCAGGGATGCGACGCTTTCTAGACTAGAGCGCGGTAACGACGAGCGCGATGACGGTGGCCCCCATAGCGGCCGTGGCGAGCCATCCGACAACCTTGAGGACCGGGGGCAGGACAAACTCTCCCATAACGTCGTCGCGGTGGGTCATCAGCATCATCAAGACCATTACCGGAACGGCGACGATGCCGTTAACGACGGCGCTCCAGAAGAGCGCCTTTATGGGATCGATGGGGGAGAAGTTCAGTGCTGCCCCGACGAGGGTCGCCACCGCGATGGCCGCGTAGAACGCAGGGGCGCGGCCCGCCCGCTTGGCCAATCCCACCGACCAGCCCATCGCTTCGCCGAGCGCGTATGCGGCCGAGCCGGCAAGCACCGGCAGCGCCAACAGTCCCGTGCCGATGATGCCTGCGGCGAAAAGCGCGAATGCGAACGGCCCGGCTATCGGCCGCAGGGCTTCGGCCGCCTGTGATGAGGTCTGAATGTTGGTCACCCCGTGCGCGTGCAGCGTGGCGGCGGTGGTGATGACGATGAAGAGGGCGACGAGGTTCGACAGCGCCATGCCGGCGTATGTGTCGATGCGGATGCGGTAGAACTCGTTCGGCGCCTGCCGCGGCGCGTCCAGCAGGGGGGACTTCTCGGGCTTCTCCTGCTCCTCCTCGACCTCCTCCTCCGCTTGCCAGAAGAAGAGGTAGGGGCTGATCGTGGTGCCGAGTACCGCTACGACCGCGAGGACGTAGTCCCGGTCCAAGGAGATCGGCGGCAGCACGATTGTCCTGGCGACCTCGCCCCAGGGCACGCCGACCACAAACACGGTCGCCACGTAGGCGAACAGTGACAGGGTGAGGTATTTGAGGACGGAGACGTAGCGCGAATAACGAACGTAGACCTCAAGCAGGATGGAGAGCGCCGCGAACCCGCTGACGTAGGCGAGCGCCGGACCGCCGATCAAGAGCTTCAGCGCGGCGCCCATCGCGCCGAGATCTGCGCCGATATTGATGACGTTGGCGAGAACAAGCAGCCCGACGATGCCGTTGAGCAGCGATGCCGGATAGTGCTTTCGCAGATTGCCGGCGATGCCGACGCCGGTAACGCGGCCGATGCGCGCGGAAATCTCCTGGATCGCCGCCATCAGCGGGTAGCTGACCACCAGGGTCCAGCCGAGCCCATACCCGAACTGAGCGCCAACCTGCGAATAGGTGGCGATGCCGCTCGGATCGTCGTCGGAGGCGCCGGTGATCAACCCGGGCCCCATGATCTGAAGCAGCTTCGGTCGTTCCGGCTGCTTCAGATCAAGGTGCACCGTCATCGGTGGTTAAGGCTGAAGCCTGATAGGCGCGCGGATCAACGAACGTGCCTCAGAGGCTCATCGATCAGCAGCAGAGCCTCGTACTCGTCCCGCTCATTGCCGCCGTGCGCGGCGGCGACGCTGGCGATGAAGGCACCCACCAGCAGGGAGAGGCAGAAGTAGAGACTGAACTTCGCCGCTGCACGGCGGGCCGCATCCGCTGTGTTCTTCACCTGGGCTTCGGCCGCCAGGGCTTGGGTGACCACGTCGTCCACACGCTTTTCGGCGTCGGCCTGCGGAATGCCAGCCTGTCGTGCGACCAGTTGGGCGAGATAGTTGCGGTCGTCCGGCTCAAGCTTGCCCGCGGCAAGACCGTGCAGCAGAAGGCGCGAACCTTCCAGGCGCACGGCGGCGCCACCCGTCGGCGCGGACGCTGAAGCTTCCGGCGCCGCCGTGGGTGCGGCGGCGGTCGCGTTGCCGCCGTCGGTAGTAGCAGCCGGCGCGCTGTCTCCGGTTGCGGGAGGGGGCGCGGATGCGGCCGGGGCCGCCGCGCCAGACGCACTACGGAATAGCCGGTCAACGAAATAGGCGTTCGGATCGAGCACTTGTGACGCAGCGCCGGCGGCTCCGTGCGCGACGCCGGCGGCCACCGTGGATGCCGCTTGCGTTCCGGCGCCGACCAGCGAACTCAGCGACGAAGCCAGAACGACCGCCGTCACCACCGTCGCGACCGCCCAGGTGATGAAGCCGTGTGCAGTATCGCGGAAGAATACCTCGTGATCGTGGACGCCAACCCATTTGGTGCGCAAACGCCCGGCGAGGTATCCGCCGACGCCGGAGGCGATCCACTGCGTGACGATCAGCCAAATCGCGGCGCCAATGCCGAAGGCCGCTGCGCTGGCGCCGGTCCGGGCCCAAGGCGACGAGGCCAGCCCAAGCGCGGAGCCAAGCACCAGTAGAACGACCGAAGCCGCCGCAGCAGCAAACGAACCGGCCAGGATTGCCGGCCAGGCAACTGCCGACCGCGAAGATTCGCCGCCGCTGGTCCGCGCCGGGATGATCGATGTTTCAAATGCCATGGGGCCCTCCTAGTGCCAGAAGATGGCGAGGAGAATGATGATTGGAATCGGTACTCCGAGTAGCCAGAGAAGAATGCCGCGACCCATATGAGCCTCCCGGTTTGATAGCACTGCTTCAGCGAAACTTGCTCGCGGTGGATCAGTTCCTTAGCGTTCAAAATTAAATCGTGTCGTAAGCGACAGGAGCGGGGTCGCGCTTATAAAACGCGTCGAACCCCGAGCTGCAGAGCTTGGACGAGGACTTGTCTGAAGGAACGAATCCGCGGACCGCACGTTGGTGCGCGCATGGGACGGGCGGGTGCCTGCTCGTCGCTTTTGATCCTCAGAGGATAC
>DATCBY010000061.1:0-33981 GCA_036511595.1 Bauldia sp.
AGCGGGCGATTGCGGTCGCGGGCGCCGATCACCCTTCCACTCCAGCCCAACCAACGCTGGTCGCTCGACTTCGTCTCCGATCAGCTCCTCGATGGCCGCCGCTTCCGCATCCTGACAGTGGTCGACGACTGCACCCGGGAAGTGCGGGTTTTCCGGGTAGCGAATCCCCCGCCGCCAGTCTAAAAGCCACCCCGTCATGGCCAATGTCGTTGCCGCAGAACCCGGCCCCCCAGGGGCGTGGGGCGCTGAGTTTCGCGCCATGCTTTCGCTCGCCTGGCCGCTGGTGCTGACCAACCTGGCGCAGATCGCGCTTGCCACCACCGATGTCGTCATGATGGGCTGGCTCGGCCCCGATGCGCTGGCCTCCGGCGCGCTCGGCGTCAATCTCAACTTCGCCTTCCTCATTTTCGGCATCGGCCTCGTCGCCGCCACCGGGCCGCTCATCGCCATCGAGCTTGGCAAGCGCCGCCATGCGGTGCGCGAGGTGCGCCGCACCGTACGCCAGGGTTTCTGGGCGGCGCTCGTCGTCGCCATTCCCGTCTGGGTCGTGCTCTGGCAGGCCGAGGCGATTCTCGGCGCCCTCGGCCAGGAGCCGCGCCTCGCCCGCGGCGCCGCGAGCTACCTGCACACCTTCCAGTGGGCGTTCCTGCCCTTCCTCTGGTACATCGTGCTGCGCAATTTCGTCTCCGCGCTCGAGCGCCCGTTGATCGCGCTGTGGATCAGCGGCGCCGCCATCGCCGTCAACGCGGCGCTCGTCTGGGTGCTGATGTTCGGCAAGCTGGGTGCGCCCGCGCTCGGCCTTCAGGGGGCCGGCATCGCCACCACGCTCACCAACATCCTCATGGTCGCCGGCCTCGCCGGCCTCATCACGCGCGACCGCCGTTTTCGCCGCTATCGCATCTTCGCGGGCTTCTGGCAGGTCGATGGTCAGCGCTTCCGCGAGATTTGCCGCATCGGCCTGCCTATCGCCTTCACGCTCTCCTTCGAGGTGACCATCTTCAACGCCGCCGTCTTCCTCATGGGCTTGATCGGCGCCGATGCGCTCGCCGCCCATTCTATCGCCATTCAGATCGCCGCCGTCGCCTTCATGGTGCCGCTCGGCATCGGCAACGCCGCCACCGTCCGCGTCGGCCTCGCCTACGGCGCCGGCGATGTCGCCGGCGTTGCCCGCGCCGGCTGGAGCGCGTTCGCGCTGGCGATGGCCTACGCCTGCTGCACGGCCGCCGCCATGCTCCTCTTCGCGCGCCCGCTGGTCGGTGTCTTTCTCAATCTCGATACGCCCGCCAACGCCCCGGTCGTCGATCTCGCTGTCTCGTATCTCTTCTTTGCCGGCATTTTCCAGGTCGCCGATTCCGGCCAGGCGACCGTCTCCGGCATGCTGCGCGGTCTCGGCGATACGCGCGTGCCGATGGTCCTTGCCGGCGTAGGCTACTGGGGCATTGGCCTGCCGCTCGGCATCGTGCTGGGCTTCTGGGCGGGGCTTGCCGGCCGCGGCATCTGGATGGGCCTCGCCACCGGGCTCGCCGTCGTCGCCGCCACCATGACCGTGCGCTGGATTCGCCGCGACCGCCTCGGCCTCAGCCGCCTGACGTCGACCGCGGCCGGCGTGCCGATCGTCGCCGGCGCCCCGCTCCTCTGATCCTTCAGAGCTTGGCGGTCACGCCGAGGTCGGCGAGCGCATCGACCAGCCGCCGCGAGCCCAGCGAATATTCCTTCTTGGCGCAGCGCTCGCTGCCTTCCTCGGCGAGTTTTTTCGCCGAGGCGAGTTTCTTCGCTTCCAGGTGCTGCGGCAGCGCCTGTTCGAACTGATCCTCCAGCGAGGCGCAGCGTTCCGCCGCCGTCAGTTTCGGCGGCGTCGGCGTACCGGGGGGAGGGGAATTCTTGGCCGTCGTGTCCGCCGCCCATGCCCCCCCGGCCCATTCCGAGGCCATGAGGAGCGAGATCGCGATCGCGGCGACGAACGGGCGATGTGCCATGACGGGTCGACTCCTCGGGAGCACGTGCGGTTAGAGGGCCTAGCCCCCCCCTGCAACCGCCGTGTTTCGGCCATAGCGCGTCCGTAACAATCCGTAACGTCCCGGCTTTCGTAATCGGGTAGAATGCAGGCCGGGCTTGGCTTTCGGAAGGCCACGCTTGGCTTTCAAAAGGATTGGCCTTGAGCGAAACTTCCCGCCTCCTCATCGTCGACGACGACCGCGAAATCCGCGATTTGGTCTCCCGTTTTCTCACCAAACATGGCTACAAAGTCGCCGCCGCCCGCGATTCCGTCGCCATGGAGGAGATCCTCGCCGGCAGCAATATTGACCTCCTGATTCTCGATCTCATGCTGCCCGGCAAGAGCGGTCTGGAAATCTGCCGCGAGCTTCGCGCCCGCTCCTCGCTTCCGATTCTGGTGCTGACCGCGATGGGCGACCAGACCGACCGGATCGTCGGCCTGGAGATGGGCGCCGACGACTATCTCGCCAAGCCGTTCAGCCCGCGCGAACTGCTCGCCCGCATCCGCGCCATCCTGCGTCGCGTCGCTGCCCCAGCGGTTCCCGGCCGGCTGGTCGCCGCCGCCAAGCTGCTGCGTTTCGCCGGCTGGAAACTCGACCTCGGGCGACGGCGGCTGGAGGCGCCGGATGGCGTCATCGTCGATCTCACCACCGGCGAGTACGAGCTGCTCATTGCCTTTGCCGAGCATCCACAACGCGTGATGAACCGCAACCAGCTCCTCGATCTCGCCCGCGGCCGCGACGCCGCTCCCTTCGACCGCTCCATCGACGTTCAGGTCAGCCGCATCCGCCGCAAGATCGAACTCGATCCGAAGACCCCCTCGATGATTATTACGGTGCGCGGCGACGGTTATATGTTTACGCCCGACGTCGAGGTGGCATGAGGCGGCTGCTTCCCGACAGCCTGACAGCATGGGCGCTGCTTATCCTGATTGGCGGCCTGATCCTTGCCGAGGTGGCGACCCTCGGCACCATTCAGGAAAGCCGCGAAGCAAATAGCCGCATGACCAGCTTCTTCCATATCGCCGACCGCGTGTCGTCGATCAGCCGGGCGATCGCGGCAGAGGATGTCCGGCAGCGTGCCTCCCTGGCGACCGAGCTTTCCGGCCCGACGCTGGCGGTTTCCGTCGATTCGATGCCGTTGACCACGAGCACGGTGGCGTCCGACGATGAACTGGCCGAACTGGAGGACATCCTCAGCTCGCGCCTTGAAGAGTCGGGCGTCACCGACGTCCACGTCGAGATGCGCGATCGCGATCTTATCCCGGCCTCGGATACAGGCGGGCCTCCCGGCGCCGACGCCGGTCCGGTCGAGCGCGTCCTCTCCGAGATCGAGGATAGCTACAACTACTACGACGCCTACATCGCCTCGGTCCGCTTGGCCGATGGGACCTGGGTAAACTTCATCAGCGTCATCGCGCCTTCGCCCTTGCTCTGGTCCACCAACACCGTGGCCGTTGCCATTCTTGCCATCGTGCTCATCTTCGTTGCGGCGGTGTGGGCGCTTCGCCGCCTGACCGCGCCGTACGCAATGATCGCCAGCGCCGCCGAACGTTTCGGCCGCGATCTCGGTGCCGGCCCTTTGCCGGAACAGGGCCCGAGCGAGGTGAGGGCTGCCGCTCACGCCTTCAATCTGATGCAGGAGCGACTCAAACGCTTCTTCAGCGATCGTGACCAGCTCGTCGCTGCCATTTCGCATGACCTGCGCACGCCGGCGACGCGTCTGCGCCTGCGCGCCGAGTTCATCGACGACCCCGAGCAGCGCTCTCGCATGCTCGACGACCTCAACGAGATCGAGACGATGACCCGCTCGGTGCTCGCGTTCGCCAGCGACTCGGCGCAACCCGAGCCGCGCGAGTCGCTCGATCTTGTCTCGCTGCTGGAGTCGCTCTGCGACGACATGCCGGATGTTGACCTCGACCTGCCGGCGCACCTGCCGAGGTTGGCGTATGCCGCCCAGCCGGTGGCACTCCGCCGGTGCATCGCCAATATCCTCGACAACGCCGTCAAGTATGGCCATCGCGCCCGGGTCTCGCTGAAGCTCGACAGCGCGGCTGTCCATATCGTCGTCGACGACGATGGCCCCGGCATCCCCGAGGGCGATGTCGAAATGGTCTTCCAGCCCTTCCGCCGTCTCGATGCCTCGCGCAATCGCGACACCGGTGGCACCGGCCTCGGCCTGACCATCGCGCGCACTGTCGCCCGCGCCCACGGCGGTGAAATTACGCTGACCAATCGCCGCGAGGGCGGCCTCCGCGCCGAGATAATCCTGCCGATTCCCGGCGGCACCGCGGCCCGGAAGGCCGCCTAGTCGAGCGTGCGCCGGTAGCGCACCAGCGCCACGCTGCCCACCGCCAGCCAGAACAGCGCGATCGGCCAGGCGTGCGGCGCGATCTCCGCAAAGCCGGAGCCCTTGAGCATTACGGCGCGCACCGCCCGCAGGAAGTGGGTGAGGGGAATGATCTCCCCGATCACTTGCGCCCACCCCGGCATGCCGCGGAACGGGAACATGAAGCCTGACAGCAGGATCGATGGCAGGAAGAAGAAGAACGTCATCTGCATCGCCTGCATCTGTGTCCGCGCCAGCGTCGAGAACGTGTAGCCGAGCGTCACGTTGGCGGCGACGAAAAGCAGCGTCACCGAAAGTAACGCGCTCATCGGCCCGTCCATCGGCACCTGGAAGAGCAGCTTGGCGCAGACGAGAATGACCGCCACCTGGGCGAAGCCGAAGCCGATGTAAGGCACGATCTTGCCGATCATCACCTCCAGTGGTCGCGCCGGCATCGCCATCAGGTTTTCCATCGTGCCGCGCTCGACCTCGCGCGTGATGGCGAGCGCCGTCATCAGGATGGTAGTCATTGTCAGGATCGTGCCAAGCAGGCCGGGCACGATGTTGTACGCGGTGATCGCCTCCGGATTGTAGAGATTGTGGATCACTACATCGACCGGGGAGGGCGCCACGGCGAGCTTCGCCAGTGGCCCGGTTGCCACCTCGGCCAGCGCCGACTGCACGATCAGCGACAACGCGCCGACGCCGCCCGACGATGCGGCCGGGTCGGTGGCGTCGGCCTCTATCAGGATCTGCGGCCGCTCGCCGCGCATCAGCTTGCGCTCGAAGTCCGTCGGCACCGTCACCACGAAGGAGGCGTCGCCTCGCTGCAGCATCTCGCGCGCGTCGGCTTCCGTCGGCGTGCCCGGCTCGATCTCGAAATAGCTGGAGAGCTGCAGCGCCGCGATGATTGCCCGCCCCGCCGGTCCGTGATCGGCGACGATCGCCGCCGTCGGCAGGAGTTTCGGCGTGGTGTTGATTGCGTAACCGAATAGTACGAGCTGGATGATCGGCACGCCGATGATCATGGCGAACGTCAGTCGGTCGCGCCGCATCTGGATGAATTCCTTGACCATCACGGCGGCGATGCGCGACCAGGCCGCAGCGAGATTCATGGCTTGGTTCCGGCGGCGAAGTTGTCGGGCGCCGCGTCCATCAGCCGGATGAAGACATCCTCGAGGATGGTCTGGTCGTCGGCGGCGTGCGCGCCCGTGCCGGCGATGGCCTGGTCGACGCTGGCGCGTAACACCTTCGGATCGAGGCCGACGACGTGCAGTGTGTTGCCGAATGGCGCGATCTGCTCGACGCCGGGCAGCCCCTTCAGTTTGCGCGCGATCGCCGCCTCGTCGCCACCGGTGACGACGACGGTGTGCAGCCCCGACTGCGCGATGACTTCCGGCACGGTGCCGCGCGCCACCACCTTGCCGTACGCGATATAGACGATGCGATGGCAGCGCTCGGCTTCGTCCATGTAGTGGGTGGAGACGAGGACGGTCAGCCCGCCGCCGGCAAGCTCGTGAATCTCGTCCCAGAATTCCCGCCGCGCCTTGGGGTCGACGCCAGCCGTCGGCTCGTCGAGCAGCAGCAGCTTCGGCTGGTGCATGACCGAGGCGGCCAGCGCCAGCCGCTGTTTCCAGCCGCCGGAAAGCGTGCCAGCCAGCTGGTCCTTGCGATCGGTCAGCCCAAGCCGCGCCAGCGTATCGGAGACATATTTCGCGCGCGGCTTCAGCGCGTAGAGACGCGCGACGAAATCGAGGTTCTCGGCGATCGTCAGGTCCTCATAGAGCGAGAACCGCTGCGTCATGTAGCCGACCTGCAGCTTGATGCGGTCGGCGTCGGTGAGAATATCGTAGCCTAGGCAGGTGCCGCTGCCTTCATCGGGTTTCAGCAATCCGCAGATCATACGGATCGTCGTCGTCTTGCCGGAGCCGTTCGGTCCGAGGAAGCCGACGATCTCGCCTTGCCGCACCGTCAGGTCGACATGATCGACCACGGCCCGGCCGTTGTAGCGCTTGGTCAGACCTTTCACATCGACGACGGGTTCGCCGGTCATGGCGTGGCGCCGGCCAGGTGAATGTCGAGCGGTTGGCCGACCTTGAGCTTGCCCGCATCCCCTTCGGGGCGTGCATCGACCCGGAACACCAGCTTGTCGCGGCTGTCCTTGGAATAGAGGATCGGCGGCGTGAACTCCGCCGCGGTCGCGACGAATTCGACCTTGGCCTTAAGTCCGCTGGCGCAGCCGTCGCACGTCACGGCCACCTCGTCGCCGAGCCCGACCTTTGCCAGCAGCCGCTCGGGAACGAAGAAGCGCACCTTGCGATTGGTATCGGGCAGCAGCGACACTACCGGCTGCCCGGCCGTCACCATCTCGCCGGGCTCGTAGTAGGTTTCCTCGACAAGGCCGGCCGCCGGGGATTTCACGGTACGCCGGCCGAGCGCCGTCTGTGCCTGCGTGAGGTCGGACTGCAGCGCCGTGACGTTGCGCTCGGCCGCGTCGATCTCCTCGGGCCGCGCCGGCAGGCGCGCCACTTCAAGCTGGCGCTGCGCAACATCGACCTGCGCCTCGGCCGTGTCGGCCGCTGTTTTTGCCGTATCGACCACGGATTGCGCCACCGCTTCGTTCTGCTTGAGCTGCAGCTTGCGGCGGTAGTCGTCCTCGGCGTTCTGTGCAGTAGCGCGGGCGCTCGTAAGCGTCGCCGCCAGCACCGAGACTTCCTCGGGCCGCTCGCCGGTCTTGAGATTGGCAAGCTGCGCCTGCGCCTGGGCAAGCCGCGCCTCGGCCCCAGCGACGGCCGCCGTCTGGTCGGCGTCGTCGATAGCGAAAAGAAGATCGCCCTCCGCCACCCGCGCCCCGGCGGTCGCCGGACGGGAGACCAGCCGTCCGCCGCTTTCGGCAGACACGTAGACGTAGGTGCCTTCGACATATCCCTGAACGGTCTGCCCGCCGCCGTTTGAGCATCCGGCCAATGCGATCATCGCGAAACTGCCGAGCGACCGAACCAAAGCGCTCATCCGGCGTACCCCGATTTGCGACCCATCGCCAGGATGGCGTCCATCTGGCCGAGCACGATCCGCTTGATCGCGGCTCGTTCCGTATCGCCGATCTCGCGCCACTGCATGCGCCGGAGCACCAGCGTGTGCGCCACGCGGAAGACCAGCACCTGTCCCATGATTGTCAGAACGCGAAGCCGCACCTCGGCGTCGGCCGGCCGTCCGAGCGCCGCTGCCGCCAGGCTGGTGGCGACGTCCGCCGCCCCGCTCATCACGCGATAGATCACGTCGAACGCGGCCGTCGGCTGCATCTGCTCGCGCACGATGAAGCGCGCCCAGCGCTCCGCCTCGGCCGCCCCGAGCAGCACGTCGATGAGTGTCCCGACCAATCGATGCAGCGCGTCCCGTGCCGCGCCGGCGTCGGCGGTCGACGCGGGATTGTTGATCGCCGCGACAGTATCCCCGATGCGGGCGGTGATGCCCGCGGTGACGTGCTCGGCGACGGCGATGTGCAGCGCTTCCTTGCCACCGAAGTGATAGACGATCGCCGCGAGATTCGCGCCTGCCGCCTTGGCAATTTGGCGCGTGCTGGCGCCCTCGAAACCGAGCCGGCCGAAGACGTCGAGCGCTGCCTCGATCAGTTGATTGCGCGTGTCAGCCCCGCGGTTGCGCCGTGCATTGCGCGTGTGGGCGGAGATGCGTGGCCCTGCCGTAACGCGGGCCGGTCGTTTCCGCGGCGCGGTTTTCAGGCCGGCTGGCGATCGGGGTTTCGGTACTGCCATCTCATGCAACCCTTGCGGACCACATGAGTCATACAGTCGATCGATTGAATAAGTCAATCGTTCGATTGAAATCCGAAAATATCAGGCTTGTGTCGAAAGGCGTCGGATCAGGAAACCAGCGGCACCTTCATCGGGTTGCCGCTGGCATACCAGGCCGTCCACTCGGCGCAGCCCTCGAGCTTGCCGGCCGCGATCTCGGCGATCAGACGCCGCGTCCACGCCAGCTCTGCCGTCCGCATGGCGGAACGGTATTCCGTCTCGATCGTGAACAGGCGGGGGACCTTGCGGCCGCGCACGAGGTCTTCGATGCTGCGCGCCTTGGCGAGTTCGATCTCGATCTGGTCGCACCGCGACTTGAGCAGGCCGAGCGCCTCCGCCGGCGACAGCGCCGGGATCAGCGACAGGCCCGCCTCGTATTGCGTGAACTCCTTGACCGGCCGTGCCAGCAATTCGCTGAGCCAGTCGCTGAGCTCAAGCTGCCCGGCTTCGGTCAATTCGAAGACGGTGCGCTCCGGCCGATTGCCCTCTCGCACTGTCTCCTTCGGCACGATGAAATGGTTGCGGCAAAGCCCCTCGACCACCGAGTACAGCGAGCCGTAGTTCAGCTTGATCGATTCGTCCTTGTGGCGTTCGCGCATCGTGCTCGCCATTTCGTAGGGGTGCATCGGCCGCTCCGCCAGGCACGCCAGCACGGCCAGCGCCAGCGGATTGCCGACCCGGCGCGTGCTCACACCGCCTCCACGCCCGCCGCCGCCAGCTCCTCGGGGTTACGCGGTTTCGGGGGTAGCAGGAAAGTCAGGAAGAAGACGACCGCAAGCGTGCCGATTTCCCAGAGCAATGTCCGCTCGATTGCCGTGAGGAAGTTGTTGGCATTGGCGTCGTGGGCGACCTTGCCGATCGCATCGCCGACGGATGCCGCCAGCGCGGGCTGGGTGGCGGCAAAAGAATCCTGCGCTGCCCGTGCCTGCTTGCAGCTCTCCGGCGCCACCGAGAAATCCTTCGCGTTGGCGCGGTCGTGGAAGCACGTCGCGAACGACGAGAAGACGGTCGGCTGGGCGAAGGCCGGCACCCCGGCCGCCGTCAGGCGGCCGTTGAGTTCGTCGCGTACGCCGTCGGCGCTGATCGTCGCCTGGCTCCCGATGAGCCCGAAGAAGACGACGCCGATCGCCGCCACGCCGATAGCACCACCGATCTGCCCCATTGCGTTGATGACGCCCGACGCCGAGCCGGCATCCTTCAGTTCCACGCCGCCGAGGATGAAGGGGTAGACCGAGGCGACGACAAAACCCATGCCCGCGCCGGCCACGATCAGCGCGGGACTGAGCTCATACGGCGTCACGTCGGCGCCGAAATATCGGGCCGTCCACACGAAAAGCGCGAACCCGACGGCCAGGGTTATCGGACCGGCCGTGATGATGTTGCGGCCGAAACGGGGAACCAGGACGGGCCCGGAAAGGCCGGCGGCGACGCTGACGCCGATCGAGAACGGGATGCCGGTCAGGCCCGCCTTGAGGATGCTGTAGCCAAGGCCTACTTGCAGGAAGAGCGTCAGGATCAGGAAGAATCCCGAAACGATGGCATAGAAGGCGCCGAGCAGCGCGATGCCGGCGACGAATGAGCGGTAGGCGAAGAGACGCGGCACCACCAGCGGCGAGCCGTCCTTGCGATCCTTCCATAACTGGCTGAAGGCGAAGATCAAGAACACGACGACCGATCCGCCGATCGACGCGAATGTCCACCACGGCCAGTCGAGCTCGCGCCCTTCGATCAGCGGATACATCAACATCAGCATCGCGAGCACGACCAGGCCGACGCCGACCAGATCGAGGCGAAGCGGATGGGGCGATTTCTCGTTCGGCATATAGATCACCGCCAGGACTATGGCGACGAGTCCGACCGGCAGGTTGACCAGGAAGATCGTGCGCCAGCCGAAGCCGCCGGCGTTGCTGGTGATGAGCAGTGCCCCGATGATCGGGCCACCGACACTGGCGACGCCGGCCAGCGCCCCGTAGAAGGCGGATACGCCCTGACGTTCCGCGGTCGTCGTGTACATGATCTGGATGGTCGACAGGATCTGCGGAACCATCATCGCGGCGAAGAAGCCCTGAACCAGGCGTGCGCCGATGAGAACCTCGGTCGTCGGCGCGAAGCCGGAGAGGGCGGATGCGACAATGAACCCCGCCATGCCGACAAGGAACAGCCGCTTGTAGCCGAAGATGTCGCCGAGCCGCCCGCCCGTAATCAGGAAGAGCGCGAAGGTCAGCGAATACCCGGCGATGATCCACTGGATCGACGAGTAGCTGGCGCCGAGGCCCGTCTGGATCGACGGAATCGCGACGTTCACGATCGTCGTGTCGAGCAGGTCCATGAAGAACGCGAGCAGCACCACCCAGAGGGCAATGGTGCGACCGCGGCGGGTCAGTCCGGCGCCAACCGGGGGAAGGGTGCTCGTCGTCGTCATGAGTCTCTCCGTCTCGGATCATCCAATGATGATCGTACGATATATCCGCAACCGGATATTCGCACAAGGATAAATTGACGCAGGTCAGAGACGATCCCGGAGCGCGTACCAGAGCATGCCGGCCGCCAGCGCCGGTCTCCGCAGCAGCTTCCCGCCCGGGAAGGCCGGCACCGGCAGGCCGGCAAACGTATCCAGCTTGCCGGGGCTGCCGACGATCGCGTCGGCGAGGATCTTGCCGGCAAATGGCGCCAGTGCCACGCCCTGGCCGGAATAGCCCGCCGCAGCGTAAACGCCCGCGCGGAGTTTCCGGATGAACGGCAAGCGTGGAAGAGTGATCGCGAGCGTTCCACCCCAAGCGTAGGCAATCTTTGTGTCAGCCAGTTGCGGGTAGATGCGCGCCAGGTGCGGACGCACGAACGCCGCGACATCGTCGGGGCTGCGCCGCGAGTAGGTTTCGCCGCCGCCGAAGACCAGACGCCCGTCGGCGGTCGGGCGAAAATAATAGACGACAAAGCGCGTGTCGGAGACCGCTTCGCCGCCCGCAATGATCCCGCCCGGTATTCCGGCGCCGATCGATTCGGTCGCGAGGATATAGTTGTCGATCGGCATGACCCGCGCCTCGGTCTCCGAGTCGATTCCGTCGAGGTAGCCGTTGCCGGCAAGAACCACGATGTCGGCAGTAACCGCACCCTTGGTGGTCGTCAGCGTCGTGCCGGTCAGGCGCGTGACGCGCGTCCCCTCGAAAATCCGCGCCCCCGCTTTCGCCGCGGCGCGCCCGAGTCCTTGCGCCAGCTTCAGCGGGTCGAGATGACCGGCGCCCATGTCGCGTCGTCCGCCGAGATAGGCGTCGGTGCCGATCGCATCGGCAAGCGCCGCGCGATCAAGCCACTCCACCGGCGCATAGCCGTAGCGGCGCTTGAGTTTGTCGACATAGGCCATTTCGCCCGCCAGCTGCCGCCGCTTGTGCGTTGTCTCGATGAGTCCCGCTCGCAGGTCGCAGGCGATCGCATGTTTCGCGATGAGCGCGTGGAGATGTGCCTTGCCGTCTTCCGCCAGCCCCCACAGCCGCATCGCTTCGTCGAGGCCGAGGTGGTCCTCGATCCAGTCCTGGTCGCGCCGCTGGCCGCTGTGTATCTGGCCACCGTTCCGGCCCGATGCGCCCCATCCGACGCGCTCGGCTTCCAGCAGCACAACATTGACGCCGGCCTCGGCAAGATGAAGCGCCGCCGAGAGCCCCGTGTATCCGCCGCCGACAATGGCGACGCCGCTACGGATCGATCCGGTCAGCGCCGGGAATGACAGCGTCGGATCGGCGGTCGCAGCGTAGAGAGATGGAGCATGCGGCGCGGCCACGTCGATGCGCCGTCAGGTGGCGCGCTTCATCTGCGGGTAGGGCGTCCCGTCGCGATGGGCGTAGCCCGGATTTCCTGGCAGCGTGACCATGTCGATGTCGGAATAGTGAGCCGCGTCGTCGGCCGAGCGTGTGCCCATCTCGAGCAGCACTACATCAACGTTCGACCGGTTCTGGAAATGATGGCCGTTGCTGTCTCCGGCCTTGAAGCCGGCGCTGTCGCCGGCGCGCAGGATTTCCTCACCGTCGTTGGTGACCAGCGTCACCTCGCCGGAAATGACATGGATCAGCTCGTCGCAGTGCGTATGCCAGTGCCGCTGGCTCGACCACGCCCCGGGCGGCAGCGTGCAGAGATTGACGCCGAACTGCGTCAGCCCGGCGGCATCGCCAAGCTTGATGCGCCGGCGGGCGCGGCAGGGCGCGTCGAACGGCGGCGGGTAGAGCGTGCCGGCAACTTTCGGTGCCGTCGCGAGGTCGATCTTCTTCTTCATGGCAAGGGTCTCACACGTTGAGCAGCAGATATTCCCGCTCCCACGGGCTGATGACCTGCATGAACGTCTCGAACTCCGCCTGCTTGATAGCGCGGTAGGTCGAGACGAACCGGCGGCCGAATATCTCGACCAGTTCTTCCGATTCCTCGAACAGCGCGACGGCCTCAAGCAGGCCGCGGGGCAGGGCGATCTCTTCCTCGTTGGCGGCGCCCGTCACCGGATCGGAGACCATCAGGCCCTCGATCATGCCGAGATAGCCGCAGGCGAGCGAGGCCGCGATGGCGAGATAGGGGTTGGCATCCGAAGAAGGGATGCGGTTTTCGACGCGCCGCGCCGAGGGCCCGGAGTTCGGCACCCGCAGGCCCACGGTGCGGTTATCGTAACCCCACATCGTGTTGACCGGCGCCGAGGCCGACTTGGTGAGACGGCGGTATGAATTGACATAAGGCGCGAGGATGCACGTTACGGCTGGCAGGTATTTCTGCGACCCACCGATGAAAGCGAAGAACTCCGGGGTCGGATCGCCCGCCTTGTCGGAGAAGATGTTGGCGCCCGTCTCGCTGTCGATCACGGATTGGTGGATGTGCATCGCCGAGCCCGGCTCCTTGGTCATCGGCTTCGCCATGAACGTGGCGTACATGTCGTGGCGCAGCGCCGCTTCGCGGATCGTGCGCTTGAACTGGAACACCTGGTCCGCAAGCACCAGCGGGTCGCCATGCCGCAGGTTGATCTCCATCTGCGCCGCGCCTTCCTCGTGGATCAGCGTGTCGATCTCAAGGTCCTGCTGCTCGGAAAATTTGTAGATGTCGTCGAAGAGGTCGTCGAACTCGTTGACCGCCGCGATCGAATAGGACTGGCGCGCCGACTCCGGACGGCCCGAGCGTCCGCTCGGCGGCTCCAGCGGATAATCCGGGTCCTTGTTCGGCTTGACTAGGTAGAACTCGATCTCCGGCGCCACCACCGGCTGCCAGCCCCGCGTCGCATAAAGCTCGACGATACGCCGCAGCACCTGACGCGGTGCGATTTCCAGGGGCCGTCCGTCGGCGTGGTAGGCGTCGTGGATGAGCTGCGCCGTCGGGTCCGTCTCCCACGGCACCACCGTCAGCGTCGAGAAGTCCGGCTCCAGCAGCACGTCCTGGTCGGCTTTATCGTTCTCGAACGAGCCATCATCGGCCGGCCAGTCCCCGGCAATTGTTTGGGTGAAGATTGATCCCGGCATCGACATGGTCGGCGCATTCAGGAATTTCGCCACCGGCATGATCTTGCCGCGGGCGACCCCGGCCTGATCCGGCACCACGCACTCGATTTCCTCGATCTTGCGCTCCGCGAGCCATGTTCTGGCAGCTTCGAGCGATCCGACGCCGCGGCCACTGTCGGCCACCGTTGCGGCTGCCGTCGTCTTCCGTTTCCTGGCCAAGAGTCACCTGTTCACAAACCGATCAACGGCCGGAAACCCTGCGGTTTTCGGCTGCGTTGCAATGATAAAGGTCGCTGTCGGCATCAGTTTAGCACGTCCCGCGCCGGTTCGGGTTGTCGCAGCCCGCGATCAACCTTAACGTGGTCCGAAGGACAGGATGAACGAAACGAGGCGGGCAATCCGATTTTCGCGGCGACGCAACAGAATTTAGCAGGGGAAAAAAATGCGCTGGCATGTTCTCAGGGTACTGCCCGCGATGGCCGTGGTTGCGTTCGCGACGGCGGCATCGGCGGAAGACAAGGTCGTCAACGTTTACAACTGGTCGGACTACATCGGCGAGAAGGTCATCGCCAATTTCACCAAGGCGACGGGCATCAAGGTTGTCTACGACACCTACGATTCGATGGAGACCCTCGAGGCCAAGATTTACGCGGGAGCGTCGGGCTACGATGTGATCGTGCCGACCAACCCGAACCTGCAGCGCATGATCGCCGCTGGCGTCCTCCAGCCTCTCGACAAGTCGAAGCTGCCTAACGACGGCCATCAGTGGAAGCTGATTGCCGATCGCCTCGCCACCTACGACCCGGGTAACCAGTACGCCGAGGATTACATGTGGGGCACGACCGGCATCGGCTACAACGTCGACAAGATCAAGAAGATCATGCCGGACGCGCCGATCGACTCGTGGGCGATGGTCTTTGATCCGAAGATCGTCTCGAAGTTCAAGGACTGCGGCGTGGAATTTCTCGATTCGCCGGACGATGTGATTCCGTCCGCGCTCGCCTATCTCGGCCTCAACCCCGACTCGAAGAACCCTGACGATCTCAACAAGGCCGGTGACCTCCTCAAGTCGGTGGCGCCTTACATACAGAAGTTCCACTCGTCGCAGTACATAGACGATCTCGCCAACAGCGACATTTGTCTTGCCATTGGCTACTCCGGCGACGTGCTGCAGGCCCGCGATCGCGCCGACGAGGCCAAGAAGGGCGTCAAGGTCGACTACTCGCTGCCGAAGGAAGCCTCCCTCATGTGGTTCGATTCAATGGCCATGCTGAAGGACGCACCGCATCCGGAGGCGGCGCTCGCCTTCATCAACTACATGATGGATCCAAAGGTTGCAGCCGCGAACACGAACTATGTCGAATATGCCAACGGCAATCTCGACTCGCAAAAATACATCGGCAAAGACGTGTTCCACGACACGAAGATCTATCCGCCGCAGGACATCCTGCTGCACAAGTTGTTCATCACGACGAGCAATGACCAGGATACGCAGCGTATCGTGACCCGGCTGTGGACCTCGATCAAGACCGGGCAATAACGCGACTTAGCGGCGGCGACGTCTGGAACAGCGTCGCCGCCAATTCCCGGGGGCATGATGTCAAAGACCGCGGTAGGGCCGGTTCGTCGGAAGTTCGCGCCGTGGACCGACCCGACGGCGAAGCCTTTTATTGAGTTTCGCAACGTCACCAAGCGCTTCGGTGAATTCGCGGCGGTCGACGATATTTCCCTTTCAATTTACGAGCGCGAGTTCTTCGCCTTGCTGGGACCGTCCGGCTGCGGCAAGACCACCATGATGCGCATGGTCGCCGGCTTCGAGGAGCCAAGCGCCGGCGACGTCATGCTCGACGGCAAGAATCTCGCCGGCGTGCCGCCCTATCGCCGGCCGAGCAACATGATGTTCCAGTCCTACGCGCTCTTTCCCCACATGACGGTGGAGGCCAACGTCGCCTTCGGCCTGAAGCAGGAGGGAATGGCGAAGAGCGAGATTGCCGGGCGCGTTGCCGAGATGCTGAAACTGGTCAAGCTGACGCCGTTCGCGCAACGCAAGCCGCATCAGCTGTCCGGCGGCCAGAAACAGCGTGTCGCGCTTGCCCGCTCGCTCGCCAAGAAGCCGAAGGTGCTGTTGCTCGATGAGCCGCTCGGCGCCCTCGACAAGAAGCTGCGCGAGGAAACCCAGTTCGAGTTGACCGATCTCCAGGTCGAGCTCGGCCTCACCTTCGTCATCGTCACTCACGATCAGGAGGAGGCGATGACGCTCGCCGACCGTATCGCGGTGATGAATCACGGCAAGATCGTCCAGATCGGCACGCCGGCGGAAATCTACGAGCAGCCCAATTCCAGGTACGTCGCCGACTTCATCGGCAACATCAACCTGCTCGAAGGCAAGGTTGCATCGGCCTCTGGCGGCGCGGCCCGCATGGAGTGCGGCGGCGCCGGCGCCACCATCGATGTCGACCAGGACGTCAAAGCGAACGCCGGCGACACCGCCTGGTTCGCCATCCGGCCGGAAAAGATCGGCGTTTCTCTCGCCGCGCCCGCCGAGCGTTCCGTCAACGCCGTCGAGGGAGAGGTTTGGGACATCGGCTATCTCGGCGACATCTCCGTCTACCATGTGCGCCTCGCCACCGGCGCCACCATCAAGGCGACGGTCACCAACGCCACGCGCCTGGTCGAGCGGCCGATCACCTGGGACGACAAGGTGTGGCTGACCTGGTCACGCGATGCCGGCGTCGTGCTGACGAGTTAGGGCAGCGACGCGGATGGCAACCGGAGAAAAGCGGGCAGGGGGCTGGGGACGCTGGCTGGTCCTTGGCATCCCCTATCTCTGGCTGCTGGTCCTTTTCCTCATCCCGTTTCTCATCGTCTTGAAGATATCGTTCTCCACCTCGATGATTGGCCAGCCGCCGTACACGCCGACTTTCGACATCGCGTCCGGCGCAGTCGGGCTGGTGGAAAGCGCCAAAAAGTTTGTCGTCTCGAATTACGTCTATCTCACCAAGGACGCCCTTTACTGGAAGGCGTACCTGTCGAGCCTGTGGATCGCCTTCGCCTCGACGTTCCTTGTTCTGGTGGTCGGCTATCCCATCGCCTACGGCATGGCGCGGGCGCCGCGCGCCTGGCAGCCGACGTTGCTGATGCTGGTCATCCTGCCGTTCTGGACGTCGTTCCTGATTCGCGTTTACGCATGGATCGGCATCCTCAAGAAGGAAGGGTTGCTCAACGAGCTCCTGCTCTGGCTGCACGTCATCAACCAGCCGCTGACCATCCTCAACACCAACTGGGCGGTCTACATCGGCATCGTCTATTCCTACTTGCCGTTCATGATCCTGCCGCTCTATGCGGCGCTGGAGCGGCTGGACAACACGCTGCTCGAGGCGGCCGCCGATCTCGGCTGCACGCCGGCCCGCGCCTTCTGGCGGGTCACTTTTCCGCTGTCGCTGCCGGGCGTTATCGCCGGCTCCTTCCTGGTTTTCATCCCCGTCACCGGCGAGTTCGTCATCCCTGACCTGCTCGGCGGCAATGGCACGCTGATGATCGGCAAGACGCTGTGGGACGAGTTCTTCTCCAATCGCGACTGGCCGCTGGCCTCCGCCGTCGCCGTGATCCTGCTTCTCCTTCTGGTGGTTCCCATCGTCATTTTCCAGAACCAGGAGCAGAAACGCGCCGAGAGGGAAGGATGAAGACCTTCTCGCGATTCAATTTTGCCTCCGTCGTCCTCGGTATGGCGTTCCTGTACTTGCCGATCGTCCTGCTCGTCATTTATTCGTTCAACGCCTCCAAGCTGGTGACCGTGTGGGGCGGCTGGTCGACCAAATGGTACGGCCAACTCCTGCAGGATCAGGCGTTACTCGATGCCGGCTGGGTGACGCTGCGCGTCGCGCTGCTTTCGGCGACGGTCGCGACCGTGCTGGGCACGCTTGCCGCCGTCGCGCTTGTCCGCTTCGGTCGCTTCAGGGGCCGTTCGCTGTTTTCCGGAATGATCTACGCGCCGCTGGTCATGCCCGATGTCATTACCGGGCTCTCGCTGCTGCTTCTGTTTGTGGCGCTTGGAGTCGCCCGCGGTTTCTGGACGATCGTGCTGGCGCACATCACCTTCTCGATGTGCTACGTCGCCGTCGTCATCCAGTCACGACTGGTGACCTTCGACCGCAGCCTCGAGGAGGCCGCCGAAGACCTTGGTTGCCCGCCGTTCAAGACATTCATGGTGATCACCCTGCCGATCATTCTCCCGGCCGTGGTCGCCGGCTGGATGCTGGGCTTCACCTTGTCGCTTGACGATCTGGTCATCGCCAGCTTCACCACCGGTCCCGGCGCCACCACGCTGCCGATGAAAATCTACAGCCAGGTTCGACTCGGCGTGACGCCGGAGATTAACGCCGTTTGTACGATTCTCATCGGCCTGGTTGCCACTGGTGTCCTGATTGCCTCATTCGTCAGCCGGCGCCGCGAGATCGAGCGCCAGCGCGCCGAGCGCCTCGCCGCCCAGACTCCGTGACCTACGGGAACGGCCCGTGCGGCGGCCGGATACGCTGGCGCAAATCCGCCGGCGCGCTGGCGAGCGCATCGAGCGTCAGTTCCTGTCCGACCTGTTGCAGCGCGCCGGTGCTGGTGCGGAGATCGGCGTAGGCGGCTTCGAGCGCGGCACGATCGAACGGCTCGGCGCGCATCGCGTCGAAAATCTTCTGCCGCGCCTGCTTCACTGTGTCGATCTTCGTCTTCATTTCGTCGTCCTTGGCGTGCGCGCTGGCGACGATCGCCTTCTGCAACTCGGGCGGAAAAGCGCGAATGCCCATCATCACGATGCGCTCGATCTCGTCGCCGCCGGGCGGCGGGCCATGCAGTCGCGCCACCACGAACCCGGCGATCAGCAGGTTGGTCGCCACGGAAAGGAGCAGCACGATCGCAAAGACGATGGCGAGCGGTCCGCGAATGATCACAGCAGGCTCCCCGAGTCGCTCGTCGCGGTATTTCCGTCAACCGATGCAGCGCTGTCGCCGAATATGACGGTCGCGATTGTGTCGTCATCCTGGGTCGTCGGCAGGGCGAGGCCGACCGCGTAGCCGGTGACCAGGAACGCCACCATCGCGGCGCCGGCCCACGCCACCAGCCGGCGCGTCGGCCGCACCGCCACCTGGTGATGCAGGCCGTTGTCGAGTCCGGCGACGATCCGTCCCATCAAGGCCGCATCCAGCGCCATCGGCTCCATCGCGCGCGCCAGCGCCCCGTCCAGCCGCGCCGCCACGTCGAAAATTGCCGCGGCGGTGCGATCGTTGGCAATCAGTGCCTCGGCTTCGGCGCGTAACGTCGTTGGCCAGCGCCCAAGGGCGCCACCGAAGCGGTCGACAGCCTGTTCCAGTTCCTTGATTTTCATCGCCCTAACCTTCCCTTCCGGCGTCGCGCTGCGCAAGCCGCATTCTGAGCGTTCGCCGCGCGCGCACCAAGAGCTGCTCTACCGCCCCGACCGATAATCCCATGGCTTCGCCGATTTCCGCGTTCGGCCGCTCGCCCTCGGCGGAAAGCAGGATCGCGGCACGCTGCCGGGCGGGGAGGGCGGCAACGTAGCCGCTCACCGCCTCCAGATCCCGCTTGCTGCCGAGCTGCTCGTCGGCGGGGGCCTGCGGGTCGATAACCTCTGTCGCGTCCTCCAGCCCGAAGAAGCGCCGTACCTTGCGCCGCCGGTCTCCGTCGATCGCCCGGTTGACCGCGATCCGTGTCAGATAGGCCCCAAGGGGCGGACCGCCCGGCTGCCAGCGTGCCGCAGTCCGCCAGAAACTGAGGAACGTTTCCTGGACGATATCGTCGGCTTCCGATGTGCCGCCGGTGAAGCGGTGCGCCAGCGCGCGCAACCGGCCGCCGTGCCGCCGCACGATCTCGCGGAACGCCCGGTTATCGCCGGCCGCCACTCTCAGCGCGAGCGCTTCGTCCGAATCTTCTGCACTAACCGTTATCGCCAAGAATGGTCCGCCGGTCGTCTGCCTGGGGGGGGCACCGGCTGACGCCGGCGAGACCATCATGGGCCACATTGCGGCCGGAGCAAGCGACATGCTCATGTGCTGGTTCCGGCCTTGTTCATGTGGCGTACTACTCGTTGCCTCGGCCTACTGCTGGGCCGCAGGCGAAGGTGCACCCGGCATCGCCGGCGCGCCCGCCGAAAACTCGTCCGGCGAAAGAACGCCGTCGCCGTTCTTGTCGAGCGTGGCGAAATTCTGCGGCCCGGGGCCCTGCGACTGATCGTCATTGTCGCCAAGCTGTTGTGGACCGCCCGCACCGGCTGGACCCTGGTCGTTGCCGATCTGGCCCTGGCGCATCTCGCCGGGCCGGTGGAAGCCGCGCGGGCCTCCCCAACCTTGACCGCGGCCCGGACCATTCATCCCGAACTGGGGTCCGTGGTGATGGAAAAACTGGCCCATACGCGGTCCACCACCGCCCATCATGGGCATGGCGTGGTCAAACTCGTCGGAGGAAATCTTGCCGTCGCCGTTGGCATCGACGGCGGAGAATACGGCCTTGGTCAGCGCCGCCAGTTCGTCCTGGTCGATGACACCGTCGCCGTTGCGATCGAGCAGATTGAACAGGATGGTGGCGCGCAATGGAACGGGATGCATCGGCGCGGTCTGGCCCGGCGCATTCGGCGCCGGATCCGCCGGCGGAGCGGCCACGGCAGAGATCACCGCTGCCGAACTGGCAGTCAGCGCCACTGCGGCGATGATGAGGGTCTTGGGGGACATTTGCGGGGTTTCCCTTGAGTGTAAGGTGCCGCCTATCGGCACCCTTCCTCACCATCACGCCCCGTCTTCCGGCACCCTACGCCGGTTCGTCGAAACCTATCCGCCCGTGGGCGCCGGCGGACCTCGTTCGACCACTGGCGCGCGCCAGGTACCGCTTACCGCGATGGGAATATCATCGCCGGCCGCCGCAAGGCGCCCACTGGCATTGACGCTGCCGCTGAGCACCGAGCCGCCACCGGAGAGTGAAAGACGGAAGCCCTTGCCGTCCATCGTCAGATCGTCGGTATGCACGTCGCCGCCCGCCACCGCCACCGTCGCGTCGAGCTTTGCAAATGTCGTCGCATCGTCGCCGGCCGCCAGCGGCGCCGCCAGGGGATCGGCGAGTGCATCGACGACCTTGGCCAGATCGAAGCCGGCCAGCGAGCCGTCCGCGACCACGACCCTGCCGCCACCGCTTACGCCGCGGGCGAATTCGGCCCAGCTTCTTCCGCGACTGATGACGTCCATCGAGACATCCGCCGTCCCCGCAAGCGCCGACGCGCCGGCGAGCAGGGTCATCGCGTTTGCCGGCATGTCGGTGAGCCGCGCCTGCATCGCGGCGGCGAGCATCGGTCCGTCTTGTCCGATGTCGAGATGTCCGGTAATCGCGCCGCCGCGGAAGCGCGCCTCGCCGAGCCCGACATTCACCTGACCGTTGTCGACGATGACGGTCGCCGCCACCGCGCTGACGCGGGTAGCGCCCACAACGACCTGGTTTGCCGACAGCCGCATATCGGCGTTGATCGCCTCGGCGAACGGCAGGCGCGCCGGTGCAAACAACCAGGCGGCATCGGTGGTCAGGTCGGCGTGGACAGCTTCGATATAGGCCGACAGGTCGAGCGTGGCGAACGCCAGCGTTCCCGTTACCGCTGGCTTGCGGCCCGCGAGATCGAGGCCGAGGGTGCCCTCCGCGCTGTTGCCGTCCAGCTCGACTTTCGCCTTGTCGAAACGAATTCCGGCCGCAGCCAGCGTCATCGCTCCTTCGATCGAGGCCGCTCCGAGGATCGAGCCGGTACCCATAGGCGTGCCCAGCCATTCGATCGCCCGCCGCAGGCTGGGCGTCGAAACAGTTGCATCGCCACTCAACCGCGGCGCCGCTACGGTGCTTGCCTTGCCGTTGAAGGCGATGCGGAACGGTGTCGAGCCGATTCCGAAATGCACGGTCGACTCGCCGCCGGCCAGCAGCGCCATCGGCTCGGCGGCGCTTCCGGTGAACTCAACCGGTTCGCCGCGCCACTGCAAAACGCCGTGACCGCTGACGGGGGCGGCGGCATCCGGCCACGTCACATCGAGGTTGACCGCGGTCATCGCCTCCCGCTTGTCGGAAACCATGTCGTCATAGAGCACAGTCCCGTCACTGACGCTTATCTCGCCGACGTCACGATCCTCGGCAGCCGGCGGCGCCGCGGCGGCGGCCCGCGCCGCCGCGCCGGCCGACGGGACAATCGCGGCGACGTCACGCATCAGCCAGTTCGGGCGGCCTTGGGCGTCGCGAACAAAATGAATGGTAGGCTTGACCAGTTCGAAGCCGTCGAACTCGGCCTGGCCAAGCAGCAGCGGCAAGAGTCGGAAACGCGTCCTGAGACCCTCCGCGGCGACGAAGGGGTCGCTGCCCATCGCGGGCGGATTGGCGATGGCCAGGCCTTCAACGCTCACCGCGAAATGGGGATAGAGGGCAAGCGTCGCTTCGCCCGCGATCGTCACGTCCCGGCCGGTGATGGCGGCAATACGGTGGATGATCCGCTGTTTGAGAAATTCGGAAGACACCACCAGCGGCACGGCGATGACCACGATCGCCACCATCGCGAGCAGCACCGTGGCGATGATCGCAACTCGTTTCATCACGCGCGTCGGTTCCCGTGAGCCTCGGGATAGTCTCGCCGCATCTCCCCGTATAAGAAGCGCGGCCGAAGCCCGCAAGGGCTATCACAGGCGGCATCCCCCGTGACACCGCGCCGGGGCGGCGCTATTCGAAAGAGCGGGATATGCTGCGAAATTCGACGAGTGACGCGATGTTGACGACGACTGCCGAATTGCCGCTCTGGCAACCGACGCCCGAGCGCGTCGCCGGTCTTCCGCTGACCGCATTTGCGGCCGAAGCCGAGCGCCGGACCGGCCGGAAGTTTCCCGACTACGCCGCGCTGCACGCCTGGTCGATCGAGGACCGCGCCGCCTTCTGGAACCTGCTGTGGGATTTCACCGGCATCGTCGGCGACAAGGGCGAGGCGCCCTATCTGGCCGACGGCGACAGGATGCCGGGCGCGCGCTTCTTCCCGAACGCGAAACTGAACTTCGCCGAGAATCTCCTGCGCCGGAACGACGACGGCGAGGCGATCGTGTTCCGCGGTGAGGATGGCGCCGTCCGCCGACTGTCCTGGCGTCAGCTCAACGAACTTGTGTCGCGCCTGCAGCAGGCGCTCGCCGCCGCGGGCGTCGGCGTCGGCGATCGCGTCGCCGCCTTCCTGCCCAATATTCCCGAGGGCATCGCCGGGCTGATCGCAACGGCGTCGCTGGGCGCCGTCTGGTCGTCGGCATCGCCCGATTTTGGTACCGATGGCGTCGTCGATCGCTTCGGCCAGATCGCGCCAAAGGCCTTCATCGCGGCCGACGGCTACCGCTACGCCGCCAAGGCCATCGACCTCGCCGATAAGGTGCGCGCCATCGTCCCGCGCCTCGGCGGCGTCAAGCGCACCATCATCGTGCCGATGCTCGGCACCGCCGACGCGCTGGCCGCCAGCCTGCCCGAGGGTATGACGCTCGACAACGCCTTGGCGCCATTCGAGGCCCGGCCGGTGAGCTTCGTCCGGCTGCCGTTCTCCCATCCGCTGCTGGTGTTGTTCTCGTCGGGCACTACCGGTGTGCCGAAATGTATCGTCCACTCCGCCGGCGGCACCCTGCTCCAGCTTGCCAAGGAACATCGCCTGCAGAGCGCCGTCGGCGAGGGCGACCGCGTCTTCTATTTCACGACACTCGGCTGGATGATGTGGAACTGGCTGAGTGTGGCGCTGGCGTCGGGCGCCACGCTGATGCTTTACGACGGTTCGCCATTCCATCCATCCGCCGCGACGCTGTTCGAGTACGCCGCCGGCGAGCGCTTCACCTTCTTCGGAACGTCGGCAAAATACATCGACGCGCTGAAGAAGGTCGACTACCGGGCGATGGATCATCACGACCTGTCGCCGCTGCGCACGATTGCCTCCACCGGCTCGCCGCTGGCGCCGGAGAGCTTCGATTTCGTCTACGACGCCATCAAGCACGACGTACATCTCGCCTCGATTTCCGGCGGCACCGACATCGTCTCCTGCTTCGTGCTGGGCGTTCCCAGCCGCCCCGTCTGGCGCGGCGAGATTCAGGGGCCGGGCCTCGGCATGGCGATGGACGTCTTCGACAACGACGGCAAGCCGATGCGAAGCGGCAAGGGTGAACTGGTCTGCACCCGCGCTTTCCCGTCGATGCCGGTCGGTTTCTGGAACGATCCCGACGGCGCCCGCTACCACGCCGCCTATTTCGCGCGCTTCCCCGACATCTGGTGCCACGGCGATTTCGCCGAGTGGACCGAGCACGAAGGTATGATCATCCACGGCCGCTCGGATGCCACGCTCAATCCCGGCGGCGTCCGCATCGGCACCGGCGAGATCTACCGCCAGGTGGAACAGGTGCCGGAGGTCATCGAGGCGCTCTGCATCGCTCAGGATTTCGACAACGATGTGCGCGTCGTGCTGTTCGTGCGCCTGCGCGACGGGATCGTCCTCGACGAACCGCTGTTGAAGCGCATCAAGACCCGGATACGGGTCGGCGCCAGCCCGCGCCACGTTCCGGCCAAGGTCATCGCCGTTGCCGATATCCCGCGCACCAAGTCCGGCAAGATCGTCGAACTGGCGGTGCGCGAGGTCGTCCACGGCCGCCCGGTCAAGAACATCGAGGCGCTGGCCAACCCGGCGGCGCTCGATCTCTTCCGCGACCTGCCGGAACTGCGCACCTAGCCGGCGAGTACCCGCGTCGTCGGGAAGGTGATGCGCACCAGCGTTCCCTGGTTGGGAGCGCTGTCGATGGCAAACGTCGCGCGGTTGGCCTCCACCAGCGCCTTGGTCAGCGGCAGGCCGAGGCCGGTGCCGTGTTCGCGGTCCTCGCGCGCCGTTGCCACCTGGCGGAACGGCTTCAGCGCGGTCTCGATGTCCTTCTCGCTCATGCCGATGCCGGTGTCGCGCACGCGCACCACCACCTCGCCGTTTTCCTCCAGCGTCGAGGAAACGATCACCTGACCGCCGGAGCGCGTGAACTTCACTGCGTTCGACAGCACGTTGAGCAGGATTTGCCGGAAGGAGCGCTGGTCGGCGACGACGTTGGGCACATCGGCGGACAGCGATGTCCGAATGATGATGCGTTCGCGATTGGCCTGCGGCTGCATCAGCGCGACGCATTCCTGGATGGTGGCGTTTACCGGCACCGCTTCGAAGGAAAGATCGAGCTTACCCGCCTCGATTTTCGAGAGATCGAGGAGATCGTTGATCAGGCTCATCAGGTGAGCCCCCGAGACGTGGATGTCGCGAAGGTAGTCGCGATAGCGGTCGTTGCCGATGGGGCCGAAGCTCTCGCCGACCATGACTTCCGAGAAGCCGATGATGGCGTTGAGTGGCGTGCGAATCTCGTGGCTGATCTTGGCAAGGAAGTCCGACTTCTGCGTGTTGGCCGCTTCCGCCGAGCGCCGCGCCGCGATCAGTTCTTCCTCGATGTTCTTCCAATGGGTGATGTCGCGGAGAACGGCGCAGAATTTATCCGACGTTCCGATCCGCCCCATCGTCATGAACAGCGGGATCAGGCCGCCTGTCGGCACCCGGCCGATCACCTCGCGCCCGTCATTGAGCACGCTGGCCACGCCGTTCGACGCAAGGCCATCCAGGTAGTCGAGGGCCGCTTTCTGACTTTCGTCGGCGAGAAGATCCGTGAAATAGCGGCCGTGATACTGGCTGGCCTCAACGCCGAAGAGCGCCTCCGCCGATCGGTTCATGCTGCCGATCTTGCCGCGATTGTCCATGACGATGACGCCGTCGGTGGCGGTGTCGAGGATCGCCGCAAGCTCCTCGGCCCGCGCCTCTGTGCGCACCATGGCCTCGGCAAGTGCGTCGTCGGCATCGTCGCTCCGCTCGACCGCGCCAAGCGAGAGCATCAAAGCGGTCGCGCCGCCGAACGTCACCGCGTGAAGCCAGGCCTTCGCCCGAACGGTGCCCCCGTCGCGCCGCTTCGCCGCGAGGCTGCCACCCGCCGCGGCGATGTTGCCAGTGAGGCCCTCACCGCCGGGAAAGATCGCATCGGCTCCGCCGGCGGCGAAGAAAGCGTCCGCCGAGTCGTAGCCAAGAAGCTCAAGGAGCGCGCGGTTGGCGAAGAGGGTCTTGTGGTCGCGAAAAATCGCGATGCCAAGCGGCAACCGGTCAAGCAGGCGTGTATCGACGTCCGCCACCGGGCTCCGCGTCCCTTCGACGGGTGCGGCGGTGGGCGGAGGCGTCGCCATTTCCATGGCGGCTTCGGCTTCCTCGGCGCGGCGTCGGCTCAGCGCCTCCGCGATGCGGCGGAAGGCCTCCCGTTCGGTTCCTGTCAGCCGCTCCGGCGGCGTGCGGCTGGCCGGCGCCCCCGGAAGCCGCACGACGTTGGACGAAGTGGCGACCTCGTGGGCATGGGGCACCTCTGGCGTCGTGTCCGCATGCGCGACGGTCGAGCGCTCCGACCGTCGCTCGACACTCTTCTGCGCCGCCTCGTCGAGATCCTCGACGGAGGGAGTTGGTGCTGGTCGCGGCGCCGAGGGGGGTTCCTCGACTGTCTTCGCCGGCGCCTCGTCAGCGCCGTCATCCTCCGCCGTGACCGGAGGATCAACTTCTGCTTCGTGCGCGACCGCCTCAAGCACCGGCCCGACATCTGGCCCAGCAACCGACGGCGTCACATCCAGCCCCAGCGGTCGCACATCCGCGCCCGTTTTCTCCTCGTCCGGCCGGACCAGGCCGAAACCGCCGAAGCCGGCGTGTTTGGGCCGCGGCAATCCCGTCAACTCGACCGGCATGGCCGCGCCCTCGCCTGCGGGCCAATCGAGGATCGCCGAGAAGCCCACGCCGGTCGCAATCGCCCGGGTTACGGCATCGGCCGCCGCGCCAAGCTTTGATGCAATGTCGACCCAGTGCCAGCCGGCAAGCGCTCCGTTGCCAGCACCCACCGTTGCCGCCAGTTCCGGCGAAACGAAGCTGAAACGCCCATCGGCATTGATTTCGAAAACGAAGCGGACAAGGCGCACGATACTTTCCGCCTCGATCGACTCTTCTTCGGCTTCTGGCGCCGGGAGAAGCATTTCGATCGGCACTTCGCTGCCCGCGAATGACTCTGTCGCCGCCGATGCATCGGGCGCCGCCGGTGCATCGGGCGCCTGGGCGGGCGCCGTCTCCAGCGCCGAAATGGCCGGCGTTGCCGCGACGCTCGCTTTCCGTACCGGCGCGACGATCAGCAGCACGAGGTCGCGCCCCTCGGCGCGAAAACGCACCGCTCCGGCGTCTCGGGCACCTTCGGCGACGGTGAGTGTGCGCTTCACGATCCGGTCGGCCGACGCCGCGGCAGCCGTGACCAGGTCGTCGATCGCCGCCGCCGCCGGCGCCAGCGCGTCGTAACCGCCGGACGCCGACAGCACCTTGCCGTCGCCGCTCAGCAGCGCGGCGAGGCAATCGCGGGAGCTGATGGCATCGACCAGCCGCTCCGCTCGAGCGGCCAGCGATTCGGAACCGCCGCCGTTCGCCGCGATGGCGAGGACGGCGCGGGTGTCGTCGGTAAGGTTCAGCCGTCGGCAGGCAGCCGGCAGCGTGGCGAGGCCGACGCCCTGGCCGAAGCGCAGCATCTCGATGCGCGCCGTTTCCGTCGGAACCAGCCGCGCCAACCGTGCCGCTTGTGCCTTGATCGGATTGAGATCGGAGAACTGTCGATCGAGAAGCTCGCCGATGTTCGCCTCGCCAAAGACCGGCAGAGCCGCCGCGTTGGCAAAAAGCAACCGGGCGCCGTCCGCGCTGAACACGAACGCCGCGCGCGGCTCAAGCAGCATCGCGCCGACCAGCGGCAACGCAGCAAGGTCGAGAAAAGGGTAGAAAGTTCCGTCCATCCGGTCGCCGTCGTCCCAATCGCCTGTGGTGGCGGCTCCTCGTTAATCTTCTGTTAATACAGTCAAATTCCCGAACGGTCCACGCATCGATAGGCCTTGGGCCGCAGCGTTCTCGGGCAAAGGTTAATCGCCGTAATCGTTGGCCCGCCCCAAGGATCGGCCTATACAGATAAGGTCACGGACGAGAGCGAAGAATATAGGGAGGAACGCCGCCATGCAGCCGACCCGCTTCGAAATCCCCGACCAAATGCGACAGGCTGCCGAAACCACCGTGGGTCAGGCGCGCAAGGCGGTCGAGCAATTCCTGGACGCAACCCAGAAAGCCGTGGCGAATGCCGAAGGCTCTGCCCGCACGATGGGGGCAGGGGCCGCCGATCTCTCCCGGCAGTCGCTGGCTTTCGTCGAACAGAATATCGCTGCTTCGTTCGAGTTGGCCCAACGGCTGGTGCAGGCGCGGACTGTCGAAGAAATGGCGGCGCTTCAGCAGGAATTCATGCGCCGGCAAATGACGGCCGCGTCGGAGCAGGGAAAGGCCCTGGGTGAGATGGCAAGCCGTGCTGCCAAGGAAGCGACCAGGGCGACGAGCAAAAAGTAGGCAGAATTTCTTGGTTTTGTTGTGCGGTGCAAAATAAATATTGCAATGCACCATTTCTTCGACTATCTTGGGTCTACGAGATCGCCGCGCCTCCCGTGGATGGGTGGGTGGGTCGACATGACCGCTGACGCCGATCTTCGGAGAAGTCACCCAGTTGGAGGATTGCCTACGTCATGACCACGACCACCGCGAAGAAAACCAAGGCTCCGGGCGCCACGTTCGACGCTTTCAGCTTCCCGACGTCGAGTTACGAAGTTCCGACCGCCGTGCGCGAGTTTGCCGAGAAGTCGGTCTCCCAGGTACGCGACGCCTACGACAAGATCAGGAGCGCCGCCGATGAGGCCAGCACGCTCGTTGGCGAAACAATCGAGACGGCCCGCGAGAGCTCCTTCGCCATCGGCCTCAAGGCCGTCGATGCGGCGAAGTCGAACAGCGACGCGTCGTTCTCCTTCGCCCGCGCTCTCTTCGGCGCCAAGACGATGTCCGACGTTATCGAGATGCAGAGCGCCTTTGCGCGCAAGCAGTTCGATGCCTTCGCCTCGCAGTTCAAGGAAATCCAGGCGCTGACCGAGAAGCTGGTCACCGAGACGACCAAGCCGATGAGCGACAAGGTCGAGAAGACCTTCAAGGACCTCAAGGTCGCCTGACCGACTTAGCACTTCATTTTGCTCGACGGCCCGGTATCACCGGGCCGTTTTGCGTTGGACGGTTAGGTTAATCCCGGCCTTGGCAAACCGGGCTTGAACCCCCCGGCCTTTGCCCCTAGTTTCCGGCCGCCAAAGCCGTGCAGCTGTAGCTCAGTTGGTAGAGCGTCGGATTGTGGATCCGTAGGTCGTTGGTTCGAGCCCAACCAGCTGTACCAAATATTTCAATAACTTAACTAACCAAATCTTTGACGCGTTGCACCGATTTTGCACCGCCGTCGCACTGGGGTAGGGGGTCTAGCGACGGCTCATGAGGCTATCGAGTCGTCGGAAGTCATGACCGCTGGGCAGAAGGCTTCTCTCGCTTCAATACGTCTTCGACCCTCGGCGCTTCACGGCAGTGACCACGATCAGGCGCCTGTCTTGATGAAGGTCGAAGAGGATGCGCCAATCCCCAACACGGCGGCGTAACGCTCCCTTGCCGCCACGGAGCGATTTCACGTCGCCAGCAAAGGGGTTGAGACACATTTCGGAGAAAGCGCCGTTGATGTGCTCACGATCCACAGACGGAACGTGGCGCAGTGCTTTCTCGGCCGGGCTAGCGATCACCAAGCTCCAGGTCATGCCTCCATTCGTCGAGCGGGGTAAATTCGCCCAAGGCGAAAGCACGCCGGCCTTCGTCTATCGCGGCCAGTTCGTCGGTCTCCGGCGTGTCGTCGACATGCTGTAGCAACCGCTGGGCGGCGAGGTCCTGGACGGCATCCGGCATTTTTCGCAGGCGGGCTATCGCTTGTTCAAGTAATTTCGTCATGTTGCAAGTATAGCATATGTCTATCGACAGTAGACTATTGCCACGATGCTAAATTCGTCGCGAAGCGCCTGCCTTGCGGATCAACGCACTCAAGGTGTGGCGCGTAGCCTTTTCATCACGCTCCTAGACGATTGTGCGAACACCCGGTCGATTCATCGGCGTGTCTTTGACTCTGGCTGCAACCAGACCTAGCGTTCGGAATCACCCGTTCCGGGGGCGGGGCAGAATGGCTGGCGGCTGGCGGGGATGCATCTTAGCTGGGCTTATTGCCGCCGTTCCGTTTGCGGCAGCTGCGCAGATTCCTTCAAGCGAACAGCCTGGCCGACAGCAACAGCGCTTTATTGAGGAGCCGGCGCCGAAGGCCAAGGCCGCTGGTCCGAACATCTCGTTGCCGAGTACAGGGGCTCCAGCGGGCGCAGCGTCGATCATGTTGGTGATCAAGGACATTCATATCGTCGGCGGCACCGTCTATCCGTTGACGGAGCTGGAGCCACTCTACGCCGGTTTGGTTGGCCACAAGGTCACGCTCGCAGCCGTCTACAATCTCGGGCAGCAGATCACGGCAAAGTACGGCAAGGACGGGTATGTTTTGTCCCGCGCCGTTGTGCCTCCTCAGAGCCTCGATCCGAAGGGAGCGACCGTCACCATTCGCGTGATCGAAGGCTACGTCGACCAGGTCGAGTGGCCGGCGTCGCTGGGACGCTACCGGGACTTCTTCTCGGACTACGCGGCGAAGATCACCGCGCAACGGCCGGCTAACATCAAGACGATCACGCGGTACCTCTTGCTCGCGGGGGATTTGCCGGGAATCTCGGTGAGCTCGAGCTTCAAAGCCTCTACCGATACCAGCGGTGCGTCGACCCTCATCGTTCAAACGACCGAGAAGCCGGTCAGTGCCGACGCGCGCATCGATAATCGCGGCACCGAGGCGCGCGGCCCGTGGGAGTTCCTTACCAGCGCGACCGTCAACAATTTGCTTCGGCAGCACGAAGCCTTCACGGTGACCTATGCCGGTGCTCTCGACATCGGCGAGCTGCAATACGCGGCGCTCAACTATCATCAGGTGCTCAACAGCGAGGGCCTGACCGGCTTTGCCGATGCGAGCTACAGCTGGGGCAACCCGGGCACAGCTCCGCTCACCGCGTTGGACTTTGCCTCGCAGAGCCTCGACGTTGACGCCGGCCTTAAGTTCCCCCTCATCCGCAGCCGCGAGAAGAACCTGACGTTGTCCGGTCTTCTCTTCTTGTCCAACGATGAGGGCGACATCCTCGTCGCCCCCAACAGTGACGATCGCCTGCGTGGTCTTCGCGTCAAGGCTGATTTTGACTCCGTCGATCGCCTCAATGGGACCAATCAGGGAAACATAACCTTTAGCCAGGGCATCGATGGGCTCGGCAGCACGGAAAACGGCAATCCGCTTGCCTCGCGAGCCAACGGCAGGGTCGACTTCACCACGGTCGAGGGAACGCTCAGCCGGGTGCAGCCGCTCATCGGCTCCTTCTCTGTGCGCGGCGCTCTGGAAGGGCAGTATGCGTTTACGCCGCTATTGGCCTCGGAAGAGTGCAGCTACGGTGGCAGCGACTTCGGCCGGGCCTTCGATCCTTCCGAACTGGTTGGCGACAGTTGCTGGGCGGCAAGCGCGGAACTCCGCTTCGACCTACCGGACGATCTGAGGCCGTTCTTTGTGTCCAGCCAAGTCTATGCCTTTGTCGACTACGGCTCCCTTCACAACATCGCTCCCTCGGCAGGCAGCCCGACAGATCAGACTGGATCGTCGGCGGGCGTAGGCCTTCGGCTCGGGAGGCAAGGGGACGTTCGTACCGCCGACCTTACCATTGCGAAGCCGCTTTCGGGCGCCCCCGACGACGATTGGCGCGCTTTCCTTACCGCCAGCGCCCGCTACTGAGGAAAAAGGGCGATGATCCACACGCTCAAGTCTCTGCTGGTCGCCGCCCTCGCGCTTCTGACCGTTGGTCTGTCTGCCGCCCTCGCCAATCCGGCCGGCTCATCGGTCGTCGCGGGCACTGCCGCGGTGGCGGGTGAAGGCACGGCCAGCGTCGTCGTCACCCAATCGACCAATAAGGCGATCATCAACTGGCAGAGCTTTGATATCGGCACCGGCGAGAGCACCCAGTTCGTCCAGCCGAGCAGCAGCTCGGTTACGCTCAACCGTGTCACAGGTGGGTTGGGTGCGTCTCAGATCAATGGCGCTCTGACCGCCAACGGCAACGTCTTCCTGATCAACCCCGACGGCATTCTGTTCGGCCAGCATGCGACGGTCGATGTCGGCGGCTTGGTCGCGACTACCAACGACATCGACAACACCGACTTCATGGCCGGCAACTACGCCTTCACCAAGCCGGGCAAGGCGGATGCCTCGGTCGTCAACGCCGGCACCATCACGGCGGAGAACGGAGGGTTCGCAGCCCTCGTGGCTCCGGGTGTCCGCAACTCCGGCACCATCACTGCTAGGCTCGGGAAGATCGGCCTCGCGTCGGCCCACAATTTCACCCTCGACCTCTACGGCGATCAGCTGCTGACGCTGTCGGTGAACGACCAGGTCGCGGCGAAGGTAAAGGACGTGCAGACCGGTCAGCCGCTCAGCGCGCTGGTCAAGAACGAGGGCACCTTGAAGGCCGACGGTGGGACGGTCCAGCTTACCGCCGCCGCCGCCCGCACAGTCGTCGACTCGGTCATCAACAACACCGGCGTGATCGAGGCTAACTCGGTCGGGCTCAAGAACGGTCGGATTGTCCTCGGCGCGGCGACTGCGAGCAGCAAGCCAGCCGGTGCTCCCGTGCAGAAGGTCAAAGTCTCCGGAACACTATCGGTGGCCGGCAAGGGAGCGGGCGAGACCGGCGGCAAGGTTCAGATCACTGGCGAGGACATCGCGCTCACTGGCGCAACCATCGACGCGTCCGGGGCGGCGGGCGGCGGCACCATACTTATCGGCGGCGACGTCGGCGGGGGCCACCCCAGTGCCATCGCTGCCTCGATACCCAAAGCCGCGCTGGAAACCGATCCAGTCCCCAACGCCACCACGACTACGGTCGACGCATCCTCCACCATCGATGCGTCTGCGACCGACCAGGGCGACGGAGGGAAGGTGGTAGTCTGGGCTGATGGTTTGACAGCCGCCCAAGGCACCATATCAACTGATGGAGGTCCGAACGGTGGCAACGGTGGATTTGCAGAGGTCTCAGGCGGACTGGGGCTCGACTATTCCGGCCTCGCGCTGAACATCGCGGCCCCGGAAGGCATCGCTGGTACAGGCCTGTTCGATCCGTACGTTCCCGCCCCGATAACTTCAGCCAACGTTTCCACGATCACGAACATGCTGAACCAGGGCGGGACGGCGATTGTCTATGGCAGCTCGGTGTCTATCCAGACGAACATCCTCAAGACTGCAGGAGCTAGCGCGACGCTCAAGGTCTTCGGCGACGACGGTATTACGATCAATCCTGGTGTCATCATCGGCTCCTCGTCCGGGCCGCTAAATATGCTCTTCGATGCGGACGCCGACGTCAATTCGCATTTCAACTATGGCAGCCTGTCTCTGACGTTGCCTTTTGCGGATAGCCAATATCCCGGCACCGGAACGACCTCTGAGCAAGGCGACACATATTTGGCATACGTCAACGCGCTCAATGCGGCTTTCGACTCTTATGTACTTGGTGGAAAGGTTACAGTTCCCAGTGTCCTAACCACGTCGCTGATGGCGCAAAATTACTATACCGCGCTTCAAGCATACATCTCGAATCCCGCCGCCGTTGCCAACAGTGTGCTAACAGCCATCGGAGACAACTTTTACACGAACGGCGGTACGTTCACGGCGTATGGCAATCAATATCAAGTTACGTTGGACGACCGAGGCATTGTAACGATCCCTACGACGAGTCTGGCGGCATTCGAGGCGGCACTCGCGACAGCGGGAGCCCAGACTGGCCTAATATCGGTCATCACTAGTGGGTCCCAAGCGAACGTATTGTATGTGCTGAACAGCTTTCAAAGGACCGCCGCCCCGCGGCCGCTTGGGGTTAGCTTCGCGTCGATGGTGTCGCCAGACGCTGCTCAGCCGGGCAACACCAGCCATATCGGCGGTACCGCGCCGAACAGCTCATCCACTGGGCAGTCGGGCTCTCCTGATCTGTTAACGGATCAGCAGAAGACCGACGTGAGCCAAGCCGGCAACCATGACCCTGCGCTCTTCAGCGACATCGCCGCGTCGTTAGGATTCGATCCCAGCACCTACGATGTTGACGGCAACGGATATGTTTACCCGAAAGGATATCCTACAAAAGTAGCTGACTCAGCGTATGACCCGCGCGAGGAATGTGTGGCCTTGGTTCTCGCGCTCCACCCAGATTTGCCATGGTCTACAAGCCAATGGTCACCAGGAGAGAGCTTGGTTAGCGGAACCTACCCACAACTGCAG
>DATCBY010000062.1:0-5147 GCA_036511595.1 Bauldia sp.
CAGTGGCGATAGACCTGGTCGATGACGCTGGAGATTTCCTTCTTGGTCATCAGCTTGTTGATGGCGTCGAACGGAATCTTGATCGACTTCGGAAGCACGTTGCCGAGCATGACGCGTCCGGCGGTGGTCTCGATCCAGCGCCGTACGGTCTTGCCGGTCTCGTCGAGGCCTTCCCAGCGATATTTGATCTTGGTGTGAAGGTGGATGACCTTGGAATGCAGGGCGTGTTCGATCTCGGCCATTTCGCCGTAGAGCTTGCCTTCGCCCGGCAGGCCTTCGCGCAGAATCGACAGGTAATAGAGGCCGAGCACGATGTCCTGCGACGGCACGATGATCGGCTGACCATTGGCCGGATGCAGGATGTTGTTGGTCGACATCATCAGCACGCGCGCTTCCAGCTGCGCTTCCAGCGACAGCGGAACGTGCACGGCCATCTGGTCGCCGTCGAAGTCGGCGTTGAACGCCGCGCACACCAACGGATGCAGCTGGATCGCCTTGCCTTCGATCAGCACCGGTTCGAACGCCTGGATGCCGAGACGATGCAGCGTCGGCGCGCGGTTCAGCAGCACGGGATGCTCGCGGATCACCTCGTCGAGAATATCCCAGACCTCGGGACGCTCTTTTTCGACCAGCTTCTTGGCCTGCTTCACCGTGGTGGACAGACCCTTGGCGTCGAGCCGCGAATAGATGAACGGCTTGAACAGCTCAAGCGCCATCTTCTTCGGCAGGCCGCACTGATGCAGCCGCAGTTCGGGACCGACCACGATCACGGAGCGGCCGGAATAGTCGACGCGCTTGCCGAGCAGGTTCTGCCGGAAGCGGCCCTGCTTGCCCTTCAGCATGTCGGCCAGCGACTTCAGCGGGCGCTTGTTGGCGCCGGTGATGACGCGGCCGCGGCGGCCGTTGTCGAACAGGGCGTCGACCGCCTCCTGCAGCATCCGCTTTTCGTTGCGGATGATGATGTCGGGCGCGCGCAGCTCCATCAGCCGCTTCAGGCGATTGTTGCGGTTGATGACGCGGCGGTAGAGATCGTTGAGATCCGAGGTCGCAAAGCGGCCGCCATCGAGCGGCACCAGCGGACGCAGGTCCGGCGGAATCACCGGCACCACCGTCAGGATCATCCACTCCGGCTTGTTGCCGGAATAGCGGAATGCCTCGACGATCTTCAGGCGCTTGGCGAGCTTCTTGTGCTTGATGTCGGATTCGGTTTCCTGCATGTCGACGCGCAGGGAAGCCTCGAGCTTCTCGAGCTCAAGCCCCTTCAGCAATTCGCGGATCGCCTCGGCGCCGATCATGGCGGTGAAGCTGTCCTGGCCGTATTCGTCCTGGGCGCGAAGATATTCCTCCTCGGACAGCAGCTGGCGGTCCTTGAGCGCGGTGAGGCCGGGCTCCAGAACGACGTAATATTCAAAATACAGGATCCGCTCGAGATCCTTCAGGGTCATGTCGAGCAGCAAGCCGATGCGCGACGGCAGCGACTTCAGGAACCAGATATGCGCGACCGGTGCGGCGAGCTCGATATGGCCCATGCGCTCGCGCCGGACCCGCGACAACGTCACTTCGACCGAGCACTTCTCGCAGATGATGCCCTTGTACTTCATGCGCTTGTACTTGCCGCACAGACACTCGTAGTCCTTGATCGGCCCGAAGATGCGGGCGCAGAACAGGCCGTCGCGCTCCGGCTTGAAGGTGCGGTAGTTGATGGTCTCCGGCTTCTTGATCTCGCCGTAGGACCACGACAGAATCTTCTCCGGGGACGCAATTGAAATCCGGATCTGGTCGAAGACCTGAGCCGGCGTCGTCGGATTGAAGAGATTCATAATTTCTTGGTTCATGGTCTTCTCCTCGCGTGCCGATCGTCACCGGCAGCAAATTCGAGATTTCTTGTAGCCACGCGCCCTGCTCAACGTCCGAGCGGAGCGCGGAAGCCCGGCCAATCGGCGCGAAGACGTGCTTCGCGCTGTTGGCCGGGCATGACGCTTTTGAGTTACTCAGCCGCTTCGGATGTGGCGCCGCCCTGCTTGGAATTGTGCAGGTCGACGTTGAGGCCCAGCGAACGCATCTCCTTGACCAGCACGTTGAACGATTCCGGGATACCGGCCTCGAAGGTATCGTCGCCACGCACGATCGCCTCGTACACCTTGGTACGGCCGGCGACGTCGTCCGACTTCACGGTCAGCATTTCCTGGAGCGTGTACGCCGCGCCGTAAGCCTCGAGCGCCCACACTTCCATTTCGCCGAACCGCTGGCCACCGAACTGCGCCTTGCCGCCCAGCGGCTGCTGGGTCACGAGCGAGTACGGCCCGATCGAACGGGCGTGGATCTTGTCGTCGACCAGATGATGCAGCTTGAGCATGTAGATATACCCAACCGTCACCTTGCGATCGAACGCGTCGCCGGTTCGCCCGTCATAGACGGTCGATTGTCCGGAGGCGTCGAGACCCGCGAGCTTCAGCATCTCCTCGATGTCGGCTTCCTTGGCGCCGTCGAACACCGGCGTCGCGATCGGCACGCCGTGACGCAGATTGCCGCCAAGCTCCATCAGCTCGCTGTCGTTGAGCGATTTGATGGTTTCGTCGTCGCCGTAGATCTTCTTCAAGGTCTCCTTCAGCGGCTTGGTGTCCTGCTTGGCACTCGCCAGGTAGGCGTCGACCGCCTGCCCGATGCGCTTGCCGAGGCCGGCGCAGGCCCAACCCAGATGGGTTTCCAGGATCTGCCCGACATTCATCCGGCTCGGCACGCCGAGCGGATTGAGCACGATGTCGGCATGGGTGCCGTCCTCGAGGAACGGCATGTCCTCGATCGGAACGATCTTCGACACCACGCCCTTGTTGCCGTGACGGCCCGCCATCTTGTCGCCGGGCTGGATCTTGCGCTTCACCGCGACGAAGACCTTGACCATCTTCATCACGCCGGGCGGCAACTCGTCGCCACGCTGCAGCTTTTCGACCTTGTCGAGGAAGCGCTGTTCGAGGCCCTTCTTCGATTCGTCGTACTGCTTCCGCATCGCCTCGATTTCAGCCATCAGCTTGTCGTTGGGCGAGGCAAACATCCACCATTGCGACCGCGGATGCTCGTCGAGCACTGCGCGCGTAATCTTGGTGTCCTTCTTGAAGCCCTTCGGACCGGCGATGCCCTGGCGGTTTTCCAGCAGCTCCGCCAGGCGGCCGTAGACGTTACGGTCGAGAATCGCCTGCTCGTCGTCGCGGTCCTTGGCAAGACGCTCGATCTCTTCCCGTTCGATCGCCAGAGCGCGCTCGTCCTTGTCGACGCCATGCCGGTTGAAGACGCGAACTTCGACGATGGTGCCCTGCACGCCCGGAGGCACGCGCAGCGAGGTGTCGCGGACGTCGGAGGCCTTTTCGCCGAAGATGGCGCGCAGCAGTTTCTCTTCCGGCGTCATCGGGCTTTCGCCCTTCGGCGTGATCTTGCCGACCAGGATGTCGCCGGCGCGAACTTCGGCGCCGATATAGACGATGCCGGCTTCGTCGAGGTTCTTCAGCGCTTCTTCCGAGACGTTCGGAATGTCGCGGGTGATTTCCTCCGGCCCGAGCTTGGTATCGCGCGCCATCACCTCGAATTCCTCGATATGGATCGAGGTGAATACGTCGTCCTTCACGATCCGCTCGGAGAGCAGGATCGAATCTTCGAAGTTGTAGCCATTCCACGGCATGAACGCGACCAGCACGTTGCGGCCGAGCGCGAGCTCGCCGAGATCGGTCGAGGGACCGTCGGCGATGATGTCGCCCTTGGCCACCTGGTCGCCCACCTTTACCAGCGGACGCTGGTTGATGCAGGTCGACTGGTTGGAGCGCTGGTACTTCATCAGCCGGTAGATATCGACGCCCGACTTGGTGGGGTCGAGATCGTCGGTGGCGCGGATGACGATACGGGTGGCGTCGATCTGGTCGATCACGCCGGTGCGGCGGGCCGCGATCGCGGCCCCCGAATCGCGCGCCACCACGCCTTCCATGCCGGTCCCGACAAACGGCGCTTCGGCCCGCACCAGCGGCACGGCCTGACGCTGCATGTTCGAGCCCATCAGCGCCCGGTTGGCGTCGTCGTTCTCGAGAAACGGAATCAACGCCGCGGCCACCGAAACCAGCTGCTTCGGCGACACGTCCATGTAGTCGACCTTGTCCGGCGTGATCATCAGCACGTCGCCGGAATGGCGGCAGACCACGAGGTCGTCGGTGAAGCGGCCCTTGGCGTCGAGCGCCACATTGGCCTGGGCGACGTGATAGCGGCCCTCCTCCATCGCCGACAGATAGACCACCTCGTCGGTGACGCGGCCGTCCTTGACCTTGCGATAGGGCGTCTCGACGAAACCGTATTTGTTGACGCGCGCGAAGGTGGCGAGCGAGTTGATCAGGCCGATGTTCGGGCCTTCCGGGGTCTCGATCGGGCAGATCCGGCCGTAATGGGTCGGATGCACGTCGCGCACCTCGAAGCCGGCGCGCTCACGGGTCAGGCCGCCCGGTCCAAGCGCCGAGAGCCGGCGCTTGTGGGTGATTTCCGACAGCGGGTTGGTCTGGTCCATGAACTGCGACAGCTGCGAGGAGCCGAAGAACTCGCGCACCGCGGCGGCCGCCGGCTTGGCGTTGATCAGGTCCTGCGGCATCACGGTGTCGATATCGACACTGGACATGCGCTCCTTGATCGCGCGCTCCATGCGCAACAGGCCGATGCGATACTGGTTCTCCATCAACTCGCCGACCGAGCGCACGCGCCGGTTGCCGAGGTGGTCGATGTCGTCGATCTCGCCCTTGCCGTCGCGCAGATCGACCAGCGTCTTGATGACGGCCAGGATGTCTTCCTTGCGCAGCGTGCGATGGGTATCGGGCGCGTCGAGCTCGAGGCGCATGTTCATCTTGACGCGGCCGACGGCCGACAGGTCGTAGCGCTCGCTGTCGAAGAACAGCGAACGGAACATCGCTTCCGCGGTGTCCACGGTCGGCGGTTCACCCGGGCGCATGACGCGGTAGATCTCGAACAGCGCGTCTTCACGCGTCATGTTCTTGTCGACCGTCAGCGTATTGCGGATATAGGCGCCGACATTGACATGATCGATGTCGAGCAGCGGCAATTCCTTGTAGCCCTGCTCGTTGAGCGCCTTCAGCGACTTCTCGGTGATTTCCTCGCCGGCT
>DATCBY010000063.1:0-11707 GCA_036511595.1 Bauldia sp.
ATCAAAGCCTGCCGGTGGAGACGCCAGGTCGAGGTGGGCAAAACCCTCGGCCCATTCCCTCGGGACGCCGGCACCGTATTCGATCAGCGCAGCGCGTTCCTCGAAACGGTCGGCCGCGGACTCTCCGGAGTCGGCTGGCGCTCCGGAACGGGTCCGCGGGCCCTCTGGTGCCCGGGAGGCGTCATCACTCCTCCTGGGGGCGTTTCCGGCGGTCTGGGACTCTCTGTTTTCCGAAGGGCTTTTGAAGGCGGTTGGGTGGCCGTCTGAGGTGTCCCACTGGTCCGAGGGGCGTGGGACACCCTTTTTGGCGACTGTCCCATCGCCGTCCCGCTGAGTGTCCCGCGCCAAAACCTTGCGGGCCAAGGCTTTGAGGTCCGCTGTCCCACCGCCGTCCCGCTGGCTGTCCCACCTAAACGGCGACTGTCCCGCTGTCCCACGCCCTAGGGGTTGGGACAGTGGGACACCTGCCTGATCGCGGGTCATACGGACGCCTTTGGGAAGACGTGGCCGTCAGCCTCGGCCTTCTTTTTCAGCCGCTGAACGGTCGATCTCGGAATGCCGGTCTCATCGGCGATATCGCGCACCGAAAGACCGTCGTCGGCCAAGGCCGTTACGCGGGACAGGTCGACTTCGGCGAGGTCTCGCATCGACCAGGTGGCACCGCCGTCCGCGATCTCCATTCGCGCCTCGAAAGGCTTCACGTCATCCCCGAACGCACCGCGGGCTTTCTCGACGTGGACCTCGAACCGCGCACCCTCGGTCGGGTTGTAGTCAGACGGTCGACGGAGGGCGATCGACGTGTCCAATACATCCTCACGCCGAGAGGTTCCGCGCTGCTGCCCACCTTTGCCGGCGTGATGGACAATCAGAACTGAAATCCCCTCGCGGCGAAGCCTCAACAGCCAGCCCTGTACTGGTGTCCACGACTCCGCGTCGTTGTCGTGGCCAAGCGTGGCGAGGGTGGAGATATTGTCGATCACGACCAACGCGACGCCCTTCAGCAAGGGTTCTATCGCCGCCTGGCCGGCGGGTGTTGCGAGGTTGGGAAGGCCGTCGCGGAAATAGTCGGCGGCGAGGATTTGGAAATCCTCGGGCGCCGGCTGCTTAGGCGTACCCGTAATGATGCTGCTCAGGCGTTCCTGGATGGTCGCCAGAGGCATTTCGCCGTCGATGTAGAGAACTCGTCGAGGCGCAGGTGCTTGCCAACGCAGAACCGTTCCGCCTGTAGCAACGGCGTAGGACATACCGAGAGCGAGCAGGGTCTTCCCCATGCCCCGGGGGGCGTAGAGCATCGCCAATCCCTTTTCCGGCAGCACCGGAGCGAGCAATTGGGCACGAGGTTTCACGTCGAGCTTGAGAAATTCGTCAAGCGGAAGCGAGCGCAGGATCTCGGGCGGTGACTTCGCCAACACGTCATTGATGAGATCAGGCGACAGCAGCTGAGAGCCGCCGGGCTCTGCCGCGGCCAGCTTGTCGAGTTCGATATTCTGTTGCTGAAGGCTCATGGCGCCCACCCGGCGAGTTCGGCGAGGGCCTCATCCAGCACCATATGCGCGCCGGCCTGGGAGAGATGGCCGGCGGCCAATTCGTTGATGGCCCATTGGAGTTGAATGCCGGCAAGCTGCAGGGACCGTTGCGGCAAACAGCGGGGCGGAGATGACCCTCTGAGGACCAACGCCGGCAACCAGAAGATCGTCGGCCGCCAGGATGTGGCCCTTGTCGTCAATTACCGCCCAGGCGCCTCTCGTGCCGCCCGGATCGATGCCAAGAATGCGGCCGCTCATGACGCTGGCCTCCAGCCGCGCGCCGCGGCTAGCGCGTCGGCTTCACGGCAGGCGACGCTGCGTAGCCCGAAGCTTTTCTGATGATGCGTCAGCCGACCCGAGTGCCTGGCCCGAACGTGCCAGCCGTGGGTGTCAGCGTCAGTCTCGACCGCGACGACGACGGTCGGCAGTTGAAAGATGTTGGGAGACGCTCTAGAATCCGTGGTGTTGGTGATCAGTTGTTCAGACCGATCTGAATTCCGAGCCCGGGGCGCCATCCTCGGGCTCGTTCGTTTTTCACGAGATCGGAACATTGGCGCTCCCTCCCACCGGGAGAGACTTCAGGTAAGCCTCCAAGTCCGTGACGAGAATCAGGGTTCGCTTGCCCGCCTTGCGCGGTGTCAGTTTGCCCTCATTGAAGATCTTGTAGAGGGCAGTACGCCCAATCCCGGAAAGTGCTGTGGCTTCAGCGACCGTGACGGCCAGCTTTTGCATGTTGGACGAGTCCGTGTGCGTGGTTGAACGCACGGACGCTACCGGAGAGGTGCAGTTATTGAGCCTTCCGAATAATGGAGGAACCTCCGGCCGCCTTTATTTGGCCGTCGAGGACAACTCGCAGCCGCTTTGAATGTCGATCAACGCTTTCCTGCTCAGTTTCGCCCAGCCGCCGCAATTGGCCGAGCCGAACAAGCTCGCGCACAACCGCGGGGATTGCGGCTGCAACACTGTTCCTGTCAGGGACGGTCTTGGGCTGCAGTTGTCGGGCCGCACCGCCCACACGGTCGAGAATTTCGAAATCAAGAAGGCGTGCTAGTTGATCGCCGTTTCGAGAGGCCGGAGGCCGGCCTTTCGTACCCTTTTGCCGCACCGCCTTCTCAATATCGCGCAGAATCAGCGCGCAATGCGAGGCGGCATTGCGCCAGACCTGCTCGTGGTGGGCCATGAGATGACTGTGTCTATTTAAGGCAACCTGCGCTGAGATATCTCCTTGCTTCAACAGGCCTTCGAGTTCTGAACGCCCTCCCAAAATCAAACACGCCTCGGCCAACGCCATCTCAGCGAGATTGAGCGCCCGCTTTCGGAATTGTCCAACCATACCTTGCCGAAGGTCAGCCGAACTGTTTTCGACCGCAGCCTTTGCAACTCTGCCAAACAATATAGGCGTAATCATTCGCCACGAATTATCTGGCTCAATCGCAACCCCTTGCCCGATTGCCTCTATTTGATCGGTGTAGATCAGAAAATCGATATCGGAATCGAGAAGTGGGTCACGAGGTTTCTTCCCGGGCGCCACTACGCCCGCACCATCGGAACTACCTTCCCGCCTGTCGTGTTCGCACAGTAGTCCGCCCAAGCTTGCATCAGAGCCCGCCGCTTCTCCAACGCATCCCCTCGACGATAGGCAAGCTCCACCGCATCTCCCCACTTGTGCGCCAGCGCCGCCTCGGCGATCTCGCGGGGGAACGAGGTACAATCACCCACCCAGTCGCGGAACGAGGAGCGGAAGCCGTGCGCGGTGTACAGATCGGCCTTCATCCGCCGCATGAGCATATCGAATGCCATGGTCGAGAGCGGCCTCCCCGGCTTCTGACCTGGAAAGACGTACTCTGAAACCCGGGTTTCATTCACTTCGCGGACGATGGTGAGCGCCCGCTCCGACAAGGGCACGCGATGTTCCTTGCCAGCCTTCATGCGATGCGCCGGGATCGTCCACAGTGCTTTCTCTAGGTCAATCTCGTTCCAGGTTGCACCGAACACCTCGCCGGTCCGGGCTGCCGTCAGGATCAGAAACTCCAGTGCTCTCGCTGCCATGGCGCCCCGGCCGCGGAGTTCCTGTACGAACGCCGAAGCCTCGTGAAAGGACATCGCCCGATGATGGCCGCGCGTGAGCTTTTGTCGCGCCGGCAGAACGTTCTGCAGATGGCCGCGCCACAGGGCCGGGTTCTCTCCCGACCGCCAACCACGCGCCTTGGCATAGTTGAGCACGCGCTCGATCCGCCCACGCAGGCGAGAAGCGGTCTCGGGCCGTGTCTGCCACAGAGGCTTCAGAACCCGCAGTACATCCTCGGTCTCAACCTCGGAGACCTTCATTTGACGGATAGGGTCTGCGTAGCGTTCCAACGTCATGCGCCATTGCTGCCGGTGCTTTTCGTTCCGCCAGTTGCCTTCCATCGAGGCGACGAGCGTGTCGGCGCATTCGCCAAATGTCGGCTCCGTCTTGATGCGCCCCTCGGCAATCGGGTCACGCCCTTCAGCGACAGCTTCCCGGCATTCTGCAGCCCGCTTTCGCGCCAATGCGAGTGAGACCGCTGGGTACGCCCCCAAACCCCTCTCGCGGCGCTTGCCGCTCCGTATCCAGACGAAGACCCAGGAGCGTTTTCTCGACGGCTTCACATTGAGGTACAGGCTACCGCCGTCGGCGTGCAGCCCCGGTCTCAAATTTGGCGACTTCGCCGTAGTGTCGGTGAGCCTGTTCTGGAGCCGCGCCATGCTTGTCCCTAACAATGTCCCTAATCCAAGTTAGGGATAGTAGAGGACGCTGGCGAACGCGGAAAGACGAAGTAGCCAGGAAAGCTGTTGATTATCAGACACGATGTGGACGATGGAGAACGAGCGCGAACAGAAGTTCGGCGGACCGCTAGTCCGCCATCACCGCCGCCGGCTGGTGCGCCACCTGAACACCCTTTGGCGGTGCCTTGTAGCGCAGCAGGAAAAGCAGTGGCACGGCGCAGAGCGTGATGATGAACATCAGCTTGAAATCGTCGATGTAGGCGATCATCAGCGATTGTTGCGTGATCAGGCCGTCGAGTTCCGCGACGAACTGGGCGCCGGCCGGCGACGACAGCATGCTCGTCGGGATGCCGAGCACCGACAGGTTCGGATTGAACGGCGTGATATGCGCGGCCAGGCTGGCATGGTTGACCTGCAAGTTCGTCGTCAGTTGCGCCGCCATGATCGAGATACCGATCGAGGAGCCGAGATTACGCACCAGGTTGAAGAGGCTAGTGGCGTCTGTGCGCAGGCGCGGGTCGAGCGTGGTGAAGGCCACCGTCGACAGCGGAATAAAGACGAAGCCGAGGCCGAAGCCCTGGATGACGCCGGTCCAGATTACCGGCCAGTCGGTCATCTGCAGCGAGAAAGAAGTCATCGCGTAGAGCGAGAACACCGTCAGTGTCAGGCCGAAGCCGATGAGCATGCGCGGATCGACGATCCGCACGAGGCGGCCGACAAACAGCATCGATGCCATCGTGCCGAGGCCGCGCGGGGCGAGCACCAGGCCGACGGTGATGATCGGATAGCCGAACAGGTTCTGCAGCATCGGCGGCAGCAGCGCCATCGTCGCCAGCAGGATGATGCCGATGAAGAAGATGAGGATCAGGGCAGCCGAGAAATTGCGATCCATGAACAGGCGCCTGTCGAGAAACGTCTCGCGGCCGGTCCATGTGTGGACAATGAAGATCCAGGCGGCAGCCACCGCGATGCCGGTCTCGATGACGACTTCCGTCGAGTTGAACCAGTCGAGATCGGCGCCGCGATCGAGCATGAACTGCATGGCGCCGACGGCGATCGACAGGGCCGCAAAGCCGAAGAAGTCGAAGCGGCGGATGCGGCGGACCGTGTCGGGCATGAACAGGATGATGCCGGCGAGCGCCAGCGCGCCGACCGGGACGTTGATGTAGAAAACCCAGCGCCAGCTGAAGTTGTCGGTGAGGTAGGCGCCGATGGTCGGCCCGATGATCGGCGCCACCATGATGCCGGCGCCCCAGATTGCCATCGCCTGGCCCTGGCGCTCGCGCGGGTTGATGTCGATGATCACCGACTGGGACAGCGGCGCCATGGCGGCGCCGAACAGGCCTTGCAGGAAGCGGAAGAGCACCATCTCGTCGAGGTTGAGCGCGGTGCCGCAGAGCGCCGACGTGCCGACGAAGCCGATGATGCAGATGATGAACAGCCGCTTGCGGCCGATGTTGTCGGACAGCCAGCCGGTGATCGGCGTGGCGATCGCCTGGGCGACGATGTAGGAGGTCAGTACCCAGGTGATCGTGTCCTGCGCGGCGCCGAGGCTCGCCTGCATGTGCGGCAGCGCCACGTTGGCGATGGTCGTGTCGAGAATGACCATAATCATCGCGACCATCACCGAAGCGGTGATCAGGCCGCGATGCTTGACCTCGACGAAAGCAGCGGGTGCGGGCGTACTCATCTTTGCAGGTTGCCTAGGATGAACACTTGCCGGCGAAGTCGACGGTCACCGAGGCGCTGAGACCGGTGCGCAGGACGACGTTGTCGGGCAGTTTGTCCGCGATCTTGATGCGCACCGGCACACGCTGCACGACCTTGACCCAGTTGCCGGTCGCGTTCTGCGCCGGCAGCAGGGAGAATTCCGCGCCCGTGCCGGCGCCGATGCTCTCCACAACGCCGGCGAACTTGTGACCGGGGTAGGCATCGATCCACACGTCGGCGCATTGTCCGGGGACCATCTTGGTCAGATCGGTTTCCTTGAAGTTCGCCTCGACCCAGGTATCGCTGGCCTCGACGATCGAGAGGAGCGCGGTCGGGTTGGCGGCCGGGCTCGCGACATAGCCGCCGACCTGCAGACTGCCGGTCTGGGCGACGACGCCGGCGACCGGCGCGACAACCGAGGTATTCTTGAGATCAAGCGCTGCCTGCTGGCGGTGCGCGAGCGCGGCCAGCACGGTCGGGTGATCGTCGGTCTTGATATTGGCGTCCCCGCCGAGCGCTGCCAGCGCCGCGAGCACCTGCTCGTCGGCCTTGGCGACGGTTTCCTGGTCGGTGTGCAGATCGTTTTCGACCTGCTCGTAGGTCGCCTGCGAGGAGACGCCCTTGTTGAGCAGGTCCTGCTGGCGGTCGAAGTCCTTCTGCTTGAAGGTGAGGTCGTCTTTCGATGTCTTCTGCGCGACCAGCGCCTGCTGGTAAGCCGAGCGCAGCTGTTCGACCGATAGCCGCGCGGTCGCCACCGCCGCATCGGCCTGCGCCAGCGCGATGCGATAAGGCTCGGGATCGATCTGCAGGAGCAGGTCGCCCGCCGCCACCTGCTGGTTCGAATCGACCGCCACCTTGACGATGCGCCCGGGGACGTCGGCGGTGATCGTGACCTTGTCCTGATGGACGTAGGAGTTATCGGTGGAGGCCGTGCGGCCGCCGGTCAGCCAGAAATAGCCGCCGACAAGCACCAGCAGCACCGGCACCGCTGCCATGATGTAGAAGCGCCGGTTGCGGCGCGCCGGGGCCGGCGGCGGGCTCGCGGCCTCGGGCGGGCGCCCGCCGGTCTTCACCGGGATCGCGGGCTCGCCCGGTCTTTTGTCACCACCATCGGCGCTCATGAAGCGATACCTTGTTTGATCTGGGATTTGGTCCTGGCAGCCGATTTCGGCTTGGCCGTTTTCGGGCCGGCGAAGGGGACCACCGTTTCGGTCTTGCCCGTCAGGTTGTTGCGTACGCGGGACAGGATTTCCGCCACCGTGTCGAGTTCGGCGTCGCTGACCCCGATAAGTGCGTCGGTCATGCAGCTGGTGGCGACGTCGCGGAATTTTGCTACCAGCGGCCGTGCCGGCTCCTGCAGATAAAGACGATAGGCGCGGCGGTCGCCCGGATCGGGGCGTCGCTCGATCAGCTTGGCGGCTTCCATCCGGTCGATGAGGCGGGAAAGGGTAATCGGCTCGAGGTCCATCTGGTCGGCGATCGTCGCCTGGTTGGGCGCTTCTTCATTCTTGAACTCGGCGCGGGCGACTACCGACAGCACGCGCCACTGGGCACTGGTCAGTCCAACGGCCTGGGCGCGCTGGTCGATGCGCCGGCGCAGAAGCCGGGCAACGTCGTGGATGAGGAGGCCGACGCCTTTAGCGGGGGGGAGCTGGTTGTTCATGGCGAGCGATATAATGAGGATGCTTATTATATACAAGCTTGCCAGATTGTCGCAGCCGACTTTTAGCCGGTCAGGACTTCCAAAGCTTTAAGAGTGGCGCATTGGCGCCGATATCTGTATCGATCCGCCCCATCCGCGGCCCCCGAATATCGCCAGACGATTCCCATCCAATTCCCATGAATCAGCCCGTGAAGCCGACCGTTTATCCCGCCGCCGAGCCGTCGCCGGGCTTCCCGAAGCTGGAGGAGGCGATCCTGGCGCTGTGGGAGAGCGAGAAGACCTTCCAGCGCTCGATCGATCGCCGCCGCGGCGAAGGCGCGCCGGAGTTCGTCTTCTATGACGGCCCGCCCTTCGCCAACGGCCTGCCGCACTACGGGCATATCGTTACCGGCTTCGTGAAGGATCTGGTGCCGCGCTACCAGACGATGCGGGGCAAGACGGTCGACCGCCGCTTCGGGTGGGACTGCCACGGCCTGCCGGCGGAGCTTCACTCCGAGTCGGAACTCAAGCTCAGCGGCCGGCGCGACATCCTCAAGTACGGCGTCGCCCGCTTCAACGAGCACTGCCGCACGTCGATCATGCAGTTCCGCAAGGACTGGGAATACTACGTCAATCGTTCGGCGCGCTGGGTCGACTTCGACAACGACTACCGCACCATGGACCTCTCCTACATGGAGAGCGTCATGTGGGCGTTCAAACAGCTCTGGGACAAGGGGCTGGTGTACGAGGGCTTCCGCGTCGTGCCGTATTCGTGGCTGGCGCAGACGCCGCTGTCGCAGTCCGAGACGCGGCTCGACAACTCCTACCGCATGCGCCAGGACCCGGCGCTCACCGTCGCCTTCCAGCTCGATGCGGTCGCGGGTGAAGCCCTGGCGCCGAGACTTCTGGCGTGGACGACAACGCCGTGGACGCTGCCCTCCAACATGGGCCTCGCGGTCGCGCCCGACGCCGACTACGCGGTCATGGAAAAGGGCGGCGAGCGTCTCGTCATCGCCGAGGCCTCGCTCGAGCGCTACGCCGCCGAACTCGGCGAGCACAGGCAGGTCGGCACGCTGAAAGGCGCCGACCTCATTGGCCGTACCTACGCGCCGCTCTTCCCGTTCTTCGCCGACAAGAAACGCGAGGGCGCGTTCCGTGTCGTGCCGGCATCCTTCATCGAGACGGGTGAGGGCACCGGCGTCGTCCACATGGCGCCAGCCTTCGGCGAGGACGATCTCAACGTCGGCGTGAAGGAAGGCCTGCCGGTCGTCGATCCGGTCGATCTGGAAGGCAACTTCACCGAACTGGCGCCGCCCTACCAGGGCAAGAACGTCTTCGTCGCCAACAAGGACATCATCCGCGATCTCAAGGCGATCCCCGGCGTGGTCATCCGCCACGAGACCTACGACCACAGCTACCCGCACTCGTGGCGCACCGACGAGCCGCTGATCTACAAGGCGATGCCGTCGTGGTACGTCGCCGTCACCAAGATCCGCGACCGCATGGTCGAATTGAACCAGGGCATCACCTGGGTGCCGCCGCATGTGAAGGACGGCATCTTCGGCAACTGGCTCGCCAACGCTCGCGACTGGAACATCGGCCGCAACCGTTTCTGGGGCGCGCCCATCCCGGTGTGGAAGTCCGACGACCCGGCCTGGCCGCGCATCGACGTCTATGGCTCCCTCGACGAATTGGAGCGCGATTTCGGCGTGCGGCCGAAGGATTTGCATCGCCCGTACGTCGACGACCTTACTCGCCCGAACCCCGACGATCCGACAGGCAAATCGACCATGCGGCGCGTGCCCGACGTGCTCGACTGCTGGTTCGAGTCGGGCTCAATGCCGTTCGCGCAGGTGCATTATCCTTTCGAGAACCGCGAATGGTTCGACGGAGATTTTCCCGGCGATTTCATCGTCGAGTACGTCGGGCAGACGCGCGGCTGGTTCTACAATCTGATGGTGCTGTCGACGGCGCTTTTCGACCGGGCGCCGTTCCGCTCGGCGATCTGCCACGGCGTCGTGCTCGACGAGGACAAGCAGAAACTTTCCAAGCGGCTGAAGAACTATCCCGACCCGGTCGCCGTCTTCAACGACTACGGCGCCGATGCGCTGCGCTGGTACATGGTCTCCTCGCCGCTCTTGTCCGGCGGCGACCTCGCCATGTCGAAGGACGGCAAGGCGATCGGCGAGGCGGTGCGCGCCGTGCTGCTGCCGGTGTGGAACGCCTATTCGTTCTTCACGCTCTACGCCAACGTCGACGGCATTCGCGGCAAGCTCGTCACCACCGCCGACGCCGAGCTCGACCGCTACATTCTCGGCAAAACCGCCGAATTGGTGCGCGGCGTCGAGGCGGCGATGGATCGCCTCGATCTCGCCGCTGCCTGTAACGCGCTACCGCCGTTCATCGAGGCGCTCAACAACTGGTACATCCGGCGTTGCCGCGAAAGATTCTGGAAGAGCGAGAAGGACGCCGACAAGACGGCGGCCTACGACACGCTCTATACGGTGCTGGTCACGCTCTGCCGGACGATGGCGCCGTTCCTGCCTTTCGTAACCGAGTTCATCCACCGGGCGCTGGTCGATGGCGAGAGCGTGCATCTGCAGGATTGGCCGGATGCGGCGAAGTTCAAAGTCGACGCGGGACTGGTCGCTCGCATGGACCTCGCACGCAATGTCGCGTCCGCCGCCGCGTCGATCCGGACGGCGAAGAACCTGCGCAATCGCCTGCCGCTGGCGACGCTGACAGTGGCGCATCCCCTGCACGCAACGCTGGCGGCGCTTCGCGATGTGATGGCCGAAGAGGCCAACGTCAAGAATGTCGTCTTCGCCGATGACCCGTCGCAATTCGGTTCAGAGGTGCTGGTCGTCAATCCGCGGATCATCGGCAAGCGGCTTGGGGCGCACATGAAGGATATTCTCGCGGCCTCCAAGGCGGGCAAGTGGAAGCGCCTCGATGGCGGTGCCGTCGACGTCGCCGGGCAGCGCATAGAGAAGGACGAATACGAGGTCCGCTTCCAGTCGCAGCCGGGTCTGGATGCGGTCAGCTTCGACGACAACGCCGGCGTGGTCGTGCTCGACACGAAGGTAACGCCGGAACTGGAGCGGGAGGGCATTGCCCGCGACTTTATCCGCCTCGTGCAGGTCGCCCGCAAGGATGCGGGCTTCAATGTCGCCGACCGCATTGCCATCGCGGTGAAGGCGGGGCCGGCCGCCACGGCCGCCATCGACGCGCATCTCGACACGGTGAAGAGCGAGACGCTTGCCCTGTCGCTGACGACGACCGCCGCTCCCTCCGGCACGGTGTCGGAAGCAAAGCTCGGCGACGAGGCAATTACGCTGGGCGTGAGCGTCGTCCGATAGCAGGAGGCCTTTGATGCGGATCGCAGTCATGGGCGCTGGTGCGATTGGCGGATACCTCGGTGCGCGCCTGTCGGCGGCCGGCGAGGACGTGACTCTGGTCGCGCGTGGCGCGCATCTCGAAGCAATCCGCCGCGATGGCATCCGCATCGAAAGCCCGCACGGCAATCTCCACGTTGCGAAGATCGCGGTGACCGACGATCCGGCCACGATCGGGCCGGTCGACGTGGTGCTGTTCACGGTCAAGCTATGGGACACGGAAGCGGCGGCTCGCGCCCTGGCGCCGTTGATGGGGGCGCAGACGCGCGTCATCTCGCTGCAGAACGGCATCGACAGCGTCGATCTCATTGCCGGCTCGGTGCCGCGCGAGCCCATCGCGGCCGGTGTCATCTATCTGTCGGCGGGCATCGCGCGGCCAGGGGTGATCGGCAGTCCCGGCGGGGTGCGCCGCCTCGTCGTCGATGCCCAGCACGGCAACCCGGTCGTGGCGGCCTTCGTCGCCGCAGTCGGCGGTGTCGGCGTCGACGCCAGGACGACCGACGCGATCGACACGGTGATCTGGGAAAAATTCGTCCGACTGACCGCGCTCGTCGAAGGGGCGCCAACCGGTGGCGACCAGTAGGTGGAGCGGGGATGTGGCGTCCGCGGCTGCCCGAAGGTTTCCGGGCTCCGGTCGGGGGAGACCCCGGCCGGTGGGATTCGCAGTCCCGTGCCCCGGCCGACGC
>DATCBY010000064.1:0-76443 GCA_036511595.1 Bauldia sp.
CGGCGCGCTGATCGGCGCGGCACTGATCGAGATCATCCGCAACAGCCTGTCGCTGCTCGGTGTCAACACCTTCTGGCAGGGTACTTTTATTGGCAGCGCGATCCTGCTCGCCGTGCTTTTCGACCGCATCAAGAATTTCCGCCAGAACGAATGACCGACGGCGTGCGTCGTTTTGCACGCCGCCGCCGTGGGAACCTCAGGTGTCGCGATGGGTGCGCGAAAGGGGGCCGCCCCTCTAACGTATGTTGAATACGCCCGAGGAAACTTGCCGTACCCTGCCGTGAGAAGACCTCCACCGCAGCCGGTGCCAGCCATGAGCCAATTCGCCAACATGACCGAGGGATTGCGTTTCCGGATTGTCCTTGGGCCGGGTATCGCGCTGGGGCCCGGCAAAGCCGATCTCCTGCAGGCGATAGACGAAACCGCTTCCCTGACGGCGGCGGCGGCACGTTTTTCCATGAGTTACAAGCGCGGCTGGACATTGGTGCAGGAACTGAACGCCGCGTTCGCGGAACCTCTGGTCGAGACCGAAAAGGGTGGATCGGGCGGAGGCGGCGGAGCGCGGCTGACGCGATTTGGCCGCCTCGTGCTCGACCGTTACCGGCGCATGGAAGCGGATGCTGGCGCTGCGATCTCCACCGGAATCGCCGACCTCCGCAGACACCTCAGAAAGAAACGCGCCGCACCGGCGCCGAAAATTGCGCGGAAAGCCCGCCCTGCCGCAAAATAGCCCCGCGCGGGGTGATGTTCGCGCAGCCCGTCCTTGCCATCCTTCGCTCAATCACCAGATTCCGCATCTCCGGTTCGCCAAAGGCATCTCCCCACATGACCAGTTTTATGTACGACATCTCGGTTCCCGTCTTCGACCGCCGGCTGAAGGCCCACGCCACCATTCTCGACAGGGCGAAGGCCCACGCCGAGGCAAAAAAAATCGACCCGTCCGCATTCATGACCGACCGGCTTTACCCCGACATGTTTCCGTTCTGGTTACAGGTGCAGTCGGCGTGCGATCACGCCAAGAACGCCACCGCGCGCCTGACCGGCGTGCCGCTGCCGATCTTCGACGAGACCGAAAAGACCTTCGAGGGCCTGAAGACGCGCATCAATCACACGCTCGAATTCGTCAATGCGGCGGACAAGGCCAAATTCGAAGGCGCCGACACGCGGATGATCACCGTCACCATCGCCGGACGCGAGCGCGAACTGCCCGGTCTCGACTATTTCCTCAATTCGGCCCTCCCGAACTTCTATTTCCATCTGACGACCGCCTACGGAATCCTGCGCCACAACGGCGTCGAGATCGGCAAGCGCGACTTCATGGGAAATCCCAACTGACGCTCCCTCTGGGGGCGTAGGACAATATTTCTTGCGGGCAGCACAGGCCGCGCCGGCGATGGCATAGTCTCGATATGTCCACGAAAACATATCGGGGGTTGTCATGCTTACGCGTCGTTCCTTGTTCATCGCGCTCGCGCTTTCCGTCGCCCTCCCGGCGGCTCCTGCTATGGCGGCTGACGGTGTCATTGTCTTTACCGCCGCCAGCCTGAAGAACGCCCTCGATGACGCGGTCGCGAGCTACAAGGCCGCGACCGGCAAGACCGTGACGGTGAGCTACGGCGGCTCGTCGGCGCTCGCCAAGCAGATCGAGGCGGCGGCGCCCGCCGACATCTTCTTCTCCGCCGACCTCGCCTGGATGAAGGACCTTCACGACAAGAACCTGACGGTGCCGGCGACGGAGAAATCGCTGCTCGGCAACGAGATCGTCCTCGTTGCGCCGAAGGATTCGACGGCGTCGATCACGATCGCGCCGGGCTTCGATCTCGCCGGGTCGCTGGGCGCCGATGGCAAACTCGCCATGGCCAACGTCGACTCGGTGCCTGCCGGCAAGTGTGGCAAGGCGGCCCTGACCAAACTGGGGGTATGGGATTCCGTTTCGGCGAAGGTCGTCCAGGCGGATGACGTGCGCGCCGCCCTCGCCTTCGTCGCCCGCGGCGAAGCGCCGGAAGGCATCGTCTATGCGACCGACGCCACGGCGGAACCGGCGGTGAAGGTGATCGGGACATTCCCCGCCGACAGCCACCCGCCGATCGTCTATCCGGTCGCACTGCTGGCATCCTCCACCAATCCGGACGCCAAGGCGTTCCTTGACTACATCGAGTCGGACGCCGCCAGGCCCGCTTTCACCAAGCAGGGCTTCACCATCGTCAAGCCGGCGATGTAGCCATACTTCTTTGTCATTCCCGCGAAGGCGGGAATCCAGTATCCGCAGCATTGCAGTATTTCACAGGCTGCCAATGGATACCGGGTCCCCGCCTTCGCGGGGACGACAAACGGGAATGTCATGTTCGACTCCCTGACGCCGTCTGAGTGGGACGCGATCGGCCTGTCGCTGCGCGTGGCGAGTGTTGCGGCGCTCGCCAGCCTGCCGTTCGGGATCGCGATTGCCTATCTGTTGGCCCGCGGACGATTTCCCGGGCGAGCACTGCTTGACGCCGTGATCCACCTGCCGCTGGTGATGCCGCCGGTCGTGACCGGCTACCTGCTGCTGCTCGCCTTTGGCCGCCGGGGTCCGATCGGCGGGCTGCTTGAGCACGCCTTGGGCATTATCCTGGCCTTTCGCTGGACCGGCGCGGCGCTCGCCGCCGCCGTGATGGGCTTCCCGCTGATGGTGCGCGCGATGCGACTGTCGCTGGAGACGATCGACGTGCGGCTCGAACAGGCGGCCTCGACGCTGGGCGCCAACCGCAGCTGGGTATTTCTCACCATCACCCTGCCCCTCGCCCTCCCCGGCATTCTCGCGGGCCTGGTGCTCTCGTTCGCGCGAGCTCTGGGCGAATTCGGCGCCACCATCACGTTCGTCGGCAACATCCCGGGAATGACGCAAACCATTCCCTCGGCGATCTACACCTACATCCAGACACCCGGCGGCGATTTCGCCGCGCTCCGCCTGACGGCGATCTCGGTCGCCATCGCTTTCGCCGCGCTGCTGCTCTCGGAGGCGCTCGCCCGACGGGCAACGCGCCGGGTGCGCGGCCAATGACGCTCACCGTCGACGTCGACAAGCGGCTGGGGGATTTCGCGCTGTCGGCGAAATTCGATAGCGACGGCGCCATCACGGCGTTGTTCGGACGATCCGGCGCCGGCAAGACGACGCTAGTCAACCTGATCGCCGGATTGATCCGGCCCGATCGCGGCATCATCCGCGTCGGCGACACGGTCCTCGTCGACACCGCCCGCCGCATAAATTTACCGACCCACAAACGCGCGGTCGGCTACGTCTTCCAGGAAGGCAGGCTGTTTCCGCATTTTTCCGTGCGCGGCAATCTCACATACGGCCAGCGCTTCGGTGGCCGGCCGCGGGACGAGGCGACGCTCGGCGAAGTTGTCGCCCTTCTCGACATCGCTCCCCTCCTCGACCGGCGGCCGGCCGATCTTTCCGGCGGCGAAAAGCAGCGCGTCGCCATCGGTCGGGCGTTGCTCGCCAAGCCACGCCTGCTGCTGATGGACGAGCCGCTGGCCGCCCTCGACAACGCACGCAAGGCCGAGATTTTCCCCTATGTCGAGCGGTTGCGCGACGAGATGCGCTTGCCGATCGTCTACGTCAGCCACGCCGTCGAGGAAGTCGCCGGCCTCGCCGACACCCTGGTGCTGTTTGTGGACGGGAAAGTGGTCGCCGCCGGACCGGTCAACGAGGTGTTCGGGCGGCTGGATCTTCGCCGCTACACCGGCCATTTCGAGGCGAGCACCGTGCTGCACACGCGCATTGTCGAGCAAGACGAAGCGGCGGGGATCACGCTTCTCGACCATCCTGCCGGGCGCCTGTCGGTACCTTACCGCGCCGGCGCGATTGGAACGGCGATGCGGCTGCGCGTGCGTGCCCGCGACGTGACGATTGCCGTCGGCGAGCCCGGACGCCTGTCGATCCGCAACCGGCTTGCCGGCGTCATCGCCGAGATCGGCGAGATCGAACGGCTGACGCTGGAGGTGCGGCTGGAGGCCGGCGGCGATCCGCTGATCGCGCGCATCACGCGCCCGGCCGCCGCGGCTCTCGATCTGAAGGTGGGTCAGCCGGTCGTCGCGTTGATCAAATCAACCGCGTTCGACCGGCTGGACGAGGGGTAAGGGCTATGAGCAGCCGTTGAGGCTGCCGTCGCCGTCAAGGACGGTCAGTTTCACGCGCGCCGTGCCGCTGCCGAGCATGCCCAGCTCGACCGCCGCGCCGCGGGTGACGTCGATCACCCTGCCGCCAACATAGGGGCCGCGATCGTTGATGCGCACGACCACCGAATGGCCGTTGCTGAGATTATCGACCCGGACATGGGTCCCGAAGGGAAGTGTGCGATGGGCGGCCGCGAGGATGTTTGCGTCCATCGCCTCACCGCTGGCCGTCTTGCTGCCAATTTTATACCAGGAGGCACTGCCGCACTGGGCCGCCGATGCCACACCTGAATTAAGAGTTGCCGCCGCGCAAAACGCACCGAAGGCAAACCCGAACGCGAGAACGCGAGACTTGTTGAAGGTCACTCGTTGACACGTGCCTTTTGTTTATCTGCATCGTTCAATGGTCCCCAGAACTCCTGATGCGGCTCGGATCGCCGCCCCGCATCCGATGGGGACTTGCAGGGTCAAATACGGCATGAATACGACCTGTTAACCCCGTTTCTACACCGGTGGTAAACCACTGTGGTTACTCGGGAATCGGCCGTTTTCGTTCTTAATGGTGAATTGCGAGGCCTAGAGCCGGCTAATCAGCGCCTGGGCTGCCGCCGGAGCCTTCACCTTGTCGCCTGCGATCATGAAGACGAAGACGTCGCGCTTCGCCTTTTTGGGCTTCGCCTTGCCGAAGGTCGGCAGGTCGTCGGGCAGGCCGCCGGCCGCCCAGGTCTTCGCCCGCTCGGTCCACTGGTCGAGGTCCTTTGCCGGATATCCGGCGGCCTCTTGCTCCTGGCTGCGCTGCAGGCGCGCATAGACGAAATTGCCGGTGACGTCCGCGATCGCCGGATAATCGTCGGAGTCGGCGTAGACGACGGCGACGTTGTGCTTCGCGATCAGCGCCACGAACTCCGGCACGAGGAACGACGCGTGCCGCACCTCGACGACGTGGCGCAGGGTCAGCCCGCCGGCCTTGTCCGGCAACAGCGCAAGGAACGCCACGAAGTCATTGGCATCGAAACGCTTGAACGGCGCGAACTGCCAGAGCAGCGGACCAAGCTTCGGACCGAGTTCGGTGATACCGGAACCGAGGAACCAGGTGATCGCCTCACCGGCCTCGCCCAGCACCTTCTTGTTGACGACGGCGCGGTGACCTTTCACCGCGAAGACGAAATCGTCCGGCGTCTCATCGCGCCATCTGGCGAAGCTCGTCGCCGACTGCGTCCGATAGAACGTGCCGTTGATCTCGATGGAAGTGAGTTTCGTCGCCGCGTAGCGCAACTCGTCGGCGTGCTTCAGGCCTTCCGGATAGAACGTGCCGCGCCACGGCTCATAGGTCCACCCGCCGATGCCGACCCGGATCATGCGCACGCTACTCCACAGGGGCCGGCGCGGGCGGCAGGCGCCGCCCGTCCGCGACCGCTACTTCTTTTTGCCCGGCATGCTCATGCTGTTGGCCGGCATCTTGCCGCCGAAAGGCTGGTGCTTGGGCGTCTTGTTTTTGTCGGCCTTTGGTTTCTTCTTTTCCTTGCCTGGACGATCCTTGGCCATGACGTTCTCCTCGGTTGCAGTTGCGCTACTGATTCCCGCCGCGGATACTAGCGGCGGCGCGCGCGTCTGTGAATTGCCCCGGCCTAGTCCTTCGGCCAGTCGATCTTGGGCAGGTCGAAGCGCGCACAACCTTGCGCGTCGTTGATGTCGAGGAAGTCGCCAATTGACGCGGCAAGCTGTGCGAGGTTCTCGCCCTTGTCGTGGCCCGGAGGTTCGCAGCGCTGGAAGACATTGATGCCGTTCGCCATGACTTCGATATGGTGCCTGATCGCGGCACACATCTCGACCTTATCGGTCGGAGTCACCCTGTCCAGGCGCGCGTGAGTCTCCTCGAAGCTGACATCGACGGCGGCGAGATCGGCGGCGCAGCCGGGCGCCAGTTCACCGGCCAGCACCGGAACCGGCGACGCCAGAAACAGGGCGGCGAACAGGGCCAGCGGTATCGCGGTCATTCGATCAGCCCATCCAGAGCGCAAATCCGGCCGTACCGATGGCAGGGCCGGCCAGCGCGCCAACGGCCGCGGCCACGAAGCGGTGGCGGCGGAACAGGAACCATCCGGCGAGGCCGCCGACGACGAGGCCCGCGAACATGGCCGGCCAACCGAGCACGACGAGCACCATGACCAGTGAAACGGGAGTGTCCAGGATGCCGATGTCGGACAAACTTGCTTGTTCCCGGCGGGCAACGTCAGCACCCTAGCAGTAAACGTCGCGAACGCGCGCTCGCCGCGATCCGGAACGGACTGCTCCGGCCAGACCGACTCGCCGGCTGATTTTTTCGGCCGCAGAACGCCAGAAATCCGGGGTTTCGCGCCGCCCCCAAAAAAATCGTCATCGCCGTGTCGATTCCGGTCGACCCGGACCGTCGCTTGGGTAGAAGGCGGAATGATCCGCCTCGCCTGACAAGGAGAAGACCAATGCGTTTCATGATGATCGTGAAGGCCAACGCCGACAGCGAAGCCGGCGTCATGCCCTCGTCCGAACTGATCGCGGCCATGGGCCGCTACAACGACGCGCTCATCAATGCCGGCATCCTGCTCGCCGCCGAGGGCCTGCAGTCGTCTACCAAGGGTGCGCGCGTAAAATCGGTGAAGGGCAAGCTGACGATCACCGACGGTCCGTTCAGCGAGACGAAGGAGTTGCTCGCCGGCTTCTGGCTGATCGACGTAAAGTCAAAGCAGGAGGCGCTTGAGTGGGTCAAGAAGATCCCGTTCGAGGACGGGCAGGAGATCGAGCTCCGCCAGGTGTTCGAGGCGACCGACTTCGCGACCGACAGTGTCAGCGAGGAGGCGCTCGCCAAGGAACAGGCGTGGCGCGACGCGAACCAGAAGCCGATCACCCGCTGATCCGCGTCGGTCTGAAAATACTGGCACCGTTACCAGCACTTACCGGTCCGCCGGCAAAAAGCTGAGGCGCGAAGGCCGGGCTGAGCCGCCTTGCCCTTCCCGAACCCCGATGGTCTGGTGCGCGGCGATGGAGACATCCACCGCAACGCATCAGGCCGTCGAGGCGGTCTGGAAGATGGAATCCGCCCGGCTGATCGCCGGGTTGGCGCGCATACTGCGCGACGTGAGCCTCGCCGAGGAACTAGCCCATGACGCTCTCGTCGCGGCGCTTCTGCACTGGCCGGGCGACGGCGTGCCGAAAAACCCGGGCGCATGGCTGATGACTACCGCCAAGCGTGCCGCCCTCGACTATTTTCGCCGCAACAAGATGGCCGCGCGCAAGCTCGACGAGCTCGCCCGCGACCTGCAGGAGGACGAGCAGACCGCGCCCGACCTTGACGCGGCCCTAGACGACGACGTCGGCGATGACCTGCTCGGGCTGATTTTCACCGCCTGCCATCCGGCGGTATCGACGGAAGCCCGCACGGCGCTGACGCTGCGCCTGCTGGGCGGCCTCACCACCGACGAGATCGCCCGCGCCTTCCTGACGCCAGAGCCGACCATCGCCCAGCGCATCGTGCGCGCCAAGCGCCTGATCGCCGAGGCGCGCCTGCCGTACGAGCCGCCGCGCGGCGGCGAACGCACCGGCCGCCTCCCCTCCGTGCTCGAGGTCATCTACCTCATCTTCAACGAAGGCTATTCGGCTACGTCAGGCGCCGACCTCACCCGGCCGGCGCTCTGCAACGAGGCGCTCCGCCTCGGCCGCATCCTCGCGCGGCTCATGCCGGACGAGACCGAGGTCCACGGGCTGGTGGCGCTGATGGAAATCCAGGCCTCGCGCCTGCCGGCGCGCGTCGGCGAGGATGGTCAGCCGATATTGCTGCTCGACCAGAACCGATCGCTCTGGGACCAGTTGATGGTCCGGCGCGGCCTGGCCGCCCTCGCCGAGGCAGAAAAACGGCGTCCGCTCGGTACCTACGGCCTGCAGGCCGCGATCGCTGCCTGCCACGTCCGCGCCAGAAAAGCGGCGGACACCGACTGGCCGCAAATCGCGGCGCTCTACGATCTGCTGCTGTCCGAGACCCCATCACCGGTCGTCGGTCTGAACCGCGCCGTCGCGCACGGCATGGCATTCGGTCCCACGCGCGGACTGCAATTGATCGACGAGCTCGCGGACGAAGACGTGCTCCGCCGCTATCACCTGCTCCCCGCAGCCCGCGCCGACCTCCTGTTCAAGCTTCGCCGCATGGATGAGGCACGCACCGAATTCGAACGCGCGGCGGCGATGACCGATAACGCGCGCGAACGGGACTTCCTGCTCGACCGCGTGAAGAAAGCCGCGAACTAGCCGCTACGCCCCCGGCGTCAGTTCGTCGGCGAATGCGGGCACGGCGAAAGAAGAACTGAAAAGGCAGCATGGCGGTAGAGCAAACCAATTCGCCCTCAAATTTAGTCCTACCGCCGCCCCTTCTTGCCGACGTCGCTCCCCGCGCGGCCGCCGATCGAGCGCGGCTTTGGCCGGTCGCCGGTCGGCAGTGGCACCTGCTCCTGCGCGCGGCCTTCGTCGCGGTCGGGCTTGTGCGGGCGCGAACGCGGCATCGGCACCTCGGTATCGGTGCCCGGCCCCATGACGTCGAGCGACGGCTTGTGCGGACGCTGGCCGGGAACTGGCAATTCCGTTCGCCGAATGGTCATTTCGTCCACCGTGTTCTTGCGGACGCGCGCACTTGGTGAAGGCAAATCCCCACTCACCGCGCCTCGCACGGTCCCCCCTCCCCGTGCGGGAGACGGAGAAGTAGAGCTCCGTCTACGACCGCCCTCGCTACCGCCGGCGTCGCCCGGATTGCGCGCCAAGGGATCGTCGGCAACGGCCAACTCGATTTCTTCCAGCCGCTTGATCTCATCGCGCAGGCGCGCCGCTTCCTCGAACTCGAGATCGGCGGCGGCATCGCGCATGCGCTTTTCGAGGTCGGCCATGGTGGCCTTGAAATTGTGGCCGATGAGCGTGCCTTCCTCGGCAAGTCCTGCCGGGACCGTGACATGGTCGCGCTCATAGACCGACGACATGATGTCGCCGATGTGCTTCTTGATGCTTTCCGGCGTGATGCCGTTGGCAGTGTTGTACTCGACCTGCTTCTCGCGGCGCCGGTCGGTCTCGGCGATGGCGCGTTCCATCGAGCCGGTCAGCTGGTCGGCATAGAGGATGACCCGGCCGTCGATATTGCGCGCGGCGCGGCCGATGGTCTGGATGAGCGAAGTCTCAGAACGCAGGAAGCCTTCCTTGTCGGCGTCGAGGATGGCGACCAGCGCGCACTCCGGGATGTCGAGACCCTCGCGCAGCAGGTTGATGCCGACCAGCGCGTCGAAGGCACCGAGGCGGAGGTCGCGGATGATCTCGATGCGCTCCAGCGTCTCCACGTCGGAGTGCATGTAGCGGACGCGCACCCCCTGCTCGTGCAGATACTCGGTCAGATCCTCGGCCATGCGCTTGGTCAGCACGGTGACCAGACTGCGATAGCCGGCACGGGCAACATCCTTGACCTCGCCCAGCAGATCGTCGACCTGTGTCTTGGCCGGCCGGATCTCGACCGGCGGGTCGATGAGGCCGGTGGGCCGGATGACTTGCTCGGTGAAGACGCCGCCGGTGCGATTCATCTCCCAGCTTCCCGGCGTCGCCGACACATAGACGCTCTCGGGCCGCATCAGGTCCCACTCCTCGAAGCGGAGCGGTCGGTTGTCCATGCACGACGGCAGGCGGAAGCCGTACTCGGCCAGCGTCGCCTTTCGGCGGAAGTCACCGCGATACATGCCGCCGATCTGCGGGATGGTGACGTGGCTCTCGTCGACGAAGACCAGCGCATTGTCGGGAAGATATTCGAACAGCGTCGGCGGCGGCTCGCCGGGCTTGCGGCCGGTGAGGTAGCGGGAATAATTCTCGATGCCGGCGCAGGCGCCGGTCGCCTCGATCATCTCAAGGTCGAAGCGCGTGCGCTGCTCCAGGCGCTGTGCTTCCAGCAGGCGGCCGGCCTGGGTCAGCTCGTCGAGGCGAAGCTTCAGCTCCTCGCGGATGCCCTTCACCGCCTGCGCCAGCGTCGGGCGCGGCGTGACGTAGTGCGAGTTGGCGTACACCTTGACCAGTTTCAGTTCGCCCGCCTTCTGCCCGGTGAGCGGATCGAACTCGGTGATCGACTCGACCTCGTCGCCGAACAGGTTGATGCGCCAGGCGCGGTCTTCCAGATGCGCCGGGAACAGGTCGACGGTGTCGCCGCGCACGCGGAAGGTGCCGCGGCGGAAGTCGGCGTCGGCGCGCTTGTACTGCAGCGCGACGAGGTCGGCGATCAGCTGGCGCTGGTCGATCTTCTCGCCGACCGTCAGCGCGAAAGTCATCGCCGTATAGGTCTCGACCGAGCCGATGCCGTAGATGCAGGAGACCGAGGCGACGATGATGACGTCGTCGCGCTCAAGCAGCGAGCGCGTCGCCGAATGGCGCATGCGGTCGATCTGCTCGTTGATCGAGGATTCCTTCTCGATGTAGGTGTCGGTGCGCGGGACGTACGCTTCCGGCTGGTAGTAATCGTAGTAGGAGACGAAATACTCGACCGCGTTCTCGGGGAAGAACGACTTGAACTCGCCGTACAGCTGGGCGGCCAGGGTCTTGTTCGGCGCCAGCACGAGCGCCGGGCGCTGTGTCGCCTCGATCACCTTCGCCGCCGTGTAAGTCTTGCCCGAGCCGGTGACGCCGAGCAGCACTTGGTCGCGCTCGTGCGCGTTGACGCCGGCGACGAGGTCAGCGATGGCAGTCGGCTGGTCGCCCTTGGGTTCGAATTCGGAAACGATCTTGAGCGGTACACCGCCCTCCGACTTCTCCGGCCGCGGCGGGCGATGCGGAACCCAGGTCTTGTCACGGAACTCCGGCCGGCCGCTTTCGATGAGCGCCGACAGCGCCTCGACCGTGGCGGTGACTGCCGACGCGGGCATCGCGGCCACGTCCTCGAGATTCACGTCGACGCCCGGCACCGGGTTCATGCCGACGGCGGCGCGCTCCTTGGCCGATCCGCGCCCGCCCATGGATGTGCCGCGGCTGGTCTTGAACGCGCGCTGCGGCGCCTCGCCCATGCCGGGGGTTTTGGGAGATTTCATGCCGACAAATATGGGGGACGGGCGGTCGAATAGCGAGGGGCCGATGGGCTGACTGCTGACAGGCAGCGGCAGCAATCGCGCGACAGGCGGTCCCCGCCCGGCGCTCGCCGATGCTACGAGCGCAGCTTCGTCAGGACATGCTCGGCGGCGGCCGCTTCCCATTCCCCCTGCGGGTTGACCCCGGCGAGCAGCACGGCAAGCCGGCTGGCCGGCACGAAATCGCCGAGACGCCCGAGAACATAAGCGGCATGGAAGCCCGGCCATTGCATATCGACAACGCCCCTGAGCGCGCCGCGCTCGTAGTCTTCATGGGCGGCGGCTGCCGCCACCAGCGTCTGCTCAAGCAAGGCGTGCGATGGAAGGTCGGTCACGAGCGTCACGTCCCGAAGCTGCCTCAACGGACTGACCGGCGCAGCATAGCGCATTTCGCGCGGATCGGCTGCCCGATCTCAGGCGCACCGCCTTCCCCAAAAGAAATGGGGCACCCCCGTGGTGCCCCTCTTCATCCGACTCTCGATGGAGCCCTTTGCCCCGCCTTCCGTCCGCCGCGCGACCGCTCTCTCGTGAGCTGACCGCGACGGCGGATCAGAAGCGCATGCGCCGCCGGCGAACCGGCGACGTCCGGACTACTTCCGCTTGGCGGTCTTCTTTTTCGCTGCCGGCTTCTTGGCAGACTTCTTCGCGGCGGGCTTCTTCTTCGCAGTCTTGCGTACGGCTTTAGCCAATGTAGTTCTCCTCTCGATGCTTGAGCCGAATCGGCTCGCGCGTATTCTAGTCCAACTTGCGTGTTAACAACGCGCTAATTCCACGACGCAAGTCAAGTCACCCCTTCACCGATTCGACGACCGTGCAGAGATGTGCAAGCGTGTCGTCGACGGGTCCGAAGCATCGCTCGTTCATCTTGCGCGGGGAAAAGCGGATCATGAAATCGACAGCGTATCGTCTTGCTCTCGTCGCTGTGGCCGGCGTGCTCTGCGCGCTGCCGCGCATCGGCTTCGCCGACACGGTCGACACCGGCACCATCGGCACCGCGGCGTCAATCGCCACCGTCGTCACCGGCACGCTCTCGACGCAGATACAGCCCCTGAAGAGCGGCGATCCCGTCTTCCAGAACGAGACGCTGACCAGCGACACCAGCGGCGTCGGGCAGTTCGAATTCCGCGATGGTAGCAAGCTCGCGCTCGGTCCGGGCTCGACGCTGGTCCTCGATAATTTCGTATATTCTTCAGACACTTCCAAGTCGAAGATCGTCATCAACCTGTCCCGGGGAGCGCTGCGTTTCATCACCGGCAACGCCAACCACGACGCCTACCAGATCAACACACCGACGGCGACGATCGCCGTGCGCGGGACCGCCTTTGACGTCTACAGCAGCGACGACGGAGAGCTCGCGGTTGCGATGATCAATGGCGCCATCGAGGTGTGTCCTCATGGCGGCATCTGCCGCGTTCACGATGTCATCGGCAAGTTTCTGACGATGACTTCTGGCGGTCTTTTTTCACTTCGCGACAAGTGGGACGGAAGTTTCCTGAGAGGCATTTCGTTCAAGACCGCGCTCCCCTTTCTAGGCGATCAGAGACCTCTCGTTCCGGCATTGCGGGGCAGTGAAAAAATTATTGGCAGCTACGCCACCGCGACCGGAAAAGAAGTTGGAAAAGTGCTCCAGCTGCCCGGCAAGGTGCATCTCTTCAGGCTCCCGAAGCTTTTCCGCTGACGATTCGCGACGTGTGATTCGGCGACGCCGACCGTCGGAGCGAGATGCGCGATCAGCAATCGATTCGATCCGCCGCAAATCTCACGGCGAGGAATTCCGAGACAACTTCGTCTCGCGCGTTGACACACCATTCACTTAAAGTTGGCGTGGGCTTCGCGGCAGTTTCCCGAAATTGACCCGCGTCCAATGCGAGCCGCGCGGGCAACCGCTCGCCTGAGCGCGTGATCTCGAAATAGCGATTACCGCCTCGCGCCGACGCTCGTCCGCTGGTCGGAGCAACGCGCCAGCGTCTCGCCACTCTAGCCACGCCGGTCCAGCGACTGGCATTCTTGCGGATCACGAATGCCCATTTTCGCAAGAACCCACCAGCCGAACGACCGAGGGGCTCTGCCGCAGTCCGGCCACCGCATGGGATACAGCCGAGCGCCACTGCGGGCCGGCTGAGCGTTGTTTTCGTACCTCACCTGCCGCATAAATTGTGGCGTGCGGGCAGACGCTTCAGCCCCACACGCCGGATTTGCCGGACCATGGAAGGATAGCCGGCAGCCTCGCCCACAGGAACCGATGGAGGGTCCTCCGATGCGTCAGAACGGCACCGTCAAGTTTTTCAATGCGTCCAAGGGCTGCGGCTTCATTACTCCGGACGACGGCGGCAAGGATATCTTCGTCCACGTGACGGCAGTGGAACGTTCGGGACTGCCGGCGTTGACCGAGGGGCAGCGTATCTCGTTCGAGACCGAGCAGGACCAGCAGGCAAGGGACCAAAGGCGGTCGAGCTGCAACAGGCAACCTGACCAATTGTCCCCGGGAGACGGCCCACACTTTTCCCGGCGGCGTGCGAACTACCCCGCCGCTCGATGTCTCTCGACGAGACGATACTCGTGCCAGATGAGCGCGATCACCACCGCGTCGAAGACGGTCAGCAGTACCAGCCCCACCGAGAAGGCGAACGAGAGGCGGTAAAGCTGATAGGCGATGAACAGGCACAGCACCGCAAGCGAAGCCGGATACGCCCACGGACGATTGCGCAAAAGCCCCGCCACCAGGATGAGCTTCACGACGCCGTGGGTGAATAGATAAAAAGCGGCGAACGTCTTGCCGCCGACGGAAATGCCCTGCGCGGCGTGCAGCAGGTAGTTAGCAACCCGGTCGTGGGGATCTTCCAGCAATTCGCTCTGCACCAGCCAAGCGACGATCGCCGTGATCGCTTCAACGCTGGTGAAGTAGAGGACAACGCCGCCCGCGAGCTCGACGAATCCGTTGAGGCCCTTCAGCACGACGCCGATCTCGAAGGCGGCGTGAAGGCGCTTCTCGCTGAGAGGCGTCATGCGTATTTCATGCTCCACCGGCGATCGGACGCGGCCCCCGCCTGGGTATCGTTCGCCGGACGGAAAACAATGGACGCCTATTCACCGATAGCCCGACCGCGCTCGCCAACGCTCAGGCGTTCGCCGCCATTGCATGCGAGTGGGGCTGGACGGCGTTGGTGTAGTCCTCCATCAGCGTCTTGGTAATCGCGCCGGCGCTGAACCGATAGGGACCGATCTCGGAAACCGGAGTAACTTCGGCGGCGGTGCCGGTGAGGAAGCATTCGTGGAAGCCTTCCATCTCTTCCGGCATGATGGCGCGCTCGTTGACGGTGAACCCGCGCTGCTTCGCCAGGCTGATGACGGTGCGCCGCGTGATGCCGTCGAGAAAACAATCCGGGGTAGGCGTGTGCAGGACACCGTCCTTGACGAAGAAGATGTTAGCCCCGGTGGCTTCCGCGATGCGGCCGCGCCAGTCGAGCATCAACGCATCGGCATAGCCCCTCACCTCGGCAGCGTGCTTGGAGATGGTGCAGATCATGTAGAGGCCGCTGGCCTTCGATTTTGACGGCGCCGTCATCGGATCGGGCCGGCGATATTTCGCCATGTCGAGGCGCAAACCCTTGAGGCGCTCCTCCGGACTGAAATACGACGGCCACTCCCAGACGGCGATGCCCAGGTGAATTGTATTGTTCTGCGCCGCCACGCCCATCATCTCGCTGCCGCGCCACGCGATAGGCCGGACGTAGGCATCCATATGACCTTGGCGGACAAGCAGATCGGCGCAGGCCTTGTTGATTGTCTCCGCCGGGAAGGGAATCTCGAAGCCGAGGAGCCGCGCTGATTCCTGCAGTCTCCTGGTGTGGTCCTCAAGGCGGAAGATGACGCCGCCGTAGGCCCGCTCGCCCTCGAAGACGGCGCTGGCATAGTGAAGCGCGTGGGTGAGCACGTGGACCTTGGCGTCCGCCCACGGCACATATTGTCCATCCATCCAGATCACGCCGGGACGATTGTCGAAAGGTTGAATTGCCACGGGATATTTGCTCCACCTGGATCGCGAGGGCCATTTTCAGCCGGCCCCTTTTGTCGTTCACCTCACAATTGACGCCCTTTTGCGTCGCACCTCAATCGCCGATATGGTGCCGCGGACTCATTCAGATTCCGCGAAAAATCAAGGATCGATGCCACGCCGCACGGGTTCGTTCGTCTCTCGCGGCCGGCATCATTTAAGTACCAAACGACTGAAAATATGTCAACATGGCTGACGTAAATTTCAAGGGGAGCGACGCGGCGGCAAAACGTGGCAAGGGCGCTGTCTCCACGGTGACCGCGCCGGTTTCCATCGATGAGCAGCCCGAGATCACCTTCATCGAACTGCTCTTCTTTGCCTACCGCGATTTTGTCTCCGACCCGGATGCCGCGCTGCTCAGTTACGGTTTCGGCCGCGCGCACCATCGCGTCGTTCACTTCGTCAATCGCCACCCCGGCATCCGAGTTGCCGACCTGCTCGATATCCTGAAGATCACCAAGCAGAGCCTCGGGCGCGTGCTGAAGCAGCTCGTCGACAGCGGCTTCATCGAACAAAAGACCGGCCCGCTCGATCGCCGCCAGCGCCTCCTTTACCCGACCGAGTCCGGACGCGCACTGGCGCTGCGCCTCATCGACCTTCAGGCGCGGCGCATCAGTCGGGCGCTCGCTGCCCTGACGCCGGTTGAGCGTGAGGGCGCCGAACGCTTCCTCCGCCTCATTGTCGACGACGGCGAGCGCGACAAGGTGAATCACCTCATTGAGCGCTGATATCGATCGAACTGCCGTCGCCTTGGCCGATCCCGAGAAGGATGGCGTCCTCTCCGACGACGCTCCCCACCTCCTCGTCGTTGACGACGACAAGCGCATTCGCCTTCTCCTCTCGCGCTATCTCGGCGATCGCGGTTTCCGCGTCACCATCGCCAGCGACGCCGCCGAAGCGCGCCAGCGCCTCGCCGCGTTGGCCTTCGATCTCCTCATCGTCGACGTTATGATGCCCGGAGAGGACGGCATGACGCTGGTCAAGAGCCTGCGCGAGACGCTGGACGTGCCCATCATGCTGCTGACCGCGCGCGCGGAAAGCGAGAGCCGCATCGCCGGCCTTGAATCCGGCGCCGACGACTATCTCGCCAAGCCGTTCGAGCCGCGCGAACTGGTGCTGCGCATCAACAATATCCTGAAACGCGGCGTGCCTTCGACGAAGCCGTTGATCGAGCAGATTTCGTTTGGGCCTTTCACCTTCAACCGCGAACGGCTCGAACTGAAGCGCGCCGGCGAGACGGTGCGGCTGACCGAGCGGGAGCGCCAGATCATGGCGATTTTCGCCGCGACGCCCGGCGAAACGGTGCCGCGCGACAAGCTCGTCACCGGCAGCGGGCCGAGCGGCGAGCGCACCGTCGACGTGCAGATCAACCGCCTTCGGCGCAAGATCGAGGCCGACCCCGGCAATCCGCTCTATCTGCAGACCGTGCGCGGCATCGGCTACCGCCTGGCGATCGCGGTCTGACGCGAGGACAAGCGATGGCGACGACCATCGAAGAACATACCGCCGCAGAGACGGGGGAGCACGGCCCCCTCCGCCGGGCATACGGCAGATTTGCGCGCGCAGTCGGCGGCGCCATGCCGAAGGGCCTCTTCGCCCGGTCGCTGATGATCATCATCGCCCCGGTCGTGCTGCTCCAATCGCTGGTCGTCTTCGTGTTCATGGAGCGCAACTGGCAGGACGTCACCCAGCGGCTTTCCGAGGCGACCGTCGGCGATATTGCGGCGATCGTCGACATCATCGAAACCTATCCGCAGGATGCCAACTTCACGGCCGTCACCAACCTCGCCGCCACGCGCTTCGGCCTCAACATCGCGGTGCTGCCGCCCGAGCCGCTGCCGCCGGCGGGACCAAAACCATTTTTCTCGCCGCTCGACCGCGTGCTCAGCCAGGACATTCGGCTGGCCGTTGGCAAACCATTCTGGATCGACACGGTTGGTCGCTCGAACATCGTGGAAATCCGCATCCAGCTTTCCAACGGCATTCTCCGCGTCTTCGCGCCGCGCAGCCAGACCTACGCTGCCAACGCGCTCTTGTTCATTTCGGCGATGGTGGCAACCAGCGTCGTGCTGCTCGCCATCGCCATCGTGTTTCTCCGCAATCAGATTCGCCCGATCCTGCGGCTGACCGCCGCGGTCGATAATTTCGGCAAGGGGCGAACCGTCGCCGACTTCACCCCACGCGGCGCCCGCGAGGTACGCCAGGCGACGCTTGCCTTCCACGAGATGCGCGAGCGGGTCGAGCGCCAGATCGAGCAGCGCACCACGATGCTTGCGGGAGTCAGCCATGATCTGAGGACCGTGCTGACCCGCTTGCGCCTGCAACTGGCCCTGATCGAGGAGAGCGCCGATGTCGCCGCGCTGAAGAGCGATGTCGACGACATGAACCGCATGCTCGAGGGCTACCTGGCGTTTGCCCGCGGCGACAGCGGCGAGGAAGCGGCGCCGACCGACGTGGCGACGCTGCTCGACGGCCTCGCCGAAGAGGCGCGGATTTCCGGCCACGATGCCATCGTTTCATTCTCGGGTGAGCCGTCGGTGCGGTTGCGGCCGCAGAGCTTCAAGCGTTGCATCGCCAATCTCGTCGGCAACGCCGGACGCCACGCCGACCACGTCGTCATTCTCGGCGCCCATGCCGACGGTCAACTCACCGTTATTGTCGATGACGACGGTCCCGGCGTTCCCTTCGAAGAGCAGGAGGCGGTGTTCAAGCCGTTTTACCGCCTCGACAACGCCCGCAATCTCAATGAGAGCGGCACCGGACTCGGGCTGCCGATCGCCCGCGACATCGCCCGCAGCCACGGCGGCGACATCGCCCTCTCGGAGAGTCCGCTGGGCGGGCTTAGGGTGACGGTCACGATCCCGGCCTGAGTCGGGATGGAAGGCGGGAGGCCAGAATGACCGTCGACAGCGCCGCCAACGTTGTGAAGCTCGCCCTGCTGATAGACGGCGATAACGTCAGCGCGACCTTCATGCCGCTTATCATGCGCGAGGCGACCAAGGTTGGCACCGTCGCGGTCCGCCGCCTGTATGGCCAGTTCAAGAGCGGCAGAATGAAGTCGTGGCTGAAGCACGTCGACGAGTTCGACCTGACGCCGGTCAATGTCTCGCCCCTCACCCGTGGCAAGAACGCCACCGACATGAAACTCGTGATCGAAGCCATGGACATGCTTTACGGGCGGCAGCTCGACGGCCTCTGCATAGCCTCCAGCGATGGCGACTTCACGCCGCTGGCGGCGCGCATCCGCGCCAACGCCGTTGCCGTGTACGGGTTCGGCGCCAAGAAGGCGCCCGCCGGCTACAAAGCGGAGTTCGATCGCTTCTATGAGTGCGACACGCTGCTCGCGGCGGAAAAGAAAAGCACGCCCCGAAGAATCTCGACACCGGCCGCCCCCGACAAGCCAGCGCCGCGGCGGGAGCCGGCAGCACCGAAGGCGGTCACCGTCGCACGGGCGCCGCGTCGCGCCCGCCAAACTGCCGCACCTAAGCCGCCGATCCCCGCCCCTGAGATTCTGGCGGCGATCGAGGCCGTGCGGGAATCCGATGGTTGGTCGCACCTCGGTTCGGTCAGCAACCAGGTGCGCAGGGCGATTCGCGATTTTACGCCGAAAAACCATGGCCACAGCACTCTGAAACGCCTGATCGCGTCCATGCCTGAGGTCGAATCACATACAACCCCGAACGGCACGGCCTTCGTACGCCGGCGGACGACCTAGGTCAGAACAACCTTCCCCCGGCGGGAACCTTCAGGGTCGGCCCGATCAATACCACCTCGCCGGCCTCGTCGGGAAAGCCGAGCGTCAATACCTCCGACATGAACGGACCTATCTGGCGTGGCGGAAAGTTGACCACCGCCGCGACCTGGCGGCCGATCAGTTCTTCCAGCGTGTATCTTTTCGTTATCTGCGCCGAGGACTTCTTCAGGCCGATCGGCGATCCAAAGTCGATGGTGAGCCGATAGGCTGGCTTGCGCGCCTCGGGAAAGGTGTTCGCCTCGACGATTGTGCCGACACGGATATCGACTTTCAGGAAATCATCGAAGGTGATCCGCGGTGCCGGTTCCGTCTGTGCCATGTCGCCCTCGCCTGCTGGTGCGGCGGCGTTAAGCACGCGGCGACTAGCTCGACAATTCGCGCGAGCGCTTGCGCGCCGCGGCGACGGCCTTCTTCATCAGGCCCGTGAGGCCGGACCGACCCATCAGGACTTTCAGCGCCGCCGCCGTGGTGCCCTTCGGCGAGGTCACGTTCTGGCGGAGCACTTCGGCCGACAGGTCGGATTGATACAAAAGCTCGCCGGCGCCCTCGACCGTCGCGCGCGCCAGCTTCTCCGCCGACGCCTTGTCGAAGCCGACGGAGACGGCCGCGGCGGCCAGCGCTTCGACCATGTGGAAGACATATGCCGGACCTGAGCCTGAAACGGCGGTGGCCGAGTCGATCAGCGTTTCCTTCTCCACCCAGATGACGGCGCCGACGGCTTCCAGAAGCGTGGTGACCAGCTCCCTGCCCGCTTTGTCGACCTTCGCGTTGGCGATGGCGACGGTGACGCCGCGACCGACCTGCGCCGGCGTATTCGGAATGGTGCGCACGATGGCCATATCACCAAGCCCGGCGCGCAAATTCTTCAGCGTCGTCCCGGCCGCCACCGACAGCGCGATGGTGCCGTCATCCAGAAGCGGACGCAGACCTGGCAGGATGTCGGCGATGACCTGCGGCTTGACCGCAACCACGATGAGCCCGGCGGTAACGTTCGACGGCGGCGCCGCGTGAACCTTGATGCCCGCATCGGCGAGAAACGCCGCGCTGTCAGCCGGCGGCGCCGGATCGATGACCAGCGCGGCCCGTTTGTCGAGACCGCGATCGAGCCACCCCTTGAGGAGCGCGCTCCCCATCTTGCCGGCGCCGACAAGCCCCACCGGACGGGAGGCGGTGAAGCAAGGAAAGGTCATGGCGACCAGCATCTCCGGGAGGCGTCTTCGCGCGAAGGCCGGAACCTAGTACCCACGACCAGTGAAGAATAGCCTCCTCCGATTGTTGCCGGTCTTCGCCTTCGCGGAAACGGCAGGGAAAACTAGGCTGTCCCGGCCGTCTCGAAGAGCACCGTCTCCAGCGCCTCGGCTGCGTTCTTGCCGGCCCAGACGACGAACTGGAAGGCCTGGAAATACCGCTCGCAGGCTTCGATCGCCGTGTGCAGCAGCTTCTCTACCTGCGCGCTCGTCGGCTCGGCACCGCCGGAGAGCAGCAACGCCTGGCGGAACATGATCACGCCTTCCCGGGTCCACAGGTCGAAATGTCCGATCCACAGCTGCTCGTTGACACCGGAAAGCAGTCGCATGACTTCGGGCTCGCGCGCCCTCGGCACCTTTAGTTCGAAGGCGCAGGCGAGATGCACCGCCTCCTTTTCCTCCATCCACGAAAAGGAGACGTGATAGTCGCACCAGCCGCCGGCGACCGACACCGTTATCTCGTCATCGCCCGCCCGTTCGAAGGACCAGTCGTTCAACGCCGCGATCTGCTCGATGACGTCAACCGGATTCGATTGGCGCTCGTGCTCGAAGTCCAAGAGATTCATGAAGCAGCGATCCGCCCGGCTAGCGAGAAAAGGGACTGGTGGTAACGCAACAGGCACCGACGAATTATTGCCGGCAGGTCAGCGCTCCACTTTGCGCCCGCAGCGAATCTTCGTTGAGAATCAGTATATAGCCGGCCGCTTCCGACCGGCCACAATTGATTGTGGATGAGATTAATTCTGCACAGGCGATACGCTGCCGGAAACTAGGGCGTGCGCTCGCCGAGCATGCCTTCCAGCGCCTCGATACGCTTCTTCAGCACTTCGTTCTCGGCGCGCGCCTGCGAGGCCATCTCGCGCACCATCTCGAAATCCTCGCGCTTGACCAGGTCGAGATCGGCGACGAAGCGCTCCATCTGCGTGCGGAACAGCGTCTCGGCCTCGCGCTTGACGCCCTGCGCCACGCTTGCCGCATCGCCCATCAGCCGCGCCATTTCATCGAACATGCGGTTCGAGGTCTGCGTCATGGATCAATCTCCAGCAGCCGTTGGCGGCCACATTGATTACTATGGCCTTGCGCCCGCGCCGCTTCAAGCCGCTGGCGCCGGGCCGATCTTGACCCGGCAGGTGGCCCGGCGCAATTTGCGCCGCTTCTCGCAAAGGATCCTCTCTTGCCGCTGCTGGCGCTGCCCTTTCCGGCCATCGACCCGGTCCTCATCCAGGTCGGGCCGTTCGCGATCCGCTGGTATGCACTTTCCTATGTTGCGGGCATTTTCGTCGGCTGGTGGTATTGCAAGCGGCTGGTCGCCAACGCTCGCCTCTGGGGGAGCGCCGGACCGCCGTTGCGCCCCGTCGATGTCGACGATTTCGTGGTCTGGGCCACCCTCGGCATCGTCGTGGGCGGACGCCTCGGTTACATTCTCTTCTACGACCTGCCGCACTACCTCGCCGATCCGGCCGACATGTTGGCCGTTTGGCATGGCGGCATGTCGTTCCACGGCGGCTTCCTCGGCATGATGCTGGCGATGACGCTGTTCGCACGCTCGCGCGCCATCCCGGTGTGGTCGTTCATCGACGTGGTCGCGGCGGCGACGCCCATCGGGCTCTTCCTGGTGCGCCTTGCCAACTTCATCAACGGCGAACTCTTCGGCCGCGTCACCGACGTGCCGTGGGCGATGGTTTTCCCGAACGGCGGCGACCTGCCGCGCCATCCAAGCCAGCTTTACGAGGCGGCATTGGAGGGCGTCGTGCTTTTTCTAGTGCTGCGATTTGCCACCCACCGATTCCACAAGCTCGCCACGCACGGCTTCGTCTCGGGAGTGTTCTGCTGTGGCTACGGTGTCGCCCGCACCTTCAGCGAATTCTTCCGCCAGCCCGATATCCAGATCGGCTACCTCGCCGGCGGACTGACCGAAGGAATGCTGCTTTCCATCCCGATGATCCTGTTCGGCATCGGCCTCATGATATGGGCGGCTCGCCGGCCTGTCGCCGCGCCGCCGCGAGCGGAGAAAGCGTGACTCCTCTCGCGGAGAAGATTATCGCGCACGTTCGCGTTGCCGGCCCGATCACGGTTGCCGACTTCATGGCGCTTTGCCTGGCCGACCCGCAATACGGCTACTACATGCGCCGCGAACCGTTCGGCCGCGCCGGTGACTTCATCACCGCGCCCGAGGTAAGCCAGATATTCGGCGAGCTGATCGGCCTGTGGGCCGTCGCGGTCTGGGAGATGATGGGCGGGCCGAGCCCGTTCGTGCTGGCAGAACTCGGTCCCGGGCGCGGCACACTGATGGCAGACATGTTGCGCACCGCCCGCATCAAGCCGGATTTCCTGCGCGCCGCCGACATTCACCTCGTCGAGATCAGCCCGCGGCTCCGCGAGATCCAGAAAGCGACGCTCGCCAGCGCCACCACATCCATCCATTGGCACAACGCGGTCGACGATATTCCGGCAGGGCCGGCCATCATCGTCGCCAACGAATTCTTCGACGCCCTGCCGATCCGCCAGTTCCAGTGGACCGACAAGCGCTGGAGCGAGCGCATGGTCGGCCTCGCTGACGATGGACGACTGACCTTCGGCCTCGCGCCGGTCGAACAGCGCGCTCCCGGCGTGCCGCTGCCGGACGGCGCCATCGTCGAGGCTTCGCCGACCGGAAAGGCCACGATGACGGCCATCGCCGAGCGGTTGAAGCGCGCCGGCGGCGCGGCGCTGATCGTCGACTACGGCAATGCCCAACCCGGCCACGGCGACACGCTGCAGGCCGTGCGCGCCCATACGTATGACGATCCATTGGCGGCGCCGGGCGAAGCCGATGTGACGGCGCACGTGGATTTTACGGCACTCGGCCGTGCCGCAACGGTAGCCGGAGCACAAATCCGCCCGCTGATGGGTCAGGGCGAATTCCTCATCCGTCTCGGCCTCGTCGATCGTGCCAACGTGCTCGGCCGCGGCAAGGACAAGCCAACCCGCGACGCCATCGCCAAGGCGATCGAGCGCCTGGCGGCGCCGAAGGCGATGGGCACATTGTTCAAGGTGCTCGCGGTTTCCGCACCGGGACTGAAGCTGCCCGTGTTTGACCCGATCGAGATCGGAGCGGCGGCGCGATGATCCCTGCCATTAGGGATGAAAGACTCGCCCTCCCCGGCATTAGCCACGGCTTCTTCACCCGCGGAGGCGGCGTTTCATCGGGGATCTACGCCAGTCTCAATTGCGGCATCGGCTCCAATGACGATCGCGGGTTCGTCATGGAGAACCGGGCGCGGGTGGCGACTGCGATCGGCGCACTCCCCGAAAAGCTTGCCACGCCGTATCAGGTGCACAGCACGATCGCGGTAACGGTCGACGAAGTCTGGGCTCCCGGCAGCGGACCCAAAGCCGACGCCCTTGTCACCAACCGGCCGGGGATTGCGTTGGGTGTTGGCACTGCCGACTGCGGTCCGCTGCTCCTTGCCGACGCCGAGGCCGGCGTCATCGGCGCCGCCCATTCCGGCTGGCGCGGCGCGCTTGCCGGTGTCGGCGAGGCCTGCGTCGTCGCGATGGAGAGGCTTGGCGCCCGGCGCGAGCGTGTCGTGGCGGTGCTCGGGCCGACGATCAGCCAGGCGAACTATGAAGTGGGCGTCGATGTGCGCGACCGCTTCATTGCCGATCATCCCGGTAACGCGCGCTTCTTCGCGCCCTCGCCGCGCGCCGACCACTTCCTGTTCGATCTGCCTGGCGCCATCGTCGCTCGCCTGAACGCCGTAGGCATCGCCGCCTCAAGCGTCGGTCTCTGCACCTATGCCGACCCGGAGCGGTTCTTCTCCTACCGCCGCACGACGCACCGAAACGAAGCCGACTATGGCCGGCTCCTCTCGGTGATCATGCTGGCAGGCTAGATTTCGCCTGAGCGCGGGTTGTCCAGCCAATCGAGGACAACGTCGGCGACCTGCTCCCATCCGGGCATCGAGCAGAGGAAGTGCGAACGATCCGGGAAATACTTCAGGGCCGTGATGGCGGGCGATGCCGTCTGCTTGGCATAGCAACCGCGCACCGACGTTGCGGTGACCGTCTTGTCATTGCCGCCGGCGGTGTACAGGAGAGGCACCTTGCGCCGCATCGGGTCGATGGCATTGCCCCTGTTAAGGACTTCGTCGAAGTACAGCTTGCCCGGCGTGGGCGCCACGTATTTGTCGTAGGCGGCGCGCGCCTCGGCTTCCGGCATTCCGTTCGCGAATGTCGTGAAGAATGTCTGGAACGGCATCGTGTGGACTTTCTTCCACGCGTTCCAGCCAAACAGCACCGGCAGTGCGCCAAGAACGGGCCCAAGACCCGGCATGACGCCCTTGAACGGCGCCGGGTCGATGGCGACACCGGCGCTGCCGAGGCCGCGGTTCAGCATGATTTGCGTGAAAAGGCCGCCGAAGGAGTGCCCGACAATGACCGGCGGGGTTGGTTTTGCGCGAATGATCTTTTCGTAGTGATCGGCGATCTCGTTGATCCCGACGTCGCTGAGCGCCGCCGGCGGATTGCGCCTGAGGTCAGCGAGCGTCATGTTTTCGTGCGGCCACGGCGGCGCCTCGACATCGTAGCCACGCGCCTGGAACCGGGTGGTGAACTTGTCCCAGGACGCTGGCGTCAGCCACGCACCGTGAATGAATACGACCGGCTTTCCCATTGATTTCGCCCCTCAGGTTGGTCAGCTGTCAGGTGCAACCTTAGCCGAGCATTGTGCAGCGCGATACGAACGATATGGAATGCGGCGCGGATTGCCGGTACACCAAGCGGGAAACCGTGGCAGCGCACGAGACAACCCGATGTATCGCTCGACCAACAGCTTTCTTCGCCTCGCGACGATCTTGCTTGCCACGGTGACGATCGCCGGATGCATGGCGATTCCGGCGCCGCAGTTTGGGCCGGGTCCGCCGCCGATGCTGACACCGAAGAAGGCGCATACGCTGGGGGCCGCGCCGGTCACCGGGCCTGCCGTCCGCTTCGCCTTCGCCACGGTGACGGGGGTACCGGCCGAATTGCGTTTCCTGCTCGAGGACGACCTAAAACGCTACGCCACCACGCGCCAGCTGGCGATCGTCCCCATGGGCGACCCGACCGCCACCTATCAGGTAAAAGGCTACCTTTCCGCCGTCGGCGGCACGTCCGGCACGCTGCTGGTCTACATCTGGGATGTCGCGAATCTGTCCGGCACCCCGCTGCATCGCATCTCCGGCCAGGAGACCGCAGGCGGAAGCGAAGCCGATCCCTGGGCCGGTATCACCTCGGTCGAGATCGACGAGGCCGCGCGCGAGACCGTCGACAAGTTGGCCGACTGGATCCACGGCTGACGGCCTGCCGCCGCTCGCCCACGAGCGCGGGCGTTGCCAGAGCGGCCTCGGCATTGCTACAAGGCCGCGGCATCCAGCCGGTCCTTAGCCGGATTCGGAACCGGTTCATCGGGACCGGGTCGCTACGCTCCCCCAGGGGGGCGCCCACTACGGGCCAAGGCATGAAACTGGTCGCCGGAAATTCCAATCGCGCCCTCGCCGAGGCGATCGCGGCCTATCTGGAGATTCCCCTCGCCAAATGCTCCGTGCGGCGTTTCGCCGATCAGGAGATTTTCGTCGAAATCCAGGAAAACGTGCGCGGCGAGGATCTTTTCGTGATCCAGTCGACCAGCTTTCCGGCGAACGACAACCTGATGGAATTGCTGATCATCATGGATGCGGCGCGGCGCGCCTCCGCCCGGCGCGTCACCGCAGTCATTCCCTACTTCGGCTATGCCCGCCAGGACCGCAAGCCCTCGGCACGCACTCCGATTTCGGCAAAGCTGGTCGCCAACCTCATCACCCGCGCCGGCGCCGACCGTGTTCTGACGCTCGATCTCCACGCCGGGCAGATCCAGGGCTTTTTCGATATCCCGACCGACAATCTTTATTCCGTGCCGGTGATGACCCGCGACATCAAGGCTCACCACGACATCTCCAACATTACCGTCGTCTCACCCGATGTCGGCGGCGTCGTTCGCGCCCGCGCGCTCGCCAAGCGCATCGATGCGGCGCTCGCCATCGTCGACAAGCGGCGTGAGCGGCCCGGTGAATCGGAAGTGATGAACATTATCGGCAACGTCGCCGGCCGGCGCTGCATCCTGTTCGACGACATCGTCGATTCGGGCGGCACGCTGTGCAACGCTGCCGAAGCACTGATGAGCGCGGGCGCGGCTTCGGTGCTGGCTTACATCACCCACGGCGTGCTGTCCGGCGGTGCGGTCGCGCGCATCACCGCATCCAGGATCGAGGAACTTGTAATCACCGACTCGATCCAGCCGACCGAGGCGATTCTCGCCGCCCCGAACATCCGCGTCTGCCCTATCGCTCCGCTGATCGGCGAAGCCATTACGCGGACCGCGAGCGAGAAATCGGTGTCGAGTTTGTTCGACTGAAACCCCGCCGGGCCACGTGACCGCAGCTCGGCGGTAATTCTCAGTACTTCTTTGGATGCATCGGATGCATCGGCATCATCGACGGGCGCTTCGGGTAGGTCCAATGGCAAACCGTCCCGACGGCGACCTTGCGGTGAGGGCGCCACTCGTATTTGGTCCGGCACACCTGAATGGCGCGGCGGCCATTGTGCCACATCGAATGGCTGACGTTCGGACCGAAGGTGAAGGACAGGCTTGCCGCCGAGGCGGGCGCGGAAAGCGAAACGGAACTGACGACTGCCAAGGCCACTGCGGCCAAGCCTCCGCTCAGAGTCTTGCTAAGCATGGGATTACTCCAGGTTCAGAGGGAATAGTGCGCGACGTGGAGCAGCAACGGCTCGCTCGCCGATAGGTTCCGACATTTCGCCCTTGGCAGCGACCGATCCCATCGCCCCGGCGCCAGGGCTTCGTCTTGCCCTTGCGCGCCGCTTCCCCTATAAGCCCGCCACCCGCGCCGACACCCCTGGAGGCACGCGGCACTAACCATATTCAAGGAGTTGTCCGATGGGCCAGACATACGAGCTCTCGGCGACGGTTCGCGAGAAGGTAGGCAAGGGGGCCGCCCGCTCGGTTCGTCGTCAAGGCATGATTCCCGCCGTCATCTATGGCGGCAACCAAGCCCCGCAGTCGATCAATCTTTCGCAGCGTGACATCACGTTCAAGATTCACGGCGGCGGATTCTATACGACCGTGGCGACGATAGACGTCGACGGGAAGAAGACGCGCGTATTGCCGCGCGATTTCCAGATCGACCCGATGACCGAGAAGCCAATGCACGTCGACTTCATGCGTGTTACCGCCGGTTCGACCGTCACTATTGAGGTTCCTGTACAGTTCATCAATGAGAGCGCCGCCCCCGGCATTCGCCGCGGTGGTGTGCTCAATATCGTGCGCCACCGCATTGCGCTGGTTGTGCCGGTCGATGCCATCCCTGAAAAAATTGTCGCCGACCTGACCGGCCTCGACATCACCGACTCGCTGCACATTTCGAAGATCACGCTGCCCGAGGGCACGCGACCGACCATTCGTGACCGCGACTTCACCGTCGCCACGATCGCGGCGCCGGCGGCCGTGAAGGAAGAAATGAAAGCCGCCGCCGAAGCCGCCGCAGCCGCCAAGGCCGCCGCAGCCGCAGCTCTCGAGGCCGGCACCGAGGAAGGCGCGGAAGGTGCCGCCCCTGGCGCGGCTCCCGCCGAAGGTGCGGCCGCCGGTGGCGATGCCAAGCCGGCCGCCGGCGCGGCACCGGCCGCAGGCGCCAAGGGTGGTGCGTCCGGCGGAAAGAAGTAGGGGTAACGCCCCGGCTTCTCCCCAGGGGAGACGGGTCAGATGCTGCTCATCGTCGGTCTCGGCAACCCCGGACCGGACTACGCCAGGAACCGCCACAACGTCGGCTTCATTGCCGTCGACGCGATACAACGCCGCCACGGCTTCCCGTCGTGGCGACGGCGTTTCCAGGGAGATGCCGCCGAGAGCACCCTCGCCGGCGAGAAGGTCCTTCTCCTCAAGCCGCAGACATTCATGAACGAGTCGGGCCGTTCGGTGCAGGAAGCGGCGCACTTCTACAAGATCGACCCGAAGGACATCCTGGTCATCCACGACGAGGTTGACCTGCCGCCGGGCAAGACGCGCATGAAGATTGGCGGCGCCGCCGCCGGGCACAATGGCCTCCGCTCGATCGATGCGTCCATCGGCGACGGCTATCGGCGGCTGCGCATCGGCATCGGCCATCCCGGCGTCAAGGCCGCCGTTCCCCACTACGTGCTGCATGATTTTCCCAAGGAAGACGCCGAATGGCTGGTGCCGCTGATCGACACGATCGCGGACAACGCCGCGCTGCTCGCCGAAGGCAAGGACAACACATTCGCCAACCGGCTGCACGCGGCGGGCAATTCGGCCGCCGACATGCCCGACCCACCCAAAGGCACGCCCGTTGCGATGCCGGCGAAGATAGCCCCCGTATCGCCCGAACCGGACAAACGCCATGGTCCGTTCGCGGGGCTTAAAAAGCTGTTCGGTGGCTGACGCGGCGGCGACGTAACCGGAGACAAGCCGATGCGCCGCAGTTCGGCCGCTTTGGGAAGCGCTGCTTTCTTCATTCTCACACCCGGAACGGTCGCGGGCGCACTTCCGCTGTGGATCTCCGGCGCCCAGCTCCCCATGCCGTTCCACGGCTATCAGGCCGTCCAGGCTCTGGGAGCGATACTGATTGCCGGCGGAGTTGTATCGCTAGCCGTGTCCTTCGTGCGTTTTGTCCGGGAGGGTCGGGGCACACCGGCGCCCATCGCGCCGACGGCTTCTCTTGTCGTCGGCGGACAGTACCGCCATGTCCGCAACCCCATGTACGTCGCGGTGCTCTGTATCATCCTCGGGCAGGCGCTTTTCTTCGTCAGCGTCGGGGTCCTCGCGTACGCGGCCCTCGTCCTCGCCGCGGTTCATACATTCGTGGTGCTCTATGAGGAACCGACGCTCCGCGAGACCTACGGTGCGCAATACGAGACCTATGTGCGTAGCGTGCCGCGCTGGATTCCCCGGGTAACGCCGTGGCATCCCGCGCCTTGACACACGCGCCGAAACCATCATCTTCCGCCCGCTCTTCCGTCCCCCGAAATAGTTGACGCCAATGGGTTTTCGCTGCGGCATCGTCGGCCTACCGAACGTAGGCAAGTCGACGCTCTTCAACGCGCTGACCCGGACCGCCCTGGCGCAGGCGGCGAACTATCCCTTCTGCACGATCGAGCCGAATACCGGCGAGGTAGCGGTGCCGGATTCCCGCCTCGACGCGCTGGCAGCGATTGGCAAGTCGGCGCAGATCGTGCCGACGCGCATCTCGTTCGTCGACATCGCCGGCCTCGTGCGCGGCGCCTCCAAGGGCGAAGGTCTCGGCAACCAGTTCCTCGCCAACATCCGCGAGGTTGACGCCAACATTCACGTGCTGCGCTGCTTCGAGGGAACGGATGTGACGCACGTCGAGGGTCGCGTTGACCCGGTCGCCGACGCCGACACGGTCAACACCGAACTGATGCTGGCCGACCTCGCCAGCCTCGAGCGACGCGTGACGCCGCTGCGCAAGAAGGCCCAGGCCGGCGACAAGGAAGCCAAGGCCGAGGTGGCGCTGATGGACGCGGCGCTCGCCCTCCTCTCCGCCGGCAAACCGGCGCGGCTGGTCGTGGTGCCGAAGGGCGAGGACGCCGCCTTCCGGGGGCTGAACCTGCTGACGGCGAAGCCGATCCTCTACGTCGCCAACGTCGACGAGGCCTCTGCCGCATTGGGCAACAGGCACTCCGAGGCGGCGGCAAAGATGGCGTCAAGCGAAGGCGCCGGCTTCGTCGTGATCTCGGCGGCGATCGAGGCCGAGATCGCGCAGCTTCCCGACGCCGAGCAGAAGGAATTCCTGGCCACCATCGGCCTCGACGAAGCTGGCCTCGACCGGCTCATCCGTGCCGGCTACGCCCTCCTCGGCCTGATCACGTTTTTCACCGTCGGCCCAAAGGAAGCCCGCGCCTGGACCGTCCCGCGGGGCGCGCGGGCCCCGCAGGCCGCCGGCACGATCCATACCGACTTCGAGAAGGGCTTTATCCGCGCCCAGACCATCGCCTACGACGATTACATCCGGCTGGGCGGCGAGCAAGGCGCCAAGGACGCCGGCAAGGCGCGCGACGAAGGCAAGGAATATGTTGTCGCCGACGGCGACGTGATGCTGTTCAAGTTCAACGTCTAGTGAGCCCGGTCGCAGAACGCGACTGGCCGCCCTCATATCTCCGCCTATATAATAGACAGGCGCGAGTGTCGTGGAACGGCAGCGGAGGCAACAATGAAAAAGGCATATTCGATGGTCGCCCTCTTGGCGGCAGCAGTGGTTGCTGCGAGCCAGACGGCAATTGCCGCCCAGTCATGGCAAAACGGAGTCTCGCAGGGTCCCCCGGACACCACCGGCCGGCTTGAACTTGGCATTGATGTCTCGAATGCCGGCAACGGACCGGAGGGGGCGAAAGAATTTCTGCACAGGCTCAGCCCCGAACGCCAGCGCGGGCTGGTCAATGGCTGCCGGGCAATGCTCAACAATCCGTATTTCGCGCCGCAGAACCTGATCATGTTCTGTCAGAACTTGGTCAGTGTGACGCAGAACTTCCCGAAGGTACCGCCGCCGATTTCAAGGAAGGGCGGCTAGCAGGACGCGACGTTGCGGACGGAGCCTCAGTCGGTGGCCGGCTCCGGCGGTGGCTCCCTGCGGGCTTGGTCTTCCCAAATGCGGAAGTCTGGATCGGTCAGCACCGCCTCCATGTAGGCGGCGCCCGTGGCGCCAAGTTTGACCCCGTAGGTGCGGAAGCGGGTGACCACGGGCGCGTACATGGCATCTGCCACCGTCCAGTGGCCGAACAGAAATGGGCCGCCGGCGCTTTTGCCCCAGCGCTCGCGCGCGTCACGCCACATCTTTTCAATCCGCGCGATGTCGGCATTGGCCTGCGGGTTGTCGGGATTGCGCAGACGCTCGAGTAGCGCCATCGACAGGTATTCGCGCAACGGCCGGAAGCCGGAATGCATCTCGGCCGAGATCGATCGGGCAAAGGCGCGCGCCGCAGGCTCCTGCGGCCATAGTCGCGCCGCCGGAAAAGTCTCGGCAAGATATTCGCCTATGGCAAGCGAATCCCACACCTTGATCTCCCTGCCCTCGCGCTTGTGGATAAGGAAGGGCACCTTGCCGGTCGGCGAAAGCTGGCTAAGCGTCGCCTTGCCTTCGCGCGTACGATAGCGCACCAGCGTCTCGTCGAAGGACACGCCGCTCTTCTTCATCGGCAGCCAGCCGCGCATCGACCATGACGAAAGCGTGCGGTAGCCGATGTAGATGTGAAAGTCTGCCATGCGAGATTCAGTGTCCTTCAAAACTGACGAGCGTGTGCACTTTGACGTGCATCGCCGCGACGCGATGAGCACCGCCGAGTTCGGGCAGATCGACGATGAAGCTGGCGGCGACAATCACCCCGCCGGTGCGGCGGATGAGCTCGACGGCTGCAGCCGCCGTCCCGCCAGTGGCGATGAGGTCGTCAATGAGAAGGACGCGCGCGCCCTGTGCAATCGCGTCGGCGTGAATCTCAATGATACCGACGCCGTACTCCAGGCTGTATTCCTGCCCGATCGTGCGCGACGGCAGCTTGCCCTTCTTGCGGATGGGAATGAAGCCGCGGCCGAGCGCATTGGCGACGGCGCCACCCAGGATAAAACCGCGCGCTTCGATGCCGGCTACGCAATCGACGCCCGCGTCGGCGAACGGTCGCGCCAGCCCGTCGACGGCGGCGCGCAAACCGGCCGGATCGGCGATCAGGGTCGTAATATCGCGGAAAAGAATGCCGGCTTTCGGATAGTCGGGGATCGTCCTGATCAGCGACTTGATGTCGACCCCGGCCATGGGTTTCCCGGAATTTTGCGGGCGCTCGGCGGGGCGCCGCCGTCACCCATCCCGCTCATAGCAAACGCGAGGGGCCTCCGCCACACCGCTGGCCCCACGGCCACGCTTTCTCGGCCCCGGGACGGTCGACTTGATAAGCCAGCGTTGCTCAACCGACGCAGCGTTACCTTAAGTTTCATCTTGGCAATTGAGGCGGTTTGCGGGCAATCCGCCGCATCGTAAACGAAGTGTTAGATGCGGTCGGAGGAGGCTCTCTGATCGGGGTATTGTCATGTTCAAGTCTGTTCGCGTCACAGTAGCGGCGCTTGCGTTCGTCGGGGTCGGCCTCGCGCCGGTTGTTGCTAACGCCACTGCCGGTCCCTGCATTCCCTGGTGGTGCCATCCCTGCCCGCCCAAGGTTGCTCCGGGCGCGGATCTGTCGCTCGGTATCGCCTGGGCGCTCACCTTCTTCCTGTGCGCCGGCATGAGCGTTGGCCAGCAGGACGTCTGGGCGAAGAACCATCACACTACCGTTAGCGGGCGGGACCGCCGGCACGGAATGTTCGCCTGTGCAATTCCGGGTCTCGGCTTCTACAACCTGACCCACCACACCACGTAGTCAGGCGTACTTCGTACCTATCAGTCGCGCCCAAGGCGCGGCTGATATTGGCCTTTGCCAGGACTGGTGTTCATGCCGACAGGCGCAGCGCGCTCGCCGGTTAGAGCTGACGTCGCCGATTTGCCGCTGCAATTGGCGCAGACAGCGGGGGCGACCGCGCCGCCCGCTAGTGCGCGACCTTTTCCCAGACGCGCTTCTTGGTGAAGTACATCAGCCCGGCGAACACGACCAGGAAGATGATGACTTCAAAGCCAATACGCTTGCGCTCGACGAGGTGCGGCTCGGCCGTCCACATCAGGAACGACGAGACATCGCGGGCGTACTGGTCGATCGTCTGCGGCGCGCCGTCCGTATAGGCAACAAGCCCATCCTTAAATGGCGGCGGCATGTGGGTCGACGCCGCATTCAGGAAATAGGGATTGTAGTAGGTGCCCTCGGGCACGGTGACGCCCGCCGGCGGATCCTGAAAGCCGGTAAGCAGGGCATGAATGTAGTCCGGGCCGCCTTCCTGATACTGCGTGAAGAAATCGACCACCGCCCAGAGGACGCCGCGCTCGACGCCGCGCGCCTTGGCCATGACCGATAGATCGGGCGGCGGCGCGCCGCCGTTAGCAGCGGCGGCGGCTTGGGTATCGGCAAACGGGCTCGGGAAATGGTCGGAAGGTTTGCCCGGGCGCTGGAACATGTCACCCGCATCGTTGGGGCCGTCGGTGACCTGAACGCTGGCCGCCAGCGCCGCCACCTCGTCGGCGGCGAAGTGCGGGCCACCTTCCTGGCCGAGGTTGCGGAACGCCATGTACTTCATCGAATGGCAGTTGGAGCAGACTTCCTTGTAGACCTGATAGCCGCGCTGCAATTGCGCCGTGTCGAACCTGCCGAACGGACCGGCGAACGACCACTTCTGCAACCCCGGTTTCTTGATCGGGAATTCGGTCGGCTGCGAAACTTGTGGCGCCGAGGCGGCGGGCGCTGCCGTCGTCGTCTGCTCGGTTGCGGGTGGCGGCACGGCCTGCTGCGTTGCTGCCGGCGCGGCGGCAGGTGCCGCCTGATCCGCCGGCGCGGAAGCAGCCGGCGCGGCGGCGTCCTGCGCCAGCGCGGGTAGTGCGCAAAGCGCGGCGGCGGTGAAGATCGTGGCGGCCAGCTTCATCGGGATCAGGCCTTGGCCGCGTTCTTGGCCAGCACCGCCTCGGTGATGCTCGTCGGCAAGGGCTTTGGCCGCTCAAGCAAGCCGACGACCGGCATCACGATCAGGAAGTGGGCGAAGTAATAGATCGTCAGGATGCGAGCGGCGATGACGTAGCCCCCCTCCGGCGGCTGCGAGCCGAGATAACCCAGGCCAAGCCCGGTGATGACGAATATCCAGAAGAACTGGCGATAGATCGGCCGGAAGGTCGACGACCGCACCCGCGACGTGTCGAGCCAGGGCACGAAGGCCACAATGGCAATGGCACCGAAGAGAGCCAGCACGCCAACCAGCTTGTTCGGTATGGCGCGCAGGATCGCGTAGAACGGCAGCAGATACCACTCGGGCACGATATGCGCCGGTGTCTGCAGCGGATTGGCGGCAACATAATTATCCGGATCGCCGAGGTAGTTCGGGATGTAGAACACCAGCCACGCGAACAGGATCAGGAACACCGACAGGCCGAAGACGTCCTTGATCGTGTAGTAGGGATGGAAGGGCACCGTGTCCTGGCTGCTCTTCACGTCGACGCCCACCGGGTTGCCGTTGCCGGGAACGTGCAGGGCCCAGATGTGCAGCGCCACCACGCCGGCGATCATGAATGGCAGCAGGTAGTGCAGCGAATAGAAGCGGTTGAGCGTCGGGTTGTCGACCGAGAAGCCGCCCCACAGCCACGTCGTCACCGAATTGCCGACCAGCGGAATGGCCGTGAACAGGTTGGTGATGACCGTAGCGCCCCAGAACGACATCTGCCCCCAAGGCAGCACGTAACCCATGAAGGCGGCGGCGATCATCAGCAGGAAGATGATGACACCGAGAATCCAAAGAATCTCGCGCGGCTCCTTGTAGGAGCCGTAGTAGAGACCGCGCAGGATGTGGACGTAGACGGCGAAGAAGAACAACGACGCGCCGTTTGAGTGCAGGTAGCGCATCAGCCAGCCGTAATTGACGTCGCGCATGATCGACTCGACGGAACTCATCGCGAGATCGGCGTTCGGCGTGTAATGCATCGCCAGGATGATGCCGGTGACGATCTGTGCCCCAAGCATGAAGGTCAGGATGGCGCCGAAATTCCACCAGTAATTCAGGTTGCGCGGCGTCGGGAAGGCGACGAAAGAGGAGTGGATGAACCCAAAGATGGGCAGGCGGACCTCGATCCACTTGGCCACTGGATTCGTGGGCTGATAACTGGAAGTTCCCGCCATGTTCTATCGCCGCCCGCTCAGCCGATCCGGATCGTGGTGTCGGAAGTGAATTTGTACAGTGGGATCGCCATGTTCTGCGGCGCCGGTCCCTGGCGGATTCGGCCGGCGGTGTCGTATTGCGATCCGTGGCAGGGACAGAACCAGCCGTCGTAGTTGCCCTGCTGGCCGAGAGGCACGCAGCCGAGGTGCGTACAGATCTGGATCATCACGAACCAGGCTTCCTTGCCCGGGGTGCTGCGGTTGGCATCGGTCGCCGTCGCGCTGTCGGGCAGGTTGGCGTTGCGTGCATTCTGGTCGCGCAACTCGGAGAGATTGACCGCCTTCGCCTCGGTGATTTCCTTGTCGGTGCGCTGGCGCACGACGACCGGCTTGCCGCGCCATTTGACGATCAGAGACTCGCCCGGCTTGACCGAGGAGACATCGACATCGACCTGCGCCAGTGCGAGCGCCGCCGCGTCCGGGTTCATTTGGTCGATGAGCGGCCAGGCAATCAGCGCCGCCCCCACCACCACTACGCCGCCGGTGGCGATGTAGAGAAAGTCGCGGCGCGTCGGCTCCGGGTGGTCGGCCGTATCAGAACTTGCCAAAATTCGGTCCCCTGCCCGTCCGCGATTGGCCGCAGCCGGGCAACAGAATCCCGGCCAGACGGTCGAATTGTTTAGCCAGGCGCCTTAGGACTTGTCCAGTGTAGGCGGCCCGAATGCGCACATTGTCGCGGTTTGCCGCGGGCTGGCGGTGATGCGGGTGTGGACCGCTACTCCGCCGCCTGCGTGTCGATGTAGGGCTGCGGCTCCGGCACCACGGCCGGGGTGGGGTCGAGAAAGCCGCCGGACTGGCGGTTCCACAGGGAGGCGTAGAGGCCACCCTGGCGCACCAGATCGGCATGCCTGCCCATCTCGACGATCTGGCCCTGGTCGAGCACGACCAGCCGGTCCATAGCGGCGATCGTCGACAGGCGATGGGCGATGGCAATGACCGTCTTGCCCACCATCAGCCGGTAGAAGCTTTCCTGGATGGCGGCCTCAACCTCGGAATCCAGCGCCGACGTTGCCTCGTCGAGGACGAGGATCGGTGCATCCTTGAGCAGCACCCGGGCAATGGCCACGCGCTGGCGCTGGCCGCCGGAGAGCTTGGCGCCGCGCTCGCCGACGTGGGCGTCGACCCCCTGCCGGCCCCAGTGATCGGCAAGGCCCGGCACGAAGCTCTCCGCATGCGCCTGCCGGATCGCCTCCAGCATGGCTTCGTCACCCGCCTCGGGACGACCGTAGAGCACGTTGTCGCGGATCGACCGATGGAGCAGCGAGGTATCCTGCGTGATCAGCCCGATCTGCGAGCGCAGCGAATCCTGCGACACCTGCGCGATATCCTGACCGTCGATGACGATGCGCCCGCCCTCAAGGTCGTAGAAACGGAGCAGCAGGTTGGCGATGGTCGACTTGCCGGCGCCGGAGCGGCCGACAAGCCCGACCTTTTCGCCGGGCGCCACGGTCAGCGACAGGTTCTCGATGATGCCGCTCTTGCGGCCGTAGTGGAACGTGACGTTCTCGAAGCGGATCTCGCCGCGCGTCACCTTCAGCTGCATCGCATCCGGCTTGTCGACGAGCTGCTGCGGCTGGGCGATGGTCTCCATGCCCTCCTGCACGGCGCCGACGTTGTCGAAGATGCCGATCGAAGTCCACATGATCCAGCCGGACATGGTGGCAATGCGGATGGCGAGCCCCGCGGCGATGGTGAGCGCACCTAACGACAGCGCACCCTCCGACCACAGCCCGACCGCCAGCGCCGTCGTGCCGGCGATGAGCAGGCCGTTCATGATGACCACCGTGCTCGACATGGTCGTGATGAGGCGCGTCGAGTGGCGAAATTTGCCGAGATGGTCGTCGACCGCGTCGCGGGCGTAGTTATCCTCGCGCGAAGTGTGGGCAAAGAGTTTGACCGTCTGGATGTTGGTGTAGCTGTCGACGATGCGCCCGGTGAGCATCGAGCGCGCCTCCGACACGATCACCGACCGCTTCCGGATGCGCGGCACGAAATAATAAAGAACGAAGACGAACACCAGGATCCACGCCGCCAGCGGCGCCGTCAGCCACAGGTCGATCTGCCCGAAGAGCACCAGCGAGGAGATGGAGTAGATGGTGACGAACCACAGCGCGTCGCAAACCTGCACCACGGATTCGCGGAGCGCCGGGCCGGTCTGGATGATCTTCGAGGCGATGCGCCCGGCGAAGTCGTTGGTGAAGAAGCCGACGGTCTGGCGCAGCACATAGCGATGCGTCTGCCAGCGCACGAGGTTGGTGAACGATGGTGCCAGCGACTGCTGGACGAGGAGGTCGTGCAGGATGGTCGCCACCGGCCGCGCGACAACCACGACAAAGGCCATCCACGCGAACGTCCAGCCATAGTCGCGGAGCATGTGATCCGGCGTGGTATTCTTCAGAAGATCGATGAGCGTACCGATGTAGCGGAAGATCGACACTTCGATCAGCGACACGAACAGGCCGACGACCATCAACGCGGCGAGCACCGGCCACACCTGCTTGGTGTAGTGCCAGTAGAAACCGCCCAGCGTCGTCGGCGGCATCGACGGATCGTGCTGCCGGAACGGGTCGATCAGATTTTCGAAAAAGCGGAACATTCAGAATCTCATCCGGGCGGACGAAAGACCCGTTCCGCCGATCTTGCAAGTGTTCGCACCGACAACGGTTACTCGGCCGCCTGGGCGGCGGGGTCCAGATCGAGAAACCCGCCCGACTGGCGGCTCCACAGCGCCGCGTAGAGGCCGCCGCGGCGAATGAGTTCCTCGTGGCTGCCGACCTCGACGATGCGGCCCTTGTCGAGCACGACGAGCCGGTCCATCGCCGCGATCGTCGACAGCCGATGCGCGATGGCGATGACGGTCTTGCCGGCCATCAGGCGATAGAGCGTTTCCTGAATAGCGGCTTCTACCTCGGAATCGAGCGCCGACGTCGCTTCGTCAAGCACGAGGATCGGCGCATTCTTCAAGAAGATGCGCGCGATGGCGACACGCTGGCGCTGGCCGCCGGAAAGTTTCACGCCGCGCTCGCCGACATGGGCATCGTAGCCGGTGCGCCCGCGTGGATCGGCGAGGTCCCGGATGAAGGCGTCGGCGTGCGCAAGCTCCGCCGCCCCGATCATTTCGGCTTCGCTTGCCTCGGGCCGGCCATAGAGGATGTTGTCGCGCACCGAGCGGTGCAGCAGCGAGGTGTCCTGCGTCACCATGCCGATCTGGCCGCGGAGCGACTCCTGCGTGACGGCGGCGATGTCCTGCCCGTCGATGAGGATGTGCCCGCCCTCGAGGTCGTAGAAACGGAGCAGCAGGTTGACCAGCGTCGACTTGCCGGCGCCCGAGCGGCCGACCAGCCCGACCTTCTCGCCGGGCGCGATGGTCAGCGAAAAGTCCTCGATGACCTTCGATGAGCGGCCGTAGTGGAAGCGCGCGCTCTCGAAACGGATTTCGCCACGCGGCACCGCAAGCGGTTTGGCCTCGGGCTTGTCGACGATCGACACCGGCTTGGTCAGCATCTGCATACCGTCCTCGACGGTGCCGATGCTCTCGAACAGACCGGCGACCTCCCAGATGATCCACTGCGACATCGAGCGGAGCCGCGTCACCAGCCCGATCGCGACCGTGATCGCGCCGATGGTGACAAAGTTACCAAGCCAGGCCCAGATGGCGATGCCGGCCACCGCCACGAGAAGCAACGAATTGATAACATTGAGAGAATTGCTGAGATGCGTGAACAGGCGCGCCTGCGTGTAGGCGGTCCCCAGGAACTCGCCCATCGCCGTGCGCGCGTATTCCTGCTCGCGCCGCGTATGGGCGAACAGCTTGATGGTCTGGATGTTGGTGTAGCTGTCGACGACGCGCCCGGTCATCTCGGCACGCGCATTCGCCTGCTTCTCGCCGATATCGCCGAGGTGCGGCAGGAAATACCGGAGCATGCCGATGTACGCCGCAAGCCAGACAACGAGCGGCGCCACCAGCCACACATCGGCGTGCGCCATGAGGTAAGCAGTGCCGACAAAATAGACGACGATGTAGACGCCTACCTCAAGCACGCGCGTGACGGCGTCGCGGACGGCGAGCGAAGTCTGCATCACCTTCTGCGACACGCGGCCGGCGAACTCGTCCTGGAAGAACGTCAGGCTCTGCGCCAGCATCGCGCGGTGCGCGCGCCAGCGCACCACCATCGGGTAGTTGGCATAGAGGCTCTGGTACTGGAGGAGCGCCTGCCCCAGGGTGAGCAGAGGGAAGAGCAGCACGATGATGGCGCCCATCCCGGCAAGCGCCCAGCCATAGTCGTGCAGGAAGGTGGCACGGTCGGCCTTGGCCAGCCAGTCGACCAGGCTGCCTAGGAACGAGATGAAATAGATCTCGACCACAGAAATCGCCGCGGTCAGCACCGCCATCAGCAGCATCCACGGCAACGCCGGCCGCGAATAGTAAAGCAGGAACGCGAACAGGCCCGTCGGCGGCCGTTTCCCGTCGTCCGCGGGGAATGGATCGATCAGGCGTTCGAACAACTTGAACAAGTAAGGGCTCCACGACGACAGGCAAAGCGGACGGCCAGAGACCGCCGACCGCAGATTGCGGACGGCAAAGAAGGCTGGCGCGATTCGTGACGGCGCCTGAATAGGCCAGTTCCCAGCCGGTTTCCAGCTTCTACTTGGGCAACGTCGATGCCTCCGGCCGCCCCTCCCCGTCTTCTCGGCTTTCCTGAAACCGGTGGAAATCCCAGCCGTGGCTGTGTGCAGTGGCTATTGGGCCACGCCACAGCGACCGGGCACCGCCTATTGTCTGGCTATTCGCTGGCCAAAGGAGGCGTTGGCTATGTGGACGCGGACGCTCTTTGTCGCTGGCCTGTTATGCAGTGGCGCCGCCCACGCGGCGGACCCCTGCGAACTTTCCGTGCCGCCCGATCCCACGGGCGATTTTCAGCGGCTGCTGAACTGCGCCGCGCCTGGAATACGCGAAACGGAAGCCCGGGACAGGTTCCCGACGCTTCATCTCGGCGAACCCGACACCGCCGGCGATGCCGCATTTTCCAGGATCGCAACGTTGGCAAGCAACCGCGACCTGTTGCGAAAACTCGATGCGAGCTGGCGGCTTCTCTCCTTGCGCGTCATCGGCGGATTGAACTAGGAGGACCGAGGCCGGCAATCGTCCCGCACGGCAGTCTTCACCCGGTCCATGCCCTCGCTCGCTCTCTACCAGCCCGACATCCCGCAAAACGCCGGCACGATCCTGAGGCTATGTGCCTGCCTCGACGTCGAGGCGCACGTCATAGAGCCGGTGGGGTTCGACCTTTCCGATCGGTCGTTGCGCCGCGCCGGGATGGACTATCTGACTTTGGTCCGCCTCACGCGGCACCGGTCGTGGGAGGATTTCACCGCCTGGCGGGCGGAGACCGGATGCCGGCTCCTCCTGCTGACCACGAGCGGCGCCGTCGCCTACACCAAATTCGCGTTCGCTCCGGAAGACGTAATCCTGCTCGGGCGCGAAAGCGCGGGCGTGCCCGACGTGGTGCACGCAGCCGCCGACGCTCGCTTGCTGATCCCCATGGCCGCCGGCCTCCGCTCGCTGAACGTCGCCACCGCGGCCGCGATGGTGCTCGGCGAGGCGCTCCGCCAGACAAACGGATTTCCGGTGCGCGCCGAGCCTTCCCGCCTGTAGTATCCACGAGCGCCGGGCCGGGACCCGGGAGAAAATGGCGGGAGGACGACGATGGCCAAGGTGGTGTGCGTTCTTTACGACGATCCGGTCGACGGTTACCCGAAGACGTATGCCCGCGACGATCTGCCGAAGCTGGAGCGCTACCCGGGCGGCCAGACGCTGCCGACACCGAAGGCGATCGACTTCAATCCGGGTGCGTTGCTTGGCTCGGTTTCCGGCGAGCTGGGCCTGCGCAAATTCCTGGAAGGCAACGGCCACAAGCTGGTCGTGACATCGGACAAGGACGGTCCCAATTCGGTGTTCGAACGGGAACTCATCGACGCCGATATCGTCATCTCGCAACCCTTTTGGCCTGCGTATTTGACGGCGGAGCGCATCGCCAAGGCGCCGAAGCTGAGGATGGCGGTGACCGCCGGCATCGGTTCGGATCACGTCGACCTAGCCGCCGCCATGGCGCGCGGCATCACGGTGACCGAAGTGACGTTCTGCAATTCGATCAGCGTCGCCGAGCACGTCGTGATGATGATCCTCGGGCTCGTGCGCAACTATATCCCCTCCTACGAATGGGTGGTGAAGGGCGGCTGGAACATCGCTGATTGCGTCGCCCGCTCGTATGACGTCGAGGGCATGACCGTCGGCTCGGTCGCGGCGGGGCGCATTGGCCTCGCGGTGTTGCGGCGCATGAAGCCGTTCGATGTGAAGCTCCACTACACCGACCGCCACCGCCTGCCCGAGTCCGTCGAGAAGGAACTTGGCCTCACTTTCCACAAATCGGCCGCCGACATGGTGCCGCATTGCGACGTGGTCACCATCAACGCGCCGCTCCACCCGGAAACCGAAGACCTCTTCAACGCCAAGCTGATCGCCACGATGAAGCGCGGCGCCTACCTCATCAATACGGCGCGCGGCAAGATCGCCAACCGCGATGCGGTCGCGGCTGCGCTCAGGAGCGGACAGTTGGCCGGGTATGCCGGCGACGTGTGGTTCCCGCAGCCCGCGCCTCAAGACCACCCGTGGCGGACCATGCCCCACCATGGCATGACCCCGCACATCTCCGGCTCGTCGCTGTCGGCGCAGGCGCGCTATGCCGCCGGCACCCGCGAGATTCTCGAATGCTGGTTCGACAAGCGGCCGATCCGCGAGGAATACCTGATCGTCGATGGCGGCAAGCTCGCGGGCGCCGGCGCCCATTCCTACAGCGCGGGCAACGCAACCGGCGGGTCCGAGGAAGCGGCGAAATTCAAGAAGACCCATTGATGGACGACACCGGAATATCCAAAGGGGTCCGCGCCGCGTTGGCGCGGGCGCTGATGTTTGAACCGGTCACCGCCAGGACCGCCGGCGACGCGCTCCTTGCCGGCCTCGGGGGCGCACTTGCCATCGGCGTGCTCGCTCTCTGCGCCCGCGCGGCAGTGACGCCGCTCATCATCGCGCCTTTCGGGGCACGCTGCGTGCTGCTGTTCGCGGTCCCGGCAAGTCCCTTCGCCCAACCCCGCAACGTCATTGGCGGTCATATCCTGTCGTCACTGGTCGGCCTGGCGGCGTTGGCCCTGCTTGGGCCTTCGCCCGTCGCCATGGCGGCGGGTGTCGGCGTCGCCATCGCCGCCATGCGGCTGACGGGAACGTTGCACCCGCCCGCTGGCGCCGATCCCATTGTCGTCGTTGCGGCCGGCGCCGTGTGGTGGTTCTTCGCCGTACCCGTGGCGGTCGGGGCGGTCATCCTCGTCGTGTGTGCGGTCGTCTATCACCGCTACGTCAGCGGCCTCGCCTACCCAAAACTCGGATAGCCAGCGGATGCCGGACGATCTCGACCAACGAAAGGCGCGCGCTTCGGCGTGGTTCGCGGAACTCCGCGACAAGCTCACCGCGGCCTTCGAGACGATCGAGGACGAACTGCCGGCCGGAATGCCCTTCGCGGGCACACCCGCCGGTCGCTTTGTGCGCACGCCGTGGAAGCGCTCCGACCACAGCGGCGCCGAGGGCGGCGGCGGCACGATGGCGATGATGAAGGGGCGCGTGTTCGAGAAAGTCGGCGTACATGTCTCGACCGTCCACGGCGAGTTCGCGCCCGAGTTCCGCAAGGAGATTCCAGGCGCCGAGGAAGACCCGCGCTTCTGGGCAAGCGGCGTATCCCTGATCGCCCACCCGCAGAACCCGAACGTGCCGGCCGTTCACTTGAACACCCGCATGGTGTCGACCAGCCGCCAGTGGTTCGGCGGCGGCGCCGACCTGACGCCGCTGCTGCACGCAAGGCGGACACAGGAGGATGCCGACAGCCACGACTTCCACGCCGCGATGAAGGCGGCGTGCGCGGCACATCCGGTCGCCAACTACGACCGCTACAGGAAATGGTGCGACGAATATTTCTTCCTGAAGCACCGCAACGAGATGCGCGGCATTGGCGGCATCTTCTTCGACTGGCTGAATTCCGGCGATTGGGACGCGGACTTCGCCTTCACGAAGGACGTCGGCCGGACTTTCCTCGACATCTACCCGCAGCTGGTACGCCGGAACTTCGCCACAGCGTGGAGCGAGGCGCAGCGCGAGGAACAACTGGTGCGCCGCGGCCGCTACGTCGAGTTCAATCTGCTCAACGATCGCGGAACGATCTTCGGGCTGCGAACCGGCGGCAACATCGAATCGATCCTGTCGTCGCTGCCGCCCCTGGCGAAGTGGCCGTAGCTACTGCGCCGAGGCCAGCATCTGCTGCAGCCGGCGGCGGAGCGCCGTTTCATCCGGGGCAAAATCCTGGTCGATCCACCAGCCCTCGACCGCACGAAGTAGCTCGCCGACGAGCGGGCCGCGCGGCGTTCCGTGGCCGAGGACATCGCGACCGGCGAGCGGGAACGCCGGGACGGTCCAGCGATCCGGCAACCGGTGGAGATCGAGCCACGGCGTGAAATCTGCGGCGCCATTCCACGCTGCGGCGTAAACAACGCCGTCGCGAAAGCGTTCGGCGCCGAGACGATAGAGCAGCCGGCGCGTGGCGTGGGCATCGCGCAGCACCGCCACTGAAGCCGCAGCGGTCAAGGTCGATGTCATGCGATCGCGCTCGATATTGGCGAGGCGAAGGCGCGTGACGACACGCAGCACATCCTCCTGGATGCGGCAGGCAAGGACGGTGAGGCGCGGCGCGACCGCAGGCGTCGCACCGACCTCGGCCTCGAAACGGACGGCAGTGGCGAACTGCGCCAAGTAGCCGACGCCGCCGAGTACGACCGGCAGGACACCGGCGTCCTGCATGAGCGCGACGGCCTCGGCGGCGCGCGGCGCGACAGCGATGCGCCGCATCTCCTGCCCGATGCGTTCGGCGGAAAGCTCGCGCAAGCCGTCGTGGGCGCGCGTGGCAGCGGCCAGGCCAGCGACGTCGATGATCCCCTCGCCTACCTCGGCATGAAAGCGGAAGAAGCGCAGGATGCGCAGGCGATCCTCGGCGATGCGCTTGTCCGGTTCGCCGATGAAGCGGACGCGGCGGACAAGAATATCGGAGAAGCCGCCTACGGGATCGTAGACCACTCCGGCCTGATCGACCGATAGCGCGTTGACCGTGAAGTCGCGGCGGCGGGCATCGGCTTCCCAGTCGCGGCCGAAGCGCACAATGGCACGACGACCGTCGGTCACGATATCCTGGCGGAGCGTCGTGACCTCGAAGCCGGTGCCCGCGATGACCAGCGTCACCGTGCCGTGGTCGAGGCCGGTAGGCACCGCCTTGACGCCGGCCTTGACCGCCGCGGCGATCACCTTGTCCGGCGTCGCCGTTGTGGCGAAATCGACCTCACCGACCGGGAACCCCATCAGCGCATTGCGCACGGCGCCCCCGGCGACTCGCGCCTCCTCGCCGGCCGCCTTCAGCACCACAAATACCTGCCGCACCGCGGGGGCGGCGAGCCATTCGGCGTTGGCAAGCGTGGGTAAGGTGTCGTTCATCGTGACCGGCGTCATGGGTTGGCTGGCATCGTTGCCGGATATCCCATAAGGAATAGCGCATGGCTGAGGTGCGCACCAACCGGCGGCTAGCCGCGATTCTTGCCGCCGACGTCGTCGGCTATTCCCGCATGATGGGCGGCGACGAGGCGGGAACGCTGGCTGCCCTCAAGCAGCATCGCCTGACGCTGTTTGACCCGGCAGTCGCCCAGCATAACGGCCGTGTCGTCAAATTGATCGGCGACGGCACGCTGGTCGAGTTCGCCAGCGTCGTCGATGCAGTCAACTGCGCCCTCCTCGTCCAGCGCACCGTCGCCGCCGACGGCAACGCCACGCCGCGCATCACGCTGAGGATCGGCATCAACCTCGGCGACATCATCGTCGAGGGCGACGACATCTACGGCGACGGCGTCAACGTCGCCGCGCGTCTCGAGCCACTCGCCGAGCCGGGCGGCGTCTGCGTCGCCTCTATCGTCAACGAAAGTGTCGGCAGCCGCATCGAAGTGACATTCACGGACGGCGGCGAAGTGCAGGTCAAGAATATCGACCGGCCGATCCGGGTCTGGAAATGGCATCCGGCCAAGTCGGACGACCGCGCGGCGGCGACCGCCGCCCCTTCCACGGCGCCTAAGCCCGGCAAGCCGGTGCCCTCGGTCGCCGTGCTGCCATTCGCCAACATGTCGGGAGACGCCGAACAGGAATATTTCTCCGACGGCATCAGCGAGGACATCATCACCGATCTCTCCAAGGTCGGCGGCCTCGTAGTGATCGCGCGCAATTCGAGCTTTGCCTACAAGGGCAAGAACGTCGACCTGCGCGTCGTCGGACGCGAACTGGGCGTCGGCGCGGTCCTTGAGGGCTCGATCCGCAAGGCCGGCAACCGGGTCCGCATCACCGCGCAGCTCATCGACGCCAACACCGGCGGCCACCTCTGGGCCGAGCGCTACGACCGCGACCTGACCGACATCTTCGCGGTCCAGGATGAGGTGACGGGCCAGATCGTCAACGCGCTCAAGGTTACGCTGACGCCCGGGGAGAAATCGGCGATCGCCACCGGCGGCACCGAAAATGCCGAGGCACACGACTGCGTACTGCGCGCCCGCCGGCTTCTGTCGCGCGCCTCGCGAGAGATCGTCGAGAACGCGATCGTACTGCTCAAGCGCGCCATCGAATTCGATCCTGACTATGGGCAGGCCTATTCGGCGATGGCCATGGCCCATATGTATGACTTCCAGAATTTGTGGATCGAGACGCCGGAAAAGGCGCTGGAACTCGCCAAGCGAAACGTCGACATCGCGATCGAGAAAGATGCGAGCGACTCCTACGGCCACTTTGTCTCCGGCATCGTGCTGGGTTACCTCGGCGAACGTCCGCGAGCGATCGCCGCGTTCAACAAGGCCGTCGAGCTCAGCCCGAACGACGCGCCGTCGATCAACGCCCAGGGTGTGTCACAGATTTTCGAGGGTCGTCCCGAACAGGCCATACCGCTGATCGAGCGCGCGATCCGTCTCGATCCAGCCGCCAGCCAGCAATCCATCCACTTCCTCGGCATGGCGAACATGCTGCTTGGCAAGATGGAGGTGGCGGCCGCGCTCTTCCGCGAGCGCATCCTGCTGGTGCCCGAAACCGATCTTAGCCGGGCCCTCTACGCCGCCACCCTCGGCCACCTCGGGCGGCTCGACGAGGCGCGTCAGGTGTGGCGCGAAATGATGCAGATCAATCCGAAATATTCCTTCAGGCAACACATGAGCCGCCTGCTGTTCGCGCGCGAACAAGACGCCGCGCTTATCGCCGAAGGACTCGCGAAGGCCGGGTTGCCCGAGTGAACCGCCTACGGCGGTATTTGGATATGCCCCTCGACGATATGACCGTTTTCCATGTGCGCCGGGATGTACGTGCCGCCGGGCGGCTCGGTGTCGAAATGAATGAAGGCGAACAGCACGGCGACCAGCAGGATCGCGCCGGCGAGCGCCAGGTAGCCAATCGTGCGCGTCTCCCACTCCGCCACGCTGTTGACCGGGCGGCGCGACGCCAGCAGCCACAGCGCGTAGATGCCGAACGGCAGCAGAAAAAACACCGCATCGAAGGCGACGAAACGCACCATCAGCCGTAGACCTGCTCATAGAGTCCGCGGATGATGCCCGCGGTCACCCCCCAGATATAGCGCCCCTCGTAGGGCATTTCGTAGAAATACCGCTCGCGGCCCATGAAGACACGCGCGCCGCGCTTATGGTTGGCCGGGGTCATCAGGAAGGCGAGCGGCACTTCGAAGACGTCGGCCACCTCATCGCGGTTGGGCCTCACCGTGTAGCCGGGGTCGATTCGCGCCAGAACCGGCACGATGCGGTACCCGGTCCGACTGAGATAAGGATCGAGGCTGCCGATGACGGTGATGGCCGCGGGGCTCAGCCCGATCTCCTCCCCGGCTTCGCGCAGGGCCGCTGCGGTCGGGTCGGCATCGTCCGCGTCGATCTTGCCCCCCGGAAAGGCGATCTGTCCGGCGTGGGCGGAAAGGTGGCCGGTACGCTCGGTCAGGATGACGGTCGCCGCATCCGCGTGCGCCACGACCGGAATGAGCACGGCGGCGTCCCGGTAGGGATGATCTGCGTCGGGCAGGTCCGGGTTGAGAACGTGATCCCCGCCAATCGACAAACCGGCTCCCTCGGCGTCGAGAGCGTGCTTCGCCCGCGCGAAGAAAGCCGCCGGCGCAAATAGGGTGTGCTGCGTCGCCTGGAGACTCATGCGGCCGGGATCACTTTGCGGTGAAGGCTAACCCGAGGAATACGCGAGCGCCATGTACGGCCGGACGCAGCCACTCTTTCGCCGCGCTTCGCCTTCCTTGTCCTGGGTCTGGAGCCAGCCAATCCTCTATTGTGCCGCCAACACCCGTGCCACAATCGCGTCGGGCGACGAATCTCCGCCCGCCGGCCTTGACCGGCGGCGCGAAGCAACGAGATCGGAAGAATGAGCGCCATCAACCAGACAATGCCTGACCCGGACGCCGAACGCATCATCGCCGATGCGGATGCCGCCGTCGCCCGCATACACGCCGCCCGCGCCGCCATCGGCAAGGTCATCTACGGCCAGGAATCGGTGATCGAACGGGCGCTGGTCACTATCCTCGCCGGCGGCCACGGACTGCTCATTGGCGTGCCCGGTCTCGCCAAGACCAAGCTGGTCGAGACGCTCGGCACCGTGCTCGGGCTCTCTGCTCGCCGGGTCCAGTTCACGCCCGACCTGATGCCCTCCGACATCATTGGCTCGGAAGTTCTGGAACAGGCGGCTGACGGCGCTCGCGCCTTTCGTTTTTTGCCGGGACCGGTCTTCGCCCAGCTTCTGATGGCCGACGAGATCAACCGCGCCAGCCCGCGCACCCAGTCGGCGCTGTTGCAATCCATGCAGGAGTATCACGTCACCGTCGCCGGTGTGCGGCACGATCTGCCGGCGCCATTCCACGTGCTCGCCACCCAGAACCCGCTGGAGCAGGAGGGCACCTATCCCCTGCCAGAGGCGCAGCTCGACCGCTTCCTGCTGCAGATCGACGTCGTCTACCCCGATCGCGAAGCCGAGCGGCGCATGCTGTTCGAAACGACGGGTGCGACCGAGGCTCACGCCGAGCAGGTGCTCGACGCCGTGGCACTGCGCTCGATCCAGCAGCTTGTGCGCCGCCTGCCCGTTGGCGAATCGGTGGTCGAGGCCATTCTCGGGCTCGTTCGCTCGGCGCGCCCCGACAGCGATGCCAGCGCGAAGATCGCGGCGGCGATCGCGTGGGGGCCGGGACCACGAGCCAGCCAGGCGCTGATGCTCGCCGCCCGCGCCCGCGCCCTAATCGACGGGCGCTATGCGCCGTCGCTCGACGACGTCGTGGCGCTGGCCGAGCCGGTCCTGCAGCACCGCATGGCGCTCAGCTTCGCTGCCCGCGCCGAAGGCATGACGGTACGCGACGTGATCGCCGAGCTGAAGCAGAAGATCGGATAGGTCCGCATGGATCGCGCCGCTCTGTCGCGGGGATCGCTGACCGAAGCCAAGGGCATCGCCGCGGCGATGCCCGATATGCTGATCGAGGCGCGGCGGGTGGCCAACACCCTGCTGGCCGGATGGCATGGGCGCAGGGTGAGCGGACGGGGCGAGACCTTCTGGCAGTTCCGTCCCTTCGTTGCCGGCGAGGCGGCATCTTCGATCGACTGGCGCCGCTCGGCCCGCGACGACCATCTCTTTGTCCGCGAGACCGAGTGGGAGGCGGCGCATACGCTGTGGCTCTGGCCCGACCTTTCTCCCTCGATGAACTTCCGCTCGAAACTGGCGCCGGTATCCAAGCGCCAGCGCGCCGTAGTCCTGACACTGGCGCTGGCGGAACTGCTCGCCGTAGCGGGCGAACGCGTTGGCCTGCTCGGCATGAGCGACCCGGTCCTTGCCCGCAACGCGGCCGAACGGCTGGCGCTCGCCCTCCCGACCGGGAACCCGGCCAGGGCGGCGACCGGGCCGGAGACCCGTGCGTTGCGCCGCTTCACCGATCTCGTGCTGATCGGCGACTTCCTCGATCCGATCGTTGAAGTCGACCGGACACTTGCGGCGATCCTGCAGAGCGGCGCGCGGGCGCATCTCGTGCAGATCGTCGACCCGAGCGAGGAAGTGTTTCCCTATGCCGGACGGACGGAGTTCATCGATCCGGAAACCGGCGCACGTCATGTTGTTTCGCGCGCCGAACAGTACCGCGAGGCCTATCAGGCGCGACTGGCGGCACTCCGCGATCACTTGCGCACGGTGAGCGGACGCATCGGCTGGACGTTTCTCCTTCACCGTACCGATCGGCCGGCCACCGAGCCGTTGCTGGCGCTGCATGCGCGACTCGCTGACCGCCGCAACAGCCTTGGGCTACATGCCGGGCGCGCCGCATGAGCGCTTTCGCCTTCGCCAACGCCGGCATGCTCGCCGCGCTGCTGGCGCTGCCGGCGATCTGGTATTTCCTGCGGTTGACACCGCCGAAGCCCCGCATCGAGCAATTTCCCCCGACCCGGCTGCTGCTCGAAATCGTGCCGAGGGAAGAGCAGCCGGCGCACAGCCCGTGGTGGCTGACGGCGCTTCGCCTTGCACTGGCTGCGGCCGTGATTCTCGCCCTGGCCGGGCCGGTGTTCAAACCGACCGGCGAGGTCGCGCCCGGTTCCGGACCGCTGCTGGTGGTCATCGACAACGGCTGGCAGGCCGCGCGCGGCTGGCCAGCGGCGATGGCGACCGCCCATCGCGTTGTCGATCTTGCGACCAGCGCCAACCGGCCTGTCGTGTTGCTGGCGACCGCCGAACCTGCCAACCAGCCGCTGCTCCCTACCGACGGCGCGTCCGCCCTCAAGCGGCTCGATGCGCTGTCGCCGAGGCCGTGGACGCCCGACTACGCCGCGCTCGAGCGGTCGCTGGCGGCGGCGACGCAGGCGGCCGCCTTCGGCGGCGTGGCGTGGCTCTCCGACGGTGTCGGCGGCAAGGAGGTAGCGGCGTTCGCGACCGCGCTCACCAGCGACGTGAAGGGACCGATGATCGCGTACGCCGACGGTGGCGCCGATCTCTTCGGACTAAAGCCCCCACGAAGCGAAGCCGACGCGCTGAGCGTATCGGCGATACGCCGTCCTGGGGCTGGCCCGGCGGCTGGGCTTGTGCGCGCCAGCGATATCAAGGGACGCCTGATCGGCGAGGCGCCCTTCGCGTTTGCCGCCGGCGCCACGACGACCGAGGCGCGCTTCGCGCTCCCGGTAGAGCTCCGCAACGATATTGTGCGACTCGACGTGAGCGGGCAGGAAACTGCCGGCGCCGTGCAACTCCTCGACGATCGGTTCCGTCGGCGGCAGGTCGGACTCGTTTCGGGCGGCTCGGTCGAGGAGGCGCAGCCGCTGCTTTCGCCGACATATTATATCGTTCGCGCCCTCGGCCCGTTCGCCGATGTGCGCCAGCCGCGCGACGCCAACGCCGCCGTCGCCATCCCGCAACTGATCGACGATGGCGCTTCGATGCTGGTCATGGCCGACATCGGCAACATGACCGCCGACGTCGAGGACACGGTGTCAAAATGGGTTGCAGGCGGCGGCACGCTGGTGCGCTTTGCCGGACCACGGCTGGCCGCAGCGACCGATAGCTTGGTGCCGGTCACGCTGCGCCATGGCGATCGCGTGCTGGGCGGAACGATGTCGTGGCAAAAGCCACAGCCGCTCGCGAGTTTCAGCGCGACCAGTCCGTTCTCCGGCCTCGCGATCCCCGACGACGTGCTGGTGCGGCGTCAGGTGCTGGCCGAACCGGACGGCGCCCTCGCCGGCCGCACCTGGGCGGCACTCGCCGACGGCACGCCTCTCGTTACCGCCGCGCCATCCGGCAAGGGCTGGCTGATCCTCTTCCACGTTACCGCCGACACAAGCTGGTCGTCGCTGCCGCTATCCGGCACATTCGTCGAGATGTTGCGTCGGATCGCCGCCTTTGCCGGAAGCGCCGGCGGCAAGGCAAATACAAGCATGCAGGCTGCGCCGCCCTATCGCCTGCTAGATGGGTCCGGACACTTCACCCAGCCGACGGCGGAGGCGGAAGCGGTCAGTGGCGACCTCGCAGCGGTGACGATCGGACCCCAGCACCCGCCGGGTCTCTACGGCTCGGAAGACGGCTTCCGCGCCCTTAATCTGCTCGATGACAAGGCGGAGCTGCCCGCCTTAGACCTGGCCGGCCTCGCGGACGCAAGCGTGCGCGCCTATCCGACCGTAACGCCGACGGTGCTGGCGCCGTGGCTGATCTCGCTCGCCGTACTGCTGCTGGCGCTCGACGCGATCGCAGTTCTGTGGATGAACGGCGGCCTTCGCTGGCGCCGGCCGCGACCCGCCGCCACGACCGCGGCGATCGCTCTGGCAATCGCCCTGCTTGTCGCCGGCGGCCAGCGGCTTTCCGCCGACGAGGCGAGCGACCAGTTTGCGCTCGGCGCGATGGACAAGACCCACCTCGCCTACGTCGTCACTGGGGACGCCCAGGCAGACGTCACCAGTCGCGCCGGATTGCACGGATTGTCCGACGTGCTGGCGGCGCGTACCGCGCTCGAACCTGGCGACCCGATCGGCGTCGATCCCGCGAAGGACGAACTCGCCTTCTTCCCCCTGCTCTACTGGCCGATTGTCCCGGACGCGCCGCTGCCGACGACCGCGACCATGGCGCGCATCGATGCTTACATGCGCCAGGGCGGATCGGTGCTTTTCGATACGCGCGACCAGCTCGACCGCTCGGTGTCGGTCGATGGCACCGCCAACACCCCGGCCGCCATGCGGTTGCGCCAGATGCTCGCCACCCTCGACATTCCGCCGCTCGAGCCGGTGCCCGCCGACCATGTCCTGACCAAGGCATTCTATCTGCTGAATGATTTTCCCGGCCGCTACGCCGGCGGGCCGCTCTGGGTAGAGTCGACCGATTCGCAGGAACGCGCCGACCGCCCGGTGCAGGCCGGCGACGGCGTCTCCACCATCCTCATCACCGAGAACGACCTTGCCGGCGCCTGGGCGACGGACGTGGGTGGCGCTTATCTTTATCCGACCGTGCCGGCCGACCCACGCCAGCGCGAGCTCGCCCTCCGCGTTGGCGTCAACATCGTCATGTATACCCTCACCGGCAACTACAAGGCCGACCAGGTCCACGTGCCGGCGCTGCTCGAGCGGCTGGGGCAGTAGCAACGATGCACTGGTCGCTGAGTTTCTCGCCGCTCGTCCCTCTGCCGTTGCTGGCGGGCTTCGCCGTGATCGCGGTGGCACTGGTGCTGCCCGGCCTGCTGCGCCGCATGCGCGGCGGCTGGCTGCGCGCGATCGCACTGGTCGCCCTGCTTCTGGCGCTCGCCAACCCGGTGCTCCTCAACGAGGATCGTGAGCCGCTGCCGACGGTGGTGGCGCTGGTGGTCGACAAGAGCGCCAGCCAGTCGCTCGACGGCCGCGACAAGACGACCGCGGCGGCTGAAGCCGAAATGAAGACGGAACTGTCGGCGTTCCACGCCATTGAAGTGCGCACGGTCGAGGCCGGCGGCAGCACCGGCGGTGCACCGGTCGACGGCACCAAGCTCTTCGGCCCGCTGTCGACGGCACTCGCCGACGTGCCGCCGGAACAGGTCGGCGGCGTCATCATGCTGACCGACGGTCAGGTGCACGACATCCCGGCGAACCGCAGCGCCCTTCCCGGTGCGCCTTTGCATGTGCTGCTGTCCGGCCATGACGGCGAGCGCGACCGGCGCATCGTCATTGATGCGGCCCCGCGCTTTGGCATCGTCAACGAGAAACAAACGATCAAATTTCGCGTTCTCGACGACGGCGTCGCGGGCGACGAAGGCGGCGTACGCGTCACCATCACCCGCGATGGCGATCCCTTGTCGGTCGAGACGGTGACGCCGGGGGTCGAGTCGGAGTTGACGGTCGACATTCCGCACGCCGGCCTCAACCTGCTCGAATTCGAAACGGAGCCGCTTGCCGGCGAGCTCACCCCGATCAACAACCGCGCCGCCGCGGAGATCAACGGCATTCGCGAGAACCTGCGCGTTCTGCTGATTTCGGGCGAGCCACACGCCGGCGAACGCGCCTGGCGCAACCTGCTGAAGTCCGACGCCTCGGTCGATCTCGTTCACTTCACCATCCTGCGCCCGCCGGAAAAACAGGACGGCACGCCGATCAACGAGCTGTCGCTGATCGCCTTCCCGACCCGCGAGCTTTTCTCCGAGAAGATCGACCAGTTCGACCTGATCATCTTCGACCGCTACTCGCAGCAGGGCGTGCTGCCGCTGCTCTATTTCGACAACATCGCCCGCTACGTCCGCGATGGTGGCGCGCTGCTGGTGGCGGCCGGGCCGGACTACGCCGATGCCGGCAGTCTCTACGACACCCCGCTCGCCCCGGTGCTGCCGGCGGCGCCCACCGGCCAGACCATCGAGCAGCCCTATCTGCCGATGGTTACCGACCTCGGCAACCGCCACCCGGTGACCCGCGGCCTCGACGGAGCCCAGTCCAACCCGCCGCGCTGGGGTCGCTTCTTCCGCCTGATCGATGTCGACAAGCCTGAGGGTACCGTCGTCATGAAGGGCGCCGAGGACAAGCCGCTCATTATCCTCAACCGCGAGGACAAGGGCCGTGTCGCATTGATTCTGTCGGACGACACGTGGCTATGGGCGCGCGGCTACGAAGGCGGCGGACCGCACGTTGACCTGCTGCGCCGCCTGGCACACTGGTTGATGAAAGAGCCCGACCTTGAAGAGGAAGCCCTCCGTGCCAAGGCCGGCCCGGGCGGCTTCATCATCGAGCAGCAGACGATGGGCGACACCAGCGCGCCGGTCACCGTGACCAAGCCATCGGGAGCGCGCGAAACCGTAACGCTGACCGCAGCTGGGCCCGGCCTATGGCGCGCCACCGTGGCCGCCGACGAGATCGGACTGTGGCGTGTCGAGCAAGGCGACCGCCGGGCATTTGCACACGTCGGCGCCGCCAATCCGCTTGAATTCACCGACGCGCGCTCGACCGCCGACAAGCTGGCGCCGCTGGTCAAGGAAACCGGTGGACGGATCGCCCGCATGGCCGATGCGTCCGGCAAGCTCGACCTGCCGCGTATCGTGCCGGTGCGCTCGGCAACCGCGACCGCCGGCTCGGACTGGATTGGCATCCGCATGACCGACGCCAGTGTCCTGAAGGGCATCAGCCGCATCCCGCTGTTCACGGGATTCCTCGGCCTGTTCGGAGTCGCCGGCCTGTTCGGACTTCTGGCGCTGCTGGGGTTGCCCTTCGCGACGTGGCTTCGCGAAGGGCGCTAGTGGATACGACGTCGCGTTAGCGCGACGAGGCAGAACCCTGCGACATGCCCGGCCGGCGCGGACGGTTCATGAAGCGGATGTCGGCAATATCGCCACCGCCATTGGCGTGCCGGCGTGGCGCCTCACGATTGCCCTGGCGTGGCTGGCCGCCACCCTTGTTGGGACGGTTCTGGCTGTTGCCGCCGCCACGACGCTTGCCGCGCTTCGGCTCGTTGCCATCGGCGTGGCGGGTGTCGCGGTTTTCGGTGTGCTGGCGCTTCTCGCCACGCTGCTCGGGACGACGATCGCCGCGCTGCTGGCGCCGACCCCGTCCATCCTCGGGCGCTTCATTGGTCGCGTGCGAGCGCGCATCGATGGTCATCGGCACCGGCTGACGGATGAGTTTCTCGATATCGCGGAGAAAGGGCATCTCGTCGCTGCTCACCAGCGAGATGGCGACGCCCGATGCACCGGCGCGGGCCGTCCGGCCGATGCGATGCACGTAGGTCTCGGGAATGTTGGGCAGGTCGTAGTTGATGACGTGGCTGATTGCGTCGACGTCGATGCCGCGAGCGGCAATGTCGGTGGCGACCAGCGTCTTGATCTGGCCGGCGCGGAACGCCGCCATGGTGCGCTCGCGATTGCCCTGCGTCTTGTTGCCGTGGATGGCTTCCGCGGCGATACCGGCCTGCGACAGGCTGCGCACGACGCGATCGGCGCCATGCTTGGTGCGCGTGAACACCAACGCGCGTTCGACCGGCTCCTTGGTGAGGATAGTGACCAGCAGGTCGGGCTTGGCAGCGCGATCGACGCGGATGGCGCGTTGCTCGATCAGTTCGACGGTAGTCGCCGCCGGCGTCACCGCCACCTTCACGGGGTTGCGCAGCATCTGCTCGGCGAGGCGGGAAATCTCCTGCGGCATCGTCGCCGAGAAGAACAGCGTCTGCCGCTCGGTCGGGATCATCGCGACGATTTTGCGGATGTCACGGATGAAACCCATGTCGAGCATGCGGTCGGCTTCGTCGAGGACGAGTACCTCGACCTGGTTGAACTGCACGGCGCGCTCATTGGAAAGATCGAGCAGACGGCCGGGCGTCGCCACCAGCACGTCGACGCCCTGCGCCAGCGCCCGAATCTGCTTGCCGATCGGCACGCCGCCGATGGCGAGCATGGTCTTCAGGCGAAGATGCCGGCCGTAATTGTGGAAGCTGTCGACGATCTGGCCGCCGAGCTCGCGGGTCGGACAGAGCACGACGACGCGCGGCGCCTTCGGCCACGGCTTGCCCTGGGTGGCGCTCAGGCGATTGAGGATTGGCAGCGCAAAGGCAGCGGTTTTGCCAGTGCCGGTTTGTGCGATGCCGATGACATCGCGGCCGGCGAGCGCCGGAGGGATCGCCGCAGCCTGGATCGGCGTCGGCGTCTCGTAGCGCTCCTCGACGAGGGCGCGGGTAATCGGCTCGGCGAGCCCGAGGTCAGTGAAGAGGGTCAATTCAAGTCTCTTTCGATCAGCGAGGCGGGAATCCGCCCCACGGAACGTGAGACGGCCGCCGCTTCGCGGGGCTATCAAACAATCCCGCGATGCCTGGGCTGTCGATTATTCTTGGGTGACGGGCGGCTGAAAATCCGGTTTGCCGGAGATTCGTGCAACGCGGCCCGTTCGCGTCATATGGGCTGGAAGGGGTTGCAAAGCAATGTATTTCTCGCCGCCCCCCTAACCAGCCCTTTCGGCCGCCCCCGCCAGGCCGTCAAGCGCTCCAGGAGCCAGCCCTGCCACCAGTACGCGGTCGGGGTCGACCCACGCCGGCAGGGTGACGACGTCGCGACCGAGGAAACCGAAACCGAGCGGCCCGTAGTAGGGCAGATCGCCGACCAGCATGACGACCCGATGGCCCGCGGCCCGGGCGGCATCGAGCGCCATGCGCACCAGCGCCCTGCCCGCGCCCTGACCCTTGTGCGCCGGCGCGACAACGAGCGGGCCGAGGATGAGCGCCGGCCGTTTGCCAATGGTGATCGGCGTCATTCGTACCGACGCGACCGCCTTGCCATCGTATGTCGCGACGAACGATAGGCCGGGATCGGGTGGCACCCCGTCGCGCAGGATGTAGGCCGCACGCTTTACCCAGTCGGGCGCGAAGACCTGAGCATAGAGCGCGTTGATGGCAGAAGAGTCGGCAGGCTGTTCCAGCCGGAACGAAAACGGAGGAGTCATGAGACGGGCCTGAAACGGAGATCGGCGAAGCCCGGCCCGCGGACGCTCAGGCGTGGAGCGCGGCGGCGAGCCGGACGGCGGCGGCGCGTGACGCGAGGTCACGGGCTTGAATTCGTCGTCGGGAGAAGCGGCTCATCATGGGCGATGCCACTAACATGGCGGAACCCGACGGTCCAGATCGGCGCCAGGCGATGGCTTTTTCCGCCGCTGCCGCTACATGCATACATGCCGCGCCGGTCGCGGCAGGCCCTTCCCTGGAGCGCAACGCATGGGACGTCTCGTTAACGGCACCTGGGTGAAGGAGGGCCAACCGAGCCCCGATGGCAGCTTTCATCGCGCCGAGACCACGCTCCGCAACTGGGTCACCGCCGACGGCGCTCCCCGCCCCTCCGGTGTCGGCGGCTTTAAGGCGGAGCCCGGCCGCTACCATCTTTATGTCGCGATGGCCTGCCCGTGGGCACACCGGACGCTGATCTTCCGCAAGCTGAAGAAGCTCGAAGGCATGATCTCCGTATCGGTAGCCGAACCGCTGATGGAGGAAAACGGCTGGGCGTTCAGCACGGCCCTGCCCGATCACCTTGGCCACCATCATTTCATGTACGAGGTCTATACCGCCGCCGCACCCGGTTACACCGGCCGAGCCAGCGTGCCCGTCCTCTTCGACATGCTGCAGCAGACGATCGTATCCAACGAGTCGTCCGAGATTATCCGGATGTTCAATTCGGCGTTCGATCACATCGGCGCCGATCGCTCGGTCGATTTCTATCCGCATGCGCTGCGCCACGAGATCGACGCGCTGAATGCTCAGGTTTACGACAACGTCAATAACGGCGTGTACAAGGCCGGCTTCTCACGCACGCAAGAAGCCTACGCCCGCGCCGCTACCGCACTGTTCGATATGCTCGACGCGCTCGATCATCGGCTCGCCACCCGCCGCTACCTGATGGGCGAGCGCATCACCGAGGCGGACTGGCGGCTGTTCACTACGCTCGTCCGCTTCGACGCGGTGTATTTCACGCACTTCAAATGCAATCTCCGCCGTATCGCGGAGTATCCCAACCTGTCCGGCTACCTGCGCGAGCTTTACCAGATGCCGGGCATCGCCGAGACCTTCGATCTCGACGCGACACGCCGGCACTATTACACGAGTCACCGCTCCATCAATCCGTTCGGTATCATCCCGATCGGGCCGGTGCTCGACTTTCACTCGCCGCACGGTCGGGCCCGGCTGCACGCCGCCTGACGCCGCTCACCAGTCGGGCGATGGCGGCGCCCCGCCGATGATCTCGGCCAGCCGGCGGCGCGTCGCGTCGGTCGTTCCCTCGGGCAGCGCGTCGAGCGGGAAAAAGCGGCACTCCAGAATTTCGAGATTGGGAACGGCGGGCGGATGCGCCTGCTTCCATTCGCGGCAGACGAAGACCGTGACGTGATCGCGCTGCGAATAGCGGCGATTGAGGAATACGCCATGCAGGCGCGGCTCGCTGGTCAGCACCACGCCGGCTTCCTCCTCAAGTTCACGCGCCAGCGAATCGCGCAGTGTTTCCCGCGGCTCGACGCCGCCACCGGGGAAATGCCACCCCGGCGCATAGCTGTGCCGGATGAGCAGCACTTGATGTTTTTCGTCGAGGACGACTGCCCGCACGCCCAATGTCATCGCTCGCCGGTAGCGGGCAAGGACCAGGAACAGGCGGATCGGAAGGCGGAATTGCAAGGTAAAACGAGGCCTTAATGATTGGGAAACCGGCCATGCGGGAGGCGCAGGGTAGACGCGCCATGGCTGGTCTGGCGGCCCGGCGCCGGTGCCGCTACCTCAGGCACAACAAAAGGTAGGTTACCATGCTCTCCCGTTTCTTCCGCAGGCTCGACGGCCACCGCCACCTCTGGTCCGGCATCTCGGCTCCGGGCGAACGCCGCATCGCCGGCGTGCTGATCGCGTTCTTCGGACGCTAGCACCACCCCTTCGACTTTACGCTGCCGCGACCGTCGGCTAATCCGGCGGCATGGCCCTGCTCGCCCACCTCTCGGATCCGCATCTCGGGCCGCTGCCGAAAGTGCGCCTTGCGGAACTGGCCTCGAAGCGCGCCTTCGGCTACCTCAACTGGCGCAGCAACCGCGGGCGCTCCTTTGATGAGCGGACCCTGACGACGCTCACTGCCGATCTCGCCGCCGCGCATCCCGACCACATCGCCGTCACCGGCGATCTCGTCAATATCGGTCTTCCTGCCGAATACGATATCGCACTCGCCTGGCTGCACACGCTTGGCCGCCCGCGCGATGTAACAGTCGTGCCCGGCAATCACGACGCCTATGTGGCGAGCGCCATTGCGCACTACAGCCGCAAATGGTTGCCCTTCGCTGCCGGCGATTACCCCAATGAGACGATGGTCTTTCCGTTCATTCGCCGGCGTGGGCGACTGGCGCTGATCGGGCTGTCGACGGCAATCGCGACGGCACCCCTGATGGCGACCGGCCGCTTCGAGAAGGACCAGGCCGATGCGCTGTCGGAGGCGCTCGACCGGACGGGCGAGGAAGGTCTCTGCCGGATTGTCCTGATCCATCATCCCCCGGCCGAAGGTGGCGCCATTCGCGCCCGGCGCCTGATCGGCGCCGGCCGCGTGCGCGATGCCATTGCCCGGCATGGGGCCGAGCTGGTTCTCCACGGCCACAATCATCGCAGCAGCATTGCCTGGATCGACGCGCCCGGCGGCGGCAAGACGCCGGTGGTCGGCGCCGCGGCGGCGGGAGCGACGCCGCACGGCACCAATCCCGGCGCCGCGTACAATCTTTTTCACATCGAAGGATCCGGACCGCGCTACACGATCGCGATGACCGAGCGCGGCTACGCCAGGAACGGCGTCATGGCCACCCGCGCCCAACATAAGCTCGCCTGACCACCGATGCCGAAGATCAGCCGACGGCGATCCATGCGTAGATGAACAGCACAGCCGCACCCAGCAGGATGCCGCCGAGGAAGGCCGCGACCAGCCAGCCGGTAAGCCGCGGATCGACGCCGCGGCGCGGGGCCGGATGCATCGCGGCATCGGCAATCGCCTCGCGCGACTCGGCGCGGCGTCCCTCCTCCCGCCGTGAGGACGCCTCGCGGCGGGTGGCATCGTCGCGCATGACCCGCTTGATCAGCCAGTCGCCCTCCATCGAGCGCTCGCGCTCGATGATCCGCTCCGCCACGTAATGGGTGATGGTGTCGGCCATGTCGTCGAGCTTGGCCGTCTCGAGGATGATAGTGCGCCCGAGACGCGTATCCTTTAGGAAGCGGTAGCTGCGCCGGTCGCGCGCCATGACGACGAACGACGTCATGTCGATCCACAGGCGCGGCGGTGTTCCGGCGGCGACCGAAAAGATGAATTGCTCGTCTTCGGCGGGCACCTCGTTGAAGACCGAGCGCAACTCCTCGGCGAGGATCTCGAGGCGCGCCCGCTCGGCGTCGCGGAGTTCCACGACCACGTCAGAGCGCTCGGCCTCGGCGGTGCGCACCTGACGGATCGTATCGCGCAGGCTGCGGACCTTTTCGCCGCGGTTGTCGGTCGTGTCACTCAACGCTAGAAACTCCAGGGGAACGGCGCGACGGTTAACCGATTGTTACCAAACTCCGCGCGGTCCCGTGAGGGGGAAACTGCATGGTCCGCGCCACCGGGAGCGAACGTGGTGAATGACCTCCCGGCCGCAGCCTTGCGCTTCCAAGCCGCCGCGGAAGCCGCCGGACTGCGCATTCAGGTAACGGTGATGCCGGCGGCGACCCGTACCGCCGCGGAGGCCGCGGCCGCGTGCGGGTGTGCTCTCGCCCAGATTGTCAAATCATTGATCTTCAAAGGGAAAGAGACAGGCCGGCCCTATCTTTTTCTGGCCGCTGGCACCAACCGCGTCAACGAAAAGGTAGTCGCGGACCTGGTTGGCGAGGCAATCGTCAGGCCGGATGCAGACTTCGTCCGCGCCGCCACCGGCTTCGCCATCGGCGGCATTCCACCGCTCGGCCACACCACCCGGCTCGTCCCCTACATCGACGCCGACCTGTTGCAATTTGGGACAGTCTGGGCCGCCGCCGGGACGCCGCACGCCGTCTTCGCGGTCGACCCGAAGGCGCTTCGCGATGCCACCGGCGGCGGCGTCATCACCGTTACTTGAAGCGGCTTCGCCGTCAGTGCATTGCCCCGGTAGCCGAGATGACCCGCCCCATCATCGCCGACTCCACGGCCGTCCGCTTCGGCATCGGCGCGACGGCTCCGTATCCTTCGGTCGACAGCGCCGCGGCGACGTTGGCGTAGCGGCCCGCGGCGAACGGATCTCCGGTGCGCAGATACTCGGCGAGGAACGCGCCGGTGAACATGTCGCCGGCACCGGTGGCGTCGACAATCTTCGCCGCGCGAGCCGGCACCCGGACCCGCTTCTCGCGCGTCGCTATCAACGCGCCCTCGGCGCCCAAAGTCAGCGCCACGATCTTGGGCCCGACGCTCAGGTAGAAATCCGCGATCCTGTCCGCGTCGTCGAGCCCCGTGAGCTGACGCGCATCGTCGAATGACGGCCGCAGGATGTCGGCGAGCCCGGCGGCGGCGTGTATGACAGCCCGCGCCCGGTCGAGCGGCCACAGGCGGAGACGCAGATTGGTGTCAAAGGAAACGGTGACGTTCGCCGACCGGGCCGTCCGCAATGCGTGAAAGACCGCGTCGGACGCTGACGAGGAGATTGCCTGGCTGATGCCCGAGGCATGGACAATCCTTGCCGCCTTTATGGCATCCACGGGCATGTCTTCCGGCGTAATGCGGCTCGCCGCCGATCCGGCGCGCATGTACGAGAAGGTGTGGCCCTCCGCGCCATGGGTGACGAAATAGAGCCCGGTGTGAGCGACCGGACTCTTCTTCACCGCATTCACATCGACACCTTCGGCCCGCCACAGGTCGAGGAAGGCTTCGCCGAACTGGTCGGTTCCAACCGCGGTGACGTAGCCGACCTTCGCCCCCTGCCGCGCCGCCGCGACGGCCATGTTCGAAGTGTCACCGCCGTAGCCGGGTCGGAACACGGTCTCGCCGCGCGCCCGATTGAGTTCGAACAACGGCTCGCCGATCGCGATGATGTCGAGACTAGGCATCACGTCAGAGCGTGCCGGCGATCGCCGCGGCGTAGAGGTTCTCGTAATCCGCCGCCTTGAGCACAACCGGATTGCCGCCCGTCGACGGATCGTATTCAGCCATCGGCGCCGCCTGAGCCACTGCGTCGCTGTCGAACCCGATCTCTTTCAGCGTGTGCGGAATACCGACGCGCCGGCGCAGCTCCAGCACCCAATCCACAACGCTTTCGGCTTTCTGGCCGGGAAGATCGAGGTATCGCGCGAGCGCCGCCAGCCGCTCCTTGATCGCGGGTGCATTGCGCACCAGCACGTATGGCATGACCACCGCGTTGGTCAGACCGTGGTGCGTGCCGCGAAGACTCGAGGCGGGGTGACTCATGGCGTGCATGCCGCCCAGCCCCTTCTGGAAAGCGATGGCGCCGATAGACGAGGCGGCAAGCATGTAGGCGCGAGCGTTGAGATTGTGCCCGTCCTCGACGGCGACCGGCAACCACTCCTTGCAAAGGCGCAGGCCCTCCAGTGCGATCCCCTCGCCGAGGGGATGGAAGAACGGGCTGCACCATGACTCCAGGCAATGCGACAACGCATCCATGCCCGTCCATGCGGTGATCCTCGCGGGCAGGTCGAGGGTGAGTTCGGGATCTGCGATGACGAACCTGGCCAGCATCAGCGGGTGAAAGATGATCTTCTTGGTGTGGTCGGCCGGATCGGTGACCACCGCAGCGCGACCGACCTCGGAGCCGGTGCCCGCCGTTGTCGGCACCGCAACGATTGGCGCAATCGCGTTGGCGTCGGCCCGCGTCCACCAGTCTTCGCGATCCTCGAAGTCAAACACCGGTCGCTTCTGGCCCGCCTGGAAGGCCACCAGCTTGCCGATGTCCATGGCCGACCCGCCGCCGAAGGCAATAACGCCGTCATGCTCGCCCGCCTTGAAGGCGGCAATCCCGTTTACGAGATTTTGCAGCGTCGGGTTGCCGTCGACCTTCGAGAACACCGCAACGGCGACATTGCCGGCCTTCAGTATATCAAGCGCCCTCGTCACGATCGGCAAGTTGACCAGCCCCGGATCGGTAACAAAGAGCGGCCGCCGTATGCCCGCGGCGGTGAGCGCCTGCGGCAGCTCCCTGATACGCCCGGGGCCAAAGCGGACGGCCGTCGGATAAGACCAGTTGACGTTGAGCGACGGATAGACGTCGAGCACGGGCGCCCTCCTGTTTATTGTTATTGTTTCACTTTCAGCGAGTACTCACCTGGGCGCGAAATCGCAGCGGATCGTCCACCATGCGCAGCGGCTCGAATCCCGAGCCGACGCCACGCACCGTGATGTCGCCGTAGTTGAACAGTCGACCGATCAGCGACTGATCGACGTCGACGCTCTCGACCTTGTCCATGTTCATCTCGATGGTATGCCGGCGGATGAAGCCGCGCTTGAGAATGACGCGGAGGTTGGTGACGGCAATCTCGGTGATCCAGCGCTCGAACCAGGCTCGCACGATGAGAAACAGCGCCGGCACGCCCAGCACTATGAGCAAAACGAAAGCCCAGCGCTGTTGTGCCGGCAGCATGTCGGAGACGAGACTGAAAGCGACGATCGCGACGACGAGCAGCAGCACACCCGGCAGATACAGCACCCATGTGAGCGTGGTGCGATGGAGGATTTTTTCTCCCGGCTGCAGCACCTTCTCGAGATAGCTCATGCGGATTGCTCCTGGCCGGTCATTGTCCTGAGATGAAAGCTCTTCGGGCGCGTCAGGTGCTCATAGCCGACGCGCGATAGCGTCGCCCCGCGGCCCGACTCCTTGACGCCCACCCAGGCAAGCGCCGGATCGAGGTAGTCGGCGCGATTCATGTACACCGTGCCCGCCTGCAGCTTGTCGCCGATCGCCTTGGCCGCATCGCCGTCCTCCGTCCACACCGAACCGGTAAGGCCATACGGCGAGTCGTTCATCAGGCGGATAGCCTCGGCATCGGACTTGACCTTCATGACGCCGTGCGCCGGGCCGAAGGTCTCCTCCATCATGATCGCCATGGAGTGATCGACGTCGGCGAGGAGCTGCGGCGCCAGATAGGGCGTACCGGCCTTGGCCGCTGGGAAGCGGCTGGCGTCGATGAGCGGCCGGGCGCCCCCGGCGATCGCCTGCGCCACCTGCCCGCGGATGAAATCGGCGGCCTTGGTACGCACCACGGGACCCAGAGTCGTGGCTTCGTCGGTGGGCGAGCCAAGCTGGTAGCGGTTGATCACAGCTACGGCCGCCTCGACAAAGCGATCGTAGACCGCCTCGTGGACGTAGATGCGCTCCATGGCGCAGCACGATTGCCCGGAGTTGAAATAGCCGGCATCCACGATGTTCTCGGCCGCGAACGCGATATTGGCATCGGGCCGGACGTAGGCAGGGTCCTTGCCGCCAAGCTCCAGGCACGTCGCCGGGAAGTTCGGCGCGGCGGCGACCGAGGCCATGACGGCGCGCCCGCCGCCAGTCGAACCGGTGAAGCCGACCTGGTCGACCAGCCCCGACGAAATAGCCCGGTGCGTCGCGTCGTGCGACATGTGAAGAACCTGGAACACGTCGTTCGGAAGACTCGCCTTTTTAAAGCAGTCGGCGAAGTGTTCCGCCACCAGCGCCGTCTGGCTGGAGTGCTTCATCACCACCGTGTTGCCGGCTATGATGGCCGGCAGCACCGCGTTCAGCGCCGTCATGTAGGGAAAATTCCAGGCCGGCAGATTGAGCACGACACCCAGCGGTTCGCGACGGATGAAGCGGGTGAAGCGTTCCTTCGGCCCAACATCGATGTCGGCCAGCGTGGCCGCCGCGATTGCGATCATGGCGCGCGCGCGTTCCTCGAAGCCGCGCACCTCGCCCGGCCCATAGCGGATCGGGCGTCCCATCTGCCAGGTCAGCGCCTCAGACACGCGCGCCTTGTCGGCGACCATCGCGTCGGTGAAGGCGGTGGCGATCTTGGTGCGCTCCGCCACCGGCACCTCGCGCCAGACGAGCTGCGCCGCGCGAGCCCGCTTCAGGGTGTCGAGGACGGTCTTGTCGTCGGCGAGCGGCCGCTCGGCATAGACCGAACCATCAACAGGCGAGATGATTTTCAGGGCAGCGTTCATGAACTCACACTTAGTACCGCGCCTGACCGAGCACCAGCCGGACTAATACCGCTCGAAGCCGCGCTTCAGTTCCCAGTCGGTGATGCGGCGGTCGTATTCGAACTGCTCCCATTCGGCGGTGTGAACGTAGTGGTCGATGACCTCGTCGCCGAAGGCAGCACGGAGCATCTTCGATTTGTCCACCAGTGCGGTTGCCTCGCGCAACGTCTTCGGTACTTCCCGGAGGCGCTTGCCCTGATAGGCATCGCCGACGAACGGCGCTTCCAGTTCCAGCTTCTCCTCGATGCCGGCAAGGCCGGCCGCAAGCAGCGCGGAATAGGCGAGATACGGGTTGAGGTCCGCGCCCCCGATGCGGCATTCGATGCGGATTGCCTTGGAATGAGCGCCACACAGCCGGTAGCCGGCGGTGCGGTTATCCATCGACCATATCGCCTTGGTCGGCGCGAAAGTGCCCGCCTGAAATCGCTTGTAGGAGTTGACGTAGGGCGCCAGGAACCACGTTATCTCGCGGGCATAAGCAAGCTGGCCGGCGACGTAGTGCAGCATCAGGCGCGACATGCCGTGCTCGCCCTTCTCGTCCTGGAAGAGCGGCTTCTTGCCGGCGCTGTCCCACAGCGATGAATGGATGTGGCTGGACGACCCGGCGAGATCGAAGCGCCACTTTGCCATGAAGGTGACCGCCTTGCCCTGCACGAGGGCTATTTCCTTGACGGCGTTCTTCAGGATGACGTGGCGGTCGGCCATCGTCAGCGCGTCGGCGTAGCGGACGTTGATCTCCTCCTGCCCCGGTCCCCACTCGCCCTTGGAATTCTCGACCGGAATACCGGCGCCTTGCAGCCCGGTGCGGATCGCCCGCATGACGCCCTCTTCCTTGGTCGTCTGCAGGATGTGGTAGTCCTCGATGTAGCGACCGGCAGTCCTGAGGCCGTCGTACTTCTTGTCAGCGGCCGTCTCGTAGGTTTCGTCGAAGAGATAGAATTCCAGCTCGGAGGCGAAGAAGGCGCTCATCTTCATCTTCGCGAGCCGCGCCACCTGCTTCTTCAGTATTCCCCGCGGCGCATGCGCCACATCCTCGTGGTGGTGGTGATCGAGAATGTCGGCAAGCACCAACGCGCTGCCGGGCAGCCACGGCAGCAGCCGCAGCGTCGTCATGTCGGGCTTCATGACGAAATCGCCGTAGCCCTTTTCCCAGTTGGCGGCGGCGTATCCCGGCACCGGCTCCATGTCGATGTCGTTGGCGAGCAGGTAATCGCAGCCATGTGTCTCCTGGTGGGCGCTGTCGAGGAAATATTCCGCTTGCATGCGCTTGCCGACGAGACGCCCCTGCATGTCGGGAAAAGCGATGATGACGGTATCGATCTCGCCCTTGCCGACCGCGGCCTGCAGGTCCTTAAACGTCAGCATGCCGGTCATGACACCCTCAGACTCCGTGACCCGTTCAAAACAGTCGCGCGGGGATTTTGTCCCCGCGCGGATTTATTGCAAATGGGATTCGCCGTCAGTGGTGCTCGCCGACCGCCTTTTCCTGTTCCGCGATCATCGCCTGACGCTTGGCGATGATGTCGCCCATCGGCGGGCCCTTGAACCGCCGCTGCTCGAAGCCGAACCAGACGATCGCGGTCAGCACGAAGAAGCCGATAACGATGTAGGCCGCCTTGTCGTTTGGCGGCTGGATGCCGAGGATGATGATCAGGATCATCGACAGCACCGAAAGGACAGCGAACAGCAGGAATACGCCGCGCCCGAGATCCCACGGGCCCATTTTGTCCCACTTCGGCGTCCCCCAGGCGATGGCGCCCAGAACGATCGGGAAGGTGAACGACAGGAACAGGAAGATGACCGTGCACGACACGACGATGGTGTAGGCCGAAGTTCCGGCGACCGATATCAGCGAGGAACCGAGGACGAAGAGCACCGACAGTACCGCTGCCGTCCAGATCGCCGCTACCGGCGTCCGGTATGTCGGGCTGACCTTCGACAGCGACGCGGAAGCCGGCAGGCCGCCGTCACGCGAGAAGGCGAAGATCATGCGCGAGGCCGAAGTTACCGTCGCCAACCCGCAGAGAAGCTGGGCGACGAAAACCACGAGATACACGATCTCTTTGACCGTCGGGTTCACTTGCTGGTCGAACGCCCAGAACCAGACGTTCCAGCCCTGCGCCGCGGCTTGGTCCATGTTGGGAAGCATGAGGACGAAGGGAACCAGGAAAACCAGGCCGAAGATCGCCGACCAGACGACTGACATCACCATCGCTCGCGGCACCGACCGCGCAGCCTTGAGGGTTTCCTCGGAGGTGTGCGCCGAGGCATCGTATCCGGTGATGGTGTAGATCGGCATCAAAAGGCCTAGCGCGAACACCCACCAGTTGGAAACCGCCGGCCATACACCGCCGCCGGGATCGCCGGAATAGTTGTGGAAGGTGAACAGGCGACCAATGTCCCAGGTCGAGCCCGCCCACAGGCAGACGATGCCGATCAGGATCGAGCCGCCGAAGATCAGCCAGCCGGAGAAGTCGGTAAGCTGCGCGGTGAGCTTGATGCCCCGGTGGTTGATGATCGCCTGGGCGCCGGTGATGATGACCAGGAAGATCGTTTGGGTCCAGATGTTGTTCGGGATGTTCAGCCAGGGAAACGCGCCCTCGAAGAACGTCCAGGTGCCGACGTTGATGGCCCCGAGCACCGTGATGAGGCCGAGCAGGTTGAGCCAGGCCGTGACCCAGCCGGTCCCGCGGTTGCCCAGGATCGAGCCCCAGTGATAGAGGCCGCCGGCCGTTGGATAGGCCGACGAGATCTGCGACATGGCGACGGCGAAGGTCAGCGAGACGAAGCAGCCCACCAGCCAGCCGATGCCGATGGCGATGCCGCCGGCCCCCGACGTTGCCTGCGGCAGCGAGTTTATGCCGCCTGACAGGATACAGATGATCGAGAAGGATACGGCAAAGTTGGAGAAGCGCGACAGGCGCCGCTCAAGCTCCTGAGCGTATCCCATGCTGTGAAGGACTTTGACGTCATCCGTCTTGTCAGTGTCGGTATAGGCCTTGTCCATGTTGCTCATGCGTCGCTCCTATGAGCCGGCGTGCCGGACCCGCCGGCAGCGGCTACCCCAGTTTGCCTTGCCCCCCGCGCGGACAAACCGCGCGGCATTCCCCGCAACCAAACAAGCCTCACGTTGCAACTCTCGAAAAAGCTGGATCTCCGGCACCCCGGGTAGTCCCGCGCGGCGAGTCCGGTGGAAAGCCCCGCCGTCCCCCGGGATCCCTCACCCTGTGGCGCTCAGGATCCAGCGGCGACAGGCCGGGCATTCGCGGTGACCTTGGAATTAAGTTGGAAGCGTGTTCGCAGACAGCAACGAAGAACCCGTGCGCTTCACGCACCTCGACCGCGGCGCCCCCGTCGGGTGCAGGCAGTTCGTCCATTCGCCACCCCCGTGGCAAAACAGCCGCAAGTCTGGAACCCCCGCGACTCGCGCAACCGTCCCACCTGCAATATACGTTACAAGAATTCATGAAACCGTCAAAATGAAATGACGGCAACGGGTTGTGGGGTACGAATCACGAGGATGGCAGCCGATCCGTCTCCATCCATCGCCGAGCGGATTCGCCGCGATCTCGGCGCGCTTACCCCCAACGAACGCCGCGCCGCGCACCGCCTGCTCGCCGACTATCCGATAGCCGGGCTCGACACTGTCGCACGTTTTGGCAAGGCGGCGGGTGTCAGCGGGCCGACGGTCCTGCGCATGATCGCCAAGCTCGGCTTCACCAGCTATGGCGGCTTCCAGACCGCGCTGCGCGCCGAGCTGGCCGCGCGCCTGGAGACGCCGCTGATGAAGGGCGGCCCCGTCGCCGGCCACGACGTGCTGGCGCTCTTCGCCGAAACGGCCACCGACAATATCCGTGAAACCGCCGCCAACGTCGCGCACGACGAATTCGACGCCGTCGTACGCCTGCTCGCCGACAGCGGCCGGCCGCTCCATGTCCTGGGCGGCCGGTTCACCGGCGCGCTCGCCGAATACATGGTCTCGCACCTGCGCGTACTTCGCCCGCGCGTTCGCCGCATCATGGGCGACAATCTCAATTGGCTCGACCAGATGCTCGATATCGGCAAGCGCGACGCGGTCGTGGTCTTCGACATCCGTCGGTATTCCAACGACATCGCAGCGTTCGCCCGCAATGCCGCCAAGCGCGGCGCCACGATTGCCCTGTTCACCGATCAGTGGCTGTCGCCCGTTTCGAATGTCGCCCGGCACGTGCTGCCGGCCCATGTCGTCGCCCCGTCGGTCTGGGACTCCTGCGCCGGCCTTCTCCTGCTGGTCGAGGCCGTGCTTGCGGCTGTCGCCCGCGACCTCGGCCGCAGCGCCCGTGATCGCCTGACCACCGTCGAAAAGCTTCGCGGCGAATAGGCGCGTCCGTCTACTCAATGACGCCGGGCTCATGTATCAAGGCCAACCGCGGCGTTGGCAGGAAAAGTACCAGAGGGAGGAATCGTCATGGAATTCGAGAAGCGCCGTGTCGGCCGCACCAAGCTCAAGGTCACCACGATGGGCCTCGGCACGGCTTCGCTGGCGGGCAACGTCGCCCCGGTCACCGAGGAGGAAGGCCGCATGCTGGTCGCGAAGGCCTACGAAAAGGGCATCCGCTATTTCGATGCCGCCCCCTTCTACGGCTACGGCAAATCCGAGCATGTCCTTGGCGACGGCCTCCGTGAACAAAAGGACTGGGTGCTCTCCACTAAGGTCGGCCGTTTGCTCAGGCCGCGCCGCACGCCTTTGAGTGCGGCCGAGTTGCGCCGCGGTCCATTTCCGTTCGCGCCTTTCCCGTTCGCGCCGCAGTTCGACTACGGCTACGACGCCACCATGCGCGCCTACGAGGACAGCATGCAGCGCCTCGGCCTGAACCACATCGACATCGTCTATATCCACGACATCGACGTGTATTCCCACGGCTCGAAGGAGGCGCAGGAGAAGGTCTTCCGGACAGCCATGGACGAGACCTACAAGGCGCTCGACAAGCTGCGCACCGCCGGCGACATCAAGGCGATCGGCCTCGGCGTCAATGAGGCGCAGCCGATCGCCGACGCGATGCAACGCGGCCAGTTCGACGTTTTCCTGCTCGCCGGACGCTACACCCTGCTCGAACAGGCGCCGCTGCATTCGCTGTTTCCCGAGGTCAAGAAACACGGCGCCTCCATCGTCATCGGCGGTCCCTTCAATTCGGGTGTTCTTGTCGGTGGCAAGACTTTCAACTACGCCAAGGCCCCCCCCCAGGTAGTCAAGCAGGTCAAGCGCCTGCAGAAGATCTGCGACGCCCACGATGTCCCGCTCGCGGCCGCAGCCCTGCAGTTCACGCCCGCCCATCCGATCGTGGCGAGCGTCATCCCAGGGCCGCAGACCGCCGCCGAACTGAAGCAGATATTGGCTTGGTGGAAACTGAAGATCCCCGCCGCCCTGTGGCGGGACCTGAAGAGCGAAGGCGTCTTGGATAAGGACGCACCCGTTCCCAAGTAAGGGGACAGACAGAACCTGACGGCAGGGAAGCGAAGAGGCCGATGTATTCAGGGCTCGGTTCCGAGCTTTACGCGCTCGTCACGGTCCTCGTCATCGATCTGGTCCTCGCTGGCGATAACGCCATCGTCGTCGGCATGGCGGCGGCCGGATTGCCGGATCAGCTGCGCCGGAAGGCGATCCTCTTCGGGATCGCAACGGCTGCCCTGCTGCGTATCATCCTGGCGCTCTTTGCCACGCAGATTCTCGATGTCGTCGGCGTGGTGCTTATCGGCGGATTCCTGCTGCTCTGGGTGTGCTGGAAGCTCTGGCGCGAGCTGCGGGTCGGCGGCCACGCGGCCGAAGCGGCGGCCGCCGACGCACTGGCAGTCCGCGGAACCGGGCTGTCCGCCGCCTCACGAGCAAAACCGAAAACTTTCCGTCAGGCCATTGCGCAGATCGTGGTCGCCGATGTGTCGATGTCGCTCGACAACGTGCTGGCGGTCGCCGGAACGGCGCGGCACCATCTTTGGGTGCTGGTCATCGGGCTCAGCCTGTCGGTCGCCCTCATCGGCGTCGCCGCTACCATGATCGCCAGAGTCCTGCGGCGCTTTCCGTGGATTTCCTACCTTGGCCTCGCGCTCATTGCCTGGGTGGCCATGACCATGATCTGGACCGGCGCCTGGGGCACCTGGCACGCGACCAATCCACACCCGGCGTAGGGTCTATGCGGTGCTCGACCGCTTCCAGATATTGATGCCAGCGTCGACGGCCAGCTTGTCGATCGCGTCGAGTTCGGCCGGCGAGAAGGTCAAGTTCGCGAGCGCGCCGACTGCGTCCTCGATTTGCGCAACCCGCGAAGCGCCGATCAGCGCCGACGTCATACGCGGATCGCGCAACGTCCAGGCTATCGCCATCTGCGCCAGCGTCTGGCCGCGTTTCTTCGCCAGATCGTTCAGCGAACGCACCGACGTCATGTTCTTCTCCGCGAGGAACTCCGGTCGGAACGCTCCCGAGCCCCGACCGACACGACTGTCCTCGGGGACGCCCTTCAGATATTTGTCGGTGAGCATCCCCTGCGCCAGCGGCGAGAAGGCGATGCAGCCGATCCCCTCGCCTTCCAGCGTATCGAGCAAATGGTCCTCCTCCGTCCACCGGTTGAGGATGGAGTAGCTCGGCTGGTGGATCAGCGCCGGCGTGCCGAGACGGCGCAGGATCGCGGCTGCCTCGCGCGTCCGTGCCGAGCTGTAGGACGAGATGCCGACGTAGAGGGCCTTCCCCTGGCGCACGACGGCGTCGAGCGCGCCCATGGTTTCCTCCAGCGGCGTGTCGGGATCGAAACGGTGCGAATAAAAGATGTCGACATAGTCGACCCCCATGCGCTTGAGGCTCTGGTCGAGGCTCGCGATGAGGTATTTGCGGCTGCCCCATTGCCCGTAGGGACCGGGCCACATGTCGTAGCCGGCCTTGGTCGAGATGAGGAGTTCATCGCGAAGATTGTGGAAATCGTCCTTCAGGATCTCCCCGAAAAGAGTCTCGGCGGAGCCCGGCGGTGGACCGTAGTTGTTAGCGAGATCGAAATGCGTAATCCCGAGATCAAAGGCCCGCCGGCACATGTCGCGCGCAACGTCGGCGCGCGAGCCGTGCCCGAAGTTGTGCCACAGGCCGAGCGAGACGGCAGGCAACTTGAGGCCGCTCCGACCGCTCCGCCGATAGTGCATCATGCCGTAACGTTCGTCGGACGGAAGATAAGTCATCAGCGTTCCCCAAAGCTTGGACGAGGCCGGAGAACCTAGACCGATCGTGGCCGACGGCAAGGGCGGCGTGCGACGGCCGGACTAGCGGATCACTCCCGCCAGCCGCAGCCGCGCCACGTCGTCATCGCTATAGCCGAGGCCGGCGAGAATGGTCGCCGTATGCTCCCCAAGCCGGGGCGACGCGCGCTCATAGGCGAGCGGCGTGCCTTCCATCCTGATCGGGGTGCGCACCGAAGGAACCGCCAGGCCCGCTTCGCGCGGCAGGTCCAGGCGCATGCCGCGATGAACGACCTGGGGATCGGCGAAGACGTCAGCGACGGTATTGATCGGCCCCGCCGGCACACCGGCCTTTTCCAGCAGAGGAATCAGCGTGTCGCGCTGGAACCGCATGACGAGCGCCGCGATTTGCGGTACCAGCGCACCCCGATTGACGACGCGCGCCTCGTTCGATGCGAAAAGCGGATCGTCCGCCAATTCCGGGGCGCCGATGACGTCCGCAAATTGCCGGAACTGGCCATCGTTGCCGACCGCCACGATGATGTCGCCATCGCTCACGGCGAATTCCTGATAGGGCACGATATTCGGGTGCGCGTTGCCCATGCGATGCGGCAGCACGCCGGAAGCGAGATAGTTCATCGCCTGATTGGCAAGCACGCCGACCTGCGTGTCGAGCAGCGCCATGTCGATCGTCTGTCCCTCACCCGTGCGCGTGCGATGCGCCAGCGCCGCTTGAATCGCGATGACGGCGTAGAGCCCGGTCATGATGTCAGCATAGGCGACACCAACCTTGTGCGGCGCTCCATCAGCTTCGCCGGTAAGATCCATGATGCCGCCCATGCCCTGGATCATGAAGTCGTAGCCGGCCCGTGCCCTGTAGGGCCCGCTCTGGCCGAAGCCGGTGATCGAGCAATAGACGACGCCGGGATTGGTGGCGCGCACGCTGGCGTAGTCAAGGCCATAGCGGGCAAGCGTGCCGACTTTGAAATTCTCGATGACGACGTCGGCGCCCGCAGAAAGGCGCGCGACGATGGCGCGGCCCTCTTCCGTCGCGAAATCGACGGCGATGGATTGCTTGCCACGGTTACAAGAATGGAAATAAGCCGCGTCGCGTGTTCCGTCGCCATTGTCGATCGACGGCGGTCCCCACGCGCGCGTCTCGTCACCCGCAAGATTCTCGACCTTGATGACTTCGGCGCCGAGGTCGGCGAGCAATTGTCCCGCCCATGGACCGGCGAGCACCCGGGCAAGCTCCAGCACCTTGAGACCGGCGAGCGGGGGCATGGCAACTCCATGGCGGGAAAGCCCGCCCATGAAATGCACGGGCTGTGGCGCGCTGCAATCCGCCCCGGCAAAAAGACACCTACCGCACCAGAGAACGCGGTGACTACATCGCTCGCGCGGTCATCTTGTCGTCGGGCAAACCGAAGCCCGCGATCAGGATGACGATCGCCAGCACGACATGCAGCCACTTGTCCGCCTCATTCATCGCCATGCCGAGCATCATGCCGTCCATGACCATGAAGAAGCCGATGACCGCGACAATCGCATACACGATGCCGATGATCTTCAACGCCAGGCTGCTGCCGAGACTCGAGTACGCGCCGGCCAGCAGCACGAGACCCGTAACGATGTGAATGACGTCGTGCAGCGGATTGACCAGAAAAATCCCGAGCACCGGATTATTGACGAAGCCAAGCAACCCCACAACGACCAACACAATTCCAAGTACGGTCGCAGCCATTTTGGCAGTCATGCTGTTCTCCTTGGCGAATCACCACCAATCAAGATTGCGCTGTTATGACAGCCGGCTCAAGATATAGGCAGGTCTGCCCACTTTCTGTGCGGGAGACGGTCGGCGACATGCGGCTGCTACCTGAGCATCAACTGGGCGCGGGCAGTATTCTCGACGTTGACGCGATACGCCAGCAGGCACACGTTAAGCACACCGAACACGACCGCCACCCACGGCAGGCCGAGACCCAGCGGCAGCGCCGGAATCTCCAGCGCCACGATCAGATAATTCGGGTGGCGGACGTACCGATAGGGGCCGGCCGTGATCGGCGGCACATTCGGAACGGTGATGATGCGCGTGGACCAGTACGGGCCGAGCGTCGCCAGAACCCACATCCGCAATGCCTGGCAAAGGGCAAAGAGCGCCAGCCACGGCCACTGCGGCGCCGGACTTGGCGCCGTCAGCACGAACAACGCAACCAGCCAACTTCCGTGGAAAAGGGCGAACAGCGGGTAGTGGCCGGCTCCGGTTTCGCGGCCGCCGCGGGCGATCAGCGCGCGGGTATTGCGTCGCGCGTGGATGAGCTCGCCCAGGCGCTGAAACGCGATCAGCCCATGCGCCCAGCCGAACCCCATCACCGGAGAGTCACCATCTGGAAGGCTGCGCAGAAACCTGGACCCAGGGACGACAGCAGCAGCGCCCCCTTGTGCCCGCGTCGCACCAGCCGGTCGAGCACGAACAGCACCGTGGGCGCCGACATGTTGCCGTATTCGCGCAATACCGCCCGCTCCGCATCGAGATCGCCGCGGCCGTAGCCGAGCACGTCCTCCAGCGCGTCGATCACCTTGACGCCGCCCGGATGGCAGCAGGGTCGGTCGACATCGGCAAGCGTCATTCCATTCGCGGCAAGAAAACCGAACAGTGCAGCTGGATAATCCTTGGCGATTACCGAGGGGATCGAATATTGAAAAATCACGTCGAGCCCGAGGCCATCGACCCGCCAGCCCATGATGTCGAGCGTGTCGTGCCAGGTATGCTCGCCGCCAACGCCGGTGGTGCCGAGGCCCGCCGCGCCTTCACCGGGGCCGGCGCCGCTCTCGACGATGGCCGCCGCCGCACCGTCGCCAAAAAGCGCCGTCGCCACGATGTTGCTGGGTGTCCGGCGATCGTGGCGGATCGCCATGCTGCACAGCTCGACGACGATGAGCAGCACGCGCATGCCGGGACGCGACACGGCAAACTGCGCCGCGCGGGACAATCCGAGCACGCCGCCGGCGCAGCCGTAGCCGAAAATCGGCAGGCGCATCGTTTCGCGGCGGAACGGCAGGAGATTCATCAGCCGCGCGTCAAGGCTGGGCGTCATGACGCCCGTCGAGGAGACACAGACAATAGCGTCGATATCCGCCGCGCCGAGGCGGGCCGCGGCGAGCGCCTTTTCGGCAACCTCCAGCCCGAGGGCCAGCGCATGTTCGGTGTAGAGCGTGGTCTTTTCGCCGAAGTCGTGCGGATCGAGGTACCAGTCAAACGGCTGGCAGGCATAGCGCGTGTCGATCTGCGCGTTGGCGAACACCGGTTCAAGATGCTGGAAGATGCCGGTCTTCGCCCCGAAATAGGCCTTGGCGCTGGCTCGCACCTCTTCCTGCCGGATTTTATGCTTGGGCACCGCCGTGGCGAGCGACAGCAGGCGCGCGGCTGTTAGGGTCCGCGTTTCCGCCGCCAACGCCGTCACGGGTGCATTCATCGGGTACCGCCTTTCGAATGAATCGCGCCGCTCCGCGGCGCCGCCGGAGCTTCTCGGCTCCGTCGAGGTGAACACCCACCGGGCGAACGACTATTCGCGGAGCGGCCGAACAGGCGGGAGCGCAGAGCAATCCCAGCAGTTGACAGTCTTTCGCCGCGCTTCTTATATCCGGCCCACTTCGGGGCGGAGTAGCTCAGTTGGTTAGAGCAGCGGAATCATAATTCGAATTTTCAGCTTCTCCTGGCTTCTCATAGCGCAACATTTTCCCTCAGTTATCATTGATATTCCGCCACTTTTGGCGTACATAGCCGAACATGGATGAACGCGGCTACACCGCCATTCCATGTGACTAGGCAGCGACTAATGCGGGTTAGTCTCACCGACATCGTCGTCAGAAATACGAAGCTCCCTGAGCGGGGCCAAACAACGCTATGGGACAAATCTCTTCCTGGTTTTGGGCTCCGGATTAGTCAGGGCGGAACGAGGAGTTGGACGGTGATGCTTGGCCTCGATCGGCGCCTCGTCACGATCGGCCGCTATCCCGTCGTTACGCTCGCCGCAGCTCGGCTCGAGGCCAAGCGCATTTTGGCCGAGCAAATACTCGGCAAGAGACGAACGCCGAACATCACCTTTGAGAAGGCGATCGAGATTTTCCTGGCAGCCTCGCAGCAGCGTAACCGTCCCCGAACGACTGCGGACTATACGAGGCTGCTTGGTCGCCACTTCCTCTCTGCTTTGCGGCATCGGCAGCTCGGCGACATCACCCCTCAGGAAGTCAGTCGGCT